>JBKQQS010000124.1:0-31037 GCA_052144215.1 Rhodomicrobium sp.
TTCGCTTGCGTAAAGCAGAAACTCTCCCGAATCGTCCAAGTTTAAGGCTGAAACCAGAAGCAAGTTGCTAAATGTGATTTTGACGTTTTCTCTTGGTTTCTGCCTCACAGCGTGAACTTCAAGATTATCCTCGCTGGCTTTGACGTGGAAGATACTGCCTGCGGGTTGCCAGTTGACCGGTTCATAGCCGACTGGGCGGTGAACAAGAAGCGAGCCGTCAGCTTTGATTATTAAGATGCGTTCGCCAGGCTCAAGAGTTGAACTTGCCCTGCCAGCATAGTTTACTTGGCATGCACCTGCAACGATGAGGGTTCTTCTTTGAGCGAAAGCTTTCTCTATTAGCTTGGCAGCTTCCGCAAGTGTTGGTTCTGTAAGGACAGAGATTTTGTTTGGTTCCCGCAATTTTGTTTTTCAGCCAACTATTTTAGTCACTCCTTGAGTACATAAGATTTCTTGAAGGAACCCAGAAATGACAGGCTGGAAAGACAAACGCAAGGTTATGCAACGTTACGATTTAACAGCTGAAATGTACAACGAGCGATATTCGGAGGAGCAGAAGGCAAAATACAGCGTAGCATTGGAAAACGTCAACGTAGCCAACCGCGCTGTTTTAGACGCTGGATGCGGCTCAGGCCTGTTTTTCAGCTATGTGGCAGCAAAGGCAAAGATACTGGTGGGCGTTGACATTTCACGCAAGCTCTTGCTTAAAGCTAAAGAACAAGCACATGCTTTTCAGAATGTTTTGGTTTTGCAGGCTGATGCTGACCACTTACCTTTTAGAGAAGCATTTTTTGACGCTGTTTTCGCTTTCACAGTGCTTCAGAACATGCCAGAGCCCTCTGAAACATTAAATGAGCTCAAAAGGGTTACCAATCAGGGTGGCAGGGTTGTGGTGACTGGGTTGAAGAAGGCTTTTCCGCTGAATGCGTTCATGGATTTTCTTCAAGACGCTGGTTTGCATATGGCTGCCTTTGTGGATGAGGAAGACTTGAAGTGTTATGTTGCCGTGTTAGTTGCTTAGCATTTTCCATGTCTGAAGCTTGACCCAGTTTTTAGCTACCAAAAAAACGGCAGTTTAAGAGGCATGTAAACGCCAACAAAAAGCAAGGCCTATATCTAGAGGCACGGGAGTCAACTGCATAGCCCAGCAAGATTCTATGATTAACGGACTTTTTGAATCGCACATTTGCGGGTGAAATTGCGAAAAAGCGCGATTTTTGCGGCGGGGAGATATTCGAAGTCACCCCCGTTTACCATTCCGGCGTTAACCACGCTCGTGGAGAGCCGGCGAACGCCACCGGATCGTACACCTGCCATAGACCGCCGCCATACTTTTAGCATCGCTTAGTTGTTTGCGACGGCTAGCAAACGCGCTCCGGAGGACGCGTCAGTCTCCGTGCAGATCATTGTAGTTCGGGAACCACCGCAGCATCGCATCGCCGCGGGTCGGCTCCAAATAGCGCAGCGCCCGTTTCATGAAAAAGTTGATGACCGGCGATCCATGCCGGACATAAAGGTCGAGGGGGTCCAGGTCGTGCCTGAAGTGATATTTGGGCTCATAATTAAGGCTGGTCGAGCAATACCAGTGGTAACCGTTGGCGATTGCCCATTCCATAATGTTCCGGGTCATGACGTTGTAGAGATGAAGATCGAACGCAACGGAATAATCGAAGCCGACATATTCCGAGCAAAGTTCATTATCCCTGGCCAGGCATAAGTTGAAGGAGACGATTTTGCCTTCTTTGACCATAAGGAAGAAGAGTGACTTATCCGGCATCGACTGCCCGAGCCGGCACAGATACTCAGGTGTCAATTTCTCGAAATGGAGCCCCGAGCGCTCATAGACGGCGAGGTAGAGCGGATAAATCTCATCGATATGGGGAGTGATGTCGGCCACAACGCGCATTTCGAGTTGCGCGCGCTCCGCGGAGCGCCTGAATTCCCGGCGCAATTGCGCGCGGAATTTTGCGCTGAGCCCATTTCGCATATAGTCTTCGAAGCTCACGAAATTCAGACGCCGCCTCGTCATCGGCATGCTCGGAACACGTGTGAAGCCATGCTTTTTCAAGCACGCAAGCGCGGCCCTATCCGCGGCCTTGAATTCTTTGAAGACAATCATGGATGCCTTCAGCTGCCGCGCTTGGCCTGCAATCGTTGAGCCAAGGCTGCGGGCGATTCCGCAACGGGATCCGTCATCTTCCGCATCCAGATACCCTTCGCCCGCTGCGCAGCCAACCATCAAGGTTCGCATGCGCATGAACCTTGGCCAAATGCGCCGGAACACCGCCGCCGCTTTACTGACCCCTCCGCCCATGCCTGCAAGAAGATCCTGATCGGCGATGAAGAATGGCTGGATGGCTCGCACTTGCCCATATTCGTCGCTCAGAACGAAATAGCGGTACTCGAAGCCTTGATGGATGGTGTCTTCCACCAATTCGTAATAGCGGCGGTCTTTTCTGAGACCCGCGAATGCGTGTGCCCACGCTGGCACGCCCTGGATTTGAGCTCTCGTCCTGATCTCGACGGTCCACTCAGCTCCGGCGGCCTCCCGCTCTACGGCCCCGCACTGCCTTGCGGACAGCGGCAGCGCTGCCTCTTGTTCTACAGTCATAACATTTAATCTCATTGCAACCACAGGCAGGGAAAAGCTGGAGGCGCCTCGCGCGGCGGCAAATCCGCAGCCAACGCCGGCCCCGGCGCCACGAACAAGGCAGCTAGAAGTAGAAACTTTCTCATGACGTTCCCCGCAGGATTTTATTCGACCGCGATAAGCCCTGCAAAGCTCCTGTGTCAGACCGAAGGCGCGATGACGCTGTATTGAGAAATGTGGTACCCTTCAGCGGTACATCTGCAAACTATTTAGCGCCAGCTTCAGGTTGCATCGATACAACTTTGGCGGGCGTGTGGCTCATTTGCGACGCCCCAGTTCCATGGGTATGCAACCAATAAAACCCGTCGAATTAGGACCGGGTTAAAATGATTGCCACCGTAAATTTCCCCGTTGTGACGTACCTAGTCGATTTTTTAGGAAAATTTAAGGGCAGCCTGATCTTCAAAGACCCGTATTTCGGAAATTCCGGCCGCCATGTCGCCTGTGGGTCACTATCGCCCTTGGCACCAAGGAGATTAGCCGCACCAGCCCAGACCTGCCTTTGCGAACATCGTCCGGCGCTGCCGGTCCAGAGAAAACTCCCTGGAACCGGCTCCGCGGGCGACATCCTATTCGCGCGCATGCTCTCGCCGCAGACAGCCCGGCGACATCCGCGCCCCCCGTCTAATCCGCCCCTAACGCGGCCGGCGCGGGTTCAAATAAAGGTCGGTTTCCTGCTTCTCCAGCGCGAGCTTCATCGCCCCGGCCGTGACCCCTTGGGTGAGCCGGCCGACGTGGCGCCGCGCCGCATTGTTGAACTTCAGCATGGCGCTGACGAGCTGCAGAACGGTCGCAAGCTGCTTCGGCTGCGTGCCGGCGATGGTCACATCCCAGCGCCCGCCGACGTCGAAGAGATGTCCGTTCAGGCGCCCGATCTTGGCGCCGGTCTGATCGTAGAGCGTGTAGTCGCCGCCGAGATCGATCCAGTCCTGCCGGAGCCGGTAAAGCCGCGCCTCGCCGTCCTCCATCAGGAAAAACGAGAATTGCTCGGGCATGCCGGGCCATTTCCTCGCCGAGCGCTCCAGCTGGATCACCTGGTCCATGCCATCGATGTGGATGGAATAGGCGATGACCGGGAAACCGCCGGCGCCGGTTGAAAGCTGCACGCTGCGGCCTACGAGCATATCCATGCTGGCGCGCCAATTCATCGACGGCGTGAAAAGCTTCAGCACGAGCCGCTTCTCGCCCGGATGCTCGGATTTCCAAAGTCCTTGGCGATAGGTGATGAGCCCGGTGCGCTCGCCGTCTTCCAGCACCTCGCCGATCACGTCCGCATCCTGGGTGAACTCGCGCGATTTGGCCCGGTGCCGCGAATGGATGAAAAAACCGATCTCCACATCGTGCAGATCGGTCCACCACATGTCGACCGTGAAAGTGCGCTCCGCCGTTTTCGCCATGCTTGCCCCCGAAAGTCGAATCACTTGCCAAAGTGTGCGGCATGCCGCGGGCGATGCGATACGGGAAAGCGCGCAATCCACAGGATGGTTGGGCGCGCGGCGGACGATGCGGCCCGCTAGCTTTGGCGAGGGAAACGTTTGACGGCCGCCAACCGGTGCCCCATGCGGCATTTTAGCTTTTTTGTACGAATTTCTCCTAAGATCGTTATCGAACTCTGCTTAGGCGCCAGGATATCCAACCGTCTGCGCAAAGGTCACGAATTGTCCCTCAGGCAGTTTCATGGTCCGGTCGAGTTTCTTATAATCGACGGCTCCGCGGAACACTGTGGCGAGGCCCTCGGAAGCGCAGAACAAATAGACATTCTGGCCAATAAAGCCGGCGTCGACCGAAGCATAGAGGCGCCGGTCCTCCGGCGAGACATCGGTCATCCTCTCGCCGTGGGCGACATAGACGAGGTTGAGCGGTGCTTTGCCTACGAAATCCTGAAGACCGGTCCCGGCGCGGATATCGGCCGGCAGGTAAGGCAGGAGAGTGTGCGCCTTGGGCTCGTAAAGCCATACGCCGCCGGCCATCGCGGCGTAGATGTCGATCACCATGATATGGCGCCAATAGGGAGCCGTGCGATCGCCGCTCGGGCGGTTGATGCCGAACGCCGCCCAAAGCAAATCGGACAGGATCTGCGGCGGAAGCGGCCGGTCCGCATATTCGCGCGTCGAGTGGCGCAGTTTGAGTGCGGACATGAGGGGCATGCCGCCTTCGGTCCGCGGGGCCGGCAGTGCGACGGGCTTGAACTCCTGCGCGGCGGTAAGGTCCGGTGCTGCGGCAAGAGCCGCGCTTGCAAAGAGACCGGCCGTAGTTTCACGTCGTGTCATCATGGTCCTCTCCCGCGGCATTGAGCATTTGCGTGAAAGCATCCACCGGCACCAGCTTTGAGAATTGCACGCTGGACTAGGGTCCCGGCCGCCGTCACGCTGCGCACGCCAACTTCGATAGCTAATATCTTGAAGGAGCGAAGGGAAATCACGCCGGGCAAAATCGTGCAGGCCGAACGGGCGCCTCTATTGCAGGCGATCTCGGTTCCCGTCAGATTGAGCGGCCCTCGCAGCGCTCCGGGCGCTTCCGCCGTTCGTCCAACGAACGCCGGCGAGGCGCCGGCCATGGCTGCCCCCGCGGTTGTTAGAGCGGAGCCTTGAAGAAACGAACGGCGGCAGACTTCGCGCGCCACGTTGGGCCTCTGCTTTCCGCGCCGCGCCGCATTTTGCGCGCCGCTTCAGGGAAAGGATGCTCCCCTCTGCGAATCGACTGCATTGATATCCGTCAAGCCGTGAAAACTACAGGGCCCGGACCGGGCGCGAGGCGTTTCCACAAACATGCGGCTAAAGCCGGAGCTCTCACATTCACTTGACAGCAACACATTGCGAATAGGCCTGCGGAGGAGCAAGTATCGCGTTACGATAGACGACTTCCAGGCCTAGGACTCAGCGCGGCCGATGCAGGACAAGACAAACACATCCACAGAGCCCAAGAGCGCGGTTAGCCTCGTTGAGCTTACAAAGAAATTTGGAGATTTCTTTGCAGTCGACCGCATCTCTTTCGAGGTCGCAAAAGGCGAGATTTTCGGGCTGATCGGCCCCAACGGCGCAGGCAAAAGCACCGCGATCAAGATGCTCACAACGCTCCTTCCTCCAACATCCGGTACAGCAACCGTTGCCGGTTGCGATATTATTCGCGAGGCAGGCGAGGTTCGCCGGAAGATTGGCTATGTGCCCCAGCTTCTATCGGCCGATGGCTCGCTCACGGGTTACGAAAACATGCTGCTTTCAGCGCGGCTTTACGGCATTCCGCGCCAGCAGCAAGCCCAAAGGATTTTGGACGCGCTCGGCATCATGGGGTTGGCCGATTACGCCGGTCATCTTGTTTCGCGGTATTCCGGCGGGATGATACGGCGGCTCGAAATCGCGCTCAGCATGCTGCACCGTCCAGCGGTTTTGTTTATGGACGAGCCCACGTCCGGCCTAGACCCAGCGGCGCGCGAAGCTGTCTGGGATCATATTTCGGAGTTGCGCCAAAGATTTCACACGACGATCATTGTGACCTCCCATTACATGGAGGAAGTCGAAGCCCTGTGTCATCGCGTGGCTCTCATCGCACGAGGGCGGATCGCTGCGATCGGTACGCCCGCGGAGCTGAAATCCAGTATAGGACCTGACGCTACCCTCGACGATGTATTCGAGGCGCTTGTAGATGCGAGCGAAACCGAAACGGAAAGAAGCTATGGCGACGTTAGACGGGCACGCCGGGCAGCAAGACAGCACGGATGACATTGGCGGCGAGCCGCAGTCCGTTCGTTACATAACCGCGGTCTTCGGTGTTACAGCTGCCGAAGTGCAGAAGCTACGCCATGACCCGTTGGAGCTTTTCACGCGCGCAGTGCAGCCGGTGCTGTGGCTTCTTCTCTTCGGTGAGGTTATGGCAAGGGTGCGGGGCCTATCGCCGGAAAACGTCAGCTACCTCGATTTTCTAGCCCCAGGAATTCTCGCTCAAAGCGCGCTCTTCGTCGCTATTTTCTATGGCATTTCCGCCATTTGGGAACGCGATCTCGGTATCCTGCACCGCTACCTGGTCAGCCCGGCGCCACGCTCAGCTCTGGTGCTCGGCAAGGCCATCTCGGCCGGCATACGCGCGCTTTCTCAAGCGATCATCGTTTACATTCTCGCATTTTTTGTGGGTGTTGGGATCGACTTTTCGCCGCTTAATATTCTCGGTGTGGCGGCAATCATTGTGCTTGGGTCGGGATTGTTCGCGACGCTCTCCCTTATTATCGCTTGTCTCGTTAAGACCCGAGAAAGATTCATGGGCATTGGCCAAGTGCTGACGATGCCGATATTCTTCGCGAGCAATGCTATTTATCCCATCTCCTTGATGCCGGCTTGGCTTCGGACTGTGTCCCAACTCAATCCGCTGACTTATGAAGTGGACGTGCTGCGCGCACTCATGCTCAGAAGCGGAGCCTCGGCATACGGATTGCCCTTCGATTTTGCCGTCTTAGCCGGCACGCTGGTAGTCCTGGTTGCTATCGCAGCGCGGCTATATCCGCGCATGGCCGTTTGACCGGGAAACGGCAGTTGGCATCGAGACATCCCCGGGCAAGCGCAAAGGCCGCCGGCAGCTCAAGCTCTTCGCGGCTTACAGTAGCTGCGCCAGTTTTTTTAATTATATGCCTACTGTGGATGATCCTGCCCAGGGCTTTTCCCGTCAATGGCGAGCGCTTGGCGCGATAGAAGCTCGGCTTCGGCGATCCGGTTCAAAGCCTCAAGCAGATTTCCGGACTAGAAACGGACGGGCTGCAATACACCATCCCAGGGGCGCCTAGTTCTTCTTGTCTTCGCCCTGCTGCGCGGCTTGGTCCTCTTCTTTCGGGGCGTCCTTCACCGTGACCTCGCCTTTGGAATTAATGGTGACGAGCGCGCCGATATCGGCGTTCGAATTGCTGTCGTAGCTCGTGACGCGCCAAGTCACTTCGTTCTCGGTTCCGTCCTCCTCGACGGCCAGAAACGCGTTCGGCAGCTTTTTGTCGTCGATCTTCTTAACGGTCACGGTCTTGTAGACCTTGGACGTGTTGCCTTCCGGGCTCACTGCCATCAATTGCAGTACAAGGTGGGCTTGCGTGCCGTCGCCCGAGGGCGAGGTGAGAACCGTCGCGCGGAACACGCCGCTCGCATCGCCGTCGGACCAAGTGCCTGCGGTTGCGACCTCGGTCACTTCGGCGGGAATCGACAGAACGAGCTTCGCCGCATCCTCGGCCTTGGCGGGTGAAAGCGTAGCAAGCGCTACGATAAGGGTTGCGGCCAGTTTCCGGAACATTAAAACTCTCCTTCGGTGAGCGGTGCGATCTGGGATGGCGATGCGGCCAGTTTGCTGGGTATGAGCCGGTTGCGTCATTTGCATGACAGTGTCAACTTGAGGCCACATTAGCCTCGCCCTGTGTTTTGTACAAACTCTAAGCCGCTGTTCTTCAACAGTCCTATATGAGGAATATAGTGTCCGATCCCAACGCTCTTTCGCAAGCCCTCGCGTTATTCTCGCCGATTCACAAAGATGGTTATAAGTTCGTTGCCGGAGCTGCGGCCATAACCGTCGTTGCGTTTTTGCTCTCCAGCACTTTGGGGCTCCTCGGCACAGGCGTCACCTTGGCGCTTGCGTTTTTCTTCCGGGATCCGCAGCGGACGGTGCCTGCGCGCGAGGGCCTCGTCATAGCTCCGGCCGATGGCACCGTGATCGGTATCGTGAATGCCGCGCCGCCGCCGGAACTCGGCCTTGGCGCCGATCCCATGACGCGCGTCTCCATCTTTCTTTCTTTGCTCGACGTCCATGTGATTAGAGCGCCTGTGACCGGGCGCATAGAGACCTCGGTATATAGATCCGGGCAGCACCGCAATGCTGCCGCACCCGAAGCGCCGGCTGAGAATGAGCGTCACGGTTTTTCGATCGAAACCAAGGAGGCGCTGCGCATTGGCACCGTTCTTGTTGCCGGTGCCGCCGCGAGGCGAATCGTCACGGGCGTTGGACAAGGCGATAGCGTCGCGGCAGGCGAGCGGATCGGGATCATACGGTTTGGCAGCCGCGTCGATATATATTTGCCATCCTCGCCGGCCATCCTCGCCGGGGAAGGGCAGCGAACGATTGCAGGCGAGACCATTATCGCAGACTTGGATTCACAAGAACCCCGGCGCATATTCCACCAGATTTGACGGCGGCTCGCTATGCTTTCCTTTTGGAACGAAGAGGGGGCAAACCGGAAACGGACGTTTCTGGGTTGCAATTTCCGCCTGGAAACGCTGCAATTGCGGGAACGCAATGGCAAGGGCTTTATGACGCCGGTGAATGCTATGTTTCCTACGACACTATGCGCTTGGCGCTCCGGCGTGACACTCCCATGAGCAAGGAGCCCGGTACGCCTTCGGATTGCGATGGGCCGCGCGCTCCGGCAAGGATCGATCGCGCAGCGTCTTTGCTTCCCAACGTGTTGACGCTATTCGCGGTATTTTGCGGCCTGACATCGATCCGGCTATCGGGCGAAGGCGAGCCAGGGCTGGCGATGGCCGCCATTTTCGGCGCGGCGGCGCTCGACGTGGCCGATGGCTTTGCAGCGCGCCGGCTTTCGGTGGCGTCGGCGATTGGAGCGGAGCTGGACTCGCTTGCCGATTTCCTAAATTTCGGAGCCGCTCCGGCGATGCTTCTTTACTGGACCGACCTGCATTTGCTGGGAGGCGCTGGCTGGCTTATTGCCGGAAGCTATGTTTTGGCTACAGGCTTCCGGCTCGCGCGATTTAATGTGCAATTGCAAGAGAGGCGCGAGGGGGCAAAGGCAAAATGGTTCCGCGGCCTGCCATCCACAGGCGCAGCCATCGGCGTTTTGATCGCCGATGGCGCTGCAAATATTGCGGTGCCGCCCGGAGACGCCGCCTTCATCATGGCCACTGCCATGATCGGCGCGAGCGCACTTATGCTGAGCACGCTAAGCGTGCCGTCCCTGCCGGTGCTGTTTAGGCGGGACGGCTCCGGCTCGAAAGACGGCTAATACCCAACAGGATAATTGCGCTGGGTCTCAACTCTTTCCCAGAGCGACTGGTTGTTGTAGTGCCCAGGGTAGTTATTAGCGTCGTTGTAAGGGAACGATTCGTGCTGTTCCCCATAGAGGTGTCCGCCCACGGGGCGGCTATAATACCGGTGGTGGTGGCGCGCCGTGCTGCGGTGCGCTTTCGCACGGTAGCCCGCCGGCGCTCCGTCCGCGCGGCTTTCCACCGCCGTGCCGAACGCGGCCAGGGCGACGATCGCAGTTAAAAGGAGCCGAGAACCCATCATTATCTCCCGCTTACGCATATATTGGTAAAAGCCTAAGCGGCAGCCACGGTTCCGGCCATTCCGCCCTTATTCTTGACTATAGGCGCTGGGGCCTGTCCGGCTAGTGAGGTTTTGCAACGGCTGAAAAAAAAGCGCAGCCACACCTTAAACTGCCGCTTTAACCGAAAACTGGGTAACGTAAGCGCTACCGCTGAAACGCTGCCGCAGCATCTCGACTTGACCTCTTTGCGTTGCGTGAAGCAGCATCACGTCGCGCTTTACGAGGCCGTAGTTCAGAAGCTTTTCGGCGTGCTCGGAGGGAATATCGGTTACGAGGCAAGGGCGCTTGAGAATCTTTTCGAGCGAAGCCCGTTCACCGCGCGACATTTGAATTCTTGTCATGGCACCCTAACGCACACAGTTTAAGGAAACGTTCCGGACAAGCATTGCAAGCCATCCGGATTGCACAGCTGTCTTATTAGGCAGGATTGCGGCAAAAAAGAGTGAAGGCGGCGAGGCGGAATTGCGTTAAAGACTAAGCATCAGTTTCGTCTAACAAAATTCGCAAAGCAAAGAGGAGGAGAGCATGACGCAGCACAGCGCACAGGAGTGGCCTTCCGAGCTTCGGCTGACCCCCGAGAAGACGGCACTCCGCGTGGTGTTCGCCAACGGGGTTTCGGAAACCATTCCGGCAGAGCTTTTGCGTGTGACGAGCCCGAGCGCGGAGGTTCAGGGGCATTCTCCTGAGGAGCGCAAGCTTGTGGCAGGCAAGCGCGATGTTTCCATCCGCGCGATCGAGCCTGTCGGCAACTACGCCGTCCGTCTCGTCTTTAGCGACGGTCACGATACCGGCCTTTTCACGTGGTCTTATCTCTACCGGCTGGCGCAGCGGAAAGAAGAGATGTGGGACGGCTATCTTAAGGAGATTGAAGCCGCGGGATTGAGCCGGGACCCACGCTGACCGCGCCCTAAGCACGCTCCGTTGGCCTAGCCAGCGGATGCCTGCCGCTTTTGCGAACTCTGTTTAGTTTAACCGGGATGAGGTGCTTGTTGAGAAACTGTCGCAGACAGCTGTTATTGTTGCCTTGGATGCAGCAATTTCCGTATGCACGGATTGTCCGCGGACGATGATTTCTAAACATGCTCAATAGTTTCGATAAAGGGCCGGCAGCACAGCGCGCGCCGGACGCTTCCATTTTCGACCGCCTCGAAGCCACGCAGGCAGCTGCAGGTCCGGCTGTTCCCCTCGTGCCTCCGCAAAAAGGCGTCCTGACAAGATTGTACGCGCGCCGGTGGCTCGTTTTGCTCTTCCTGGCGGTCGTCCTTGCTCTTGCGGCCGCGTACCGGCTGCCTTGGCTCGGCGTGGCGCTGGCATCGGCTGCCTTCGCCGCCGGAGCCGCCTGCATCCCGCGCGCGGGCTTGCCGGTCTTTCTCCAGCCGGCGAATCCGGAGTGGCCCCAGGAAGCCCAGCCTCCTCAGATCGCCAAGATGCTGATCGATGCGCTTCCTGAGCCTGCAATATTGCTTTCGAGCGACGGCACGGTCGTGTCGTTCAACGTCAAGGCTAGCGATCTATTCCACGGATTGAAAACGGGGGCGCATCTTTCGAGCGCAACGCGAAGTCCGCAAATCCTCGACGCGGTGATGGATTGCTCCCCTGACAAACCGCTGCAAACGGTGATGTTTAGCGACCGCGTTCCGGTCGAGCGCTACATGGCGGCGACTGTGTCGTGGCTTGAGCCAGGGGGCGGACGGAACCCCTCCATTCTTCTCTTTCTGCGCGATCTCACGGAGCAGCGGCGTCTCGACCAGCTCCGGGCAGACTTTATCGCCAATGCCAGCCACGAGATTAAGACCCCGCTCGCCTCGCTGTTGGGCTTTATCGAGACGCTGCAGGGCGCTGCCCGTCACGACGAAGCAGCAAGGAACCGCTTCTTGGGCATCATGGCCAAGCAGGGCCAGCGCATGGCCCGGTTGATCGACAATCTCATGTCGCTTAGCCGCGTCGAGATGCGGGCGCATTTGAAGCCTCAAGACATCGTCGCGATCGAGGAGCTCGTGATGCAGACCCGCGATGCGCTCGAGCCCATGGCCGCGGAGGCGAACATCAAAATGTCTGTGCACTCGGAGATCGGCGGCGCAACGGTTATCGGCGACCGCGACGAGCTCGCACAGGTTTTTATCAATTTGCTGCATAATGCTATCAAGTACGGGCGGCCGGGCGGTACGGTAAAGGTGTTTTTGCAGCGGCTGCGCGAAGGCGCTTCGTCTTCGATTGAAATAGGTATCGAGGACAATGGCCCTGGCATTCCAAGCCGGCATCTGCCGCGGCTTACCGAGCGGTTCTACCGCGTTCCGGGCCTATCGGCGCTGGAAAAGGGCGGAACCGGGCTCGGTCTGGCCATCGTGAAGCATGTGGTGAACCGGCATCGCGGCGAGCTGCGAATCTTTTCCGAGGAAGGCGTGGGCTCGCGGTTTACGGTTCTGCTCGCCGAGCACGCTCCTGCCTCCGGCGATAAGCCAAGCACGAAAGTTTAGAAGGGGCATGGGTATCCTGCAATGTCACGCGCCGCTGGTTTGCTCTCGCGACTTGGCATGATGGCCTCCGTTGCGCCATGAATGCGATAAAAGCTGTGGGCTTCGAGGCCCGGACGGAGCCGCCGTGCACAAAACTATTGAAGCGCGGCCGCGGCGCACAACATGCATAGGAAGGCATTCGCTTTACAGTTTTCTATCGCCATTGGCTCGCGAGGCGAAAGCTGCTGCAGGGTCTTTCGCAAATTTAAAGGATGAGGGGAGATATAAGCGAGTAACTGGGAAGTTTACCCCGAACGCTAGAACCCAGGCCCATGCATCCCGGGCGGGCTTTTCGCTCTCCGGCATCAGGAAGGAAATTAGACCGTGATGGAGCACCCTGTACGGACTTACGAGACGGAATTGAAGTCGCTGGACTCCATGGTCGCCCATATGGGCGGCTTGGCCGAGCACGCGCTGGGACAAGCCATCGACGCTCTCTACAACCGCAATCCGGATTTGGCCGAGGTGACGCTCGAGAACGATAAGGCTATCGACCGGCTCGAGCGTTCCGTCGATGAAAATGCAGTCTCGATCATTGCGAGGCGCCAGCCCGTTGCCAGCGACCTTAGGCAAATCGTGACCGCCATCCGCATAGCGGGCGACCTCGAACGCATCGGCGATCTTGCGAAAAACATCGCCAAGCGCGCCATAGCCGTCGCTGGCGAGCCGCATCCAAAGCAGGTCATGACAGGGTTCCTGCATATCGGCGAGGCTGCGATGCGCCAGCTCAAGGATGTGCTCGACGCTTACTCGCAGCGCGATTCCACGGCGGCGCTCTCGGTTTGGCAGCGCGACCAGGAAATAGACGCGATGTACAATTCGCTCTATATCGAGCTGCTAACGGCGATGATGGACGAGCCCCAAAATGCCGGCCTTTACGCCCACCTCTTGTTTAGCGCCAAAAATATCGAACGGGTTGGCGACCACGCGACAAACATAGCGGAAACGATATACTATTGTATAAAGGGGAAAGTTCTCGGCGACGAGCGTCCCAAATCGGACAGCACAAGCCGGACGCTCGTTCTGTCGCACGCGGGAATTGCGAAGGGATAGCGCTTTCAAGTCCGATGCAGGGGGCTAAGGGATGAATGCGAAGGTTCTCATCGTCGAGGACGAAGAGCCGCTGGCGATGCTGCTCCAATACAATCTGGAGGCCGAAGGTTTTCGCGTCACGGTTTCAAGCCGCGGCGACGAAGCCGAGGTCGCCATCGCCGAAGAGCCGCCGGACCTCATTATCTTGGATTGGATGCTTCCGGGCCTATCCGGCATCGAGCTTTGCCGCCGTTTGCGCGCAGGCAAGACAACGCGCGCCATCCCGATCCTAATCCTGACCGCGCGAGGCGAAGAGCAAGACCGCATCCGGGGCCTGACCATGGGCGCGGACGACTATGTGGTGAAGCCTTTTTCGGTGCCCGAGCTTATGGCCCGGGTGCGGGCGATCCTGCGCCGTGCCAATCCGGAGCGCCTCGCCCAAACCCTCGAGGTCGAGGACATCGAGCTCGACCGCGAATCCTATCGCGTGACCCGTAGCGGCCGCGAGGTCCGTCTGGGGCCGACCGAGTTCAAGCTGCTCGAATTCATGATGGAAAGCCCCGGCCGCGTATTCACCCGCACGCAGCTTCTCGATGGCGTTTGGGGGCGCGACGTCTATGTCGACGAGCGCACCGTCGATGTGCATATCGGGCGCTTGAGAAAAGCGATCAACCGCGGCAAGGAAAAAGACCCTATCCGCACTGTGCGCGGCGCCGGATATGCGCTCGGCGAGAAGTTTCCGGGCCAAAGCCTCGTCGAGTAGCGGCGGGGAGGCTTCCGTGTGCAACAGCTATCCCGCCATCCTCTACGACCGCTGCACCTTAGCAGCGGCCGAAGCCAATCCGGCGCGATGGCCAATTGCTGCCATTTCGCGCGCTTCAAAATTCCCGATACGTTCTTCCGAGGCCGGCCCCAAGCTGAAGAAGTGCGTATTGCGCCTGGCTTTGCGGCGGCCGCTTCCGGGTTCTTAATCCGGACTTACCAGAGAGGCCCGTTGAGAGGCGCCAATGCTGCCTCGTCTCCTCACATCGCAGCCGCAGACGGGACTGTGTTTTCAGCGATCCCCGAAGTCCTCATTGCCTGTGCCTATCCCGTCAGCAACGGGGTCGTACCCCATAGATGACTGTGGCGCCAATTTGCCTAGCAGCCATTAAGAGCTTTGATCGAGGCGATTAGATTTTCGCTCCCGATTTGAGTGGTTTTGACAATCGCTACGCCATCGCACCGTTGCGCAGCCCGAGCGGCGAACGTGTACCGCACACGGAATTCGTCCGGACGGACAGGAACTACATCGATAAGGGTAAGAGGCTCTTCTAAGTTGAAGTAGAAATTTGTAATGGCATTTGCGGAGAGTGGGCCAGAGGCACGTTTCTGAGGGATCAGGAAACTCGCAGCTTCCTCGCCGTTTCCCGCTGCGAGCGCGAGATAAAATGCCTGGACGGCGGTCATGGCAGTGCCATACGCCTCAGCGAGATCGGAGGCGCTTTTGAATTGAGAACTGCGCGCTCGCTATTTCGGCTTTCGCCAAGCGCTTGCAAGCCAGGGCTGCTGTTCACGGGGTAGTCCCGCAGGGCGGTAGTAATGCTGAATTTCAGCAAAACCGGCCCCGGTAAGATAGCGCCGCCACGCAGCAAGATCGTGATAAGCGCCGTAACGGCCGGCACTCCAGCCTTCCTCATTGTGGCCGCGGGGGTTCGAACTGAACAGGACCCCGCGGGGTTTGAGCGCTGCGTGCAAGTCCCTAAGCACGCGGGGCAATTCTTGGCAGGGGACATGAAACAGCGTTGCGTTGGCAAAGATGCCGTCGAAATAAGCTGCGGGCAGATCGAGCTTTAGGAAATCCTGGTGCCAGACTTCGCAGCCGCTATGGCCGCGCGCCATAGAAACGAAGGGCCCGGCACCATCCAGCCCAATCGCAATGTGGCCAAGGTTGCGGAAGATCTTGAGGTCCCGGCCGGGCCCGCAACCGAAATCGAGGATGGTGAAAGGCGGCTCGCCCTCGATGGATGTGAGCAGTGCCTCAATGTTCTGGCTGACATCGTGATCGCGTGTGCCTTGCCAGAACGCTTCCGCGTGCTCGTTGTAATGTTTGAGAGTGGCGTCCGTGATGTGGTCGAGATCATGCGGGTTAATTGTCATGTCCGGCGCGGATCGTTTTTGCGGTTCGGGCGGCAGTTTAGCACGGAAGGCAAGCGGCGCTTTTCCGTTTCAGGCTCGGCGCCATGATTGCGCAGGTGACGCCGCAGGCGCAAGGCGGCATCATAGGGCTGGTAAATCTTTCGTCCGCAAGTGCGCCATGCCGGCGCCTTGTAAGAGGCCCGCATGAAAACGCTGTTGATCGTCTTTCATTCCTTGACGGGCGGGACACGCCAGATGGTGGAGGCGGCGGCAACGGGCGCTGTGGCGGAGCCCGGCGTTGACGTGCGACTGCTTCAGGCTGCGGCCGCGGGGCCCGGCGATGTGCTCGCCGCCGATGGTTATATCTTCGCTGCGCCGGAGAACCTCGCCGCACTTGCGGGACTGATGAAGGATTTCTTCGACCGCTGCTACTATCCGGTCCTTGGCCGGATCAACGGGCGGCCTTACGGCCTGTTGATATGCGCTGGCAGCGATGGCACGAATGCGGCCCGGCAGGCCGCGCGCATCGCGACGGGGTGGCGTTTGCGGGCCGTGGCGGAGCCTCTCATCGTCTG
This sequence comes from Rhodomicrobium sp., assembly GCA_052144215.1. Lineage (GTDB taxonomy): Bacteria > Pseudomonadota > Alphaproteobacteria > Rhizobiales > Rhodomicrobiaceae > Rhodomicrobium. Next base: position 16,195 of record JBKQQS010000124.1, read on the forward strand.
TACGCACGCCCAAACTCCCGAGGCGATCCTTGCGCCGAAGCTCATCGCCGCAAACGATCTTGATCGATGCCGCACGCTGGGCGCGACGCTTGCCGCGGGGCTCGCCGTGGGGGTGTTTTGAGGTGCCTGGAGCTTCGAGAAGGCCGGCGCCAAAAATTAGGGCGATGGCCGACCCCCCCAAAAAAACGCGGTGGGTCGATTCCTGACTTTGCTCGTTCAGCGGCTTATGTCCGCTTTACCTCCACACGGAGGAAACACAAAAAAGACGCCCTTTCCGAATGGACTTGCTCGGCACTCGTCGGCAACACCATCCGGAGAAATTATCATTGAAAAGGGAATCAGTTATTCCAGCTAAGTCTGCGGTGCGAAGTGAGATTGCTCCTATGAGCAAATAGGCAGAGGCGTGAATGGGAACAATTCGCGAATATTTTGATACCGAGTTGCGTGAGATGGCCGTCCACAAAGATTGGCAACTCCGGAGCGTAGACGGCGCCCATGTTGCTAACATTGTTGCCAAGATCGCCTATAACTTTGACGCTAATGCGAAGTATTGGTATTTTTTCGTGCCGCAAGAATTAGACGCAAAGTCTTCGCTAGCGGCAATAATGAAGACGCCAGAAACCGAAAAACGTGTTTTGGGACCAGACGGAGACGGTCTATACGTCGAAACGGCCTTCGCTAATTATTCAGAACGCCAAAACAATTCGACGCTTATCTTTACGAGAAGAATAAATCTATACGTTGATGCAGACCTCACACCTTTGTCGCGGCAAGAGTTGAAAGACTTAGCCACGCAAAATGGGTTTTTCCTGGCAGTAAAGGATCGCGAGTACGCTCGGAGAAGGACGGGGATGGAGAAGCCGCTCGCATTCATTTCACATGACTACCGGGACAAAGAAGACTTTGTGCGGGGCCTCGCTGTTGAGCTTTCAAAACTCATGTGCCTCGTTTGGTACGATGAATTCTCGCTTAAGGTTGGGGACTCCCTTCGCGAAAACATCGAACGTGGGCTTCGGGAAGCTCGCAAGTGCATCCTTGTGCTCTCGCCGAATTTTCTGGCGAATAAGGGTTGGGGAAAGGCGGAGTTCGATTCGATCTACACGCGCGAGATAGTGGAGGGAAAAAATGTGATTCTGCCAGTGTGGCACAATATCACTAAGCAAGAGCTTTACGAGTATAGCCCACGCCTCGTAGACAAGTACGGTATACAATCTACCCTGGGAGCGATCGAGGTCGCCAGGCAACTTTACAAAGCAATAAGTAGTTAGCAATCTCGCCGAGAAACCACGCAGAATGCGAGGGCTCAAGGGCATCTTGGCAAAAAGCACGCTGCTCCTGCTTGACCTCCGGCAAGAGACATCCCTGTCACTAGCCAAAAGGTCCGGACACGGCGTTTTTCGGCCTTATAAAGCTATCCTGGACGATCCGGCTCCGCAGCCGATGCGAATAAGCGGGGGGTGGCGAATAAAGTCTGGCGCTGGATTGTCCCGGGCTTAGGGGGGAGAAAGACGATCCAGCGCCAAGTCCTGCTTGGAAACTAACTATGCGCACGCTCCGCGGCGCGGTTGCGGTCGAAGCGTGGCAAATTCGTGTTGTATTCCGCATAATTTGAGGCGGCGGTCTTAATCGCCCCATCCGCAAGAGCCGCACGGGCGCGGGAAGCGGTGATAGGAACCCCAGCGGTAGTGGCTCCAATAGCGGCTGTGGCCATAACCGCCATAGGATCCCCAGCGGAAATGGCTGCGCCAGCGATGATGCCAGTAGCCTGCGCCGTTCGACCCCCAGCGATAGTGGCTACGCCATCTCGAGTGCCAGCAATCGCCGTAGCAGGCTTTCACAGCAGCGGCGGGCGCGTGGCTATTTTGCAAGCCCCGCATCGAGGCAAGGTGGGCGTTTCCTGCGTTTGGCGCCGCACAAAGTGCAAGCGCGAATAGAAATGCGATGAGTGAACGGTACAGCATTTTCGCTAACCCTATAAATTGCTTCCAGCTCCAACAATTTAGCTAAAATTACAAAATAAGGAAAGCCTATCCCTAGACCACAAAAAAGTGAACTAGAGCGCTTTCAGGAAAATTGCGCTCGGTTTTCCGTCCGGAAAGCGCGCCAAAACAAGGTCCTAGAGCACATTCAGTGACTCGAAGATCGCTGAATGTGCTCTAGAATTTTGAGTTGAGGAGACGCCGCCAGCGTATGGCCTCTTTATCGCGGCAGTCCACGGCTGGGATTGGCGCGCAGCCCGGCCTGTTTGCTGCGTCCGGCCTTGTATAGATTTGCAGCCGGGTTGGCCCTTTCCCGTTGAGGTCGATGCCGTCCACGCAGCCGAGAAAGCGCGGCGGCGCGCCCGTTTTTTGCTGGAAGGCCCGCTCGAAGTCCTGGCGCATGTTCCAGTTCACAAATGCAAGGCCCGTAGTGTCCGCCGCGAGCGCGCCTGCAAGCGGAACGGGGCCCGCAAGCAGCGTTTTTGTGCCGTTGAGGAAGACAAGGCTCGGCGCAGAGAAGCCTGCGAAGCCCGCGGGCTCGCTTGAGCAGCCCTTCAGCGCGCGGGCCGCCTCAGCGGCGCTTTCGCTGATCCATACCGGTTTCAGGTTCGGGAGCACAATGCGGAACGCCGCCGTATAAAACAGGGCGCCGCACAGAAGCGCACCGCAAAGCGCCGCGTGCCAATAGGCGCGCCAGGATGCCGCGAGGGTCAGGGCAGCAGCGGCCGCAAACGCTGCCATGACGGCGCCCAGCAGCCCCAACGGCGCCCCGGCGATCCACATCAGCGCGAGCGGAAGCGCGATTGCAACCGCCGCGATACCGCCCCAAACGATGGCGCCAAGCCGCGCGCGCGCCGCGGTTTTCATGCTCAGTACCGCGGCCATCGCGATGGCGGGGTAAAGCGGCAGCGCATAATGCGGCAGCTTCGTCGGGATCGCCTCGATAATGAGCCACCACGGCACGATCCACGCCAAGAGGAACAGCATGCGCCGCGCCCGCCGGCCCTGCCATGCCGCGCGGATGGCGCCGCCGGTGACGAACAGCGCGGCTGGCCAAAAGGTCAGCCAGAACGCGGCGAAATAAAAACCGGGCGGAGCCCAATGCGCTTCCTGCCCGCTTTGCAGCTTGCCCGCAAAATCCTGGCCGAGCGAGGCTTTGAAGAATTCGCCATGCGAGGCGATGCCGATGGCGACGAACCACGGCAGCGTCACGCCAAGCAAGAGCGGCACGCCCCAGGCCCAATGCGAATTCTTCAGCCAGCCGCGCTTTGGATCGCGCCACAGAACCACAGCGGACGTAACCATCGCGAGCCCCGGCGCGACCGGCCCCTTGATGAGCACGCCTGCGCCAAGCCCGAGCCAGAACAGCGCCGCGAACCCGCGCGTCGCGCTGCCCTTGGGCGCCATGTACAGCCGGAACAGCGCGCCTTGCGCCAGCGCGATGCTCGCGATCAGCGCCGCATCGGACTTCGCGATCCGCGCTTCGAGCGCAATATCGAGGCACGCTGCGAACAGGCCTGCGGCGGCGAGCGCAGCTTCCCGCCCCAGCACCGCGCGCCCCGCCCACCAGGTCAGCAGCACCGCGGCCAGCGCACCCAGGAACGACGGAATGCGATAGGCCCAAATATCGTCGAGCGCCGCCCCAGCCGCCTCCGCCGCCGTCACCGCCGCCGATTGCAGCCAATAAATGCCGATGGGCTTTTTGTAGCGCGGCTCGGCCTGGAAGCGGATATCGACATAGTCGCCCGTCTCCAGCATTTGCTTGGTGGCCTGCGCGAAGCGCGCCTCGTCGCGGTCGGTGACGGGAAGCGAGGCGATGCCCGGCAAATACAGCGCGCAGCAAAGCACGGCCAGCGCGAGCGTGGCCGCGTAGGGCCGGAACGCCAGCGCGCGCAAAAACGCGGCGGCCTGCCCGTCGATGGCCTTGAGCCAATCGCCGCTCGCCGCGCGCTCTTCTTTCGCCCCAATCGCTGTCATGCCGTCTGCCTAGAGCGGCACGGCCGCGATTGCAACCGCCTTCGCACCCCGCGCGGCGCGGAGTGACGGGATGGTAAAGCGCAAAAGCGCTGCTGGGCCGCGCGTAATTATCGAGGGTTACGCCCCTCACCCCTTCCCTCTCCCCAAGGGAGAGGGAGCACTGTTGCACGCTCCGGATTTGCATTTCGAAGCTGTACGGCGCACCGGCGTTCCTTCTCCCATGGGGAGAAGGACAGGATGAGGGGAGCGACGCTTGAAAGTTACGCGAAATTGCGGCTTTGCTTTAGTTGGACGGACAGCGGCGCGGAGGAGGTTGAAATCGTTGACTACCACTGAGCAAACTCCGGCGCGCAACGATCCTCTCGCCCCGGTCCATCCCGGCGAAATCCTGCGCGAGGAGTTTCTCGACCCGCTGTCGCTAAGCGCCTACGCGCTGGCCGCGGCTTGCCACGTGCCGCGCACGCGCATCGAGCGGCTTGTGCGCGAGGAAACGCCGGTGACGCCCGATACCGCACTCCGGCTCGCGCGCTATTTCGGTACCTCGGCCGAATTCTGGCTCGGCATTCAGGCGCGCTACGATCTGGAGGTGGCGCGCCGCGCGTTGCACGCGGAGATCGAGGCGATTGAGCCGCGCGAAACAGCCTGATGTAACGGCTGGGCTTTGGCCCGGCCATCGACAACAACTGGCGTTAATCTGCATAGGCGGCGCTGGCCCCGGGGAGGTTGAAATAGGCCGGTTGCCGAAGTTTATTAGTTAAAAACAGTCTCCCGCTGTTGGGGATGAAGCGGCGCTTCGGCATCCGCCCGATTCAAAAATAGGCTTATCTGTTTATGCGCAACTGAAGCTGCTAGGCCCAATTCCTGTAGCCAGATGCGAACAAATTGAGCGCAACATTCAGGCGATTAAGGCGACACTAAGCGCGCGAGCGCATTAGCCACCTTCCCCGCTCCCTCTTGCCTGCGCAATGCAAGCAGTGCTATCAGCACCAATTGCAGAGCACGAGCTATCTTTCAAAATCTTTCCGGCTAACTCCTAAAGGGAAGGATCAAGCCAGTGTGGATAATAATTTTTATTTGGATAGCGGCCTCAATTGTAATAGGAAGCTTATCTAGTGCGACTATCGGGTTCGCGATTTTCTTTTCTCCTTTGGTTTATATGCTTACCTATATATTTTCAACGGACCACCGAGTATCTGCTATAGCATCACTTGGTCTGATAGGATTAGCAATTGGGGTTTTCCAGGAAAAGCAGGAAAAAGCTAAGAAAAACGCAGCAGAAGAGAGAAGGAGTGACCGTATAAAAGAGGAAGAGCGCAGGTGCAAAGCAGCAAGAAGAGCGGAAGTAGAAAACGCCTACGACTATTTAATGAATGAGGCAGATTTAGAGTCAAGAGATTTGTGTAATGACTACAAGCAATACTATTCCAAAAACCGTTTACACGGCGAACTAGAGTGCAACTTCGAGGAAAAAATAATCGCAAAAGCAAAGCCATTAATCGACGCTGAGGAATTGAGACGCAGGGAGCAAGAAGCAATAGCGCGGCAGCTATTCGAGAAAGAAGAACAAATGTTTGCAGCAAAATATGGGGCGAAGGAGGAATCCTAACACGCGACTGATTATATTTTATCTCAGCTCTTCAACCTAGCCCCTTCGCCCCGCTGCGAGCCTCAGATTTCCGCGCCACAAGCCCCTGGTATCTTCTTTTTTGGGGTTATCTCAATTTTGGCTGGTCGGTTTCTGGTCTGCACATAGACAGGAGAGCAATGAAGAACTGTTCAGAAATTTTGTTCGAACGCTTTCTCAGTGAGAACGACTTTTCTTTCTACCCGATCCCTGTGGGAGAGCGCAAGACGCCGGACTATCGCGTTACAGTCGCGGAAGTTGAGGTTGTCTTTGAAGTGAAGGAAATAAGAGCTGCGCGTCCGTGGAGCGCTGACAAGGTGCATAGATCGTTGGTGGGTAAGCACATACGCCAGCTAATTAATGGTAGTAAAGGCCAACTGCAGGCCGCCTCGCGGAATGGGCGGCTCACGGTGCTTCTAATTTTCAACGGCTACGACCCGGCTCAGATTTTCGGCACTGAGGACTTCGATTTCGAGCATGCGATGTACGGCGAGGACACATTCCTCAGAGACCGCAACACACTTGAGATCATCGACCGCTTTCACGGTCACGGCAAGTCGTTCCAACGTGACAAGAACACCTCTTTCAGCGCGCTGGGCCGACTAAAAAAAGAGCGTGACGGACACCTTACCGTGACCCTATTTGAGAACATTTACGCGGCGGTGCCTCTGGACTATGCTCGCTTGCCACCATGCTTTGAGGTGATCCGTTTCGAAAATAGCTAGGGGGTCGCACGCCTAGGCCGCTACTTAAGCTCAAACCGAGGTGAAAATCTTCGCCAGCGAGCTGGATTGCTCGATCAAACCTAATCTTTTACTAGGTCGAAGGAGCAGGATTTAGCTGCAACGCTCGTCAACACGATGCGATACTTTCCGCGGCTAGAAGCAATGTCGATAGCCTGACCAACCTCCATTATAGTGGATTTTTGCTCGCCTTTGTCGGTATTTGCATTTACCCAGCATTTGTGGATGTTTGCGTAAGCGTTAGAGACGCCGAAGTACACGGTGCCACCGGCGCTCCTCTGCCCCGCGCCTTCGCTAAGTTGTATGCCGCGCGCGGCGCTTTGCGGCAGCTTATTGAGTTCATCTTGGGCAGTTTTGAGTTGCGCATCCAGCTCGGATAATCTCTTAGTGGCATTGTCCAGGTCGGCAAGACTGCGCGTTAAAGCTTCCGATGTTTCGCGGTCGTGCGTGCGTAAAGTCTGCCAGGTTTCGCCAGGTTTGAGGGCTCTTTCAATCCGATCGGCCAACGTCTCCTTGCTCATAAGCCAGGACCAAAGATATCCCGGCGGAATAATAACGGCGGAGACAATCGAGCCTGCGACGACAATCCCTAAGAGCAAGCCAGAGATGAGCTGCCAAAACGCAGAGACAGCGCCGCGTGGGCGTGGTGCTGGTGCCGAAGGAGTTGAGACGGCGGTTTTTGTGTCCGCTGATTTGAAGAACCAGTCTCGACTCTGTTCAATTGCGAAGAGCAATATGGGCCAAAGTGAAAAAGCTGCAGAAAAGAATAGTGCCTCTAGCGCTTCCCACGCTCCGGGAACTTTCAGCATTGCCAGAAGGGGCACGGTTGCAAGCCCTATAAGAAGGGCGAAAAAGCGCGGGTAATGCCTCTTGGGCAAGAACACCGATAAGACGTAGGAAAAAATGGCGGCGATGAATAGGATGAATGCAGCGGAGGCAATTGTGTACTCATTCATGTGCCGTATTCCCTGCTGTGCGCGCTGCTTCACGACCTTTACATTTGGTAATGGTCGTCGGCGAATGAGCTGACATTGACGTTCAGGATTTGCCGCTGAACACGTTGTTGAGCAAGTAGAAACCAATTTCAACTTGGCTTTAGGCTGAGGAGGCGAAAAGTCGCCGAATTGACTTGCGCACGTCCGCCCTTGAACGGTTATCCGAGATGTTGCTCGCGAGGGCGGTGGACGCAGCGGTCGAATTGGGTGTCCCCGCCGGGTTAGAGATGCTGGCGGAGGCGGCGCGGTTCGGGACGGTGCGAAAATTGCCGGCCGCAAATTGTGTCAAGTTACAAAAATAGGGCAGGGTTAACGGACCCTAAAATCGAAAACCGGCTAACGAAAGCTTACAGGCAAAGTGCCACCGCGACGCCGCGGCGCGACCCCAGCGATAGGGGCCGCCATGGTAAATGGCGCGATGGTTAATGGGGCCGGATTTCATTTGTTCCCGCCGCAAAATGCGCGATTTTTGCGCGTTTTTGCCCGCGAATCGCGACTCCAAAAAGTCCGTTAAATATAAAACAGGCCGCGGGTTAAGATTGAGGACGCCTTAAGCGAAACCATCCGCAAACCAAGGCCGTCAGGACAAGTTAATAAGGAAAGTTAACCCCGGCCCCGATCCCGTGCGCTCCGTGGCATATACTGACGCTGATTTCTTTGTCATCCCGGAACGGCGCTTGCGCCGTATCCGGGATCTTAAAAAGGTGCCTGCGCCCGTGAAGATCCCGTGTCTGCAGTGCACCGCTGCGCGCTGCACTGCGCACGGGATGACGACGGCGGCGGCCTTTCCTTACTCGCTCGGCCGGACGATGTCCGAAGGCGCCAGCTCCCAGCGGTCGGGCGAACGCCACAGCCGCGAGAGCAGAAGCTCGCGCTCGAAGATGAACTCCTTCGGCAAGCGGTCGAAAAACTTGTCGAACTCTTCCTCATGCGCGCGCGCTTCGGCGGTGCCGGCCTCCCGCCCGACGGTCATCAATTGGTAGAAGGTGCTCGCCGGGTATTCGAGGCCTTTCCACTCGATGTCCTCGAAGCGCGGCATCCAGCCGATCGGGCTCTCGACGGCACGGGCGCGGCCGCGCACCCTTTCGACCACCCATTTTAACACGCGCATATTATCGCCGAAGCCGGGCCAGAGGAATTTGCCGTTCTCGTCCTTGCGGAACCAGTTGACCCGGAAAATGCGCGGCGGGTTCGAAAGACGGCGCCCGACATTCAGCCAGTGGCCGAAATAATCGGCCATGTTGTAGCCGCAGAAGGGCAGCATCGCCATGGGATCGCGCCGCATGGCCGCCTGCTGGCCCATCACCGCGGCGGTGGCTTCGGAGCCCATCGTTGCGCCGAGATAGACGCCATGGCTCCAGTTGAAGGCCTGGAATACGAGCGGCAGGTCTTTGCTCATGCGGCCGCCGAAGAGGAAGGCGCCGATCGGCACGCCTTCGGGCTTTTCCCAATCCGGATCGATGGACGGGCATTGGCTCGCGGGCGCGGTGAAGCGGGCGTTCGGATGGGAGGCGTGGCGGCCGCAGCCCGGCGTCCAGTCCTCGCCCTTCCAGTCGATCAGGTGCGCGGGCGGCTCGCCGGCCATACCCTCCCACCAGATATCGCCGTCATCGGTGAGCGCGGTGTTGGTGAAAATGGTGTTTTCGCGCATCGTCGCCATCGCGTTCGGGTTGGACTTCTCGTTCGTCCCTGGCGCCACGCCGAAGAAGCCCGCTTCCGGATTGATCGCGCGCAGCGAGCCGTCCGGCGCTTTCTTGATCCAGGCGATGTCGTCGCCGACCGTGGAGACCTTCCAGCCTTCGAAACCCTTCGGCGGTACCAGCATGGCAAGGTTCGTTTTGCCGCAGGCGCTCGGGAATGCGGCGCCGATATAGGTTTTCTCGCCGTCCGGCGACTGGATGCCGGCGATCAGCATATGCTCGGCAAGCCAGCCTTCGTCGCGGGCCATCACCGAGGCGATGCGCAGCGCGAGGCATTTCTTGCCGAGGAGCGCGTTGCCGCCATAGCCGGAGCCGTAAGACCAGATTTCGTAGGATTCCGGGAAATGCACGATATATTTGCGCTTGATATCGGGTTCGCAGGGCCACGGCACGTCCTGCTGGCCGGGTGCGAGCGGCGCGCCGACCGAGTGCATGCAGGGGATGAAAAAGCCGTCGGGGCCGAGCGCGTCCAGCACGGCGGTGCCCATGCGCGTCATGATCCGCATGTTGGCGACGACGTAGGGGCTGTCGGTGAGCTGCACGCCGATCTTGGCGATCGGAGAGCCGATGGGGCCCATGCTGAAGGGGATGACGTACATCGTCCGCCCGGCCATGCATCCGTTGAACAGCCCTTGCAGCGTGGCGCGCATTTCCGCGGGCGGGGCCCAGTTATTGGTGGGACCGGCTTCATCTTTGTTAACGGAGCAGATGAACGTCCTGTCCTCGACCCGCCCAACGTCGGATGGATGCGAACGGGCCAGGAACGAATTGGGGCGTTTTGCCGGATTGAGCCGGACGAACGTGCCGGCGTCGACCATCATCTGGCACAGCCGGTCGTATTCCTCCTGTGTTCCGTCCACCCAAACGACCTGCGAGGGCCTGCACAAGCCCGCCATTTCGTCCACCCAAGCGCGCAGCTTGGCATTCGTTGTTGGGCTGGTCACGCCAGTATTCATTGCCTTTTCCCCTCAGCGTTGCTCGCACCTAGTCAAATCATTCCGCGACATTTTAAGATGACGTGACCGGTGCGTGTTGTTCTTTGTTCCAACTATGTTCCAACTGTCTAATAATTTATATAATAGTACGATAAGCCTTGCTTGGCCGCAAGAAAAATGCTTGGGCGATGGTCGGCGTGTATTACCTTTTAATTGTGCGATTCGGGCCGGGTGTTCTTGGAGCCGGCCAGCTGCACCGGCGCCTTTCCATGAGGACTAAGCCTGGGCGGCGGGAGCGGGCATGCTCGCAATACTGGTCTCCTTCCCGGCGATATGTTAGCATGGCTGGTGTGAGGCCCAGCAGCAAGCGGCAGAGCCCTTGCGCTCGCTGGATGCCCGGAACCCGCCCAGTGTTTAGAAGAAGTGAACGTGGCGTTAAATAGAAATCGTGCCGGATCCGTCCGCTGCAAAATGCCGCGCCCGAGTTCGCTTGATTGCCCCGCATTCCGGGCGCTTTCCTGGCGGGGAGTGGGGCGTTAAATAGCAAATCCCCAGGAATTCTCCGGCGTACAGCTTGCGTATTTCGCCTTTTTTCTGCATAGAGGTATTTCTGCAACAGAATTGCTGCGCTGAACCTGAAACAAGCTTGGATCGCTGATGCCAACTATCGCGCTCGTCGACGATGACCGTAACATTTTGACTTCCTTGCGCATGCTGCTCGAGGCGGAAGGATACAAAATCCTCGCTTACACCGATGGCGTTTCCGCATTTGACGGCATTTCCGCCGATCCGCCCGATCTAGCGATTCTGGACATCAAAATGCCGCGCATGGACGGGATGGAGCTCTTGCGGCGGCTTCGCCAGAAAAGCGAGATGCCGGTGATTTTTCTTACGTCCAAAGACGATGAGATCGATGAACTCTTCGGCCTCAAGATGGGCGCCGACGACTTCATCCGCAAACCGTTCTCGCAGCGCCTTGTGGTGGAGCGCGTGCGGGCCATTTTGCGCCGGAGCCAGCCGCGCGAGGCATCCGCGGTCGTTGAGGACGCGAAGATTATCGAGCGCGGCAAATTGAAGCTCGACCCCGAGCGCCACACCTGTATCTGGGACGGCAAGCAGGTCACGCTGACGGTGACTGAGTTTCTTATTCTGCAAGCGCTTGCGGCGCGTCCGGGCGTGGTCAAGAGCCGCGATGCGCTGATGGATGCGGCCTATGACGATCAGGTCTATGTCGACGACAGAACGATCGATAGCCACATCAAGAGGCTGAGAAAGAAATTCAAGGTAGTGGATAACAATTTCGATGTGATCGAAACGCTGTACGGCGTAGGGTACCGCTTCAAGGAATAGCGGCTTAAATTTGGACAGAAATCCTATGGCCCTTGAGTTGCCCAGATGGCGTGAAGCTACGGCATGGCGGCTCTCGCGCGCCGTGAGGCTGCGCATTTTGCGTTTCACGCGGAAATTTCTCGGCCACTACCGGTTTAACAGCATCACCCGAAGGATCATCGTTCTCAATTTCTTCGGCGTGGCAATTCTTGTCGCGGGAATTTTCTATCTCAATCAATATCGCGTTAAATTCATGGAGACCCGCGTAGACAGCCTCACGACGCAAGCCGCCATCATTGCGAGAGCGATCGAGCAGACGAGCAAATATAGCGGAGACCAGCCGGCGGAGGCTGGTCAGGCGGACGACGAGAACAAGATCGTCGTGCCGCATGGCCTGTCGAGCCCCGAATTGTCCTTTAGGATTGACCCCGAAATCGTCTCGCCGATGTTGCGAGACTTGGTTGGCCCGACAAAAACGAGGGCCCGGGTATTCGACACCGATGGAACGCTCATCTCCGATAGCTGGCAGGTTTACCCTCGCTTTCAAAGCGGGCGCATCGAGGGTGCGGGGGAGGGCGAGACCGATATTCTCAGCGACATTTGGGCTTATCTTAAGGCTGGGTTCTGGACGCAAGACCTCCCCGTTTACAAAGACATGGGGCCTGACGGAAAGGCTTATGAAGAGGTTCGTGTGGCGCTGGCCGGCAGCCCAGCTCCGCTTATCCGCATCACGGAGGCGGGCGAGACCGTCATCTCCATCGCCATGCCGATCCAACGCGGTTCCACCACGCTCGGCGCTCTGATGCTGACCACACAAGGCAGCGATATCGACGAGCTTATTGCCCAGGAACGCCTGCAGATCGTTGCCGTGGCCGGCTTGGTCGTGCTCGTTACAGGCATTCTTTCCTTGCTTCTGGCCGGCACAATTGCCGAGCCCATGCGGCGCTTGGCGGTTGCCGCCGAGCGTGTGCGCAAGAATATCAAGAACCGCGAACAAATCCCCGATTTCAGCGAACGGCCCGACGAAATCGGCAATCTTTCGCGCGCCTTGCGCGATATGACCAACGCGCTCTATTCGCGCCTGGATGCAATCGAAAGCTTTGCCGCCGACGTCTCGCATGAGTTGAAAAACCCGCTCACATCGCTCAGGAATGCCGCAAGCCTCCTGCCCTCGATCAAAGCCGAGGACGACCGGCAGAAGCTTGTCGATATTATTAACCACGACGTGCGGCGGCTCGACCGGTTAATCACCGACATTTCCGATGCCTCAAGGCTCGACGCGGAGCTCGCGCGGGAGACTGCCAAACCTGTCAACATGGCGAGCCTTCTTCACACTCTGTGTGAAATCATGCAGGAAAACCGCATTGCGAGCGGCCTCAACATCGTCTTGACCGTGCAAGGATGCCCTGCCCCAGAGCAATTCGCGAAATGCAAAGATTATTATGTCAACGGCCATGACAGCCGGCTCAGTCAAGTGGTCGTAAACCTTCTTGAAAATGCGATATCCTTCTCCCCCAAGGGTGGCTCGATTTTTATCTTTGCGAAGAGAATTCCCAAAAAGAATGAAATTGAAATCAGCGTCGAGGATGAAGGGCCTGGGATAAGGGACGAAAATCTCGAAAAAATATTCAATCGCTTCTACACGGACCGGCCAGAGGCATTCGGACAAAACTCAGGACTGGGACTCAACATCTCCCAGCAGATCGTGAGAGCCCATAAAGGGATCATCTGGGCGGAGAACAGAATGTGCCCCGAGCCGCCTGCGCAAATGCCCCGGAAAGCCAAGAAGCGAAAGCGCGGCTCCGATCAGCCTTGCCCGCCTCCGGCTTGCGGCCGGGAAGAAACCTTCGCCTGCGGCTTAATGGAGCGCTATTCCTACGGCGCCCGCTTTGTAATCCGCTTGCCGGCTTGTTCCAGCGGTTAGCTGCAGTATCTTATCGAAGTGGAAACCTTGGTTCATGGCACGTGCGTTGCGCTGGGCGGCTCCGCCGCGCTCCTAAGGGGGCCTTGCGGGGGGGGCAAGTCCGACCTTGCGTTGCGTTTCCTCTTTCTCTCAGCCGGCGCGTTGGAGGCGCGTCCCGCACTCGTCGCGGACGATCAAGTCCTGTTGAGACGCAGCGGCGAGCGCATCGTTGCCTCATGCCCGCCAGCGCTGGCGGGCAAAATCGAGGTGCGAGGGTTGGGGATCGTTTGCATGCGCAACTGCGCGGAGCAGGCCCGGCTAACGCTCGTCGCCGACCTCGATGGCGCCTGCGATGTGCCCCGGTATCCGGCGAAGGATGAATGGGAAACCGTCTTGGGGGTGCCTATCAGGCGCATCGTTCTCGATCCATTCGAAATGCCGGCGCCGATCAAGCTGGCCCTCGCACTGCAAAACTTTCTCGAAAGGGAAGCGAGTTAACTGGCTGTATCCCATTAGCGGCCTATATAGAGCTTGAACCTGGAGTGGATGCGGCTCACAATTAAAGTGGGTTGCAGTCTCTTCCAACGGGCACGTTCCGCCAGCTTTTCCGGAAAGACCATGATTGGCCTAATCGTTGTAACTCATGGCAACTTGGCAGGGGAATTTGTGGCTGCGCTCGAGCATGTGGTCGGGCCGCAGCAGCAAATCGTGCCCATATCGATCTTCCCAGCCGACGATATGGAAGAGCGCCGCAACGCAATTCTCGAAGCGGTCAAAACCGCAGGTACTGGCGACGGTGTTATCATCTTGACCGATATGTTCGGCGGAACGCCGTCGAATTTGTCGATATCGGTCATGGACAGCGGATCGGTTGAAGTCATTGCAGGCGTGAACCTTCCCATGCTTGTGAAGCTCGCCCGGATCCGGGAGGAGGCTACGCTGGCTGACGCTTTAAAGCAGGCCCAGGACGCCGGCCGCAAATACATTCATGTCGCGAGTTTGGTTCTAAATGCCCACTAGGCTGACAAACGCTGCGAACCCCGCCAGGCAGGCCTGGCAGGTGGCGAATGCCGCCGACGGCATCTATCAATGCCTTGCCGAAGTAACGATTGTGAACAAGCGCGGCTTGCACGCCCGTGCCTCCGCTATCTTTGTGAAAACGGCCGAACAATTCGATGCGGAGGTTTCGGTCACAAAAGACGGCCAGACCGTCAGCGGAGGCTCCATCATGGGCCTACTGATGCTTGGAGCGAGCCCTGGCAGCACGATCCTGATCGAAACGGAGGGGCCGGATGCCGAAGAAGCCTTGGAAGCGCTCACCACCCTGGTCGAGGCGGGCTTCAACGAGAGCGACTAGCGTCTGACCCATATAAGCGGACACAGCTTCAAGACCCCCTCACTCTGTCTCTCTCCCCGCAGGCACGCCTTGGCGCGCCTGAATCACCGGGTTATCGCGCGCGCTTGCGAGCGCGATGGGGAGAGAGGACGCTTGCACCGCCGCGCAGAGAGGGCCGCAGCAGACTCCCTCTCTCCATCCGCATTCGCCTGCGAATGCCGACATATACACTACCACGCACGCCTTGGCGTGCTTGCTGGGAGAGGGCTGGGGTGAGGGGGGACATTCCGGCGACGCCGATATACCAGGATAGATTCTAGGG
>JBKQQS010000125.1:0-84156 GCA_052144215.1 Rhodomicrobium sp.
GCACAAACGCTTTGATCCTTGTCAACGCGCGCGCCGGTGGCTTCGCTATCGGATTTGAAAGAAGGCGCGCGGCCGCCGGCGCCGGCGCTACTTACGGGTTGCGGTCCTTACGGAGGGTTCTTATGACTGTCCGGAATCTTAACTTTCTATTTCAGCCTAAAACCGTCGCACTTGTGGGCGCCAGCGAGAGGCCGGAATCGATCGGATTGCATGTCGCTGGGAACCTCTTGCGCGCCGGTTTCAGCGGCGAGATCGGATTTGTGAATCCGCGCCGGTCCAGCGTGCTTGGCAGGCCGTGCTACGCTTCGGCGGAAGACTTGCCCTTCGTGCCGCAGCTCGGGGTCGTAGCCACGCCGCCGCATGCGGTGCCGGGCGTAATTGCCGGGCTCGGCCGGAAGGGCTGCCGCGCCGCCGTCGTCATCACGGCCGGCGTGACAGGCCGCCTCGCCCAAGAGATGCGCGAGGCAGCAAGGCCGCACCTTTTACGCATCGTTGGCCCGAACTGCCTGGGCATTCAGGTTCCAGCCCTTAAGCTCGATGCGAGTTTCGCGCAGACCTTCGCCAAGCGGGGGGATATCGCGCTTGTATCGCAATCGGGGGCCATAGCCACAGCAATGCTGGATTGGGCTGCAGTGGAAGGCGTCGGATTCAGTCACGTCGTATCGATCGGCGATGCCGCCGACGTCGACCTCGGCGACATGCTGGACTATCTAGCAGGCGAGGTGACGAGCCGCTCCGTCTTCCTCTATATCGAGGGTGTTACGCAAGCGGCCAAGTTCATGTCGGCGGCCCGCCGCTGCTCGCGGGCAAAGCCAGTGATCGCGATCAAGGCCGGGCGCCATCCCGAAGGCGCAAAAGCGGCTCTGTCTCATACCGGCGCTCTTGCCGGCTCCGACAATGTTTACAGCGCAGCGCTTCGCCGCGCGGGCATCTTGCGCGTGGTCGACCTTGACGAGATGTTCGAGTCGGCTGAGGTGATCTCACGCGTAAAAAGGGTGGGCGGCAGCAGGCTCACCATCGTCACGAATGGCGGTGGGGCCGGCGTTCTGGCGGCCGATACGCTGGCGGATCTGCGCGGCTCGCTCGCGCCTTTGGAGCAAAAAACGCTCGATGCGCTGGATGCTGCGCTTCCCCCCACGTGGTCCCACGGCAACCCCATCGACATAATCGGCGACGCGGGCCCGGATCGCTATAGTGCTGCCGTAAAAGCCGCGATGCAGGATGGAAACACCGATGCGGTGCTCGTGATGAACGTCCCGACGGCGCTTGCCTCGTCCGCCGAAGCGGCAAAAGCGACGGTTGCCGCTGTGAAGGCTGAACGGCAGCTCGGAGTAACCAAGCCTGTTCTTGCAACTTGGCTTGCACGGAGCGCCGCGGAGACGGTGAAGCCGCTTTTCAGGGAAGCGAAGATACCGGATTTCGCGACGCCGAGCGCAGCTATCCGGGGCATAACGCAGGTCGCACGTTATGGCGCCGCGCAAGCCGAGCTCATGCAAACGCCGCCCGCGCTCCCGGCCGACATGCACTTCGATTTCGAGGCGGTGGAGGCGAGCATCCAGCGCACCCTTTGCAAAGGACGCAACTTCATGACCGAGCCGGAATCCAAGGCTGTTTTGGAGGCCTATGGCATTCCGACCGTTCCCACGCGCGTCGCCGCAACACCCGAGGAGGCGAGCAAATTCGCGTCCGGGCTGCTGCGGGAATATCCATCCATAGTCGTGAAAATTCTGTCCCCGGACATTACCCACAAATCGGACATTGGCGGCGTCCGGCTCGACCTCACCACCCCTGAAGAGGTTGAAAAGGTGACCCGCCGGATGCTGAGCGACATACGGGCTCTTAGGCCCGATGCCGTTCTCCAAGGCGTTACCGTTCAGCCCATGGTTAGACGGTCCGAAGCTTACGAGCTCATTCTCGGGATCACAACCGACAGCACGTTCGGTCCCGTTATCCTGTTCGGCGCGGGCGGAACGGGCGTCGAAGCCATTTGCGACACCGCAATGGCGCTGACCCCGCTCGATCTGAAGCTCGCCAAAGATCTCATCGAGGCAACCCGCATTTATAAACTGCTGAAAGGGTTCCGGGACATGCCCGCGGTCGATTTGGACGGGCTCGCCCTTTGCCTTGTGAAGCTCAGCTCGCTGGCGGTGCAGCACCGCTCAATCCGCGCGCTCGATATCAATCCTCTCCTCGCCGATGGCAAAGGCATGATCGCGCTCGACGCCCGGATCGAGGTTGAGGACCCGGCGACGTCGCCAGTGATACCGCCCGCCATCAGGCCCTATCCCGTGCAGTGGGAAACGAAGGAGCGGCTACTTAACGGGGAAGAGGTTTTCATCCGGCCTATCCGTCCTGACGACGAGCGTTTCTACACCCACTTCATGTCGCTGATAACGCCGGAGGACATCCGGCTGCGGCTGCTCATGCCGGTGCGCGAATTCTCGCATCAATTCCTCGCGCGCATGACGCAGATCGACTATGCGCGGGAAATGGCCTTCGTCGCCTTGCGGACCCAAGCGAACGGCGAGCCCGAAATGCTTGGCGTTGCGCGCTTTTTCGCCGATCCCGATTACGAGAAGGCCGAATACGCGGTCTGGGCCCGCTCCGATTTGAAAGGGATCGGGCTAGGCTGGGTGCTCATGCGCCATCTGATCCGCTACGCCAAAAGCGAAGGCTTGAAGACGCTTTACGGCACCGTGCTCAAGGAAAACGCGACCATGGTGCAGATGTGCGGCGAGCTTGGCTTCGAGGTGAAGCGCGATCCCGACGATCCGATGCTTTATGCCGTCACGCTCGATCTCAAATGCGATGCGGTCACGAAGCTTTTGGCGCAGGCGGGGTAGAGTTCGTCCTAGAAATCCCCTCTCACCCTGTCCCTCTCCGCGTTGGGGCGAAGGAACGTTGCTGCGACCGCCGGAGACTTCCTCTCCGCATCTGCTTGCGAATGCGGCAGCGAAAGTGGCAAGCTCGCCAAGGCGAGCTTGCTGGGAGAGTGTTGGGGTGAGGGGGGACTCTCAGGACTCAACCCGGTTGTACACTCCGCTTCCATGTAACTAGGCTTCATGCTGATGGGCCATGAGCCAGCGTTACGCGAGCACTTGAGTCCTGTTTGTAACCACATCCCGGCTCAACAAATTTGCAAGCCGCATTAGATGCCGCATAAGGCGACGATAGCGCGAAGGAGCTGATAGCCGCCCAACACGAAAGGCTCCAGGTCATGGCTGTTGGTGCCGGAGTGGCGTTTCCTAGCCGGCGCAAAGATCCTGCGTTTAACGGGCAAGATCGGTGACGCCCGCGAGTGCAAGCGCGCTCATTAAAGCGGCCGGCAGCGGAACGATCGCCCCTTTTTACGACTATCGCCTTTTAGGTTAAGATGGCGTACCGGCTTTACACCCATACCATCGACAACGCTGGAACTCCCTATGAAAATCATCATCGCAGCGACAGACGATTCTGAAGGCGCGAAGCGGGCCGTCGCTTTTGCAGCGGGCCTTGCGAAATCTACGAATGCAAAGCTGTTGATCGTGAACGTCAGTAGAGACAGCTTCTCCAGTGAAGAGCGCTCGCAGCTCGACCGGCTCGGGGTAACCGAGGGAGATGCCTTGGAGCAACTCAGCCTCGGGATACTCAAAAGGGCCGAGGCGGTAGCTCATGATCATGGCGCAACCAACATCGAGTTGATGACAGGGGCTGGAGATCCAGCCGAAGTGCTTATCGATACCGTTAACCGCAAACACGCAGACGCGATTGTGGCCGGGCGGCGCGGACGCGGGCGCCTTGAAGGTCTTCTGCTCGGCAGTGTTTCGCAGAAGCTTACAAGCCTTGCGCCCTGCGCGGTGATCGTCGTCCCGTAATCCGGCCGGTCACTCCCCCGCCGTTCTTCGTCTACTCCAACCTGTAATGGGCGAAGAACCAGCGTTTGGCGGCGTAGACACAGGCAAGATAGATAACCGTAATCAGCAGAAGCGCGCCCATGAGGGAAGCAGGCAAGGAAACGAATCCAAGCCAGTGGGCAAACGGCAAATAAGGAAGCACCACGGCGGCAACGAAGGCTGAAAGCGTGCTTGCGACGAGCGCTGGCGCAGGCCGGTCCTGCAAGGGATGAATGGTACGGATAATAAAGATTAAGGATCTGGGTGGACAGAGACTCGACAAACCAGCCAGTATGAAACAGCTTCTCATCCGCATGAAAGACCCAAAGGAGCAAGCCGAAAGTCACGAAGTCGAAGACCGAGCTTATCGGGCCGAAGACGAACATGAACTTGCGGATGATATCGATGTCCCAGCGGCGCGGGCGTGCGACCATGGCGTCATCCACTCTGTCGAGCGGAATGGTTGTCTCCGAAAGATCGGAGCAGATTATTCAGCAGGATTTGGGTGGGCAGCATAGGCAGGAACGGCAGAAAAAGAGTACCGTCCGCCATAGAGAACATGTTGCCGAGCCATCCAAGCCAAGGCCGCTAAGCCCCGGAAAGAGACGTTCAAGCGCTGGCATACTCGCGCAATTTTCCGCTCCAGCGCCGCCAAAGGCAAGCGCCGTGCTTCCTGGGATCTTCCAGATTGCCCCGCCGCTACGGCGAGGCAATCGATTCAAGACGGAATAGCGTGCTACGCCCTTAATCTTTCACCACGGCCGCGGTCTGCCCGAAGAGCACCTTCTTGGCCTCCTCGCTCATCGTTGCCGGGGCATCGGTTTCCTTCCGGCGCTCATAGGCCCGAACCGTTGCGGGACGCCCTTTGATCTCCTCGAACCAGCGTTGGAGATGCGGGAAGTCCTCGAGCTTTTGGCCTTGCCGCTCATAGGGCACGATCCAGGGATAGCAAGCCATGTCGGCGATGGAGTAATCGCCCGCGACGAAAGGCCGGTTTGCCAGGCGCTTGTTGAGGACGCCGTAGAGACGGTTCGTCTCCTTCACATAGCGGTCGATGGCGTAGGGCAGCTTCTCCGGCGCATAGATTGCAAAATGGTGGTTTTGGCCGGCCATCGGGCCGAGCCCGCCCATCTGCCACATCAGCCATTCCAGCACTTGCACGCGGCCTCTAAGGTCAGCCGGAATGAATTGGCCCGTTTTTTCCGCGAGATAAAGCAGGATGGCGCCGGACTCGAACACCGGAATGGGGTCGCCGCCATCTTTGGGCTCATGATCGATAATGGCCGGCATGCGATTATTCGGCGATATGGCCAGGAACTCGGGCTTGAACTGTTCGCCCGCGCCGATATTCACCGGGACGATCTTGTAAGGCAGCCCCGCCTCTTCGAGAAACATCGTGATTTTGTGGCCGTTCGGGGTCGGCCAATAATAAAGATCGATCATGAGGGCTCCTTTTGTTTGGGTTCGGATACACGAAGGCTTTCGAGCGGCGGGCGCGCTGCCGTTGCCAAAAAAGAACGGTCCGGACAGCAGCGCGCCAGGACGCGGATACCCATGAGCACCGAAAGCAGGTGCGTAGCATAAAGCCCGGGATCGATGGAAGAAGGGGTCTCGCCTTTGGCCTGCGCCTCCTCGATATGACGGCGGAAGAAGCTTCTGATCTCTTCGAAATAGCCAAAAATAGCTTCGGCGAGGCCTGGATCGTGCGGAGCGACCTCAAGCGCGGCGTTGACAAGGAAGCAGCCCTTCCGGCCGCTGTCTTTCAGCGACTTCTCGATGACGTCTTGGAAGAAGGCCTCGATGGCGGCGGCTCCGCTGGCGCTCGATTCGAGGCGCGCAATGCGCTCGCGCATGGTATGGTTGCAGTAGTGATCGAGAGCCGCTGCGAACAGGCCGCGCTTGCCGCCATAGGCATTATAAAGGCTGGGCCCGGCGATGCCCATGTTGCAGGTCAGGTCGCGAACCGAAGTCGCCTCAAATCCCCGGGACCAGAAGCACTCCGCCGCGGCCTCCAGCGCCTTTTCTTCGTCGAACGAACGGGGCCGTCCCACAGGTGTCCTTTCCTTCGTACCTCTAGCCAATTACATCACAATTTTGTAACGATCGCTATAAAATTATTGGAGCCTCGGGCAGAGTCTGCTAGCAGAAGGAACACGTGCGGTAATACCAACGGCCAAAACTTTTGGCCGGCCCCAGCGACCGGTCATGGCCGGATCTCATTGGTATAACGCAAAGCCCAAAGCGAGCCGGAGATGCCTATGCTGAAATTTTACTTTAATGGGTCGCCGAATCCAACAAAGGTCGCCTTGTTCCTTGAGGAGGCGGGATTGCCCTACGAGCCGGTTCCGGTCGATACAAGGCGCGGCCAGCAATTCGATCCGGCTTATCTCGCCATCAATCCGAACGGCAAAGTGCCGGCCATCGTGGACGATGGTGTCGCCGTATTCGATAGCAACGCGATCCTGCTTTATCTCGCTGAGAAAACCGGCAAGTTCCTGCCGGAGAATTCGCCCGCCGCGCGCGCGGAGATGCTTTCCTGGCTGATGTTCGTGGCGACGGGCGTTGGTCCCTATTCCGGCCAGGCGGTGCATTTCAAGCATTACGCGCCCGAGAAAATCCCCTACGCCCAAAAGCGCTACCTTTACGAATCCGGGCGCCATTTCGGCCTTCTCGATGCGCGGCTCGCTCAAAGGCCGTACATCGTTGGCGATGCCTACACTATCGTCGACATGGATGCTTGGGGCTGGGCGCGCATGATCCCCTTCATTTTCGGTGACGGCGCTTGGGATAAATTTCCCAATCTGAAACGGCATCACGACGGGATCAGCGCGAGGCCGGCTGCGGTGCGGGCGGTTGCGCTCAAGGAACGATTCCCGTTCAAGACTGAAATGGATGCCGAAGCCATGGCCCATATGTACAAGCACATCGGGGCGTAACGGGCGTCAGGCGGCTGCGAATTCGCCATCGATCCAGGTTCCGTGGATTTTCAGGGTGCCTGGATCGAAGGCGGCCATGTCCACGCGATATCCAGGCGCAAGCCGGCCGAGCGATGCATCGAGGCCGAGAAACTGCGCGGGTTCGGCGGAAGCGAAGCGCAAGGCGCGCGTGAGCGGCACGCCGGCAAGCTGGATGCAGTTTCGCACCGCCGTTGCCATGTCGAGCGCTGCGCCTGCGAGCGTGCCGTCCGCCCTTACGCAGCGGCCCCCGCGAACGGCGATCTCTTGGCCGCAAAGCATAAACGCCGGGCTGTTCCCGCCAACGGGCGGCATCGCGTCGGTGACAAGCATGGGATGGCCCGCGCCCCTGAGCGCAAGGCGCAGCATCGCGGGATCGGCATGCTCGCCGTCTACGATCATGCCGAACCACGCGTCCGGCGTCTCAAGCGCTGCCGCTATGGGACCTGGATCGCGGCTCGAAAGCTGCCGCATCGCATTAAAAAGATGCGTAAAGCCCGTAAGCCCCTCGGCGAGCGCGGCCTTGGTCTCCCAGTAGGTGGCCATCGAGTGCCCGAGAGAGACGCGCACCCCGGCGCTTACGAGCTTGGCGATGAAGCCCGCCGGCATGCGCTCCGGCGCCAGCGTAACGAGGGTGACGCCCTTTCGCGGCGCCGTCAGCAGCTCTAAATCTTCCTCCGTTGGCAGGCGGATGAATGCAGGATTGTGAACGCCGGGCTTTTCAGGGGAGATGAATGGCCCTTCGATGTGAATGCCAGCAACGCTAGGGTTCACAGCGGCGGCCCTATCGGCCGCATCCAGCGCGGCGCGCATCGTGTCCTGGGGGGCGGTAATCAGCGTCGGCAGGAGCGAGGTTGTGCCGAACTTGCGATGCGCCCGCGCAATCGCGGCGATGCCGTCCACGGTTGGCTCGTCATTGAAAAGAACATCGCCGCCGCCATTCACTTGGCAATCGATAAAGCCGGGGGCGAGCCACACCCCGTCCGGTAGTATGTTCGCGGGAACGGACGCGGGGAGCTCGCGCCGCGGCACGAGGGCTAAAATCTTGGAGCCCTCGATCATAACCGCGGTATCGCGGTGGCACTCGCTGCCGTCGAATACGGTCGAGGCCACCACGGCGAAACGGTCCGGCTTATTCATCGTGTGCGCGTGATCTTGTTCAAGTGACGGGGCTGACCGGCATCCATGCCGAGCTCGTCTGCTAGCCGGACGGCCATAGCATAGAAGCTTTGGATCAAACAGACCGCATCGGTTTCCGGATAATCGGGCGCGAGCGCGGGTAAAGAGCCGCTTGCCGCGCCGGCCGGCCCGCTCGTGAATAGCGCCGCGCCCTTGTCCCTAAGGTTTGCTGCCAGCCGCTGCATGCCCTCCGCCGCCTCATCGGTTGGCATGAACATGAGGATCGGATAGCGGGAGGAAACGAGCGCGACCGGGCCGTGCAGGAATTCGGCGCCGCTGAAGGCCTCTGCATGAAGATTGCAGGTTTCCTTGAGCTTGAGCGCTGCCTCGCGCGCGATGGCGAGCGTTGGGCCGCGCCCAATGGTGGCGAGGCTCGGCGCGCCGGCAAGCGCTGCTATCGCGGCGCTCCAATCGAGACCGGCCGCCGCGGCGAGCCGGTCCGGCAGCCTGCCAAGGGCGTAGCCCATATCGCTCTTGCCGGTCCATGCCGCTGTCAGCCGCAACAGCGCGGAAAGCGTGGCCACGAAGGTCTTCGTCGCCGCTACGCTCAGCTCGGGCCCCGCGCTCATCGGCAGCACGAAATCGCAATGCGCGGCCAGCGGGCTTTGGGTGTCGTTCAATATCGCGGCCGTCAGCGCGCCTGCCCTCCTCGCGGCGGCGGCCGTCTCGACGAGGTCGTCGCTTCTGCCGGACTGGGAGATCGCCAGGAAAAGCTGGTCTTTGAGGCGCAGCTCGCGGCCGTAGACGCTCGCGATGTTCGGCGCCGCCGCGGCAACCGGAATGCCGAGATACCGCTCGATCAAATGCTTGCCGAAGGTGGCGGCGTGGGCCGAGCTTCCGCGCGCGCAGGTCACCGCGATCAGCGGCGGCCGGCTCTTGAGCCGTGCGGCAAGCTCGAGGGCCGGCTGCGCGAGGCTTCGCTCCTGCCTGCGCACGGCCTCGGGCGCTTCCCTGATCTCTCGGGCCATCTGCCCTTCGGCGCCGCTCATGCCGCAGCCTCCGAAAGGGCCGCGGCGCGGGCCAAATCGACCGCGCCGGTCAGCGCATCTGCCGCCGGGGGGACAAGCCCGCGCCTGGTCCGCTCGCTGAGCCATGGCTCGATGCTCGCGGCAAGGCCGCCGCTCAAGGCGACCCGCGGCGCGCCGATCGCGATAAGCCTTTTCACGAGGATTTCGATATGATTGCCCGCCAGGCCCATCAACTCGCAGGCGGCGAGATCGTCCTTAGCGGCATGCTCTATGACGAGCGGCGCAAGCGCTGCATAATCTTTAGTTCTCGCCGGGCCCATCCAGCGCACGATGGCGTGAGGGTCGGACGCAAAGTGCTCGAACGCGCGGCGCAGCAGCTCCGTCCATGGAATCCTGCCGTCGTGCGCCCACAAAACGCGCCGGGCCAGCTCGCAACCGAGCCATGCGCCGCTGCCTTCGTCCGACACCGGAAAGCCCCAGCCGCCCACGCGATAATGCCGCCCTTTGACGACGGCCTCGCCGATGCTTCCGGTCCCGACGATAACGATGCCGCCATCCTTGCCGCGATGCGCGCCAACGCAGGCCGCATGCGAATCGGTGGTAAAGACGGCCCGCCGGAACGGATGTTTATGGCTCTCTAGCTCCGGCAGCGTGGCCGGGTCGCCGGCTCCAGCCAAGGCGAGGCATGCGGAAATTTTGGCGCAATCGTCAAGATTGAGGCCGGCTTTAGCCAAGCATTGCGTCGCCGCTTCAAGCACGGCCGTGTAGCTCTCCTCGATTCCGAAGCGTATATTCGCAGGGCCTGCTTCGCCCTCGCCTAAAATCGCGCCCGAAAGTCTGCATAGGCGCGCCCGGCACCGTGTGCCGCCGCCATCCACGCCCAGAAGATACTTGCTGTCCACCTACAAGCTCCGGTTTCGATGCTTATTTAAGGTTGCGTGCCGGAGAATCCAGGCGGCGAGCCCAGGTTGTGACGATTCCATGGATACAGAACGGCCAAGTCCGCGTTATGCGAATATCGATCTTTGGGAGCCGCTCGACGCCCTCGATGCGATGATCGAGGGGCAGTTTGCGGCGGTCGCCGCGGTGCATGCAGCCCGGCCCGCGCTGATCGAGGCGGCGCTCGCCATGGAGGCGCGGCTGAGAGCCGGCGGCCGGCTCGTCTATGCCGGGGCCGGAACCTCCGGGCGCCTTGCGGTGCAGGACGGCGCGGAGCTGATGCCGACGTTTAGCTGGCCGCGCGAGCGGTTGCTTCTACTGATCGCAGGCGGGGAGGAAGCCATGGTCCGCGCGGTCGAGGGCGCCGAGGATGAGGCCGGCCAAGCCGCCGCGCTTGTGCGCCGCCATGGGATCGAGGCGAACGATGTGCTGATCGCTGTGGCGGCGAGCGGCACCACGCCGTTCACGCTGGCCTGCTTGCGCGAAGCCAGGCGCCTCGGCGCCTTGACCATCGGCATCGCCAACAATGCCGGCACGCCGCTGCTCGCCGGGGCCGAATGCCCAATTTTGCTCGAAACCGGACCCGAGCCGATTGCGGGATCGACGCGCATGAACGCGGGCACGGCGCAGCGGATCGCGCTCAATCTCTTGTCGTCGCTCGCCATGATCCGGCTCGGCCGCGTCTATGCAGGCTTGATGGTGGAGGTGCAGGCTTCGAATGCCAAGCTCGCCCGCCGGCAGGAGAGGATGGTGATGCAGCTTACGGGCAAGGGCGAGGGCGAGGTGCGCGCGGCGCTCGAGCGCTCGGGCAGGAGCGTGAAGCTTGCGGTGCTGCTGCTGAGGGGCTGCGGCCTCGAGGAAGCCAGGAACGCGCTCGACCGCGCCGGCGGCCGGCTGCGGGAGGCTATAGGCATGATCGGCTAAGTAAAGTAACGGCCCCTTCCGTGCGGCGCTTGAGTTCGAAAGGCTTCATAGTGACCGCCACTCTCAAAACCGCATCCAGCCCCTTGCTCTTAATGAGCGACAGAAGCTTGAGCGTCGATCCGCGCGGGCGCTTGGCACCGCGTTCCATTTGGCTCACATAATTCGTCGTTACGTTGAGGGCGCGAGCGAACACCCTCGCGCTCGCGCAAAGCCACGATGTCCGCGCTCGATAACTCCTCAACCGCCGTCAGGCAGCGCACATCGAATTCGCGCATAGTCTTCTTGTCCACCAAACCGAGACGGGTGCATGCCGCGCACGCCCTCGTGAACAGCCTCCGCAATGGGGCTGCGATACTTACCCTTCGGCATGGCATTCGATCTCCTTCAGTTCGTCCCCCTCGACCATGACGGCGATGCCATCGCCGCCGAGGTCCAACAGCATCCTACCGAAATCCGTTATGTCGCGCCGCTCCACACATAGACGGCAATAATTATGCTTACGGAGGGCATTATCGACGCCGAATCCTGCTGCCTGCTCCCCTCAGGCGAAACAGGCGTAAGCGAAGCCGCATGCTGAGGCCATTTTGCCGCAGATGCCCGCAGGAATATCCGGCGCGTGCTGTGCCGCGGCCCGCTGTCACACAACTGCAATGCGACTCCTTTTATTTATGTGGCAAGACCGGAGCCAGGGGATTCGCCATGCACGGGTTCACGCCGCCAGCCGCAACCGGCTATTCGATCAACCGGCGCAGCCGCGCCCTCTTCCTTTCCGACTTGCATCTTGGCACACCGTCTTCGCAAACCGCGGCATTGCTCGAATTCTTACGCTCTCACCAGGCAGAAACCATCTATCTTGTTGGCGATATCGTCGATTTCTGGCGCCTGCGCCGCGAGGTGAGATGGCCCGTCTCGCACGACGAGGTTGTGCAGACGCTTTTGGAAAAAGTCCGGCAGGGATCGCGCGTCGTTTTCATTCCGGGCAATCATGACGAAGCGCTGCGCAGCTATTGCGGCATGAACTTCGGCGGCATCGAGATCGCAAGGGATTGCGTTCACACCACCGCTCTGGGGCACCGGTTGCTCGTGCTGCATGGCGACGAATTCGATGTGGCTGTGCGCTACGCGAAATGGCTGAGATTTCTGGGCGACCGCGCCTATGAGTTCGTCTTATGGTGCGACCGGCCGCTGAACTGGATGCGCCGCAGGCTCGGCCTTAGCTTCTGGTCTCTTTCGGCTTATGCGAAAACGCGCGTGAAGGCTGCCGCGGCCTATATCGGCGAGTTCGAAACAGCGCTGGCGGGCGAGGCTATGCGCCGCAAGCTGGACGGGGTTGTATGCGGCCATGTTCATCATCCGGCCGACCGCCAAATCGGGAGCGTTCGTTATTTGAATTGCGGAGATTGGGTCGAGAATTGCACCGCCATCGCCGAGGACGCGAATGGCGAGCTCAGTATCGTACGCTGGGTGCATGCGGTTCGCCTGCGCCCGGCGCCCGTCGCGCAGGAGCCCATTCTCGAAGCGGCTTAGGCAAAAACCGCTATTACCAACCCGCCGGGCATTCCTTTATGCGGTGGACTTTGAAGGATAATCGCATCCTTGCTGCCGCTTTTCATGCTACAAACCGGGCATGAAGATTCTTCTCATCGGCGGCGGCGGCCGCGAGCATGCCCTGGCGTGGAAGCTCAGGCAAAGCCCGGAGCTTGAGACCCTTTATTGCGCGCCGGGCAACGCCGGCATCCTTTCGATTGCGAAGCCAGCGCCTGTCGATATTGGCGATCACGCGCAAGTTGCCGCGTTCTGCCGGAGCGCCGGAATCGGTCTCGCCGTTATCGGTCCGGAAGCGCCGCTGGTGGCGGGATTGTCCGACGATCTTCGCGCAGGCGGCATCGCCGTTTTCGGTGCATCGAAAGCGGCAGCGCAGCTTGAAGCGTCGAAGTCTTTCACCAAGGCGATCTGCAGCGAGCGCGGCATCCCGACTGCCGCTTACGGATATTTCACAAACCGCGCCGGGGCTCTTGGCTATGTGCGTGCGCAAGGCGCGCCGCTCGTCGTCAAAGCCGACGGGCTTGCGGCAGGCAAGGGCGTCATCATCTGCGAGACGCTGGCCGAGGCGGAGGACGCCGTCGAGGCTTGTTTCTCGGGCGCGTTCGGGACGAGCGGCGCTTCGGTCGTAATCGAGGAAAAGCTTCTTGGCGAGGAGGCGAGCTTTTTCGCGCTGTGCGATGGCACGCGCGCGCTGCCACTTGCGAGCGCTCAGGATTATAAGCGCGCCTTCGATGGCGATAGGGGGTTGAACACCGGCGGAATGGGTGCGATCTCGCCCGCGCCGATGATGACGCCCGCGCTTTCGGACCGCGTGATGCGCGAGATCGTTACGCCCACGCTCGACGCCATGCGCGGCCGCGGCACGCCGTTTCAAGGCGTGCTTTACGCCGGTCTGATGATGACCGCCGGGGGGCCGAAGCTCATCGAGTATAATGTCCGCTTCGGAGACCCGGAATGCCAGGTGCTGATGTTGCGGCTGAAATCCGATCTCGTTCCCGCGTTGCTGGCTGCGGCGAGGGGCGATCTTTCGCAGACAGAGTTGGAGTGGTCCTCCGACGCGGCTCTCACCGTTGTCATGGCCGCCAATGGCTATCCTGGAGATTACCGCAAGGGCACCGTTATCGGAGGCTTGGCGGAGGCTGAAAAGCTGGAAGGCGTGACCGTTTTTCACGCAGGCACCTCTACCGGCAGCGCGGGCGAGCTGATCGCAACCGGCGGCCGCGTGTTGAACGTTTCGGCGACGGGCAAAGACGTGGCGGAGTTGCGCGCTCGCGCCTATCGCGCGATCGGCCTCATCGATTGGCCGGGAGGATTCTGCCGCCGCGACATCGGCTGGCGATCGCTCAACCGGGAGGAAGCATCGTGACGGACTTGCCGGACCTTTTTCCTGGCTTCGAGGCGCGGCGCTTTCCTACGCGCGGCGCGGAGATCTTTGCGCGCCTTGGCGGCGATGGTCCGCCGCTGGTGCTCCTGCATGGCTATCCGCAGACGCACGCGATGTGGCACCGGGTTGCGCCGGACCTCGCCAAGCGTTTCATGCTGATGATTCCGGACTTGCGGGGCTACGGCTCTAGCTCGATTCCTGCCGGCAGCCCAGACCATTTCACCTATTCCAAGCGCGCCATGGCGCAGGATGTCTGCGATATCATGGATGCGCTCGGACACAGGCGGTTTTTCGTCTGCGGGCACGACCGCGGCGGACGCGTGGCCTACCGGCTCGCGCTGGACGAGCCCGGGCGCGTCTCAAAGCTCGCGGTTCTCGATATCGTGCCGACTTACGATATGTGGCACAGGCTAACGCCCGAGCTCGCCATGAAGACGTTTCATTGGACCTTTCTGGCACAGCCTGAGCCCTGGCCGGAACGGATGATCGGCGCCGATCCGATCGGCTGGCTCGAGGATAAGATCGGCTCGTGGAACGGCTCAGGCGCGGTGTTCGCGCCCGAAGCGCTCGCGCATTACCGGGCCTTCTTCGCGGAGCCCGGGCGGCTGCACGCGACATGCGAGGATTATCGCGCGGGCGCCACATACGACCTTCGGGCCGACGAAGAGGACCGGGCGGCAGGGCGGAAAATCGCTTGTCCAACGCTCGCATTATGGGGATCGGCCGGCATTCCGGGAAAGACCGATGGGCCGCTAGCGATTTGGCAGAACTGGTGCACGGACGTGCGCGCGCAAGCCATCGGCTGCGGTCATTTTCTGGCGGAGGAAGCGCCGGAGGCGACGCTTGCCACGCTTGTTCCCTTCCTGCAAGGAGCCGGTGCGTCTTGAGACAGCCAAGGTTGAAGACCCCCTCACCCAAGCCCTCTCCGGCAAGCTCGCCAAGGCGAGCTTGCAACTTAGAGTGTCCGCATTCGCAAGCCAATGCCGATGGGGAGAGGGAGTTGGCTGCGGCCCTCTCTCCGCGGTGGTGCAAGCGTGCTCTCTTCCCGTCCGCACCCGCCTGCGGCAGCGAAAGTGGCATGCTTGCCAAGGCGAGCTTGCTGGGAGAGAGACAGAGTGAGGGAGGGCTTCGCGGCCACTTTAACGGGTGCCAGCTGTGAGGATTGGCCTGGCGCTTGGCGGCGGCGGCGCGCGCGGACTCGCCCATATCGCTATTTTGGAGGCCTTCGACGAGCTCGGCGTAAAACCGGCCATGATCGCCGGGACGAGCATAGGGGCGCTGATCGGGGCTGCCTACGCCTCGGGCATGCCGGCCGCTGAGATTCGCTGCTACTGCGAAGCAGGTTTCGCGAGGCGGAGTGCGCTGATCAGGCATCTTTATTTCCGCTGGCGCGGCAGGGTATGGGATTTCTGGCGGCCCGGATCGCCAGCCTTTTTTAAGTCGGAGCGGATTTTCGAGGTGGTTCTTCCCGCGGATTTGCCGGAGACCTTCGAAAGCTTACAAATCCCATTTCAATCGGTTGCGACCGATTTTTTCACGCAAAGCGAATATGTCAGCGCGAGCGGCCCGCTTCTGCCGGCCATCGCCGCGAGCTCGGCTCTGCCCGCGCTTCTGACCCCAGTAAAGCTCGACGGGCGGGTGCTCATCGATGGCGGGTTCGTCAATCCGCTTCCCTTCGACCTCTTGACGCCGCACACGGATTTTGTGATCGCGGCCGACGTCAGCGGCGGCGCGAGCGAGCAGAAGGACAATTTTCCGCGGCCGATGGAGACCCTTTTGGGGGCCCAGCAAATCGCGTTGCGGTCGATTATCAATGCCAAACTCAAGACTTCCGCCCCCAACCTCCTCATCCGTCCCGCGGTGGGCCAATTCCGTGTGCTCGATTTCAGGCGTATGGACGAAATCCTTGCCGCCTCGGCGCAGGCAAAAGCCGAGGCTATGCAAGGCCTTACCCAACTCCTGGAACGGAGCCTTGAGAACGCGCTGACTACGGTTCATACGAGATCCGGTTGAATGGTTCCTGCCGTCATCCCGTGCGCAGTGCAGCGCGAAGCGGTGCTCTGCAGACACGGGCTTGCAACATGCAGGCGCCTGCAAAGATCCCGTGTCTGCGCAACAGCACTACGCGCCGTGAGCCGCGCACGGGATGACAACAACGGCCAGGCACCATTCAACCGGATCTCGTATCACTCCAGCCGGCCATAGCCAGTTGCGTGGCAGTTTTCGCCTGGCCCTCTCTCAAATGCTCGATGCGGCGCTTTACGAACTCCACGTGGTCGCGAAGATTATAGAGATCGGCCGCGAATTGAATGGGAACGGAAATTCTCTGAACGGCATCTTCAATACGATCGAGCTCCTGCTCTTTTCTCTCGACGAGTTCCAGTGGCGCAGTTTTCGGAAGATCGTTTTCGAGGTTTTTCAGCTCGCGGTACCAATAGAGAATGCGCCGCCGCATGCGCCAATTATAAATCATCGGCACAAGCCGGATGAGCGGGATGATGATGCCGATCACCGGCAGGATCAGGACGAACGCGCGGTCGAGCAGGGTCGCAATCCCGAAGGGCAGCACCCGCTGGAACATGGTCGGGCCGTTCTTATAGATGCGGCGCGCTTCGTCCGGCATCGGAAACTCGGGATCGTCGCTGAGCGCATCCACTCCCAAGGCGAACAGCTTGGATTCCCCCGTGGACTGCAGCGTAGGCTTGCTTTGTACAGCAAGAATCGCTTGTGCGAGCACAGCCTGGAGCGCCGTGTGCAAATCCTCGCGCACGAGAAGCGCTGCCCTTGTCGCAACAAGCGAGGTGTCGGCGGGCGGAATGTTCTGTGCGAAGTCGACCACACCTTGCCGCAACGTGACAGCAGTCAGATAGGGGTAGCGCTGGATCAGAGCATCGGCTTGCGCCATGTTCATGAGATTGGTGCCGGGCTGGTGAAGCAGCCTTTGCACGGTCTTCGCGTCTGCGCCCAAAACAAGGAAACCCGCGTCGGCGGCGCCGTTCGCGAAAGTGTCGACATAGGCCGGAAGCTCCATCGCGATCAGCGTCGAATTCTGCGCATTGATCCCGTTTGCTTCTAAGAGCTTACGCGCCAGGAAGCTTGTCCCGCTTCCTTCGGGTCCAATCAGAATGCGCTTGCCTTTTAGCTGCGTAATATGATCGAGCCGGTCTTGCGCATGGTAGAAAATCCAAACCGGCTCCGTCAGCAGCCGGCCCATGGAGTGGAGAGCGGGCGCGTCGATACTATTGGTGAGGCCGCCCTGAACGATGCCGGCCTGCACATCCGAGGTCTCGTCGTTAAGAGCTTTCAGATTATCGAAGGACCCTTGGCTCTCGCGAACCTCAAGCGTCACGCCCTTTTTCGCTATCTCATCTCTGAAACGCAGCGCAAGCTCGTAATAGGGGCTGCCCTTGCTCGATGTCGATATCGCGAAGCTCTTTGGCGGCGCAGGCTTGACATAGCGCAGCGCGAACCAGAAAGCCCCCGCCCCTATCAGGACCGCCGGGAGGAAAACGGTAAGGAACTCACGGGAAAACAAGCGTTTCATAGGCAACCCGATCCACGCGTTTAAAGCCGTCCAACAGCTTTCCTATTACGGGGGCTGAGCCGCGCGCGCAATCCCTAATGTTGGGAGCCGGCTCCGCCTGCGTGCAGTCTCCGGGAAGCGGGCCCGGAGGGCCCTCCACCGGTGGTGTCTCAGGTTGAAGTTTAGCGGGAGGAATAAGTCTCAAACCGGGCATAGGAGGACCGCTCAAAATATCTGGGCGGTACAGCGTCTTATTAGATTGTTGGGCCCGCGCATGATGCGCGGCCATGAGCACCCATCGATTTGACCATAAGGTTGACCGTGGATTTAAAACCGAGGCCTCGCGAGGGGCGCGGGTCGATAGCGTAGCCGGACAATACCGAGTCAGAATACGCGCCACGATTAATGGAGTCCTGTTCGACAGGGACACGGTGCTGGTCTCTTCAGTCCGGAAATGATCCTAAGAGCGCAAGCAGCTAAGCGAGGTCCCCGGAATTTCTCTTGTTCCGTTGCAGAATTTTAAACTGACACACCACCGCTGGGCCCTTTCATTTTGATGCGGAACGCGCAAATGCTACCATTGCTGCAGCACGGCGATCCGGAGAGCGAACATGAACCCTTACGCTCCGCAAACTCATCTCGAAACTCACGACGTCACCAACGTGCCGCCGCCGCTGGCGGGGCGGAACCTTTACGCGGGCGATGCCGCCTTACGAGATGCCGCGAGGTTGCACGGCGGCGATTGGATTGAGGCGCCGCTGATGGCGCTTGGCGCAGCGGCGGGCTCGGAGGAAGCGATGCAATGGGGCGAGGATGCGAACCGCTACCTGCCCGAGCTGCAAAGCTTCGACCGCTTCGGGCGGCGCATCGACGAGGTGAAGTTTCATCCGGCCTATCACCGGCTGATGGCGCTGGCGATGGAGCATCGCATCCACAGTATCGGCTGGGCGGAGAAGCGCGCCGGCCGGCATGTTGCGCATGCGGCCATGCTGGCGCTGTTCACGCAGGCCGAAGCCGGGACGATGTGCCCCATCAGCATGACCTATGCGAGTATCCCCGCGCTCCGCCATCAGCCCGATATAGCGGCTGCGTGGGAGCCGAAGATCGTGGGCGGCGTCTACGATGCGCCGTTGCGGCCCCTCGCGGAAAAGCGCGGCCTCACCATCGGCATGGCGATGACCGAGAAGCAGGGCGGCTCGGATGTGCGCGCCAACGCGACGCGCGCTTTCCCGCTCGGCGCCGGCGGCCCAGGCGGCGATTACCGTCTTGTGGGGCATAAGTTTTTCTGCTCTGCCCCTATGTGCGACGCGTTCCTGACGCTCGCTTACACCGATAAGGGCCTCAGCTGCTTCCTCGTGCCGCGCATCAAGCCGGACGGAAGCCGCAACGCGTTCCACATCATGCGGCTGAAGGAGAAGCTTGGCAACAAATCGAACGCCTCCTCCGAAATCGAATATCACGATAGTTTCGCGCAGATGATCGGCGAGGAGGGCCGCGGCATCGCCACCATCATCGACATGGTACATCATACGCGGCTCGATACCATGGCGGGCTGCCTCGGTATCATGCGGCGCGCGCTCACCGAAGCGGTGCACCATGTGAGCCACCGCCGCGCGTTCCAGAAAACGCTGATCGATCAGCCGCTTATGCGCGCGGTCGTGGCCGATCTTGCGGTTGATTACGAGGCGGCGGCGGCGCTGACCATGCGGATCGCCCGCGCCTTCGACGGCGAGACCGAGCAGGACAAAAGTTTTGCGCGGCTCGCCGTGGCGCTCGGCAAGTTCTGGACCGCCAAGCGCACGCCGCAATTCGTCTATGAATGCCTCGAATGCCTCGGCGGCGGCGGCTATGTCGAGGACGGCCCGATGGCGCGTTACTTCCGCGAGTCGCCGCTGAACGCGATCTGGGAAGGCTCCGGCAATGTGATCGCCCTCGATATTTTGCGCACCTTACAGAAAGAGCCCAAAGCGCTGGAGGCCTATTTCGCCGAGCTTGACCCCGCGCGCGGCGCGCATGCCGGCTTCGGCCGTAGCTTCGAAGCGCTTGCGAACGCCGTCCGCAAGGGAGCCAGCGAAGCGCAAGCCCGGCACGTCGCGGAAAGCATGGCGCTGGCGCTGCAAGCGGCGCTGCTGCTCCGTCATGGCGCGCCGGAGGTGGCGGCGGCCTTTTGCGAGCTGCGCCTGAGCGATGGCCGCAGCGTCAATTACGGCGCAAGCACCGCGCCGGTCGATGCCGGTGGCATTATCGCCCGCCAAACCGGCTAGCCTGGCCTGCCCGGGGAACGCCTGCTTGGCGGTGCACAATTCTCTTATCTCTACGAGAATGTGGGCCAACTCCCTCTCGTAGAGTGGAGCGAGGCACGAGAATGGATTCCCGGAGCTTGAGGGCTCCGGGGATTATACGCGGCGGCGCGGCCGCTTCGATCCGCGCCCGGCCTATTGCTGCCGGATAATCGCAGGTTTGACCGGAGTTTACACTTCTTTGTGAGTTCTTCCCAGTCGGCCCCCGGCATGCGGGATAGTGGCTAAGCATTCGCCAACACAAAAATAGGACCGGAGGAAGTATGTTATTTCGTGCACTGGCCGCCTGTTCGATTGCTGCTGTAGCGCTCTCATCCGGCATGGCAAAGGCTCAAACGCCGGCGCCCGCCGGCCCCCTATCCGCTCGACACCATCCCGGATAAGGTGCTGCTCTGGATCGCCACGGCGGCAATTGCCGCCTCGCGATGACGGCTGCACTCTCAGGGTGAATGCTTCCCAGTGGCATCGCTTGCGCCCTGCTAGCTCGCCGCTTCGATAAGCTCGATATCCTTCTTGAGCAGCTGGTTCACGAGCTGGCTGAGCGAGGTGCCGCGCGCTTCGGCGCGCGCCTGAAGATATTTCAGAACGTCAGGGTCAAGATGCACCGGAGGGATAAGCTCGGCGCCTTCGCGATAAAACTTGCCGCGCTGGCCTTGAGTAAAATCGTATTCGTCTTGCATGGTGCGGTTAGCCTTGCCCGGGCGCTTCTTCATACTGCCGTTTCTCGTTTTTCGTGGGCCTACGCGCCGAGATGAGGCGGATATAAACCCGGTGCTCGTCAAACTCGACGTAGGTGTGCACGACGACCAGAAGATTTATATCACGGCTGAGCCCGATTGTGACCCACCGCTCTTCATCTGAGCCGTGCGCATCGTCTAGACGCGACAATGCAAAGGGGTCGAGAAACACCGTCATCGCCTCGTCGAAAGAAACGCTGTGCTTGGCGAGATTGCTCGCGGCTTTGGCCGGATCCCAGTCGAATTCAAAGCGAGTGGACATCGCAGTCTACATAAACCGACGCTTTTTGAACGCCCTCACATCGTCGATAGACAGAGTAAACCATTCTCCTTTTGTATTTTTGTCTTTAAAGCGCTTGTGCCAATACGCCTCTATTCCGTAAGGATCGTCAGTTCTTATGGCGTGCACCAATTCCAATTTTTCAGGAAGTTGGATTGATAATTGATCTGTTCTTCTCTCGACCAAAACAGTCGCGCCAATCTTGTAGCGCTTTTCCCGGCCCACTTTCAACAAACCCAGGTAGACGTATCCGTCCTGTTTAACCTCCAACCTACCATTCGCCGGCGCATCAAGTTCCTTTGATTCCACGATTTTGGAGCAAACGTCCGCCACGTCATCCAATCCCCCCGTGGCTTTACAATATTGGAAAAGCCTGGCCGCCATTTGCGCCTTAGTGCCCAGGCGGCGAAAAGCTTTCTCAGATGGGAAGTCAGAGTTTCTAGCCTTCATGCGAAATTCACCGCTGATGGGGAAGTGGCCCAATTCCCGAATGAATGCGCAAAGTCTTTCAAGTAACGCTGCCTCGTCGTAAGCCCGTGTCCATTCATTCGGCTCGTATCCGGCTTCCCTGACAGCATCGCTCCAGCGCAGCCAGTAGCGCCTCCAGTCAGACTCACTAACGCCCGTCTCGCTCTGAAATTTGAGCCGTCCAAGCGGACAGCCGTCATTGGCGGCAGCGGCCTTCTTTACCTCCTCAAGTATTTGCTTCTTGCTAATCGTCAAGCTCCGGCCTCTCGCATGATCTGGATGCCTTATCTATATATAATCGGTATGCTGGAGGCGTGCGGCCGTCAACATCCAGATTCACCGTCACTCCGCCGCCGCAATAAGCGCCTCCCCCACCTCCTTCCGCTCCTCCAGCTCCACCCCCTCGATACGCGCGCCGCGGCTAGCGATCTTGTCCGCCGACACCATAATCTTCTCCAGATCCGGCCCGAGCTGCGTGAAATGCCGCTGAAAATCGAGCACCCGCGCGCGCAGCCGCGCCACATCCTCCATCATCAGCCCCACCTCGCGCTGGATCACGTCGGCCTGCTCGCGCATGCGCACATCTTTCAAGATGGCCATCATGGTCTGCACCGCGAGCATGAGCATGTTCGGCGAGACGATGACGATACGCGCGCGGTGCGCTTTTTGGATGAGATCGGGGAAGCTTCCGTGCAGCTCGGCGTAAACAGATTCAGACGGCACGAACATCATGGCCGTGTCCTGCGTCTCGCCGGGAATGAAATATTTCGCCGCGATATCCTCGATATGCGCCGCAACGTCGCGCCGGATGCGGGCTTGCGCCTCGCGCCGGGCGGCCTCGGTTCCGGCTTCGCGCAGCGCTTCGAAGGCCTCCAGCGGAAATTTTGCATCGACCACGATGCCGGCGGGCGCATAGGGCAGATGGATCAGGCAGTCCGGCCGCCGCCCGTTCGAGAGCGCCGGCTGAAAGCTGTAAGCGCCTTTCGGCAGCCCGTCCTCGACGATAGCCTCCATGCGGATTTGGCCGAAGGCGCCCCGCGCCTGCTTATTGGAGAGCACGTCCTGCAGCGAGACGACGCGCCCCGATAGCTCGGTGATGGTGCGCTGCGCCGTGTCTATGGCGGCAAGGCGCTCGTAAAGCGCGGACAGATTGTCGGAGGTGCGCCGGCCGGTTTCCTCCACGCTGGAGCCGAGATGCTGGCCCACGCGGTCGAGCCGCTCGTTCAGCGTGCGCGCCAGCTCCTCCTGGCGAAGCGCCATGATTTCGCTCATCTGCGCGACGCTTGAGCCGAGATGCTGGCCCGCGCTGTCGAGCCGCTCGTTGACCGTGCGCGCCAGCTCCTCTTGGCGGCGCGCCACGATCTCCGCTATTTGCGCAACGCTGGAGCCGGCAAGCTGGCCTGCGCGGTCGAGACGGTCGTTCACCGTGCGCGCCAGCTCCTCTTGCCGGAGCGCCGAAATCTCCGTCATCTGCGCGAGGCGGCCCTTGAACTCGGCCAGTTCGGCCTCGGCGGCGCGCGCTTGGTCCGCGCGGCTGCGCTCCTCGCGCGCCCTGAGCGCGCCTTGCCGGATGGAGAGAATAATCAGCAAAAGGAACGCGAGAGCGGCTGCCGCTGCGAATACCGCAAGCAAGGCCAGCGGATCGTCCTTCAGCCGCAAAAATCCGGAATATGCGAGATCCGCCATGCGCCCTCCCCAGCGGCCCATCAGGAACAGTGGAAACCGGCCGTTTTACGTTGACGCGATTCGAGATGGCCGGCCGGAAGAGCGTAGCCGATTCGTTCCGCCGAACGAATGCGGAACGTCGCTATCCTGAAACGTCTTCGCGAGGCGCGAAACGCGCCGCGGCGATCCAGGGGCATCGAGCCCGGCTGCATTTGCGGGGCTGGATTGCTTCGGGGCCACGCCCCTCGCAATGGCGGGAGCGCATCGCGAGGGGGCGGCGCCCGGCTTAAGCGTGGATCGACTCGCCGTGCTGCGTGATATCGAGCCCTTCCATCTCGCATTGCGGCGGTACTCGCAACGCAGAGAACAGGCCCACAAGTTTCAGAAGAGCGAAGGTGACCGCTCCGCACCAAACGACGGTGACGGCCACGCCGAAAGCTTGGGTGGCGAGCTGGCCGGAATTGCCTTCGAGCAGCCCTGGCAATCCGTTCGGGTTGTCCGCATCGATGGAGACGCTTGCGGCCGCGAACACGCCGGTAAGGAGCGTGCCGAGGATACCGCCAACGCCGTGCACGCCGAACACGTCGAGCGAGTCGTCATAGCCGAGCATGCGCTTGATCTCGGTCGAAGCGAAGAAGCAGACGGCACCCGCGATAACGCCGATTACGGCGCCATGCCACGGCAGAATATAGCCCGAGGCGGCCGTGACCGTGCCGAGCCCGGCGACGGCGCCCGAGATCAAGCCGAGCACCGAAGGCTTGCTGCGGAACCACCATTCGAGCCCCATCCAGGTGAGCGCGCCAGAGCTGGCGGCAAGATGGGTGGCCACGATCGCCATGGCCGCGCGCGAGCCCGCGCCATAGGCCGATCCGCCGTTGAAGCCGAACCAGCCGACCCAGAGCATGCCGGTGCCGATGACGGCCATGGAAAGATCGTAAGGCGCAAGATTTTCGCTGCCGTAGCCGCGGCGCTTGCCGAGCACGAGCGCGCCGACAAGGCCGGCAATACCGGCATTGATGTGCACCACAGTGCCGCCGGCAAAGTCGAGCAGCCCCGCTTTGGCGAGAAAGCCGCCGCCCCAGACCCAATGCGCGATGGGCACGTAGACGAACACCAGCCACAGAGCTGAAAACCAGAGGAACGCCGAAAACTTCATGCGCTCGGCCACCGATCCCGCCACGAGCGCCACAGTGATGACCGCAAAGGTCATTTGATAGATCATGAACAGGATTTCCGGGATCGTCTTGGCGAAGGGGCTCACCGAGTTCATGCCGATGCCGGTTAGGAACCATTTGCCGAACGATCCGATGTAGGCCCCGTCGCCGGTGAAGGCGAGGTTGTAGCCGAAGGCCATCCAGATGAGCGAGCCGAGCGCAACCGCCGCAAAGCTTTGTGCCATGGTCGCCAGAATGTTCTTCTTGCGGACCATGCCGCAGTAAAAGAGCGCAAGCCCCGGTATGGTCATCATCAGCACGAGGCCCGTCGCAACGAGCATCCATGCGGTATCGGCGCCGTCGATCTTCGCAGGCTCGGCGAGAACCGGCGTGGCGCTCAACGCAAACACAGCGGCGGCCGCTGCGCCGCGCGACAGGAGGCGCGGCAAACTCGATCGTTTCATGTTCTCCCCCCGATTAATATCCCCTTGCAGCTCCCTTAGAGAGCGTCGCTGTCGCTTTCGCCCGTCCGGATGCGCACCGCCTGATCGATTGGCGTAACGAAGATCTTGCCGTCGCCGATCTCGCCCGTGCGCGCGGCCTCCGAGATGATCTCGATTGTCCGGCTGGCGAGGTCCTCCGGGACAGCCACCTCGATCTTAATCTTCGGCACGAAGGAAATCTGATATTCTGCGCCGCGGTAGATCTCCTTGTGTCCCTTTTGCCGGCCGTAGCCTTTGACCTCGCTGACGGTCATGCCGCCAACACCGGCATCCGTCAGCGCCTCCCGTACCTCGTCGAGCTTGAACGGTTTTATGATGGCTATGATGAGCTTCATGGGAGTATCCTGGCTAGTGGCTTTTGGGTGCGCGGTGCCTGCGGCGTGAGCTTACGCCCGAAGCTTAAGCTATAATCGCTCATTTTAATGCACAAAATGCCGCCAAGGCGCTAGAAAATTAAGCGGCCTGCCTCAAAAGGACGCTGCGGCAAGCGACGTCGCTGGAATGCACGCCCTCGAAATCCTGCTTGCCTTCCGCAGCCGCCAAATTAAGATCGCGGCGCTAAACAACTTAAGGCTTCGGCTTGGGCCGCCATCGCCTAATCGAAACTCAGCAAGGCAGAGACGGATGTGGAGAGCAGGACGGTTCTTACTTGCGGGAGCTCTCGCGGTTCTTGGCGCGGCTAAGCAGCCCGCCGCGGCGGGGCCTGCCCTTCTCATGGAGCCGTCGACGGGCCTCGTGCTTTATGCAGAGGATGCCGATTTGCCGTGGCGGCCTGCATCGCTCACGAAATTGATGACCGCCTATTTGACCTTCGAGGCGATCCGCGACGGAAAGCTCTCGCCCGAGGACGTAGTCATTTGTACCCAGCACGCGCAAAACCAGCCTCCGAGCCGGCTCGGGATGCCGGTAGGCGGCCAGCTCAAGGTCGATCTCGCCGTGAAGGCGCTGATCGTAAAATCGGCGAACGACGTTGCTGTGATGCTGGCCGAGAAGATCGGCGGAAACGAAGCGGGTTTCGTCGAAATGATGAACAGCACCGCCAAGCGGCTCGGCATGACGAACACGCATTTCGTCAATCCGAACGGCTTGCCCGTGTTCATTGCGGAGAACGTGGAGGGTCCCGATCAAGCGGTGACGACGGCGCGCGACATGGCGATCCTGGCGAGTATGATACTCAGGGAGTTTCCGCAATATGCCGAAATCTTCGCCATGACGGAGGTGAAGATCGGAAACCGGATGGTGTCCACGCATAACGGCCTTTTGAAGAGCTATGACGGCGCAGACGGCATGAAGACCGGCTTCATCTGTGCGGCGGGTTATAATGTGGTGGCGAGCGCCACGCGTAACGGGCGGCAGCTCGTCGCCGTCGTGCTTGGCGAGAATTCGGGCGCTGCGCGGACCATCCGGGCCGCCGGCCTCTTCGAGCACGGTTTCGAGATCTACCCATGGAAAGCGGTGCTGGCACCGACCTTGGCAACTTGGCCCGTAGCAACGCCTGACGGCGCAAGAGCCCCCGACCTGCGCAACATCGTCTGCGGCGGGCACAGGGCTGCCAAGCAAGGCAAGAAGGGCAAGCGCCCGCATTTGAAGCCCGGACATCGCTCGCCCTCGGCGGGAAAGCCGGGACGGAAAAGGCAGAGGTAAGGACCGGCGTACGCTCTGACGCTGCCGTTGCGTGGCGTGAGCAGCCGCGCCTCGTTACCCGGTTCAACAATGCAGCAGTACCCGGACCATAGATTCAGCGTCGCGCCCATGATGGAATGGACCGACCGCCATTGCCGGTATTTTCACCGGCTACTGAGCAAGCGCGCGCGCCTCTATACCGAGATGGTTACCTCCGCGGCCATCGCCCATGGCGACCGGCAGAGGCTGCTCACTTTCGATCCCTCGGAGCATCCGGTAGCGTTGCAGCTTGGCGGCTCCGATCCGCAAGAGCTTGCGCACGCGGTGGAAGCCGGGCTCGCATTCGGCTATGACGAGATCAATCTGAATTGCGGCTGCCCCTCGGACCGGGTGCAATCGGGCCGCTTCGGCGCATGCCTGATGGCCGAGCCCGCACTCGTTGCGCAATGCGTTTCGGCCATGCAAAGCGCCGCCGGCGGCAGTGTGCCGGTTACCGTGAAATGCCGGATTGGCATCGACGATCAGGATAGCGAGGGCGATCTTTCAAGGTTCGTCGAAGCCGTCGCCCCGGCCGGCTGCGCCGTTTTCATCGTCCATGCAAGGAAAGCCTGGCTTCAGGGCCTCTCCCCGAAGGAGAACCGCGAGATCCCGCCGCTCGATTACGAGCGCGTTTACAGGCTCAAAGCAGCCTTTCCGGAGCTAACTATCGTGCTCAACGGCGGAATCGCCACGCTCGGCGAGGCTGTCACCCATCTCGAAGCGGTGGACGGTGTCATGCTCGGCCGCGCAGCCTATAAGACGCCTGGGATTCTTGCCGATGTGGATCGCGTCCTATTCGGCGAGCCCGATGCGGCGCCTCCCGCCGATATGGTTTTGGAGCGCATGCTCGGCTACGCGGCCGGCGAGCTTGCGCGCGGCACAAAGCTTGCCTCTATCACGCGCCACATGACCGGGCTTGTGAACGGGAGGCCTGGCGCGCGCAAATTCCGCCGGCTTTTGACCGAGGAAAGCGTAAAGCCCGGAGCGGGTCTTGAGGTTCTGCAAGGGGCGATCGCCGCCGCGCGGGAGGCTAAGGGAAGAGAGAGCGGCCATGATCGAGCGCAACGCCCCTCATCCTGTCTTTCTCCCCATGAAGATTTTTTCAAAAGCGATTTTGCCGCATTTAGCAAAGGGGACTTCGACGGCGCCATCGCCGATTAGGATCAGGCCATCCGCCTGACCCCGCAACACGCACTCGCCTATAACAATCGCGGCGTCGCCTACCATGACAAAGCCGATTATGCCGGGGCCATTAGCGATTACGATCGCGCGCTCGAAATCGAGTTCAATGTCAAAAATGCGGCGGGCAACAAGACGCTTGCGCAGGCGAAGCTCGTGGAGACTAAAAAGAAGAAGGGCTGACTTTAGCCAGCACGGCGACAGAACCGGATGCCTGTCATGCCGGAACTTGATTACCCGGATGTTTCCGCCGGAGCTTTGGCTCGACGGTTTGGCGGGATGAAAATTATTTACTCGTCACGGAAGCCGAAGCGTAAGAGCGCTGCTGCCAAAGCCTCCCCTCCGGGAGCGTTAGCGGGCCCGGTTCCACCGCAAGCGAGGCGGCTTTACGCCGCCATATGCGTCTGCACGGCGCGCTCGACCGCATGGACGTTGAACGGCTTTGCGATGACGACATCGCGTTTCTCTCCGGCAGCAGCGGCGGCTTCCGGGTGAGCGGTGACATAAATCACGCTGGCATCGATATTTTCGCGAATGGCCTTCACAACATCGACGCCGGTATCGCCTTTGAGCTTATAGTCGGCGAGGATGAGCTGCGGCCTCGAACGCCCCGCGATTTGAAGAGCCTCGGCGCGGTTCTTGGCCATTCCAGCCACGACGAGCCCGAGGTTGGTCACAATCTCTTGAAGTTCGCGCGCAATAAGGGCTTCGTCCTCAATAATGAGAACCGACACCGGTTGATGCCGCAGCGCCACAAGCGAGTGGGCATAGGTGGTCCGGACGTGATTTTCGCTGACATCCATGATCGAGGCGATGTCGCCGTAAGGCAAACCGATCACGGCATGCAGCGCGGTCACCTGCCTTTGCTCCTCGTTCAAGCGCAGCAAACGGGAATGAAGCCCGCTTCCGACCGTTGCGGTAACCTTGCCCTTTTGAAGGCTCGTCCGCGCAGCCTCGTTGACCTTTCTATACAGGTCGAGGCGGGAGATCGCCCGGCCCGAAACCGCGAGAACGTCCGAAACGAGCGTGTTCAGTGCAGCTTCAACTGCCATGTCGCTCAGAAAACGGTTGCCCAGAAGGCAAAACGCATACCGCCGCAAATTCCTGAGTTCGGCGAGTGCAAGGATCTCAGCCATTCGTCGCAACATCCCTTACCTTTTTCTGCCACA
Organism: Rhodomicrobium sp.; assembly: GCA_052144215.1. Lineage (GTDB taxonomy): Bacteria > Pseudomonadota > Alphaproteobacteria > Rhizobiales > Rhodomicrobiaceae > Rhodomicrobium. Next base: position 28,406 of record JBKQQS010000125.1, read on the forward strand.
CCGGATACAAAGTTGCTTCTCGCCGGTCTAAAGAAGGAGTTTGACCATACAGGACATACTGCCGGCGGAAAAGCGGAAACACTGAGGCAGTTGTCCACAAAACTTCCAATTCGTTGCGCTTTTCCCGAAAAAGCTCAAGCTTCAGGCGAGGAGGGCTGCGTTTGCTACCTACGATTGCGTTTTTGCCGGTTTTATGCACCTAGGTGCCATTTTACGTGTGTGCTATTCCCTTGCAAGGATACTAGCCCGGGCCCCGTGCCTGTGGTAAAAAAAGCGTGACGATAACGCTGTCTTTCTCAGAGTTTTTTGCCGGCAGCTTTAAATAAGTTTGTAAACGCTCCGGAGCGCCGGCCTTACGCGAGTTGCAACAAAGGCTTCTTCCGCGAGGGCGGGGTAAGCTGCTTGGCAAGCGGGGATTTGAATATGCGCGCATCTTTAGCTCTTTTGTTTTTGCTGTTTTTTCCGGGTTCAAGCATCGGTGCCCAAAACTGCGTGGCCCGGGCGAAAGTGATCGGCGGCTGGCGCACCTCCATATCGGCTTGGCCGTCTTTCGCCACGCTTCGCCTGCAGTTTCCAGACCGGGTGTTGCACATGTGCGGCGGGACGGTGATTGCGCCGGAGTGGGTGCTGACCGCAGGGCATTGTCTATTCAATCGATCGGCCCAGCTTAAAATCGAGCGCATCGGCGAGCGCTTCAAGGATGTGGATAGCCAAGGCGTTTTGCAGATCGTGATCGGCGTCGACGACCTTTCCGCGGCCGGTCCCGAAAACGTTTATGAGGTTGCGGACATCGTTCTTAGGGAGGACTACCACGGCAGGCCCTCTACCGACGGCAACGACGTCGCTCTCGTCAGGCTGGCACGGCCGTGGACGGGACCGGTGGCGCGGCTTTCCCTCTCGCCGGACACCGATCCCAAACCCGATACCTCCATGCAGCTTGCCGGCTTCGGCAACACTTACGAAGATAAGACCGCGAGGCCGGTGTTCAGCAAGTTCACGAACCGCGAGCAGATAACGGTCTATTCCAGCCAGCAAGTCTTGGTCGAAACCTCCGTGCCGCTTGTTCCGGCGCAACTATGCAGCTCCGCTTACAAGGGCGCGGCGATCGGCGAAGGGCAGCTTTGTGCAGGTTACGATCAGGGGGGCCGCGACTCGTGTCAGGGCGATAGCGGCGGCCCGCTCGTCGCGCGCGACAAGAACGGCTGCCCCTATCAAGCCGGAACGGTGAGTTGGGGCGAAGGCTGCGGACGCGAGCGCAAATACGGAGTCTATTCGCGCCTGTCTTACTATGCCCCATGGCTCCGGGCCCATGCCGGCAATTTGCTGGCAGCGGAGGCCGGCGGGCAGCCTTCGCCAAGCGTGGAGAGGGCGTCGATCGCCGAGGCCGGCATCCAGCAACTCCGGCAGGCCTTTGGCGGAACAGCCAATCGTATCGGCATTAACGTGAATGGCGCGCAGCCATTTCACCTCGGCAGCCGCTATAAGTTCACGCTGCACAGCCCGGTGTCCGGCCGGCTCATTCTTATCGACATCGACGCCAACTATACCGTCACCCAGATATTTCCCAACGCCTTCGAGAGCGATCCCGAGAAAATAAGCCGTGTCGAAGCTGGCACGGCGCTGACGATCCCGCCTCCCGGAAGCGGCACACTTGAGTTTGAGGCTGTGGAGCCGGTGGGGAAAAATAGGCTTGTGGCTATGGTCGTCCCTGCGGAATTTCCGATGACCGCAACGGCGGCTTCATCCGAGGTCATTTCGGCCACAAACGGCATGCAGCCCGTGCCGGCGCCCGTTAAATACCTAAGCAACATTTTGGATCAGGCAATCTCGGGATACGCAAAATCGAAGCAAGCCGGTGACACATCGGGCTGGGCCTTGGGCATCCTCGACTATGAGATCGTCAAGTGAAGCAAGAGCCATCTTTCCGCGCGATGCACTAGGCCGGCACGCCGGTTAAGCACGGGGCGGAGCACTCTCCGGGCAAGACCCTCGCCCTGCCCCGACGGAGTTTGCGCCATCATAACTGGCTTCCCAGCCGGATAAAGGGCGGAACAAAAGCAAGCCATCGCTCAATAATACTTTCGCTTACGCGAGGCGAGACTGTTCCGTCTTGGCTCGTAAGAAGCTACGCCCGAACTCTGAAACAATGAGTATCGTCCTCCAGAAAAGGAAATCATGCGATGTCATTCGTGAAAACCAAAGACGGGACGAGGATTTTCTATAAAGATTGGGGTGCCGGTCAACCGATAGTCTTCAGTCACGGCTGGCCGCTTTCGTCCGAGGCATTCGAGGACCAGATGTTCTTCCTCGCCTCGAAAGGCTACCGCTGCATCGCCCATGACAGGCGCGGCCATGGCCGTTCGAGTCAGCCTTGGACCGGCAACGATATGGACACTTACGCCGACGATCTCGCGGCGCTGACGGAGGCGTTAAACCTCAAAGATGCTGTCCATATCGGCCATTCGACCGGAGGCGGCGAAGTCGCCCGCTATATCGGGCGCCACGGCACAAGGCGCGTTTCGAAAGCCGTGCTGATCGGCGCGGTCCCGCCCCTGATGCTAAAAACCGAGGCGAATCCGGGCGGCACGCCGATGCAAGCCTTCGACCAGATTCGAGCGGCCGTGCAGGCTGACCGGTCTCAATTCTTCAAGGATCTGAGCATGCCCTTCTATGGCTATAACCGGCCGGGCGCGAAAATTTCCGAGGGCGTGCGCGAGTCGTTCTGGCTGCAGGGCATGCTCGCGGGCTTCCCCGCCGCCTATTTCTGCATCAAGGCCTTTTCCGAAACGGACATGACGGAGGATCTTAAGAAGTTCGACGTGCCAACCTTGATCCTACACGGCGACGACGACCAGATCGTGCCGATAGCGGATTCGGCGCTGCTATCGGCGAAGCTCGTGAAGGGTGCCAAGCTCAAGGTGCTCAAGGGGGCGCCGCACGGCATGTGTACGACCCTCAAGGACGAGATCAACGCCGAACTCCTGGCGTTCGTCCAAGGCTAGGCCGGTCAAGGCCGCGCGCTAGAATCTGCCCTGGTATCGAGGAATCGCCGGGGAGCCCCTCACCCCAGCCTTCTCCCCGCCCTGCCTTCGAACGCGCGGCCGGCCTGCTTCTTGAGCTTTGCGCGCCTTAAATTTGCTGAAGCCTGGGAATAAAAGGCAGGGAAGTCGCGTTAACTAAGTCAGCCAGAGGCTGGCCGCGGGCACCGGCCGTCTCTGCGCCTGCCGGGTGGGTGAGCGGCGGGAGGCACTCAGAGCTAGCAGCATCCCCGTGGCCGCAAGAATTGGCCCACTCCTGCCGGCGCAGATGCTGAAATAGGACCGGCGGCCGTCCCCGCCCGGCACATAGGAGGGTACAAGGATGCGTTTCTCGAAGAGCCAAGCACTCGGTTTCGCAGCGATAGCGCTGCTCGCGCTCGGCTGGCCGTTCGCTGCGGCGAAAGCTGGACCGCGCGAGATCGATGCCGCCGCACACGCGACCCTCGATCAGTTCTTTTACGAGGTCAGGTCGTCCCGGGAGCTTGCGAACCGGGCGGCGGGCATCTTGGTGTTTCCCACAGTGGTCAAGGCCGGTTTCTGGTTTGGCGGGGAGTATGGCGAAGGCGCGCTGCTCGTTCGCGGGCGGACGGCCGGATATTACAACGATGTCTCGGGCTCGTTCGGATTGCAGCTCGGCGCCCAGGCGCGCTCGGTCATCATCATGTTCATGACGCCCGAAGCGCTCGACGAATTCTACGCGAAAGACGGCTGGAAGGTAGGCGTCGACGGTTCGGTAACGGTTATCGCGGTGGGCGCAGGCGGCGCGATCGATACCAATACCATCCACACCCCCGTTGTGGGCTTTATCTTCGATCAGAAGGGGCTGATGTATAATCTCACGCTTGAGGGCTCGAAGATCAGCCGGATTTACCGGTAACGCCTTCGCCGCAAGCAAGCCGCTCTTTAGAGTGCGGCCGCAAATGTGCGAAGCGGTTTTCCGATAAAGACGCACGATAGAACAAAAACTTAGAGTTTATCCGTTCTTGATGGAATCAAAAACGGATGGGCTCTAGGGCAAAATTGAGCTTCATTCTCGGCGATCTTAAAAAAGCCCAAAGTCCGGCTCATATGGGCTCAGCGCGGGTAGGACCAGGCGGGCGATGGGCGCGCCTGAATTCTCAAGGTGTAAGCAGCAGGGAGTTCGGAGCAAAATATTCCAGGTCGATTGCAGGCAATGTTGGAAGATTTAATAAGCCAGCGGCAATGGCAAACTCTCGTCCATCGCCTTCGCGGGATTAGACAGCTGAGCCTACGGAAAATCAGAACCGGTTTCACTCATAAGGGAGGCAGCCCAAAGCCTTCGCTCATCGTTTCTATCGGAAAACGCCGGAAAGTGGACGCGCTGGAGGAATACCGGCGAAGATTCGCATCCCCCGCCGATTGGGAAAACCAAGCTTCCCGCGTGCCGTTTCATGCCGATCGAGGCGCCTTGAAACCGCAGGTGCGGCCGGATCGCGATCGCGCAAATCAGCCGCAAATGACCAAATATCCTGGCCATGGCGGACGCAAATGGCGCTCAAGAGTTCAGAATGGCCGGGGTGGCGATCTTGGCCGTTTCTATCGCGCGATTTGGGGCCATCTGGTGCTCGCACTGCTCCGTGGCTACGACGGTGTGGCGCGCGTAAAGTTCGGCAGGAACGAATTGATTGCGGTGTCGCTGGCTTGCGCCGTCGGGGTTGCCGGAGCGTATGCCTATCGAACGGCGTCGCACCGCGACAGCTCATTGCGCGCGACCCATGCCGGACAAGCTTCAGACGGAAGTCTGGAAAAAGGCGGCGCCAAACGCCCTAACGGTAAGAAGCTCACCTACGAACGCCTCACGTCCGGTGGACCGGAAGCTGAAACCGCGCCGCAGCTTGTCCCTTCGCCTGCAAGCGCCGGCCCCGATAATCGCGCAGACGGTCCGCTCCCCGAAAGCGCGCGCTCTGGCGATGCGCCCGTATCGCCGCAGCCGGTTGCGGCAGAACCCAGCCAGCCAGCCGCCGTTCCAAGTATTATCAGATTGGATTCCGGCCAGGTCCGTCCGCCATTTTTGGCCGCTGCGCAACCTCCCGCAGCCCCGGCTGGCGTTCTCGCGCGGCCCGCTCAAGAGGAGCCCGTTACTGCCCCGGCGTCTCCCCCTCCAGCGCCCGCTGCACCGGCTCGTCCGGAGACAAGCGGCGCTCCGGGCGCCAAGGCTGCGGAGCAGGCGCCGGCTGAACCGGCTCCACCTTCAGACAGTTATTTTGTCCAGGTCAAATCCGACCAGGACCTGAAGGCGGCGGAGAGCGAGCTCGCGGCCATCGCCGATAAGTACAAGGCCGTTTTTGGGGACGTGCCGCTGATAACAAGGTCTGTGGATTTGAAAGAAAAGGGTGTTTGGTTTCGCGTTCTGGCCGGCCCCGTCAAGTCGCGGGACGAGGCCTCGAACCTTTGCGGGAAATTGAAAAGCGCCGGGCTCCCGGCCTGCATCGTTCACAAATCCGAGTAACCTGCACTCCCGCTCAAGGGCCGCTTGCCGGTGTTAGAATGGCGGCGAGGCGGTCGAGCAAGGGTATCTGCGCGGGGTTCAGTTTCGCGCGCGCCTCATCGAGCGTGAACCACTCGGCCCGGTCAACTTCGGGGATGGACAGGCGTTTGCCGCTCCGGGGCGGCCACTCGATCTCGCAAAAGTTGGAGACGAGCGCCGCGGGATGGAAATCGCCCTCGCAGGCCCACGCGGTCACAACTTTCCCGCTCTTCTGGACGATTTCGCCCAAGGCCCGGAAATCGCCCGCGGGTTCCATTCCGGTTTCCTCGCCGAACTCCCGGATGGCGGCGCGGAGCGGCTCCGCGCCCGCATCGTACTCGCCCTTCGGAATGGACCACACGCCCGCATCTTTCGCCGACCAGAACGGGCCACCGGGGTGCACAAGCAGCACGCGCGGCTCGCCGGCGGCGAGCTTATAGAGGAGGATTCCGGCGCTTCGTTTCATGGCATCTTAAAGCAGGGCAAGCATAGGCCGCAGGCAGACTAACGCAGGGTGAAAGCCTTTTCCAGCGCGGCCTGAATGAGTATGTCGCGAAGCGCTGCAGAAGCTTGGTTTAGCTCGCTACTGTATTAACTCCCTAGTAAACCGGTCGCGCCCGCGCCAGAACTCGCAGACCGGGCACCATTCGCCCTCATAATCAATGCCTTCTTGGTGAGGGCAGCCCATGATGCCGTCGCTCATCACAACGGACAGCGCGCCCGCCTCCTCAATAAACTCAAGGATCTCCAACGCGATAGCTGGGTCCGACCGCACGTCGCCAGCTTCGAGCTGCCACGCGTGCATTTCGGGCTCGGCATCCTCGTATGCGAGGATGCCGACAGCGACTTTGCTCGCGCGGCTTAAATCCGGGCCATAAAACGCGATTGTTGCAACCGGCCAACCGCGCATTCCTCTCTTGGCCTTCTTACGCAGCCGCTTCAGAAACCGGTCCTGCATGGTGTCTCCATCATGCGCGAGGAAAAACTCCGCGCCGGGCTTATTCATAGAGCCCGAGTTCTTGATTGATTTGCGCCATCTCGTCCATGGCGGCATCGGCTCGCGAACGCTGGCTCTTTTCGTAGTCCCTCAAATCGCAGAGACGGCTGCGCCGGTGCCTGCCAATGCGTTTGAAGGGAAGCTGCCCGCTTTCCATGAGTTTCAACACGAAGGTGCGGGAAACATTGAGATAATCGGCCGCTTCGTTCGGCGTCAATTCGCCGTCCTCTGAGATACCACGGCACTTCATCAATTACATTCTGTTTGCCGAGGAGGCCGTTTCGTAATCGAGCGGATTTGCGACCTCGGTATCTCGACTATGCTGGGACGGCCCCGCCTACTGCGCCATTCGCATGGGCCATCACCGTCCTTAACTTCTGCGAAGTAAACGGAAACATCCGTCGCGTAAAATACAACGAGATCCTTCAGGATCACTTCGTTGGCCGTGGGGGATGCGCGCGTTAGAACTACCTCGCTTTCTGGCACGCCAACATAATTTGCTCCCCCCTTAGTAAATGGAACGAATGGGAAAACCGTGTACGCATAGGTGCTAACAACCACAAAAAAGGTCACTGAAATAGGCACCATCCACAGAAGTATAGACCCAACTCGCGCGAAATCTGCATCCACATATTCGTTCTGCGGCCGTTTGTTAGCCGCAGTTGGTTCGCTTATACTCGACGTCGTATCTTCTGTTATACGATCAAGAAATCTTCGAATCATGAATGAAAATGCCAGACACAATGCATAAAATATCCCATAATTTTCTGAAGCATAAAACATCTCCTTAAACACTCCGTACATCCCAGAAAATATGTTATGACCAAAATATATTACTATACCGAATAGCACTATTTCGATGACAGCTATAATTGTTGAAGTATAGATTTTTGATGAATGATTAGTAAATTGGTTTTGCTTTCTTTGAAAACGAACGAGTCTCGTATATACCGTATTCATAAGTATGACAAGCAATATCAAGAATAATAAATAATGTATCCTATTGTATTCCTGCAAATACCCCTGCGGGGTGAAGGTTACGGCTCAGAATATTATTAAGTTCAATATCGTTACGCGAAGCAATCTTACCGGAAGCAATGTGTATCTAAGTATAGTAGTGCCACCTTGCGCTTTTGCACTTACATGCGTCCTTGCATCCACATCATACATGGCAACAGGAAGTATTAGAACCAAAAAAAACAGTACAAACACGATGCCAGTATATATATATTTTAGTTTTAGAACATCACCGGACATGTTTGTAATTCCATTAAAATTATAATAGGCAAATTCAACTGTATACCCAGAGATGTAGATGAGAGCGAACGCAGCTACAAATAGTCTTGTAAAATCGAATGCCCTAAGTTTACCGAGAGTCATTTGCTACACTCGCAAGGAATGTACTTGAAACCTACTGAGCAGAGCCAATTACCTGAATTGGCAATGCGTTCCAGCGCCACTGCCACTCAGCGATGGCTATCTAATTCCCACTTCGCCGATAGCCTCGATATTCCGGGTGCATCATATCATATTCTAGTATCATTCCAACCAGAAAGGACTGGTAGAACCGGGCAGCTACTCCCGCTCCTTCCGCCGGTTGAGGAACGCGAGCCGCTCGAACAGCGCGACGTCCTGCTCGTTCTTGATGAGCGCGCCGGCCAGCGGCGGGATGATTTTGCGCGGGTCGCGTGCCTTCAGCGTCTCGGCGTCGATATCCTCCGAGAGCAGCAGCTTGATCCAGTCGAGCAGCTCCGAGGTGGACGGCTTCTTCTTCATGCCGGGCACGTCGCGGATATCGTAGAACACGTTCAGCGCCTCGCGGAGCAGCCGAGGCTTCAGCCCCGGAAAATGCACGTCCACGATGGATTGCATGGTTTCGCGGTCCGGGAAGCGGATGTAATGGAAGAAGCAGCGGCGCAGGAACGCGTCGGGCAACTCCTTCTCGTTGTTCGAGGTGATGAACACGATGGGCCGCTGGGCCGCCTTTATCACTTGGCCGGTCTCGTAGACGAAGAACTCCATGCGGTCGAGCTCCTGCAGGAGATCGTTCGGGAATTCGATGTCGGCCTTGTCGATCTCGTCGATGAGGAGGATCGGCTTCTGCCCCGCCTCGAACGCCTCCCACAGCTTGCCCTTGCGGATATAATTGCGAATGTCCTTCACGCGCTCGTCGCCGAGCTGGCTGTCGCGCAGGCGGCTGACGGCGTCGTAATCGTAGAGGCCTTGCTGCGCTTTGGTGGTGGACTTGATGTGCCATTCGATCAGCGGCGCGCCGAGCGCGGTGGCCACCTCGCGCGCGAGCACGGTCTTGCCGGTGCCGGGCTCGCCCTTCACCAAGAGCGGCCGCTCCAGCACGATGGCGGCGTTCACCGCAACGCGAAGATCGTCCGTTGCGACGTATGTTTGCGTTCCTTCAAAGCGCATGCGAATCCCTCAAAAGCGTTACACCCCTACTCGCTGTCAGGCTTCAGATATTTATCCGCGTCGAACTTGTAATGCGTGTTGCAGAACTCGCAAGTGACCGTGATGACATTGCCGTCGGCCATGCCCTCAAGCTCGTCCGGCGAGAACTGATCGAGTATGGCCTCCACGCGCTCGCGCGAGCAGTTGCAGCGCGCGGCTAGCGGCGAGGCGTTGAAGGCCCGCACCTCCTCCTCGTGGAAGAGGCGGTAGAGGAGGCGCTCGGGCGCCAGCGTCGGGTCCAAAAGCTCGTGATCCTCGACGGTTGCGGCAAGAGCGAGCGCGCGCCGCCAGCCATCGTCATCGCCGGCCATCGCGGGGACGCGCACCTCATCGCCTTCAAAGCGCCCGCCCTCGGCGGTCAGCTTCTGCACCATTAAGCCGCCGGCGCGCCAGGCCCATTGCCCAGGCGTAGAGCCGGCCGGACCTGTATAATGACGCGCCACCGCGATCTTGATGAATGTCGGGATTTGCTCCGATTGATCGAAATATTCATGCGCCGCATCGGTCAGCGTATGGCCGGCCAGCGCAACGATGCCCTGATAGCGCTCCATGCCGGCGCCCGGATCGATGGTCATACCGAGGTGTCCGTCGCCAAGCAGCGCCTTCGGCTCTTTGCCGCCATTCACCGCGCGGGCGAAATCCTCCCGGCTGTAGCTCGCATAGCCGCGCAGATGTCCCGGCGAGCTATAATGCACGACGAGGAAGCTCACCGGGCCATTCGACTGGGTTTGCAGGATGAATTTGCCGTCGAACTTCAGCGAGGCGCCGAGCATGGCAGTCAGGGTGACCGCCTCGCCCAATAGCAAGAGAACTGGCTCGGGATAGGCATGCTTGTTGAGGATTTCGTCCACCGCCGGGCCGAGCCGGATAAGACGGCCCCGTGCGCCGGATGCTTCTAATTGGAAAGGCAGAACGTAATCGTTGAATTTGTCCGCGCCGGTGCCTCCGGCCGCCTTGCCGTAATCTCCACCCATCAAGCTTTCTCAAGGCACCTTGTGCTGTTCAGTTTCGCTACTATCACGTTGTTCTCTCACTCTTCTAGAGTTTACCACTTTAGGGTCCTATGGGCGGCCCGTTTTGCGTTAGAACCGCGCCCAAGAACCTTCCCCGCAACATCGCCCACGGCCTCCGAACGTACATAGGTTCGAAGCAGCATGTCCCGCCCCTCGCGCGAGCGCCCTAGTTTATAATACCCAAAGACGCGCCACGATACATCCTTAAGGCGATGCTCTTAGAGTCTGATCTGGTATACCGGAATCGCTAGGGAAGTCCTGCCTCACCCCGACCCTCTCCCAGCAAGCACGCCTTGGCGTACTTGCAACTCAGAGCGTCCGCATTCGCCTGCAAATGCGGACGGGGAGAGGGCTCCGGCGGTTGCGGCAGCGTTCCTTCTCCCCTTTGGGGAGAAGGATAGGATGAGGGGGTCTTGAAGCTGTTTCGGCTTACATAAGACAGACGCGCGCCGTCACGACGTGAACTTCCTCATGCTGCCGATGAGGGCGATGGGCGGTATCTCCGCCAGGGTTTCCGGCTCCAATTCCCGTAAGTCGAGGTGATCCTGGCGGGCGCGGAGCCGGACCCGCCGGACGGCCTCGATGACCTCGGCAATTTTCACGCCTTTGGGGCAGCGTGTATTGCATGTGAGGCAGGATACGCACAGCCAGATGGCGTTTGAGGAGAGCAGCGCATCCTCGAGCCCGAGCTGGGCGAAGCGGATGATCTGGCTAGGCAGAATGTCCATGTACTTGGCCATGGGACAGCCGGCCGAGCACTTGCCGCATTGGTAGCAGGCCAGCAGGTCCTGCCCGCTCATGCTCTCGATTTTCGCGGTGAACGCCTCGGAGGCTGGCTCGCGGGAAATGTATACGCTCATCATGTCACCCGCGCGGCCGCGATGACATTTGATGGGGCTTCCCCTCGCCGGGGGCAAACCTGCTGCGCAGCATCGAATGCCGCGCCGGTATATTGCCGAGGCGGGCGAGCTGCTGAATCTTGACGTCCTCCGGTGTGTAGGACGGTAGAATCAGCGGCGAGACGAGATCGGTGTCGATGCCTTCCTTTTCAAGCTCCCACGCGTGTCCGGCGACGTGCTTGAGGCTCAGCTTGCCGACCTTTGCCGTTCTTGCGTATTCGCTGGCGTATTGCCCTGCGCGGCGGCCGAACACGTTGTAATCAAGCACCGAGTTGCCCATGAGGCGGTTGCGGCCGTGGACTCCTCCCGAGGCTTCGCCGGCGACATAGAGGCCTGGGATATTGGTCTCGCAGCGCCCGTTGATGCCGATGCCGCCGTTCTGGTAGTGCAGCGACGGATAGATCAGCATCGGCAGCTTGACGATATCGATGCCGAAACGGTCGAATTGGCGGCACATGCCGGGGAACTGGTGGCGCGTGTAGCCCTCGCCGTGGATCTTGTCGATTAGCGGCGAATCGAGCCAAACGCCGGTACGGCCCACATAGGTCTCGATGCCGTTGTCGCGTTCGGGGCTGCATTCGCGGATGATCGCCGCGCTCTCGACGTCGCGCGGCTCGCGCGGGAAGACGAACAGCTCGCCGAACTTGTTGAGCGGCTGGCCGCCGGCGCCGCGGATCTTCTCGGTGATGAGAAAACCGGCGATCTGCTCGGGGAATACCGCCCCAGTCGGGTGATACTGCACCGAGTCCATAAACTTGAGATGAGCTCCGGCGCGATAGGCCATGACCAGGCCGTCGCCTGTGGCTCCGTAGTGGTTGGTCGTGGCGAAGCCGCGGATGTGCAGCCGGCCGTAGCCGCCGGTGGTGATGATCGTGGCCTTGGCCTTGACCGTCAGGAACTGCTCGGTGTCGAGGCTGTAGAGGACAGCTCCGCCGCAATGACCCTTGTCGTCGAGGATCAGTTCCACCGCCGGCTCGAATTCGCGCACCGAGATCATGTCCGGGTGGTTCTTCACCTCGTCCATGAGCGTGCGCATAATGATGGCGCCGATGTAGTCGCGGCAGGAAACCATGCGCTTGCGGGAGGTGCCGCCGCCGTGCAGCACCTGCATGGCGCCGTCGGGCATCTTGTCCCAAATGACGCCGAGGTTCTCGAGATCGCGTACCACGTCGGGGGCATCCTCGGTCAGCACGCGCACCAATTCAGGCACGTTCTCGAAGTGGCCGCCGCCGATGGCGTCGAGGTAGTGGCGGGTTGGCGAATCGGTGCGCGAAACGGCGGCCTGCATGCCGCCCTCGGACATCATGGTGTTGGCGTCGCCCATGCGCAGCTTGGTGGCGATCAGCGACTTCACGCCGTTGCGTGCCGCGGTGATGGCGGCCCAGCAGCCGGCGCCGCCGCCGCCGATGATGAGCAGGTCGGTTTCGTAGTCGGGGTTCTGCAGATGGATGTCCATCAGCTTGGGCTCGACCATCGAATGAGCTTCCAGGATGTCGGCCACCTCGCTGGTGAGTTCCTCGCCGCGGTTGGGACCGACGCGGACAACGCGCTTGGCGCCCGGTGCGAAGTCGGGATGGTACTTGGACAGCACATCCTTCCGCTCTTCGGCGTTCATCGGCGGATAGACGGGCTGGCCGCTCAAGGCCAAGTCGAGCCGGCGGGTGCGGGTTCGTTCCACCTCTTTCAGCAAACCGGCTAAATAGTCTGGATACATCTTCTACTCCAAGAAACGTGCCGAGTTCGAACTGCCGGCCTGGTTATCGGGAAAGCTCATGAAGACCGATGTGGCGAATGGTGCGCTCATGGTTCCATGTCGCGCGCGTAGTAGAGCTTGCTCAAGGCAGCGCTATCCATGGCCATGAGTTCGGCATATTCGGCATCGTACTTGCGGGCGCGGACCTCCTGGAGCCTGTCGTCGAGCTCCTTGCTCTCCTTGCGCAGGTACCGGCCGGTGAGACGCTTGGACAGGATGCCGACCTCGTGCTGGATGATCTCCGCCGGACAGCGCAGCGCGCACAGGCCGCAAGCGACGCAGTCGAAGGACAGGTCCGCCACAGCGGCGATGTCGCCGCGCATGGCCGCCTGAATGTAGTCCATCACCGGCAGCCCCTGCGGGCAGGCCTTGTTACATGTACCGCAGGCGACGCAGCGGAAGGTAACCGGATAGACTTGCAGGATCGCGTTGACGTCGGGAGTGAGTTTCTCGAGGTCATAGACCGCTTTTTCCATCGGCACCGACGGGATCTGCGTCAGCGACATGCCTTCCTTGACCAGGGTGGTGCAGGCCAGCCCGGTATAGAGCTTGTAGTCGCCGGGCAGGCGGTAGATGGTGCCGCAGGCGCCGCAAAATCCTTCCCGGCAGCCGGCGCCGCGGATGATCTGATGGCCGGCGTATTCGATGGCGCGCATGATCGTGGCGTGCTCGGGCACAACGTGGCGCTTGCCCATGATATACACGTTCACCATGTTCGCGCGCACGCGCTGGCGCTTGCCTTCCTCTTCGCGTGGCTTGTCGTCGGTTTGCATTTCCATCCCTTGTTCTTGGTTAGGCAGCTCGATCGCTTATCAGGCGGCCGTCTTCTCCGCGGCGTCACGAAACTCGCCGATTTGATCGAAGTTCATATAGCGGTAGATGCCGGCGGCCTTCTCGCTGACGGCCTTCATCTGCTCCATGTACTCGGCGGGCGTGGGGATGCGGCCGAGCAGCGCGCATACCGCCGCCAGCTCGGCTGAGCCCAGATAAACGCGGGTGTCGATGCCGAGGCGGTTCGGGAAGTTGCGCGTCGAGGTGGACATCGCCGTGGCCCCTTTACGCGTCTGCGCCTGATTGCCCATGCACAGCGAGCATCCTGGCATCTCGACGCGGGCGCCGGACTGGCCGAGGATGCCATAGTAGCCCTCCTCTCTCAGAACCATTGCGTCCATCTTGGTCGGCGGCGCGATCCAAAGCCGCGCGGGCAGGTCCATCTTGCCCGCCAGCAAGCTGCCAGCGGCGCGGAAATGGCCGATATTGGTCATGCAACTGCCAATGAAGACCTCGTCGATCTTCTCGCCGGCGACCTCGGACAAAAGCTTGACGTCGTCCGGGTCGTTGGGACAGGCGACGATCGGCTCCTTGATCTCGCTCATGTCAATCTCGAAGACGGCCGCATATTCCGCGTCCGCGTCGGGCTCGATGAGCTTGGGATCGGCGAGCCAGGATTCCATTGCCGCGATGCGGCGCTCCAGGGTGCGGCGGTCCTTGTAGCCGTTGGCGGCCATCCACTTGAGCAGGGCTACGTTCGAGCGCGTGTACTCGATCACCGGTTCTTTGGCGAGGCGCACGGTGCAGGCGGCGGCCGAACGTTCGGCCGATGCGTTGGCCAGCTCGAACGCCTGCTCGACTTTCAGGTTCTCCAAGCCCTCGATCTCCATGATAACGCCGGAGAAGATGTTCTTCTTGCCCTTCTTCTCCACGGTCAGGAGGCCGCGCTGGATGGCGGCGTAGGGAACGGCGTTGACGAGATCGCGGAGCGTAATGCCTGGCTGCATCGTACCCTTGAAGCGCACCAGCACAGATTCCGGCATGTCGAGCGGCATCATGCCGGTGGCCGCGGCGAAGGCGACGAGGCCGGAGCCCGCAGGGAAGGAGATGCCGAGGGGAAAGCGGGTGTGGGAATCGCCGCCAGTGCCCACCGTGTCGGGCAGGAGCATGCGGTTCAGCCACGTATGGATGACGCCGTCGCCGGGACGCAAGGAGACGCCGCCGCGGCTGGAGATGAATTCCGGCAGAGTAGCGTGGGTCTTGACGTCCACCGGTTTCGGGTAGGCCGCCGTATGGCAGAAGGACTGCATGACGAGATCGGCTGAGAAACCCATGCAAGCGAGATCCTTCATCTCGTCGCGGGTCATTGGCCCGGTGGTGTCCTGGGAGCCAACCGTGGTCATTTTGGGCTCGCAATAGGCGCCGGGACGCACGCCCTTGCCCTCGGGCAGGCCGCAGGCACGGCCAACGATTTTCTGCGCCAGCGTGTAACCCTTGCCGGTGTCCGCCGGCTGGGCCGGCAAACGGAACAGCGTCGAGGGCGGCAGGCCCAGGGCGGCCCTCGCCTTGGCGGTGAGGTCGCGGCCGACGATCAGCGGAATGCGCCCTCCAGCCCGGACCTCGTCGAAAATGACATCCGATTTGACCTTGAACTCCGCGATGACCTGGCCGTTCTTCAAAGCCTTGCCTTCGATGGGACGCAGTTCGATCACATCGCCCATGTCCATCTTCGAGACATCGAGCTCGACCGGCAGAGCGCCAGCGTCCTCCATGGTGTTGAAGAAGATCGGCGCGATCTTGCCGCCGAGGCACACGCCGCCGAAGCGCTTGTTCGGCACGTAAGGGATGTCCTGCCCGGTAAACCACAGCACGGAGTTGGTGGCGGATTTGCGCGAGGAGCCGGTGCCTACGACGTCGCCGGCGTACGCGACAAGATGGCCCTTGGCCCTCAGCGTTTGCAGGAGCTTGACCGGGCCGATTTTGCCGGGCTCGTCCGGTTCGATGCCAGGACGGGCGTTCTTCAGCATGGCCAGCGCATGGAGCGGGATGTCGGGGCGGCTCCAAGCGTCGGGCGCCGGAGAGAGGTCGTCGGTGTTGGTCTCGCCGCTCACCTTGAAGATCGTGACGGTGAGGCTTTCCGGCACGCTGGCGCGCGATGTGAACCACTCGGCATCGGCCCAGGATTGCATGACGGACTGGGCGTTGGCGCTGCCGGGTTTACCGGACTCGGCCAGCGCCTTCACGTCGTTGAAATAGTCGAACATCAACAGCGTGTTCTTCAAGCCTTGCGCCGCCGCAGCGCCGCATTCGCCGCAGGACAACAGATCGATCAGGGGCTTGATGTTGAAGCCGCCCAGCATCGTGCCCAGAAGCTCCGTCGCGCGGACCTTGGAGATCAGCGGAGACGCCTCCTCGCCCTTGGCAACCTTCGCCAGAAACTCAGCCTTGACCTTGGCGGCGTCGTCCACGCCCGCCGGTACGCGGTTGGCGATGAGATCGGCGAGGAAAGCTTCCTCGCCCGCGGGCGGATTTTTCAGCAAACCGACGAGATCGCCGGTTTGCTGTGCGGTCAGCGGCAGGGGCGGAATCCCGAGTGCGGCGCGTTCTGCAACTTGGGCGCGGTATGTTTCCAGCATGGTCGCATCCTTCAAAATTGGGGAATGGCTTTTGCTTCTTTTGGTGACCATTCCCGGCCAGCCGTTAGTGTTATGCGAGGGCAGCCAGCGCCGCGTTCAGCGTGGCGCTGGGACGCATGGCTTTGGACGTCTTCTCGAAATCCGGGCGATAGTAGCCGCCGGTGTCCACGGGCTTGCCCTGGGCCGCGATCAGCTCAGCATTGATCTTCGCCTCGTTCTCAGTAAGCGCTTTGGCCAGCGGTGCGAAACGCGCCTGCAGATCCTTGTCCTTGGTCTGCGCGGCCAGAGCCTGCGCCCAGTACATCGCCAGGTAGAAGTGGCTGCCGCGATTGTCGAGCTCACCTACCTTGCGGGCCGGCGAGCGGTTGTTGTCGAGGATTTTGGCGTTGGCCTCGTCGAGCGTCTCCGCCAGGACCTTGGCTTTTTCGTTTCCGAACACCTGCGCGAGATGTTCGAGCGATACGCCGAGCGCCAGGAACTCGCCGAGCGAATCCCAGCGCAGATAGCCTTCTTCCTGGAACTGCTGGACGTGCTTGGGCGCCGAACCGCCGGCACCTGTCTCGAACAGGCCGCCGCCGTCCATCAGGGGAACGATGGACAGCATCTTGGCGCTGGTGCCCAGCTCGAGGATCGGGAACAGGTCGGTGAGGTAATCGCGCAGCACGTTGCCAGTGACGGAAATCGTGTCTTTCCCCGCCCGGATGCGGTCCAGCGAAAACTGTATAGCGTCTTCGGGCGTCATGATGCGGATGTCGAGGCCGCTCGTATCGTGGTCCTTCAGGTAGCGTTCCACCTTGGCGATGATCTGCGCGTCGTGGGCACGGTTCTTATCCAGCCAGAACACGGCAGGCGTATTGCTGAGCCGGGCGCGGCCAACGGCCAGCTTGACCCAGTCCTGCACTGATGCGTCCTTTACCTGGCACATGCGGAAGATGTCGCCCTGCTCCACGGTTTGTTCGAGCAGCACCTTGCCCGAAGCATCGACGGCGCGAACCTTGCCGTTCGCCGGGATTTCAAAGGTTTTGTCGTGCGAACCGTATTCCTCGGCCTTCTGCGCCATCAGGCCGACGTTGGACACGCTGCCCATGGTCTTCGGATCGAAGGCGCCGTGCCTCTTGCAATCCTCTATCACCACTTGATAGATGCGCGCGTAGCAGCGGTCGGGAATCATTGCCTTGGTATCGTGAAGCTTGCCGTCCCTGCCCCACATTTTTCCCGATTCGCGGATCATGGCAGGCATGGAGGCATCGACGATCACGTCGCTCGGCACGTGCAGGTTGGTGATGCCCTTATCGGAGTTCACCATCGCCAGTTCCGCGCGCGCCGCTTGTGCCGTCTTGATGGCAGCTTCGATTTCGGCGCGCTGGCCCTCCGGCAGCTTGGCGATTTTCGCGTAAAGGTCGCCCAGGCCGTTATTCGGGTTCACGCCGATTTCCTTGAAAACCCCGGCGTACTTTTCGAAGACGTCTTTGAAATAGACTGACACCGCGTGGCCGAACATGATCGGGTCCGAAACCTTCATCATGGTCGCCTTGAGGTGCAGGGACAGGAGCACGCCCTGCTGCTTGGCGTCCGGGATCTGCGCCTCGTAGAACTCGCGTAACGCGCGACGGCTCATGACGGCGGCATCGATGATCTCGCCTGCCTTGTACGCTGTCTTCTCCTTCAGCACCGTGGTAGTGCCGTCCGCGCCAACGAACTCGATCTTGAAGCTGCCGGCCTCGGCAACGGTAACGGCTTTCTCGCTGCCGTAGAAATCGCCGCCGGTCATATGTGCCACGTGGGTTTTCGAATCGGGGCTCCAAGCGCCCATCTTGTGCGGATGCTTGCGCGCGTACTGCTTGACCGAGGCAGCCGCGCGGCGGTCCGAGTTGCCCTCACGCAGAACCGGGTTGACGGCGCTGCCCAGAACCTTGGCGTAGCGCGCCTTGATTTCCTTTTCCGCATCGGTTTTCGCGTCTTCCGGATAGTCCGGGACGTTATAGCCCAGCGACTGCAATTCCTTGATGGCCGCCTTCAATTGAGGGATCGAAGCGCTGACATTGGGTAGTTTGATGATGTTGGCTTCGGGTTTTTTCGCGAGTTCGCCCAGCTCGGCCAAATCGTCGGACTGCTTTTGATCCGCACTCAAATTCTCGGGGAAGTTCGCCAGAATCCGGCCGGCCAGGGAAATATCCCTTGTCTCGACCGACACACCGGCAACCCCGGTAAAGGCTTGAACGATGGGCAGCAGCGAGTAGGTCGCCAGCGCCGGGGCTTCGTCAACTTTGGTCCAGACAATCTTCGAGCTTTGCGTGGTCATGCAGTCAAACCCTGGTCAAATGTTTCATTTCCGCATTCCGGCATAATGTGCTCCGCTACGAAACAAAAGAACATTGAGATGCCGGGGTGCGGGTATCCATGTTGCGGCCGCGGTTGATGTGATCGTCGATCTCGCCTGCGCAACCGACCATCCGCCCGAACAGGAAGGCGGTGAACGCGGCGTTCTCCAGAGCCTCTTCGGAGAAAGCGCCCGAGCGGTAGCGGGGCCACAGCAGTTTGAGGAGCAGCGCGGCAATCACAGCGTCGATGTTGACGCAAAAGACATTGGCCGTGATGCCGCTATCGTAAAGCGCCTGAACGAGCGCGCTGTAAAAGTCGTGGAAGACGTTGGTTTCGCCGCGTTCCTTGAAGAGTTCCGAGAGGTAAACTTCGCGCGGATCCTTGTTGACGAGCTGGTTCTTGAAGACCGGATGGTTGATACCGGGAATGTTCTGGGTGCCTTCGCCGAGGCCCTTCCTGACGCTTTTCTCGGCGCCGAAGGCCACGGCAAACTTCGTGGCCATGGCCATCAGGTCGAGCCCATGGTTCGTGCTGCCCGCGTCCTTGAGATCGGTGCTGCCGAACTGTTGGATCAGGAACTGGATACCCTCGAAGCCGTTGCCGCCATGGGCAAAACCGGTATGGGTGAGGAAGCCGGCCATCGCCTTGTTGATCTGCACGCGCTCCGGCGTTTCCGGGCCGTCGGCGGAAACCGCGCCCTTGCACCCTTGCGCGGAGATCGTACCGGGGCCGTTGGAGATGATAAGGCCCAGCAACACCTGGAAGGGGAAGAGCTTCTCCGGCGGCGGCGTTTCGCCCAGCAGCGCCAAATAGGCGATCTCTGTCGACGACCACTTGTTGATGAGGTCTTTGCCGGCTACGCCGCAGAAGCTGTCGCCCGTGTGCTTTGCGCCGTCGGCCGAGGCAGCGATGATCGTGGCGAAAAGACGCGCATACCAGGGGAAGTTGCGCGCAGTGTTGCGGGCGATCTTCTTCTTCATCAGCGCGCCCCAGCAGATGGTCGTAGTGATGGCGGCGAAGACCGCATCTGCCGTTGGGTTGCCAGGCAGCGAGCGCAGGTAATCGGCAAACACCGACTTGGCGCCGCGCGCCTTGAGGCCGGCGAGCATCGCTATCGCCTTGGGATCGGCGGCTTTGCCGGTAAGCGCGGCGAGTTGCCTCGCGTCCGCCTCGATGCGGGAAAAATCGAAATCCACCTGATCGCCACTGTTCAGGCCGGAATGGCCGAACAGGCCGATCAGCACGTCCGCTGCCTTGCAAGCGCCGGCCACTTGCCGCGGACCGGCCAAGGCACAGGCGGCGGCCAGCACGGTGTTGGGGGCGTTGCCGGCCTCGCGCGCCGCATCGGCCACCGTCCTCATCATGCTGTCGCCGAAAACAACCTCGGCGGCGATGGCGGTGTTGAACAGGGCGTTGTCGTTGGCGTCGTTGTGCTCGCGGATCAGCGCGAGGCAGAAGTTGGACTCGAGCGGGTGCTTGGCAGTATCGAGAATCGAGACGCCGCTGACCCGCGTCACCTGGGTCTTGGCATCCATGATCGAGCTGCCCGAGCGGTCCTTCATGGGCTCGCGCGGGAATATCGCTCCGATCTGCTTGCTTAGCTCGGCGATCTGGGCCCGGTAAGGCTGGATCGGCTCGACCAGCGGAATGTCGAGCTCCTTGGGCAGCCGCAGCCCTTGATTGCTGCCGAACCAGGGCTTGAGCGTGAGGTCGCCCTCAGGCGGGAAATCGCGCTCGATGCCGTTGAGCCTCATCACCGCGGTCAGTGCCGCCGGGATGTGGGAGATGTTGGTTACCACCGCACCGGCCTGAGAGACGATGGGATTTTCTGGCGTGTAGATGCCATCGACCTTGAGGGCTTTCTGGAACCACTTTTCCTTGGCCTCGGCGCTATCGCCCGTACCGCTCATTGCGCCGGCGTGCCCGACCGCCCGCGTCAATTTTGCCTTCCAGCGGCCGACCACGCAAGCGATGACCGGCTTTTTGAAATCGAGGTTCTCCTCGTAGTAGCCGCCCGGCTCGACATACATAACGGCCGCCTTGGTGCGCGCATCGTTGGCCAGCGCATTGGCGAATTCGGCCGGGGCAAAAAAGATGTAGACGTCCTTGCCGCTGGAGATGCTGGTGGTTGTGCCCCAGCCGCCCGCGGCGAGGTACGCGGCTATGGTGGTGGTGAAGTTACCGGAGTTGGAGTAGATCGCCACCGAGCCCTTGCGCAAGGATTCCTCGGGCTTGTCGCCGCCGAGCGCACCGCCGATGCGGACGTGGTTCCAGGCATCGGCCATGCCGAGGCAGTTGGGTCCGAAAACATCGACGGAGCGCTGCTGCGCCATCGCCCGGATTTCGCGGGCGTCGTGCACGGACACCTTTTCGCTGAGGATAACGATCTTCTCGATATCCCTATTGACGCGGATCAATTCGAACACGCCGTCGCGCACCGCTGCCGGTGGCAGGTGGACCACGCCCACGTTGAACGTGTGACCGTCATCGAGGCCTTCGCGGACGTTATTATAGACGGGAATCGGGCCGGCCGGTGTCTCCAGCATCTCACCGCGCCGTCCGGGCGATGTGCCGAACACGATGTTGCCCCCCGAATACGCATGGCTGACCGGAGCGACGCTACGCGATTCGTTGCCGAGGATGTTCAACACGCAGACCCTGTCCTTGCAGGTAGCCAGCTCGGCCAGCGAATTGATGCCGACGAAATACTTGAACTTCTCGTTACCTTGATTGCTCATCGCAACCCCCAAAGGCCGTGTTCGCACGGCGCTACCGTCTTGCCGTAAGGAATGAGACCACCCGCAGCCGCATTGCGGCTCACACGGTTATCCTGCAATACCCAATTTGCGGGCGAGCATTTCGCGCCCGCCGTTCTTCATCCAGCGGTCGGCCGCCTGGGCGTACCACACCACGTCGGTCATCGCCGAGTCGAAGCCGAAGATGCGATAGGGCAAGCCCAGGGACTCGCACGCGTCCTTGAAGGTCAAAAGGCCGCGTGCCAGATTGGGGCCGCCGCGGCCGATGACGACATAGACAGGCGTCGGCCCATGCTCGCTGAAATACTCGCGCAGCGCGTCGGCCATGGCGCGGAAAGTCACGAAAATGTCTGTGTTGTTGGCCTTGCCGCCGATGATGAACAGCACGTTGGTCTGTTTGAGCCAATGTTTGAGGCAGATGCGCATGACCTGGCGCATCTTCTCGTAGGGCGGGTTGCCGCCGAAGTCCGAGGAAATGATGGCGTCGTCGCCGAGGAACTCAGTCACCAGCGAGTTGGCGCCGCCACCGAAAGTGGGCGCGAGGATGGTGCCGTTGGCGTTGATAACCGAAACGTCCGACTGCCCCTGGTAGGTGCGCAGCTGGTTGATCTCCTGCTCGAAGTCGGAGTAGTCCGCCGCGAACAGATCGTTGGGCAAGTTAAGGCGCTTCATGCGCGGATCGTCGCGATCGAAACCGCATTTGAAGTCGCAGGCCACCGGCATCAGGCCGCCCCGGTCCGTCGGCGTCATGCGGATCGGGTTGAGTTCGAGTGCCGTCATGCCGTAGTGGTGAAAGAGGTCCCACAGCTTCGGCAGGTTCTGCGCCAAGGGCGAGATAATCTCCTTCGGCGCCTGGAGGTCCGACAATGCGTTGGTGATAACGAACGATTTGAGGCCGGTGAGCGGATCGAACGGAATTTCGGCGATCTGGTCCCTCGGCAGCTCCTCGATGTCCATGCCGCCGCGGTGGGTGATGGTCATCGTCGGTGCGCGGAAACGGGTCGAATCGGTGAGCGAGAAATAAACTTCATGCTTGGCCGGCACTGCGCCCTCGAAGGTGACGCCTTCGGCTTTGGCCACCACGTTGCCGTGGCGATGCTCGGCGAAGTAGAGGCGCTCCTTCTCCATCAACGCTGTCTTCAGGTCTTTGGCACGGCCGACCAGCCCGGCTTTGCCCTTCTTGCCGACGCCGCCGCGGAAAATCGGCTTAACGAAAACTTCGCCGCACCTGTCGATGAGCTCCTTGATCTTGTGCTTGTGCTCGCAGGCCTCCGGCCCCAGTACCTGAGAGGTCGGAAATTCGACCAGCTTCAGAAGCTTCGCTCCATAGAGCATGCCTGTAATGTTCATATCGCTTCCCCCATGCTAAACAGGTGTTGTCATTAATATTCTTGAGGCATGTCCTTGAGCTGCGCCCAGGAATAGACTGGCCCCTTTACGCAAACGTAATCCTTGCCGGTGTTGCACCGGCCGCACTTCCCGACACCGCACTTCATTTTGTTCTCGATCGTGGTGAAGATCTGTTCGGCAGAGAACCCCATTTCGCTGAGGTTCTTGATGACGAACTTGATCATGATTGGCGGCCCGCAGGTTATGGCAATGGCGTTATCTGCCGGCTGCGGCTTGTCCATGATGTTGGCCGGAACGAAGCCGCAAAAGCCCTCCCAGCCTTCCTCGGGCGAGTCGATCGAAAGATGGACGTCGGCGGCGCCGCGCAACTTTTCCAGCTCGGCGGCGTACATGATGTCGCGCGAGCTGCGCCCGCCGTAAAAGACGGTAATCTTGCCGAAGTCGCTGCGGTTCGCCACCGCGGTCTGGATCACGGGCCAGATCGGCGCCAAGCCGCAGCCGCCGCCGATGAACACGAGATTGCGGCCCTTCCAGCCGTTCACCGGGAACTTGTTGCCATATGGGCCGCGCACGCCGACGATATCGCCGGGCTTCATGTCGTGGAGGGCGGTGGTAACGCGCCCGACGCGCATGATGGAGAACTGTTTGTATTCCTTAATCGTTGGCGCCGAAGCGATTGAGATCATCGACTCGCCCTTGCCGAACACCGAGATCATGGCGCATTGGCCGCAGTCGTGCTCGAAGCCCTCGCCGTCGAGGAACTCGAGGCGGAAGGTCTTGATGCCGCGCGGGCCAGGCACTTCTTC
The DNA here is from genome assembly GCA_052144215.1 of Rhodomicrobium sp. Lineage (GTDB taxonomy): Bacteria > Pseudomonadota > Alphaproteobacteria > Rhizobiales > Rhodomicrobiaceae > Rhodomicrobium. The sequence continues at coordinate 51,698 of JBKQQS010000125.1, forward strand.
CTTGATGCCGGCGATGCGCGCCAGTTTCGGCAAATAGATGTTGTTTGCCTGTCCTATCGCTTCGCTCATTGTCCGGCCGCCTCTTCCATGACATTTGCGACCCTGACGATGTCGATTCCCACCGGACAGTGGGAAATGCATCGGCCGCAGCCTGTGCATTGCTGCATGTTGTGGTTCTCGACAAAATACAGCAGCTTGTGGCAAATCCTCTGCCGAAGCCGGGCACCGGTCGTGTTGCGCGGATTGTGGCCCGATGTGTGCATCGTGAATTCGGGGAATTGGCAGTTGTCCCACGTTCTCACCCGCTCTCCGGCTAGCGGCGACTGGCTGGTGACTTCGTCGTTGATGTCGAAGCAGTGGCAGCTCGGGCATAGGTAGGTGCAGGCGCCGCAGCCGATGCAGGCCCGGGCCAGCGTGTCCCATTGCGGCGAGTCGAAGTTGCGCTTCAGTCCCTCGGCCACCTTCTCCATGGCGGCGATGGAACGCTGCGGATGGCTGCGAGCGGCGGCATGGACTTTCTCCACTTCGCTACTGTCGGCGGCACCGGGCTTGTCGAAGAGCGCTTCGGCGCTGCCGACTATGTCCTTGCCCTTTGCGGTCAGCGCCTTGACGTGGTAGCGGCCATCCAACTCGGTCATCAGTACGTCGAGGCCGTCGCCGGCGTGGGGCGAGCCTCCCACCGACAGGCAGAAGCAATTCGGCGAAGGCGGTTCGGTGCAAGCCAAGCCGACGAAAACGACCCGGTCGCGCCGCGCCTGGTAGTAGGGATCGGCAAAGCCGCAGGTGAATACCTTGTCGTTGCGCACCATGGCGCGGCCATCGCAGGGCCGCACGCCGAAGACGACGGCCGACGCGTCAGCGGGCAGGGTTGGCGTCAATTGCGGGGCCTCGCCGCTCTCCTGGCGGAAACGGTAGAGCACTTCGCGCTGCGGGAAAACGAAGCCCTTAGCCGGCCGGAGGGTGTTGCCGTGATCGAACGTCAACTCCGCGCCCGGTTCAACCTTGCAGAAATTCCAGGCATCATCGGCGAAGGCCGGGGCGAAGACTTCCGCGCTGCCCCTGAGTTTTGCGGCCCACTCGCCGAGCCTATCTTTCTTGAGTATGGTTTCCATCGGTTTACCTGATGAAATCGTTGGGATCGGCGTCGCGGAACGACGAGATCAACGAAGGCTGTTCGGGATCCAATCCCGGCGCGTACTCGAACATCTCCAGCGCTTCGCGTTCGAGCATGGTGTTGAGCAGGCGGAGGGGAATATTGACCGGGCACACCCGCTCGCACTCGCCGCAGTCGGTGCAACGGCCCGCGAGATGCATGGCGCGCACCATGTGGTACATTGCGTTTTCCGAGGGGCTCGCCGAGCGCTGTATCCAGCGGATGCGGTTGGCTTTCTCGTCGGCGCTGGTGGTTGGGTTGACGATGAAGCTGCAGCTATCCACCACGCACTCGTCGCAGTAGCACATCGGGCAAACGGCGCGGCAGGCATAGCAGCGGATACAGCGCTCGAAATGGCCCGCCCAGAACGCCGAGCGTTCCTCCGGGCTCTTTTCTGCAATGGCGGAGACCGCAGTGAAGCGCGGGCTGTAGCTGCGTTCGTCGATCTTGTCGCCGAAAAAGTAATCGCTGACGGTGGGGTAAGCCTTGCTGCATTCGAGGCAACGGGCGGCCAGCACTTCGGCGGCCGGCACGGTGGTCTCGCTGGCGGTGAAGGTGACCTTGATGCCGCCGTTGCCGTCGAAGGCTGCACCGGTGGCCGCCTTGCCGCGCAGCGCGCTGCTCAGCTTGTGCACGTCGATCATGCCGCCGTTCTCGCAGGAGACGCCGAGGATGACGACTTCATCGCGCTTGATGTAGTTCTCTTGCAGCAGCACGGTAATGGCGCGGCTATCGCAACCCTTGGCAATAATGGCAAGCGGCCGGGTGTCCGCGGAGCGCTCCGCCTTCAGGCGCTTCTTCTCGTTGACGGCATAAAGCGCAAGGTTCTCCACGCAGGTCGCATCCGAGACCAGCGCCGCGGTATCCTCCGGCGCGGTCACGAATGCCGGCTCGGCCAGGACGCTGGCGGTGCCCCGGCGATAGCCTAGGACAGAGCGGACTTTTCCGCTCTCAAGCAGTTCCTTGGCGCGCGCCCTGATGTCTTCTATGGGCACCATCAGTGTTTTGCCTTGAGCTTGCGTTGAGGACCGAGGGCCTTGAGGTCCTTGACGAAATCGGTGACGACTTCGGCAAATTTCGCCCCCTCGGCTGCCGATACCCACGACATACGGAAGCGGCCGGGCTCAAGGCCGATGAACTGCAGCAGCTTCTGCGCCAGGTAAATCCGCCGCCGCGCGAAGAAGTTGCCCTTCAGGTAGTGGCAGTCGCCAGGGTGGCATCCCGAAACTAGAACGCCGTCGGCGCCTTTGTTGAATGCGGACAGGATATAAAGCGGCGATACCGACCCCGAGCACATCACCTGAATGGGCACCGCGTTGGGCGGATATTGCAGCCGCGATACGCCCGCGAGGTCGCTACCTGCCGACGAACACCATTTGCACAGGAAAGCGACAACCTTCGGTTCGAAGTCCTGCACTTCATTCTTGTCGGTTCTTGGCTCTACCGCTGCTTCGGCCACTTTGCTATTCCTCCCGTAGGCTCAAACATAACGGATACCGGATGCACGGTCCTGCCATGATCGAAAGTCACGCCCCTCACCCCAGCCCTCTCCCCATGGGAGAGGGGGTCCGGCCGCAGCCGTTGTGAAGGCGTCCCCTCTCCCATTGGGAGAGGGACGGGGTGAGGGGCGTGACGCCCGTTCATTGCGCCACCCGCCGTTACGCCCATGGGTATTCTCACCTGCATGTGCTCATGCCCCCATGCAGGCGCTGATCATGTCGAATATCTGCAATTGCGTGACGTTCTTGACGTCGATGGCCGAGCGCACACAGGTGCCCGAGCAAGTGCCGCAGCCTTCGCACAGCACCTCGTTGACGTAAGCCTTGCCGTTCACCAGAGTGATGGCCTCGAATGGGCAGGCATCGACGCACATTTCGCAGCCGGTGCAATGGGATTCGCGCACCTTGGCCACGGCCGGGCTATGCTCTAATTGGGGCTTGGACAGCAACTGGATCACCTTGGCCGCCGCCGCGCTCGCCTGGCAGACCGTTTCGGGGATGTCCTTTGGTCCCTGGGCGGCACCGGTCAGAAAAATGCCGCCGGTCACGCTTTCCACCGGCCGCAGCTTGGGGTGCGCCTCGGCGAGGAAGCCATCCTTGTCGCGGCCGATCTTCAGCGTCTTGGCAATCTCGGCCGTGCCCGTGGACGGCACCATGGCCTGGGCCAGCACCACCATATCTGCGTCGATCTCGACGTTCTTGCCCGCGAGGGTATCGACGCCCATCACCTTGAGCTTGCCCTTCGACTGGTAGACCTTGGAAACGCGGCCGCGCAGGTAAATCACGCCGTCGCGTTCCATCGCGCGCTGCACGAACTCCTCGTAACCCTTACCGCCGGAACGGATGTCGATGTAGAAAACGTAGGCCTGGCCATCGGGAACGTGATGCTTGTACAGCGTGGCGTGTTTGGCCGTGTACATGCAGCAGATTTTGGAGCAGTAGGCGCAATGCTGCTCGGGATCGCGCGAGCCGGAGCACTGGATGAAAACGACGTTCTTCGGCTCTTTGTGGTCGGAGGGCCTGAGCACATGGCCGCTGGTGGGGCCGGAGGCCGAGCACAGCCGCTCGAACTGGATGCCGTCGAGCACATCTGGGTATTTGCCGCGGCCGTATTCGGCCATCAACTCCTGGCCGTAAAGGTCGAAACCGGTCGCAACGACGATGGCGCCAACATCGATCTCGGTGGTCTTCGGTTTGACGTCGTAGTCGATGGCACCAGCCTCGCAAACGTCCATGCACTTGCCGCAGACGACGGGATTGAGGCCGAGACAGGCGCTCTCGTCGAGGTAGAAGCTGGCGGGGATGGCTTGGGCGAACGGGATGTGGATGGCGCGGCGTCCGGTCAGTCCGGAATCGTATTCGTTGGGAACGACGACCGGGCAGACGGGCGTGCAGTCGTCGCAGATCTTGCACTTTTCGGGATCGACGTACTGCGCCTTGGAGTGAATCTTGACCTTGAAGTTGCCGACGAAGCCCGAGACCTGCTTGACCTCGCTGGAGACCATCAGCGTGATATTCGGGTGCTTGGAAACTTCCACCATTTTCGGCGACAGAATGCACTGCGAGCAGTCGAGCGTCGGGAAGGTCTCGGACAGCTGGATCATGTGGCCGCCGATGGTCGGCAGCTTCTCCACCAGCACGACCTGAAAGCCGGCATTGGCGAGATCGAGCGCGCTCTGAATGCCGGCGATGCCGCCACCGACAACCAGCACCTTGCGGGTCACCGGAACGCCGATGGGCGTTAACGCCTCGTTCCGGCGCGCGCGCTGCACCGTCGAGCGCGTGATCTTGATCGCCTTATCGGTCGCCTTGTCCTTGTCCTTGTGCACCCAGGCACATTGCTCGCGGATGTTGGCGATCTCTAACTGGAACGGGTTCATCCCGCCAACGGCCGACGCATCGCGGAACGTTTTCTCATGCAGGTTCGGAGAGCAGCAGGAGATGACCACGCTGTCGAGTTCATGCTCCTTGATGGCGTCGATGATCGACTGCTGCCCGGGATCGGAGCACATATAGACGTAGTCCTTGGAGAAGACCACGCCCTGGTCCTTCCCCAACTCTTCAGCCACATGCTTCACATCGACGGTCGCGGCGATGTTGTTCCCGCAGTGGCAGACGAAAACCCCCGCTCGGCGTGTCACTGGACCGCTCCGTTCATTTTGGCGGCGCACAAAAGTCCGTGCTCATAGCCTTTGTCAAATGCGGCCAGATTAGCCTTGAGGAAGCGGTCGGGCACGAGGCCCGGCAGCGCCTTCTTCATCGCTCCGGCCGATGCAGCTCCGGTGATGGCCGAGAAAAAGCCGAGCACAACAAGATTGGCGAACAGGCGGTTGCCCAGCTCCTCGGCGAAACGGGTCGCCTGTATGGGAAACAGCTTGACCCGCGAGGCGTCGCCCGACGGCTTGACCAGATCCTCCTCGATAATGAGGATGCCGCCATCGGCGAGGCCGGGCTCGTATTTGTCGTAGGCTTCTTGCGACAGCGCGATCAGCACGCCCGCCGTTGTGCAATAGGGGTATAGCACGCGCGAACCGGAGATGATGAGCTGGGACTGGCAGGCGCCGCCGCGCGCCTCGGGGCCGAAGCTCTGCGTCATGGTGGCGAACTTGTCGTCGTAAAGCGAAACCGCCTTGCCGGTAATCAAGGCGCAGCGGACGATGCCCTGGCCGCCAAAGCCGGAAAATTTAATCTCCCACATCAGTCGTCGTCCCCGCCGCATGCCTTGGGATCTTCGCCCTCACCGCTGGCACTTTTCCGCGCTTCTGCCTCAGCCTTTTTCTCCATCGGCGTTTTGCCGTAGAGCTCATAGTCGTCGCCGATGACGTTGACGTAGTGGTCGTTGACGGCCTCGAGATAGGTCGCTCTCGGGCGATCGACGAACTTGCCCATGGCGATCTTGCCCTGATAGCCGATGTCCACCGTGCGGGTATCGGCGCCGTGCTGGATGTCCGCGTCGTCGTGGTAATACTGCATCGCGTCCAGGCCGTCGCCGAGGCGGTTGCGGCGCTGGTACAGCGTGGTGCAGGGGGCGATGATCTCGATGAACGAGAAGCCCTTGTGTTTCAGCGCCTGCCCGATGGACTGCGTAATATTGCGGGCGTGCAACGAGGTCCACCGCGCAACAAAGGTGGCGCCCGCGGCATCCACTAGGAAGGGCAGGCTGAACGGCGTCTCATAGTTGCCGTAGGGCGTCGTCGAGGCGTTGGCCGTGTTCGGCGTCGTCGGCGTCACTTGGCCGCCAGTCATGCCATAGGTGAAGTTATTCACACAGATGACCGTGAGATCCATATTGCGGCGGGCGGCGTGGATGAGATGGTTGCCGCCGATGCTGGTCAGATCGCCGTCGCCGCTAATCACCACCACTTTGAGCTCGGGATTGGCGAGCTTCAAGCCGGTGGCGAAGGGGATGGCGCGGCCATGGGTGGTGTGGAAGGAGTCGAACCGGACGTAGCCGGCGACGCGGCCGGTGCAGCCTATCCCGGAGACAACCGCAATCTTGTCCATGTCGTAGCCGCCCGCCTTGATCGCCTCGGCGAACGAGGTCACGACGGTGCCGATGCCGCAACCCGGACACCAGATATGCGGCATCCGCTCCATGCGGAGGAATTCGGCCATCGGGTTTTCGTTACGGAAATCGGCGTCGCTAACCGCATACTCTGGTGCATTCATCTGGCGCCCTCCTTGATGGCGGCAAGGATTTCTTCTGGATCGTGCACAGCGCCGCCGCAGGAATTGACGCTGATGACCTTGCACTTGCCGCCGGCGCAACGCTCGACCTCAAGGACGATCTGCCCGTAGTTGAGCTCGGGAACGACGATGGCCTTGACCTTGGGCGCCAGATTTCGAATTTTTTCCTCGCAGAACGGCCAGACCGTGATGAGTCTCAGCGCGCCGACCTTGAGACCGGCCTTGCGGGCCACCTGCACGGCGCGGATGGCGATGCGCGAGGTGATGCCGTAGGAAACCACCACAACGTCGGCGCCCTCCAGGCCGTCATCCTCGGTACGGATGATCTTGTCTGCGTTGGAGTCGATTTTTTCGATCAGGTGGGTAACGACTTTCTTGCCCTGCTCGGCCGTCAGCGCCGGATAGCCGCGCTCGTCGTGGGTGAGGCCTGTACTATGGAAACGGTAGCCATCGCCCGCCTTGACCATCGGCGCGACGCCTTTGCCGTCGAACCGGTAGGGCCGGTAGTCTTGCTTAGGCCCCTTGTACCAGTTGCGCTCGACCACTTTGATCTCTGCAGCCGGTGGAATGACGACCTTTTCGTGCATGTGGCCGACGGTTTCGTCTGTCATGATGAAGACGGGAACGCGGTAGATTTCGGACAGGTTGAAAGCCTCGATGGCCAGATCGAAGCACTCCTGCGGCGAATCCGGCACCAGCGCGATGATGCGGTAGTCGCCGTGCGAGCCCCAGCGCGCCTGCATCATGTCCTGCTGGGCGGTGAGGGTCGGCAAGCCTGTGGAGGGGCCGCCGCGCTGCACGTCGGCGAGCACCATCGGCGTCTCCATCATGCACGCGAGGCCAATGGTTTCCATCATCAGCGAGAAACCGGGACCGGAGGTGACGGTCATCGCTTTCTGCCCTCCCCAAACGGCGCCGATGTTGGCGGTGATGGAGGCGATCTCGTCCTCCATCTGAATAAACAAGCCACCGACTTCCGGACAACGCTCGGCGAAACGCTCGGCGGTCTCGGTCGAGGGTGTAATCGGATAGCCGGCGAAAAAGCGGCATCCGGCGGCAAGCGCTCCTTCCGCCAGGGCGTGATCTCCGTCCATGAAGTGGGGACCGGAAAGAACTCCCTTCGGATCTGCTGCAACTATATTTGGACCCTGCGGCACTTGTCTGGACCTCATCTTTGATCGGATGTCACAAAAATCGCGAATTCCGGGCAAACCATCTCGCAGAATTTGCAATCCCGGCAGTCGTCCGCCGACCTTACCTGCGGCGGATGGTAACCTTTGGCGTTGTAACCCTTGGACATTTCAAGCGCGTCCGTGGGGCAATATTTGACGCAAAAGCCGCAACCCTTGCACCAATTCCTGTTAATCGTGACCTTGCCATAGGCCTTCTTGAGATTGCCGAAAGTCATCTAGGGTCCCTCACAGTAGCCCCTTCCCGGCCAGTACGGAGCGCGGAGAAACGTGGTGCAGGTCCAGCTTCAGCACGGACTCACTGCAACCGAAGGCAATGGCCATGAGCTGCGTGAAATAGACGACGGGAAGACCCTCGAAGTCGGGATACATGCGGTGCGTGACTTGCTGGCGATGATCGAGGTTGAAGGCGCATAACGGGCAGCTGACTGCGACCGCCTCGGCGCCTTGCTCGCGCGCATCGGTCAGAATCCGGTAGGTGCGTTCGGCGACGATCTCGGGCTTGTCCACCGTCTGGTAGGCGCCGCAGCATTCGGTCTTGTGCGCAAAATCGACCGCCTCGCCGCCGAGCGCCGTGACCAATTCGTCGAGAAGAACGGGGGCTTCGACATTGTCGAAGGCGATGGAGCGCGGCCGCACCAGCATGCAGCCGTAGTAGCTAGCGACGCGCAAGCCCTTCAGCGGCTTGACCACTTTGGCCGAAATAGCGCTGGGGCTGGATTTGAGCTCGCGCAGTATCTCCAACGTATGAACGACTTCGACGCCGCCATCGTAGGAGACCGGCTCGTCGCTCATGAAATTGTTCATGCGCTCCAGCAGCGCCGGATCGGCCTTGACGCGATCGTTGGCGCGCTTCAGCACATTGAAGCACATCGAGCACGCGGTCATGACGCGGGTGGCGTTGGCCTCCTTAACGCGAATCAGGTTGCGGATGGGCGCGAGCTGGCGCATCGCATTGTCCTGCGAGAGCGAGGAGACGGTGCCGCAGCAATTCCAGCGGCCGATCTCTTCTACATCGACCCCGAGATGCTTCATCGAATAGAACAGCGACTCCTCGAAATTCGCCGCGTGGTTCTTCATCGTGCAACCAGGGTAGTAGCTCAGCTTCATGTTTCGCCACAGATTGTAATAACTTGCGGAATTAAGAATCGCTCCCCAGCGATTGCGTGCTTTGTTTTCTGCGTAGAGTTGATCTACGATTTTTATGCACAAGCCTGAGTGTAGCCGTAGCCATCCATAATCGCTATTTACGATTTCTTATTCCGCCGTTAACCGGGCCTGCATGGCAGCCGCCGCCAGCTGGATTTGAAGGATGGCCGCACGATCGCGCGGCAGGGAGCACAAGGCGGAGCCTTTCACCTCTCCACTCGCCGCAACGCCTTTGGCGCTAAGCATGGACGAGATCGAGCCGCGGCTGATGCGGCGTAAAACCGGCAGGCTGGATAAGGACGGTTCGCCAGCGGCCTTTCAGGCTATGGTTTGCCGTCGAGGCCATGCAGTGTGTCAACATGCCGCAAAGGGCTCGATGCTGGCGCGGCGGCAGCGGCGCGCCGGATGAACAACTCGAACGATCCTCCAAACCCTTAGGCTGAGCGCAGACGCGATGGCCGCCAAGCTCAAGACCCCTGAGGAACTTCGGAAAATGCGAATTTTTGAATGAGTCCGAATTGCCTGACCGCGCAAAGTATAGTTCTATAGCGTACTTAGAGGGTCCGGCGCACAGGCTCGCGGCTCTTTAACGTGCCGGTATGAGCGTCTGTTTTCTCAGTGCCGGGTCTCGAGATAGAGATTTTGCTTGAAGCGGCCGCCAAGACAAAATTTGACGCTCCCTCTTGCGATGGTGACGTCAGAATCAACAGGGAGGACATGCCAATGGTTCAGACATCTTTCACATTCCGCCGCTACAAGGAAGGCGACGGCAAGCCGGCGAGCTTGCGCGACCGGATATTCGTAGCAGACAAATCCTATAAATGCCCGACCTACGTGCACCGGACGCCGCCCTGCCAAGCGGCCTGTCCCGCCGGTCATGACGTCCGCGGCTGGCTCGATATTGTGCGAGGGGTGGAAAAGCCGCCCGTTGGCATGCCGTGGCAGGAATATGCCTTTTACCGCGCCGTCGAGTCCAACCCCTTCCCTGCCATTATGGGCCGCGTCTGCCCCGCACCGTGCGAGGATGGCTGCAACCGCAACGAGGTGGAAGACCACGTCGGCATCAACTCCATCGAGCACTTCATCGGCGACTACGCCCTCGAACACGGGCTGAAACTGCCCCCGCCCGGCGCGCCAACCGGCAAGCGCGTGGCCCTTGTGGGCGGCGGCGTCGCCAGTCTCGCCTGCGCCTATAATCTGCGCCGCAAAGGCCATGCCTGCACGATCTTCGAGGCGCGCGCCGACCTTGGCGGCATGCTGCGCTACGGCATTCCCGGCTATCGCACGCCGCGCGACGTGCTCGACCGCGAAATCGCCCGCATCCTCGATATGGGGGTGGAGGTGCGCACCGGCGTTAAGGTCGGCGTCGACATCACGATCGAAGACCTTGAGCGCGAATACGGCGCCGTGTTCCTCGGGCTCGGTGCGCAGGCTGGAACGCCGCTCACGGTGCCGGGCGCGAGCGAAGCCCACAACTGCATCAGCGGCATCGCGTTCCTGGAAGCCTTCAACGAGGGCCGGCTTCACGTCGGCGCGGGCCGCGTGCTCGTCATCGGCGGCGGCGACACTGCCATGGATGTGGCAGCCGTCGCCCGCAGACTGGGGCACGTCACGCAAATCCACGAAAAGGACCGGCCGGAAATGGTGGTGCTCGGCCAGACGACCCACGATGTGGCCTTGAGTGCCCGGCGGCAGGGCGCGGACGTGACCATCGTTTACCGGCGCCCCATCGAGAAAATGCCGGCAACGAAGGAGGAGATCGAGCACGTCACGCAGGAAGGCGTGAAGATCATGCCGTCGCTGCTGCCCGTTGCCGTGGTGCTCGATGCGCCCGGCCACGCCAAGGCGCTCCGTGTGGCCGAGGTGGATTGGTCCACTGGCAAGATGGTGCTCAAGCCGGGCACCGAGCGCGATATCGAATGCGAGCTGATCGTTTCCGCCATTGGCCAAGCCCCCGACTTCACAGGTCTCGAGTTCATCGACAATGGCAAGGGCGCTGCCGCTGCCGACGCCTACCATCGCTCGCCGAAGCGCCCCGGCGTGTTCGTTGGCGGCGACGTGATCCGTCCGCACCTGCTAACGACGGCAATCGGCCACGCCTGGATCGCTGCTGAGAGCATCGATCATTATCTCAAGGGGGAAGACCAGCCGAATCTGCCCAAGGTGAACGTGCACCATTTCAATCTGCTCGCGAAGCTGAAGGAAACAGGGCACGAACCCTCAGAGTACAACCACGTTCAAAGCACGGGCACCGATCACGCTGCCTATGCGGTGCACAATTACGAGGATCGCGCGCGATCCCAGATCGTTCCCGCAGACGAGCTGTTTCTGGGGCATTTCGATTATACGCTCCGCACGGCCCGTTCCGAGAAAAAGATCGATGCCAGCAACGTCCTGGGAAATTTCGAGTCGCGCCTTCAGGCGTTGAACGAAAGCCAAGCGCGGGCCGAGGCGGATCGCTGCATGAGCTGCGGCATGTGCTTCGAATGCAATAACTGCCTGATTTATTGCCCGCAGCTCGCGGTCTACCGGGTCAAGAAGAGCGACGCCACGCTAGGCCGTTACGTCGATACAGATTACGGGAAATGTGTCGGCTGCCACATCTGCAAGGATGTCTGCCCCTCGGGCTATATTCAGATGGGCCTCGAGCGGTAACGGCAAGAGATGAAACGACACCGGATCGGGCAAATTTTGCCAGATCCGGTTACTCGCTTAACCGCGGAGCCGGGATCGATGCGGGCGCCTGCACCTTGTAAGATCCCGTGTCTGCGCAGTGTCAGTTCACGTCGTAAGCAGGCTCACCCATCAAACCTTCTCAAGGCACCACGCTAGAATTGCCCGCTGCACATGGAGCCGGTTTTCCGCTTCGTCGAACACCACAGATTGCGGGCCGTCGATTACTTCGTCGGTGACCTCCCTGCCGCGGTGCGCCGGCAGGCAATGCATAAAGATAGCGTCGGGAGCAGCCTTTTCCATCAGGGCAGCGTTGACTTGGTAAGGCTTGAGAAGCTCGATCCGCTGGGCCGATCCCTGCTCCTGGCCCATAGAAACCCAAACGTCGGTGGTCACGCAATCCGCCCCTGCGACGGCTTCCTCAGGCTTCTCGACGACCGACAGCTTTCCGCCTTCGGAGCGTGCCCATTCTATGAAGCTTAGCGGCGGCTGAAGAAGCTTCGGCGCGGCAAGCCGCAAGGTGAAACCGAAGCGGACGGCGGCGTGAATCCAGGAGTTTGCCACATTGTTGCTGTCGCCGATCCAAGCCACGGTCAGCGGTTCGAGCGCGCCCTTCTTCTCCTCCAGCGTCATGATATCGGCGAGGATCTGGCAGGGATGCGACTTGTCGGACAGGCCGTTAATGACGGGCACGGTCGCATATTTGGCGAGCTCGATCAGCTTGTCGTGGGACGTAGACCGCATCATGATCGCGTCGACATAACGCGACATCACGCGCGCGGTATCTGCGATGGTCTCGCCCCGGCCGAGCTGCATGTCCGAATGGTTCAAGACGATGGTCTCGCCGCCGAGCTGACGCATCGCCACATCGAAGGACACGCGCGTGCGCGTCGAGCTTTTCTCGAACAGCATGGCGAGCACGGCGCCTTCGGCGAGTTTCGGGCGCGTGCCCGCGCCCTTCTTGAAGATTTTCTTGAGCGAGTGGGCGCAATTCAGGATAAGCTGAAGCGTATCGGTATCGTAACTGTCGAGATCCAAGAAGTGACGGGGTGTCATTTGTCCCGCTGGTGCCTGATTACGCTGTAAGTATAACATTGAGCCTCCCGCATGCGGTGTCGATTTTTGCGCATGCCTCTTTTATTTCCGCTTCGGTCACGATAAGCGGCGGAAGAAGTCTGACAACGTTCTCGCCGGCTGTAACCGTTAGCAGCTTCTCAGCAAATAACATGCCGGAGACGTCGGTATTCGGTATTTTGCAGACGAGCCCGAGCATAAGTCCCTCGCCGCGGACTTCCGCCACGATCCTGGGGTACCGGTCCGTAATTTCAGCAAGGCGCTGTTTAAAAAGCAAGCCCATCTCTTGGACGTGCGGAAGAAAATCCGGTTCGAGGACTATGTCGAGCACCGCATTGCCGGCCGCGGCTGCAAGCGGATTGCCGCCGAAAGTGGAGCCGTGCGTTCCCGGGGTCATGCCGGCGGCAGCCGCATCCGTCGCCAGGCACGCGCCTATCGGAAAGCCTCCGCCCAACCCTTTCGCGATGCCCATGATGTCGGGCACGATCCCAGACCATTGATAGGCGAAAAGCTTGCCCGTGCGGCCCATGCCGGTTTGAACCTCGTCGAAAATAAGCAGAATGCCGTGCTCGTCGGCCAGCTCGCGAAGCACGCGCAGGAAGTGCCAGCCGGCGGGCCGGATGCCGCCCTCGCCTTGGATCGGCTCGATAAGAATGCCGGCCGTCTCGGGCCCAATTGCATTCCGCGTCGCGGCAATGTCGCCGAGCGGGACTTGATCGAAGCCCTCCATCTTCGGGCCGAAGCCTGCGAGATGCTTTGGCTGATTGCCGGCAGCGATCATGGCGAGCGTGCGCCCATGGAAGGCGCCTTCGAATGTAATAATGCGGTACCGTTCCGGATGGCCATGAAAGTCGTGATATTTGCGGGCGACTTTCACGCAAGCTTCCATCGCCTCGGCGCCGGAGTTCGCGAAGAAGACCTTATTCGCAAAGGTCACTTGCGTGAGCCTTGCGGCCAGCCGTTCCTGCCCGGTCACGCGATAGAGGTTCGAGGTATGCCACAGCTTCTGAGCCTGCGCGGTCAGCGCCGCAACAAGGTGCGGGTGAGCATGACCCAGGACATTGACGGCTACGCCCGCCGCGAAATCGAGATAGCGATCGCGAGCGGGCGTCCAAAGATAGGCACCTTCGCCTCTTTCGAATTCGACATTCGCCCGTGCGTATGTTCCAAGGACCGCAGACATCGCCGCTTGTTTCCTCAAATTAAAAAAAGCCGCTCCGGGAATCGGGCGGCCTATGCTCGCATCCTCATTTTCCGCGAGTTGTGACCGGAGTCAACCGGCATAAAAGACACACTGGCATCGAAATGAGCCTGAATTCACGCGGATTAAGGGGTTGGCAATTTGTCATGATGGGCCTTTTGTGCAAATATGGTCCATCTTGTAGATAGTAAGGTGGCCGTTTCTTCCGAACGCAGCAGCGTCGTGGCCACCCGCTCGCAACTCGGTTTGCGAGCCTTGTGTTCCTGTATGTAGGTAGCGTTCCCGGCCCCGGCATCGCCCGGCGGTAGCCCTTTGTCAGGGGGCATCCGGCCCGCTCCCTCGTTTCCTTGTCTTGCGTTAGCGCCCGTGGCCCGCTGGCTCCAGTCAGCGGCCCCGATCCCTATTCGCGGTTCGTCCGCCGAACTGAACGAGGAGCTAACTAATGAGTTGGACCGATGAACGCGTGGAACTTCTGAAAAAACTCTGGGCGGATGGCCTTAGCGCTAGCCAAATCGCAACCAAGCTCGGCGAAGTGACGCGAAATGCGGTTATCGGAAAAGTGCATCGCTTAGGACTCGCAGGCCGTGCGACGACGTCGCGGATCAGGACGGCGCGGCCGAGATCCAATATAGCGCTTTTCCCAGCGAGATCGGCGCAGGTTCAATACCGGACCTTCGGAAATGCTGCCCTCAAAGCGGTGCCGCAACCCCAGGAGCGCAAAGCCGCGGCCATCATTCCGCTGCGCGCGCTGCCCGAGCTGGAGCCGGCGCCCGAGGGCGTCATCACGCTGGCCGAACTTAAAGAGACCATGTGCCATTGGCCGATCGGCGACCCCATGGAAGAGGGTTTTCACTTTTGCGGCCGGCACAAATCCTTCGGTGTACCCTATTGCGAGCATCACGCCGCGATCGCGTACAATCCAGCCGGCCGGCGGCGCCGCGCGGTTTAGCGCAACCCTTTCAGCGGGGGCGGGAGCCGGGGGCTGCGGCACCCCGGCTCCCTTCAATGCGTGCGGGCATCGCCGGGACTCTCAGGAAAATCGAGTCCCTGTGCCAGTGCTTGCGATCTCCTTCCGGTGCATAGCGGGCTTGGCTTGGAAGGCTTGTGGCGATTTTGACCCATCCCTGCCATTTCTGGGATGCGCCCCAAAAACTCGCAATGGGTCGATTCCGGAAATTAAGGTGGGAGAAACCGACGCCCGCACTACCTCCGACTCCGGAAATCGCCTTCAACGCGAAGATGGGTCCACCCTTCGGTCTAATGCGAGGCTCATCCGTGACCCCGGAACCGACATCTCCCAAGACCTATCGGATGCGGCCTCCGCAGGCGAACGTCACTACGAGATTGGGCCGTCTCAGTCTTTCCGCTCATCGCTGTCAGCGAAGTGAGCTTAGTAGGGCGCCGCCAATGGGGGACGCGTCGTCGTCAGCCTTTCCCCGAATAATATCGAGGAGCCCTAGGCGGTTAGCAGCGGAATAGATGCGCGTGGCCTGCTGGCGAACTTCATGGGGCAGGTCGCTGTGATTCTTGTCGCTCCGGGCTGCGGAAGGCTTTAGTCCATATTTGCGCTCGAATTCGTGCCACTGTTTGATCGTGTATTCCGGGGTCCAAATTGTCTTGCGGGCGGTCTTGCCTTCGCGCGCGGTGTCTATTACCCCAAGTCGGCTGCACGCTCCTCGGATTGTGTTGGCCCGCCGCACGATCTCTGGCGGAAATTGTTCTTTCCGCGCCCGGCTTGGCAACTGCGTGGGTGTCAGCCCATGCTCCGCCTCAAAGTCGCGCCAAGCCTTTATAGCAGTCTCTCTCGTCCACGCCGTGGTGTTGGCTTCGGCTTGGCCTAGCAGCTTGCGTACGTTCCGCGTTCCGCCAAGCCATTTCGCCACATAGACTGCCATCGTGTTGTAGGCGTCGCCTGGGCGGTCGGCGAATTTGCCGCGCTTCCTCAACCATTGTTCGTTCGGGAAAATCCCGTCCGGCATCGTTGCGGCCAACCGGCGGCAGGATTCTAATAGCTCAGGGCCGTCAGACCAATGCGACGTTTCAATATATTGGTCTTGCGGCATGTCGAACTGCGTCGCCTGTATATCGCCTATAAACGGGCGTAAATGCTTTGAGAGCAGCGCGTCCCGAAGGCAATCTTTATAGGGGATGCCAAGGAAATTGGGATTGTCGGCCTGAAATTTTTCCTTAAGCGAACGAGTTTGCATGTACCTGCCGCCTGACACCCCGTTCAACGGATCGCCCCACACCTCAACATCAACCCATGCGCCATTGGCCGAACGAAAGTGCATGTCGAACCTGCCGTAAAGTCGTCCGGACTGTTGGGCATAGCTCTCTGGATAGCGTTCGCCGCGCTTGTGTTCGATCTGGCGGGCATAGAGGAAGTTTGAGAGAGAAGCCTCACCTCGACTCCGCCATCGCATCCCATTTCGCGACGTGTAAAAATGGCTAGTGGCGAAGCTGCCAACCGCTTCCCGCAAATCTTCCCATGTGTGGCCGGTATTGAAAACGGTACTTACGAGGGAGCTATAACCATTCAGGCGACACCATTCCAGCGTCGGCAAATCCCCCTCGCGTTCCTTTATTTGCTTTGCCTTCTCAATTACAACTTTCCACGACCACTTCTGTTGTGGCTTGCCTCGATAGGTTCTGTTTGCGTCGCGCCATTCGGCATACTCTTTTGTAAGGCCAAGCGCCGCCAGGAGTGCCGATTGTCCCAGTCCGGCAGCGAGCAGTTTAGGGTAAAGCTTGCCCTTCTGCTTTTCCAGAAATGGGGTCGAAAGAGCCCTTGGCCCGTGAAGATTGTACAGACGGCAGACTTCGTTCAGAAGTTCTGCCCTGATCTCTTCTGGGGTCGCCCGACGCTCCGCGGGACGCAATTCTTGCTCAGCAAGTTTGTACGCCTCGCTCGCCGCTTCTGCGGTCTTAAACAAGACGAGGTATCTCCTCTTTCCGCCAACGCGAATATATGCGCCCCACTTACTTGCGCTTTTGGCCCACGACACGCCCTGGTAGCCGCTGGAATTAGTCTTGCGGAGCACCTTTTTGGGAGAGTCAGGATTATTGGTGGTCATGAGTCGTGATTCGGTTATATTGGTGTTGTGGAATAACTTGCATTCTCACCTTGTGCAAATTCTTCACGGCCCGAGGCCGAAGAACTCCATTGTTGGGACGAGCCGCGAGGCGGCCTAGCGGCAGGTAGTTCGTGCCACTTCCGCTTACCCCCCAGCATGAGAATGTGCGGCCGATGGGCCAAATGTCGCCTCCCGGCCTTCTGCCGAAGATATTTGCCTGCTTGGGAGCAATCATCGATAGGCTGCTTGTGTGCAGGCCCGTTTTTCCGAACCGCCACATTTGAAGCGATTGCGCTGCCGAGCGGTAAGCGGCCTCATTGAAATCATTCCCGAAATCCCGGCCGTTGACTCAAGGCGCTTGCTGACGGCCGGAGCGCCGCATCATCGCACGGATTCGAGGAGTTTAGGTTGCGCGCCCCGTGCCACCGCCACTCAGCTTGCATACATTATTCCGGGCCAGGGGGGCAGGCTATGCTTTGACATCGATCAACAAGGTTCACGCGCATTGGGATTACATAGTTCCAAAGGCAGGTGCATTAGAAGGCGGAAGGCCGTTAGCTTAACGGCCGGACATTTGGAGGGGTCATGACGGAAAAGGGAAAAGATTTTCGCAAGCACCCCAAGGGCTTTCGCGGAAGCTGGATCGTGCTCGTCATCCTATCTTGCCTTGGCCTCGCGTTGATCGCGGTATCGCGGGAGGTGAGCGTTCTGAGCACGTTGGGCTTGGTGCTTATTGCTGGCGCAGCTGGCTATTTCGTTTTTATGTCGCGAAGCCCGCTTCCGAAACTGATAGCCGCCGATCCTGTCGGAACGCCACAGTCCGCGCCCTTGCATCCAGGCCATGTGCTGCGCGTCACCCTTGAACGCCGCCGCGCGAGTTATGCCGGCTCTCCGCCCATCAATGAGCTTTTGATATGGCTTGAGATGAGCCAAGAAGCGCGAGAACTGCTGAAGGAAGCAAAGCTCTACGGGAAGGTGATCGCGAATTGGAAGGCCGAAGAGCTTCCTATGTATGGGGTAAAGTGGGGAGCGATTGACGATAGCCATCGCGGCGCCGATGTGCCAGCGCTTCTTGAAGGCAATCCCTCCATCGTCGCTTCAACCAATCCGCTCGTGCTTGATGACGTGGAAAACCAAATTAAGCACTCACTCCAAGAACTCACCTCCGTGATAGCGGAGATGCGGACGCCTCATAAGCCCGAAACGATTGAGATGTGAAGGGACCCCCAGCAGCAGTGAAGCAGCTTCTCGACCTTGCCACCATGAAGAAACGGCGTCTGCCGGCAGCCCCAATGCGGCAGGTTTAGCAATCGGCGGCACTGTCCCTCCTACTCCTTGCAATAGTCCGGAGCGTCCTTGAGCTCTGCAATTGCGGCCGGGTCGCCTTCCAGAGCCTGTAGGACCAGCTTAGCGCAGCGGGACGCTGGCATTTTGACGTAGAATGCGGCGGCGTTGTCCGCACACACGTTGCACATGCCAAGCTCAAGAAGCTTTAGCTCCACGTCGTTTTGCCGGAGAATGGCTGGCGGAACCTTAGATCGGATAACGTCGAGAGAATAAGACACCTCGTAAGCATCTTCAAAGTTAGGCTTGCTTTTATTAACGGTACAGTTGGTCAGATTCAAAGCTTCCGCAGGGTAGCAGCCTCCGCCATGCGAGCAGAGTGAAGCTACTCCTGTGGTTTTATTGATATTATACTGCGTCACGGCATCGATGGTTTGACCATGTTTTAGCGCATACGGGAAGTCTTCGGTTATCGTGGTGTCGCGCAAGGCAACAGCTTCACATATACTATCCGTCGCATTCGCGGAGCCGATGGTTGCCATAAGAACAAATAGGATTGCAGCGGCGGGTATGTTCATTTTTATACGCTCGCAGAGACAGACGAGAACTCGCGATCCACATTTACGAAAAGGGCGGAACGATCGCAGCCCTCATTTGGAAGGTACATCAACCATGACCGGTTACCTCAGAAAAAAGTTTATAATCACACTGTTCGCATGGGCTTCAATCGTCAGCGGCAGCCTTGCCCATGCTGCGTGCCTGGACGTAAATCAGACTGGCAGGCTTGCGTTCGAAGGCACCTTGACGTTTCACGTCTTCGGCGGTCCGCCTTATAATGGGGGTGTGCGTCTCGGCGATACGCCAGAGCCAACGTATATCCTCAAGCTGGACGGCCCCATTTGCGCTACGGGCGACGAATTCGTCGATCCAAACACTGCAGTTGAAGGAATTCAGATTTATCCCGAAGACGCGGAAAACCGTGAGCTATCGAGGGATCTTCGACGTTTCGCGGGGCAACGGGTGCGGGTGGAAGGCAAGTCGGTATTTGGTACCCATACTGGGCATCATCATGCTCCTCTCCTGTTGCCCATCACGCAAATTCGCGGCGCTGCGCGGCGATGTAGATGGGGCTCAAAGCCGAGTCCGGACGTTCGAGCCATCAGCAAGCACTTCCGCTACCACGAGCTGACCGGCTGCGCCCCCTTTTATACCGGTGCCGGAGCCGTCACCGCATGCCCGCTGCAGAATTATGGCTAGTAAGTCGAGGCAAACGCCTCGATGCCGTCCCGGCGATAGATATCCCGGCGGAATTGCACCGTGCCGTCCTGCGTCGCCCAGCCCGTGACATAAGTCCAGAACAACGGAACCTTTTTCTTGAGCCGGATATTGAGCTTCTCGCCAGTCTCCTTCATACGCAGCACTTGCTCCACCGTCCAGCCATTATCCTCCAGAAGCCACGCCACGAGCTGGTGGACGTTCTGCACGCGCACGCAGCCCGAGCTTTCGGCCCGGAAGCTTTGCGAGAAAATGCTGGGGAGTGCCGTATCGTGCATGTAAACGTGATGAGGGCTTTGGAAGTTCAGCTTGACGAAGCCGAGCGGATTGTCCGGGCCGCCATTCTGCACATAAAATAAGCGCAGCGGCGCGTCCGAATTCCAATCGACGGTTTCCGGGTCAATGCGCTGGCCTTTCTGGTAAGCCGCGAAATTAGCATATACATCGACCTTGTGCTGCGCCAGCGCATCCTTGCCCTTCTTATGCGCCTCGCTCAACAGGTCGGATTTCAAAACGGTTGGCGGAACGAACCAGTCCTTATTGAAATTAATCTCCTCGATAGCCGAATTGACCAGGGGGGACGGCCGGTCGGGCTTGCCGACAACGCCCGTGTGGCGCGAGACAACCTGATTGTTGTTGATGGCCTCGATCTGGACCGAGGGGATGTTCACGGCCACATATTTGCCGGCGGGCACCGTGGCAGACAAAGTTTGCAACCGGGGCAGATTGGTGCGCAGCTGGCGCAGCCGCGCGGCTGCAGGCACATTCAGCTCTAGGATGGTATCCTTATCGAGGAAGCCCGTCGCGGGTAGGCCGTGGCGCGCTTGCGCCTTCTTCACCGCATTTTCAACATAGGAATCGTAAATTTCGGGATAGCCGGCAAAGGTTTTCAAGTCGCCGGTCGCCTGCAGGCGCTTGCGTAGCTGGACCACGGCGGGGTGGCTCATGCCGGTACGCAGCTCGATCGGCGGGAGCTGCGCCCACCCTCCGCGCGCCACAATCTCTGCATACTGCTTGATGGCGTTCGTGGTAGCCGCGATGTTTTCTTTTGCAAGCGTGGGAAAGCCCCGTTCCGGCTGCACTTCCATTTCCCTCGCTGAGGTGTGGTCGCGCGAGGGCCGATCCCCGGAATCACCGGTTTGATCGAAGCCCAGCCAGTCGTCGATCCTTCGCTGCGCGCTCGCTTCGAACGCGTTCGCTGTAATCATGAATGTTGCTGCCGCGAGCGCCGCCAGCCATCTCCGGTTCATGATTCCCATCTTGCCTTCCAACTCAATCGAATTGCGCCGCCAAAAGAGCAAGCGCTGTACCCCCTTTTGATGACGGCCAATTATGGCCAGAACGGGGTTAGTTTCGAGTGAGCGGCTTCGCACGAGCAACGGCAGCTATACTGCGGGAACCCGCGTGGGGGCGGCAAGCTTTCCCTGTAAAGTCTGAGACTTGCAAGAGCGATGGAGCGATGCCGCGGCGGCTAGCCTTACAGCCGATAACAGATTTGGTCTCCCCAGAAATTAGGCCGGCATTAGCGCAATTTCACCCTATCGGCTGGCGCCGGGTGGGCACGTCCGCTCTCGAAGGGTTTGCCGTCACAAGTACCAGTTTTTCGAATATCGGCTTCGACCCGAAACCGCCTTCGGGAGCGCCCCCTCCCCAGCGCCGGACCAACGGGCCGCCCCTGGACTTAGGTCCGGAACGCACGGATCGCTCCGGAAAACCGCTATCCGCCGGCTGCGGCGTTCCGCGCCCCTGGCGGATCTTGTGCGCGGCAATATTCCGGCCCATGTGTATCGCCGCACCACAACCGAGGGGACATGCCATGCCAATTTACGGCTATGAATGCAAGGAGTGCGGCCATCAGTTCCAGACGCTGGTTCGCTCCTCCGAAAATACGCCTGCCTGCCCGTCCTGCGAAAGTAAGGACCTGACACGCCAGCTTTCGCTGATCGCCGCGCCGGCCAAGGGCGGCAGCGACGCGCCTGCGGCGTGCGAGATGGGCGGAGGCTGCGGCCCGTGCGGCTGCAGGTTCAACTGAGCGCAACACTTAGCGGCGCCTGAAGAGAGATATAGACCTGTCTTTACTGGCAAAGAGCACTCCTAACAATGGCCCCGGCTGCGAGGATGGCTTCGCTGGCATCTTCTGGCGTTATTGTGTTGGCTGTTCCAACTTCGTAGTCTGCCGCTTGCTTGAAGTGATAGGCGGCGGAGAGATCGCCGGCGAGCCCCGGATCGATTGCGGGATCGCTCCGGGTGAGCTTATGGAACTGGCTCTTGACACCATTGTGGGTCTTCGCAATCCGATCCGTGCGTTCGAAGATGAGCGCCTGGGCCGCATGGAACTGAGCATAGTAAGCGAGCCGCGCCGCTTGCCGGGGAATACCGATCGCTAGGATCTTCCCCGCATCGGCGAGCGCTTCGCCCGCACTCTCGAGGTAAGCTTTTGTCTCCGGTTTCACAAATCGAAACCGTCTTTGCGGATTTCATGCATCAGGGGCGAGGACCGGTCGCGCCAGCTTCCGGCGGGGTAGGGCATTGCGTGGATGATCGCGCCGGTCTCATCGAGGGCCGATAGTTCGAGATCGGCGATGCGGCGGACTTCCTGCCAGCGGCTCGTAAGGTCCTTCAAGAATATCGCGATGTCGTAGTCGGAGTCCGCCCTAGCATCGCCGCGCGCCCGGGAGCCGTAGAGCACAACCCGCTCGATGCGCCCGCCGTAAAGGTCTTGCAGCGCATGGCGGAATTTGACAAGGACCGGGTCTGCTGGTGTCATGCCGTCTCCATATACGCCCAAACTATAGCACAGGCCTCCCGGTCAACAAAAGCTACGCCCGGCGCGCCCGAATTAACCTGCCGCTCACCTCATTCTTGCGGCTTCCGCTCCTGGCGGCCATGGACAACGGCGCTTTCTCTTAAGACGCCATGATAGGCAATGCGTCTTAGCGAAGCCTTAAGCGCCGCCTATCGCATTGATAATACGATGGAAAATGCCTGCGCCGCGTGCCGCCGCCCGCATCGCGGCGCACCGAATAATGGTTAATCCGGAATTGGAAATATATTTAACGGACTTTTTGAATCGCACTTTTGCGGGCGGAATCGCGAAAAATCGCGATCTTTGCGGCGGGTCGAAATTCCAATGCGCCCCCGTTTACCATGCTCGCGTTAACCATCTCGCCGCCATATGTCGGGGCTGGCACTTTGTTAGTACGTTGCAGACGGACGCGGAAGGCCGGGAGCCGCGGCAGCTAATCGCTGTTCGCTGAAGCCTGCGAGATTTTGTCGTTTCCTATGTTGCTTCCGACTTGAGGACAACATTTTTGTTGTGTAGTATAGTCCGATGATGATTCCCACCTTGATAGGCTCGGAAACCCAAGCTCGCGAAGCGAATGTGACCCTTGCTGAATTGGACCAGGCGCTTTCCTCCGATCAGGTTCTGGCCGGCATCGTGAAAGGCCTTCCTTCGCAGGTTGTCGACGGCGTTCGCAGGTCGCTGGCTGCCGAGCGTCGCGAGCTTAAGTCTTTGTTGGACGCATATGATCTGGCCAAGAAAGGTGACTTCGAGCTTCTCCGCAAGAAAGCCGGGAACGATCTCGGCGCTGCGTTGATCGTGGCGCGAATATCGCGCAAGCTATCGCAGAAAGACTTGGCGAGAAAACTGGGCCTTCATGAACAAGCCGTGCAGCGTTATGAGGCGGAAAAGTACCGTTCCATTAGCCTCGCCAACTATCTGAAATTTGCCAGCGTTCTTGGTGTGGAGTGGCGACTGAGCTTTTCCTCCGCCATGTTGGACGGCTCGGCGCTTGCGAAAGACATCTCACCTCTTGAAGCGCGCAAAATGCTGAAGCACGCGCGCTCCAACGGCTGGTTCGCAAAGCAGAACCCTTCGGACGAAGATGGGCTTAGCCAGTTGAAGCGCTATATCGCTGACCACGTCGTGAAGTACGGCACACCTTCACTGCTTCGCACCGGACTCAACGTCGTCGACCATTCCGACGATTGGTCCCTGCTCTTGTGGAAGGCGCAGGTTGTCCGTCGGGCAGAAGCAGACATCGAACGCAAGAAACCTACCTATCGCCCCCTCGATGTCTCTTGGCTGTTGGATCTGGTACGATTAAGTGCGCGCGACGACGGACCAGCGCGAGCGGCTGACCTCCTCAGCGATCACGGCATTATTTTGATCGCTGAGCCTCATATCGCTGGCATGAGCGTTGACGGCGCCGCGTTTCTTGTAGGTGATGTGCCCGTTGTGGGCGTTACTCTTCTGCGCGACACTCTGGACAATTTTTGGTTTACGCTCCTTCATGAGATTGCACATATCATCCTCCACTACCGGACAGGGCTCGTCACCGGCTTTTTCGACGACTTCCAGTCTCCGACGCTGGATGAACTCGAACAGGAAGCGAATTCGTTCGCGTCCAATCTGCTTATCCCGGAAGAACAATGGCGACGCTCGCCAGCCCGCATTGCCAAAAAAGCTTCGCCTATTGAAGCGCTGGCCCGCCAACTCGGCATTCACCCGGCGATAATCTTCGGACGCATCAGAATGGAACGGCAAGACTACACCATTTTCTCAAACAGAATTGGACAAGGCACCGTGAGAAAGCAGTTCTTTGAGGTGAACAGATGAAACCCGGCGTCAGAACCATTTATGTGCCCGCGCTGAGAATGAAGACCGGGGAGTTGCAAGGTCTCTATCGGCTAGCCGAAGATATAAAGCGTCTCACTCTTCCGCACCTAATAGTCCCGCCTCGCGCCGAACGCGATGACGAGCTTCAGGGCATCTTGATGGATACCGAGGGTGTTCCGGGAGCTGGGATCATTTTAGCCAAGTATTGGCAGGGCCGCCGAGTGCTTCTAAATCCTCAGTTTCTCTTCAACGACTTCGGCGAAGCGCGCTGTGACATCTGGCTGCCAAAGACTTTTGAAGTTGCCCGCCGCGAAAGGGTGTTTGCCGTGCCGGTCGCTTCGCTAGAGGATTTGGCTGGCACCCGTGCACAGGCATTTAAAGACACCTTTGACAGCGCCGAACGGCCCAAAGTTGCGCTTCGCGTAAAATCCGGAGAGCTTATCGAAGCCAAAACCGGTGACCACATAAGGCGAACCCTCGACCGGATCGGCATCGCGCCAGAAGATTGCGCGATCCTCGCCGATTTCAGCGAAAGCGACTTCTCCCAACCTGACTTGGTCGCCGGTGTCATCGAGGGTTCTATGGAAACCCTTGAAGAGATGGGCCCCTGGAACGCGATCATCTTTCAGGGAACTAGCTATCCGGAATTCAACCCTGCCGACCATAGTGG
This sequence comes from Rhodomicrobium sp., assembly GCA_052144215.1. Classification (GTDB taxonomy): domain Bacteria; phylum Pseudomonadota; class Alphaproteobacteria; order Rhizobiales; family Rhodomicrobiaceae; genus Rhodomicrobium. Next base: position 76,248 of record JBKQQS010000125.1, read on the forward strand.
CCATGTCCTCATACCGCGCAACGAGTGGAAAGCGTGGTCAGAGGGCCTCCGATACAGCAGAAATACAGGCGATCACCTTATCTTCGGCGACTATGCGGCTGACTGCGCCAAGATGGTGTTCGGCAAGAGCTGCGGCCGAGCGATCCGTCACTATCGCTACACCAACCCAACTGACTGGTTTGTCGTTCGCGGCGCAAATACAGGCGACGATAAATCTGTCATGAGGGACGTCTGTCGGAGGATTATCGCCAGCGGTCACTTTGCCGGGCGGCAGTTTTCCTCGGCGGATGACTATATTTATCGTACAGCCAAAGAGTCCGGCGGTCCCGGCAATGCTACTACTTGGCGCGAAATCAATACCACTCACCATATTACGCGGGTAGTGCGAGATATTGGAGCGGTCAAGGGTTTGCAGTTTGGCGACTTCAAAGTGGAGCCCGCCGTGCGGCAATTCGAGATGTTCGAATAGGGATATGGCTGATCCCTGAGGCTTATTTCCCGGCGGACGACTTTGGCTCCGGTTCGAGGGCGCTTGGAACTTTTTAGTAAGTGGCAGAGCGCCGCGCCTGTCACAAGTTCGATTTCGAAGTGCAGCTGCCCACTTTTCGTCACTTCAAGACTTTCTCAAATCGACCCTGAACCGCCTTCAGCACACAATAGCCCCCCGCGTTTGGCGTCTCCAGCTGCGCGCAGGCACGAGCCTTGCATCCCTCGCATCGGGGATATTCGCAAAGCCGCCTGTTGGGGTTGTCCGCGAATTGAGCTAAGACTAGACGCCCGCCGCATAAAACGATCCCGCGAGGAACAATGGCCCTTCACGTCGCGCTGACCCACCGCACGGAATACACCTACGACCGCCCGACGGGCCTTGGGCCGCAGATCGTACGGCTGCGCCCGGCGCCGCACAGCCGCACGCCGATCCTTTCCTATTCGCTGAATATCACGCCGAAGGATCATTTCATCAACTGGCAGCAAGACCCGTTCGGCAATTACCTGGCGCGGCTCGTGTTTCCGGAGAAGACGCGCGAATTCAAGGTGGTGGTCGATCTCGTGGCGGATATGGCCACGATCAATCCGTTCGACTTTTTCGTGGACGATTATGCGCGCGATTGGCCGTTCACATACGATGCGGAGCTGAAAGACGAGCTGACGCCCTATCTCAAGGCTGCGGAGCCGGAGCCGCTGCTCCGCGACTATATCCGGGGCCTCACCATCGAGGGCAAGACGTCCCTCGACTTCATTTGGGCGCTCAACCGGCAGCTCCAGCGCGACATCGGCTATTTGATCCGCCTGGAGCCGGGTGTGCAGACGCCGGAGGAAACGCTCAAGAAACGCTCAGGCTCCTGCCGCGATTCGGGCTGGCTGCTCGTGCATATTCTGCGCCATTATGGGCTCGCCGCGCGTTTCGTGTCGGGCTACCTGATCCAGCTCAAGGCCGATGTGAAATCGCTCGATGGGCCCTCGGGCACGGACCACGATTTCACCGATCTGCACGCCTGGGCCGAGGTTTATCTGCCGGGCGCCGGCTGGATCGGGCTCGATCCGACCTCGGGCCTGTTCGCGGGCGAGGGCCACATCCCGCTCGCCGCGACGCCGTCGCCGCAAAGCGCCGCGCCCGTCACCGGCATGCATGATGAGGCCGGGGTCGAATTCTCCCACTACATGAAGGTGACGCGCATCCTCGAGTCCCCGCGCACGACGCTGCCCTACACCGAGGAACAGTGGCAAGCCATCGCCAAAGCCGGCCACGAGGTCGACCGGCGCTTGGTTGCGGGCGATGTGCGGCTCTCCATGGGCGGCGAGCCCACCTTCGTTTCCATCGACGATGTGGACGGAGCGGAATGGAACACCGATGCAGTTGGCCCCGATAAACGCCGTTACGCCGAGACCCTGATCCGGCGCTTACGCGATAAGTTCGCGCCGGGCGGCCTGCTGCATTACGGGCAAGGCAAGTGGTATCCGGGCGAGCAGCTGCCGCGCTGGTCGTTTTCGGTGTATTGGCGCAAGGATGGGCAGCCGCTTTGGGAAAATGCTGGGCTTGTCGACAGGGAAGTCCCTCTTAAGCCCGCGACCCAGGCCGATGCGGAGCGCTTCGCGGTGACGCTTGCGCAGCAGCTCGAATTGCCTCCCGATGCCGCGGTACCAGCCTATGAAGACCCGGCGCATTTTCTGCTGATCGAGCAGAAGCTGCCGCTGAACCTCGACCCGGCGGACAACAAGCTCGAAGACCCGCAAGAGCGCGCGCGCGTCATCAAGGTGTTCGAGCGCGGCCTCGATAAGCCGGCGGGCTATGTGATGCCGATTCAGGTGTGGCATAGCCAGGAGCGCGGCCGCCGCTGGGTGACGGAGCGCTGGGCCTTGCGGCGCAAGAAGCTTTTCCTCGTTCCGGGCGACTCGCCCGTGGGCTTCCGCCTGCCTCTCGGCTCGCTCTCCTATATCGCGCCTACGAACTATCCCAATGTCTGGCCCATCGATCCGTTCGCGTCGCGCACGCCCATGCCGCCGCGCGAGGTGCTCTTACGCGACCGGCGCCAATCGGTGACGCTGCTTCCGCCGGCCGATGCGCCCGCTATTCCGGACGAGGTGTTCGGCACGGTGCGCACCGCCGTGGCCATCGAGCCGCGCGACGGCCATCTCTGCATCTTCATGCCCCCGCTGTACGACGCGGAGGACTATGCGGCGCTTGCCGCCGCGGTGGAGGAAACGGCGCGGATCACCGGCCAGCCCGTGCACATCGAGGGCTATCAGCCGCCGAACGACTGGCGCTTCAACCTCATCAAGGTCACGCCCGACCCCGGCGTGATCGAGGTGAACATTCAGCCAGCCTCCACTTGGGACGAGGCGGTTAACATTACCGAAACGCTGTACGAGGAAGCGCGGCAGGCCCGGCTCGGCACCGAGAAATTCATGATCGATGGCCGCCATAGCGGCACGGGCGGCGGCAACCATATCGTGCTCGGCGCGCCCGCGCCGGAGGATAGCCCGTTTCTGCGCAGGCCGGATCTCTTGGCGAGCATTATCGCCTATTGGCAGAACCACCCGTCGCTCTCCTATCTCTTCTCCGGCCTCTTCATCGGCCCGACCAGCCAGGCGCCGCGCATCGACGAGGCGCGCAACGACTCGCTTTACGAGATGGAGATCGCGTTCTCCCAGGTGCCGGACAAGGATTTCGGCTGGATTCCGCATTGGCTCGTGGACCGCATCTTTCGCAATCTGCTCATCGATTCCTCCGGCAACACACACCGCGCCGAAATCTGCATCGACAAGCTCTACTCGCCGGACAGCTCCACCGGCCGGCTCGGCCTTGTCGAGTTCCGCTCCTTCGAGATGCCGCCGCACGCGCGCATGAGCCTTGCGCAGCAGCTTTTCCTGCGCGCGCTCGTCGCCTGGTTCTGGGAGAAGCCCTATAAGCGCAAGCTCATTCCCTGGGGCACGGAAATCCACGACCGCTTTATGCTGCCGGAGTTCGTGTGGCAGGATTTCAAGGATGTGATCGCCGACTTGCGCGACGCGGGCTTCCCCATCGAGCTCGAATGGTTCGCGCCGCATTTCGAGTTCCGCTTCCCGGTTTACGGCAGCGTGATTTACGACGGCATCGAGCTTGAGCTGCGCGCGGCGCTGGAGCCTTGGCATGTGATGGGCGAGGAAGGCGCGCCAGGGGGCACGGTGCGCTATGTCGACTCGTCGCTGGAGCGGCTGCAAGTGAAGGTGAAGGGCAACCTCGGCGCGCGCTATCAGGTGACGTGCAACGGCACCAGAGTGCCGCTAAAGCCTGCGAGCGCGCATGGCGAGGCCGTGGCCGGCGTGCGCTTCCGCGCCTGGCACCCCGCGCAATGCTTGCAACCGACCATCGCGCCGCACACGCCGCTGGTGTTCGACCTGTTCGATGGCTGGGCGGGGCGGTCCATCGGCGGCTGCCGTTATCACGTCGCACATCCCGGCGGGCGCGCGCACGAAACCTTCCCGGTCAATGCGCTTGAGGCCGAAACGCGCCGCCTCGCCCGCTTCGAAACCATCGGCCACACCCCCGGCCCGATGACGCCGCACGATCCCGGCACGAACCCGTATTTCCCGCACACACTCGACCTGCGGCGGGTGTGGTTTTGAAAGATGCACGAAGAAGCGCTCCGCATGCCCTCACGCACGCGGCCATCGGCCGTAGAACTCCTAAAGCGGACGGCTTGGCGAAGCCCGGATCGGGCTAGGAGCGGACGAAACCGGCACCGGGACGCTGAGCGCCGGATGCGCCACCGTTCATCTGCCTATCGACGAGGTCAGCAAGCGCATCAGCGGCTCCGGCCTCTATCATCCCGTCCGCGATCCGCCGGCAAGCGCGCGGAGGCGAAAGCTCGCCGCATGGCTTGGGACATGCCGCCGTCACGGTAACTCTCTTCGGGTTCCGGCTTCCCCTTTGCAGCCGGCTATATCATTACGTGCTGCACATCATGTTCGCAGTTCGCTTCCCAGGCAGTCTTGAAGGCATCCTTCCATCTTTGGGAGGGCCTTCTCCTCCAGGATACAATTAGCGAGCCCTTGTCATCGTGGATCGAGACAAGCGATTTGACGAAAGCGGTATAGGTGCCCTCTTGTGTGTCCTCGTCGGCCATGTCGATCACGTTGCGATCCAGAAGGCTGTGAACGATGGCCAGCACGTCGAGAAGCCTTTCAATCCGGCCCGGCTCTGCACCCGAGTTTGCCGCTGTGATTGTGATCCCGATTTCATCGGTCATTTACAGTGTTTCCTTGCTTTACTTAGGTACTCGAACGCCGCTGACGCTCGCAAGTTCCCGATAAGCGGCGCTTCATCGTAGGCAAGGTCAACGCGCTTGGCTGCTATTTGTCCCCCTCCCATTGCTGCCCTAACGCTATGCGCTCTTTAGCCTCCCGCGATTAAGGTGCGTGAATTTCCTTTAATTGCTGCTGGCCTTGGCAGCATTGGGCACATTGAGGATCTCGGCGCGGGTTGCAGGATACCGCCTCCACTTGGCTGGAGGAATGCAACATTACATCCTTTCGCGTTCCGGTTAGGCAGATTCCAATTGCCGGGCGCCGCTTTAGGTGCGTTCTTCGATCCCTTGTTCAACTGCCGGGCTTGTTATTGCTTTCAGCTTCGGCGAAATTGTGCACCGCCGCCAATCTGTTTGTCTCCCGGGCAGCGCGGATGCGTTGGATGGCTCCGCGCAGCAGCTCATCGTGCCCAACCGCTAGACTGGCGATTCCTTCGATCTGCGCCTGTTCGCCCACTGCGGCTGCAACCTCGGCGGCGGCGGCAGGATCGTCAGTTAGCGGCAGAATTGAAGTTTCATAGGGGCCGGCCCCTCTGGCGCAGCGGGCTAAGGCATGGGCGGCGGCACGTGCCATTCCGTCCGTGATGCTGGAGGCGCGGACGTCGAGCACGCCGCGAAACAGTCCGGGAAAGATCGAAGAATTGTTGACTTGATTGGGCAGGTCGCTGCGCCCCGTGGCAACCACACGGGCGCCAGCCTCGATGGCCACGTCTGGCCACATCTCCGGAACAGGGTTGGCACAGGCAAAAACGACTGCATCCCTGGCCATGGACCGGACAGCCTCGGGCGCGATCACATCGGGGCCGGACTTCGAGAACGCAATGCAGACATCCGCGCCTGCCAGGGCTTCCGGAATGCTCCCGCAGATGCGCTCAGGGTTAGTTTCCTTGCATACGCTCCATTTCTCGGCGAGCTCGTGCTGTCTCGTCTCGATGTCGGTGCGTCCTGTGTGCAGGGTGCCACGGCTGTCGCAGGCAATGAATGCGGCGGGCGCCACGCCTTCGGCCCGCAACAGCCGGTATACTGCCATGTTGGCCGCGCCGATTCCGATCAGGGCGATTTTGACCTCGCTCAAATGCTTACCGGCTACTTCCAACGCATTGAGCAGTCCTGCCAGAACGACGGCGGCTGTTCCCTGCTGGTCGTCGTGCCAGACGGGGATGCTCAGGCTCGATCGCAGTTCGTCGAGTATCCCGAAGCACTTGGGTGTGGCGATATCCTCAAGGTTGATCCCCCCGAAGGAGGGTGCAATGGCCTTGACTATTGCAATGATGGCCGCAGGGTCCTGCGTATCGAGACAGACCGGCACGGCATCGACGGCGCCAAAGTGCTTGAACAGCAGGGCCTTGCCTTCCATGACGGGCATCGCCGCCAGCGGCCCGATGTTCCCTAGCCCCAGAACGCGGCTGCCGTCCGTGACGATGGCGACCGTATTGCCCTTGTTGGTGTAGTCATAGGCAAGCGAAGGGTTCCGGTATATCGCTCGCGATGGAGCAGCCACACCCGGCGTATACCAAACGGCGAGGTCGGCCTGGGAGGTCAATGGACACTTTGCGACCGTCTGGATCTTGCCGCGATAGACCTTGTGAAGCCTGAGAGCGCGATCATCATTGCTTTCGCTTGGAGCGGCCCGATCTATCTTCATCTGGCAACGCTTTCTCTCTTCGGGCTGCTCAAAGCCTTTGCTAGGCGGCTGCCCTGATTCTTAAGTTCGCCCTATTCAGGTTTCGGCCGCCGCGTTGACGGTCTTCGCCATCTCGACAAGCACCAAGGAGAGCGGCCCGCGTGTCTCGGCATGCAAGCGCAGGCTCTCCTCGCGCATCTCGCGAAGCAAGCGCAGAGTGTGGTTCTCAGGTTCATCGGCCATGCTTAGACGGTACCGGAAATTCCCGGTTCTGCCAAGCGGCGCAACGGTCCCGGAAGCGAGCGGCAATCCCATACAAAGGCGTCGCGTTTAGCTCAGGACGCCGGCGCGGTTCGCACGCGCGGCGCCTCGTCCTCTTCGCCGTTCTGCCGCTTGAGCGTTTGCCGGAAGGGGCTCGCCGGATAGGTGCCGAGCAGGATCAGCTCGGCTGTGTGGAACTCAAGCTCTTCCAGCGCGAGCCGCAACGGGCGCTCGTCTGGATGGCCTTCCACATCGGCGTAGAACATCGTTGCGTTGAAGCTGCCTTCGAGCTGGTAGGACTCGAGCTTCGTCATGTTCACGCCATTGGTCGCAAAGCCGCCGAGCGCCTTATAGAGCGCGGCGGGGACGTTGCGCACGCGGAAAATGAAGGTGGTCAGCACCGGCCCATTGCCGGCGGGAGGCACTTCGGCCTCGTTGGCGAGCAGCAGAAAACGCGTGGTGTTGTGCTGGGCGTCCTCGATATCGCTTTTCAAGATGCGAAGGCCGTAAATCTCTGCCGCGAGCTTCGAGGCGATGGCAGCCTTGGTGAGATCGCCTTCCTCCGCGACCATGCGCGCAGCCCCGGCCGTGTCGGCCTCGACCACCGGCCTCAGCCCAAGCGCGCGGATGGCGGTGCGGCATTGCCCGAGCGCATGGGTGTGGCTGTGGACCGTCTTGACGGTTTCAAGTGTGGCGTCCGGCAAGGCCATGAGCTGGTGATAAATGCGCTCGAAATGCTCGCCAACGATATGCAGGCCTGAATTGGGCAGGAGATGATGGACGTCGGCGACGCGGCCCGCGACCGAATTCTCGATAGGGATCATTGCATAACGCGCGGCGCCGCTGCGAACCGCCGCGATCGTGTCCTCGAAGGTTGCGCAAGCGAACGGCTCTAGCGGCATGCCGAGGTTGATGCAGGCGATGTGAGAGTTGGCGCCGGGTTCGCCCTGGTAAGCGATGCTCGCCTTGCCCTTTGCCGGGCTCGATTTTTTCTTCGCTAGGGATGTCATAAGGAAACCTGCTTAACCGCGTGAGCGGGGTGTCCGCTCACCTTGCAAGCTTCTGGCGCATTTTCAAGAGGCCTTCGGCGGATTGGGCCGCAATTTGCAAATTATCGCTCGACGAAAGCCTTTTCGATCACGAAATCGCCGGGCTCGCCCATATTGCCTTCCTTCCAGCCGCGCGCGAGCAGCATCGCGCGAAGCTCGGTCAGCATCGCCGGGCTTCCGCAGAGCAT
>JBKQQS010000126.1:0-3982 GCA_052144215.1 Rhodomicrobium sp.
AGAGCAGCCGCGCCACTTCCTTCTTGTTCTCCGATGCATATATGGCGCCCCGAACGACGGCGTTGACGCTCTTCTGCGTCCATTCCGGCTTCTGCTTGGTCAGCGCCTCATGCATCGTGATGACGCAGCAGGGATGGTTTTTCCAGATGTCGCCGGTGAAGCGCAGCATGCGCGCTCTTGCCTTGAGCTCGCCCAGTGCGTTGAACGGCTCGGCGACGATGTACCCGTCGATCTTGCGGGCGGCAAGTGCCGGGGGCATGTCGGGCGGCGGCAGGATTTGGAGGTTCACCTCATTTGCGCCGATGGCCTCGCCCTCGCCCTTGATGACCGGCGTGAGCCCGGACTCGCGCAGCGCAAGCTGCAGCACAATGTTATGCATGGAGTACCAGAACGGCACGGCCAGCTGCTTGCCGCCAAGCTCTGCAAACGACGTTGCCGTCACATGCGCACCGGCGACGAGGCCAGAACCGTTGGTGTGCCCCCAGGCCATGATCTTGGCGGGGAACTTATTGTTGTAGCGCATCCAGATTGGGATCGGCTTCAGCAGATGCACAAGGTTGAATTTGGCGGCGGCAAAACCTTCCACCAGCGAGGGCCAGCTTCGCATCAGCGTTGGCTTTTCTGCTTCAAGCCCCTCGTCCTTGAAGAAGCCCTTGGCGTACGCGACAAGCAGCGCCGTGGCGTCGGTGATGGGCAGATAGCCGATACGTACGATGCCGTCTTCCGCCGCCTGCGCAGCGCTGGGGTAGCCACCGGCGAGCGCGCTGAACGCAGCCAACAGGCCGCCCGCTGCCAGCATATCGAGCGTTTGCCGGCGGGTGATGCCGCTTCCACCAGCATTATGATCGTGGCCAAAGGCGAGATGCTGCTTTGTATTCATGGCGATGCCCCACTATTTATATAAGCCTATATACAAGATTGAAGTGTCTTCAGATGCTTACCTCGCCGCCCTGCGCGCCGATGGTCAAACCTGCTGCGCTTTCATAGGCGGCGACCAGGACGCGGCGCGCCTGCTCGAAGCTGTCCGCGCCGGCCGTCTCAGATCTCAGCAGTATGTCTGCCCGGATGCGCCCCGGATGGGGTGTCATAATCAAAGCGCGATCGGCCATCACTGCCGCCTCGTTGATGTCATGGGTGACGATGAGTAACGTCAAGCCCAGTTCACGGGCAATGCGCCGGACGTCCCGTTGCAGAGTGCTGCGGGTGAAGGCGTCCAATGCTGAGAACGGTTCGTCGAGCAGCAATGCTTCCGGTGCCAGAACCAGCGAGCGGGCAAGCGCCACGCGCTGTTGCTGACCGCCGGAAAGATCCTGAACGTTGCGGTCCTCCAATCCCTCCAATTCCACCAGCCGCAGGAGTTTGGCTATACGGGACGGAGCCTCACGGCGGCGCCCTGTAAACCGCAGGCCGAGCGCCACATTCCCGGAAACCGTTAGCCAGGGGAGCAGCGACGGCTGTTGAAACATCATGATCCAGCGCGGCGACGGCCTGTCCACCCGTTCGCCGTCGATGCGAACCTCGCCTTGTGAAGGCTTCAGGAGGCCGGCCATGATGTGTAGAAGGGTGGATTTTCCGCAGCCCGAGCGGCCGATGAGTGCCACGCGTTCGCCCGGTTCGATGGTGAAACCGATATTGTCGAGCGCCTTCTCCTCTGCGTGGCGGTATTGATGCGTGAGCCCCGCGACGCAGATATGCGCTCCGGGCTGGCGGGTAACCTCAGCCGATGGACTGGTTGGCGCCGGGGCCGAAGAAATCTGTTGCATCGTTTCCTTAATGCTCTTCCGCAACTTGTTCCCTGGAAGCAAGGCGGCTTCGCCATATGGTGGCGCAACTTCGTGACAAATGTTAGAAAAGTCGTGATAACTTTTAGCAAGGGTACGTCTCGGCAGTTGGTGTGGATGCATTAAAGCGTCGCAGCTCGCTAATCGCGCTATTAGTAGCACAGCTCCAGCGCTGCGCGGCGTCTGGCGGGCGCCTGCCTTCACGATCGTTATCCCCAGAGTTGAGGGGCTGCTCCCGGTCCTGAACGCCCGCTTTCGCGGTTGCAAAAATTGCCTCGGCTAGGACGAGCAAGCGGCTTTCGGGCATGCGGCGACCGGCTACGGCTGATAATACCAGCGGCCAAAGGTTCTGACCCTTCCGGCGCACTCGCCGTGATCGCGAGGCGGCCTGTCGCTAGCTAATCAAGTTGTCCGGTTTATGTAGCTCATGATCTGTCCGCTTTTGGGTTTACGGATGACGGGGAGCAAGCGGTTGGCAGCCCCGGTCCGGTGTGTCTCAGGCGGAAGCGGTGTGGCATCCGGCTGAGGTGAGTTTCTTTGTTCGGCTTGAAGCCCGTTTCTCCGTCCCGGCCCGCACACCGGTGGGGGCCGCGCGCGCAGGAGCGGTCAAGGCCGCGCCGTTCGCGCGCCCGGCAGGGCTTGGCCTTGACGGCTTCGAGCACGGGGCCAGGCTGATGGCGGCTGGGGCTGAGACGATTTCCGTGCCGCCGGCATCGAACGTTGCCAGCCGGTGCGGCCCCAGGAATATGCTCACCATGCCATCGGGATGTTCGTGAACCCGCACGCTTGCCTTGACGAAGTGCGGCCTCAGCCGGCTTGGCGGTATCTGCAAGCGCCTCCCTGCCCAGGCTACCGTGTTGTCGTTGCCCACGATCCGCTCCTCGATCACGCACAGCGTCTCGCGCCAGACGCCGGCCGCGTCCGCAACGAATGCCGTACCCTCTTCCAAGGGTTCGATGGCGAATAGCCGGTTGTATTCGGCGATATAGGTTCCGGCCAGCCACGCATTGGCCGCTTCGACCGTCGAGATGCCGGCCAGGCGCAGTTCCTTGGGGAGCCGGTCCTGCAAGGTCCGGAACGCACGCTCCGAACGGCCGCGCGCTTCGGGCGAGTAGGCGGCAATATGCTCGATGCCCAGATGCGCCAAGGCCCGGCCTACCTGGGTCAATTGCGTCTTCGATACCTTCCCGCCTGCCTGCGGCGTAAAGAAATAATGGCTGCCCCGGTCCGTATAGAGCGAGCAGAATAAGCCGTGCCGCCCGATAACTTCGCGAAGCCCCCGGAACGTCGATGCTGTTCCTTCTTCCTCAACAAGGAAGGCTGAATAGATGGCGCCCGTTGCATCGTCCAGCGTCACGATCAAATCCAGCGGCGCGTGCCCCTCAAGCCAGGCATGACGCGATCCGTCTTGATGCAGCATCATGCCAATGAATGGCCGCCGGGGCCGCTTCTTCCGGTGCGCCGAGCGCTTGGGAGCGGGGCGGATCAAGCCCGCCCGGTGCAAATGCACCTTCGTGACCGTGTAGCCAAGCTTGTAGTTGTGACGCTTCCGCAGCTGTTCGTGAAAGTGCTTCACCGTGAAGTCCGCGTACTTGTCTTTGAATAAGCCCAGCATCCGCGCAATCTCTTCTGCCGGAGCCCGTTTGGGCGATGGGCGGCCAAGGCGGCGGTCGCAAAGCCCAGCCTCGCCCTCTTCCTCAAACCGGTCCGTCCAGCGCCGGAATGTCCGCTCGCTGACACCCAGCATCTCCGCCGCCTCCGCCTGCGTAATCTCACCGCCCGTCTGGCGGTCCAATAAACTCTCAAAGCGCATCCGGCGCAGTCCCTCGTGAAGTGCTGCCCGGTTCATCGTGCCCCCTCTGTTCAAGGCACCTTAAAACCGGACAACTCACGAGCTACAAACGCCGGACAGATCACGAGCTAACCACAGGTGGCCGCGCAAATCTGGACGACGCGGCGAAGGTCGAATAGTTTCATCCATGGGGGCCGGCCGCAGGCCGGTGAAAAACTCTTACGGTCCCCGCCTTCGCGGAGACGGCGCTGCGGCGAAACTCGCCCTTCGGAAACCATACGAGCGGAAGCATCGGGGTAATCAAGAGCCGCAAAGGCGCTCTCAAGGTTGCGGCTCGGCACTTACCTCCGCTTTGATGGGTTCGTCGCGGATCCCAAGCCGGCCGGCAGGCACCTCGAACGTGAGAACC
>JBKQQS010000127.1:0-67476 GCA_052144215.1 Rhodomicrobium sp.
CCAGCGCCGGGTAGCGCGCGCGAACGAGGTCGTGCCCGCCGATCCGGGCGAGCGTCGCCGTTGCGCCGATCCGCAGCCCGCCGTCCGCTTCCGCGACGATGTCGCCGAGGCCCTCGGTGGTTCGCAGATTGACGATGCGCGCGGGCGCGATCAGGCCTTCCTTCATCAGGTCGAGCAGATCGATGCCGCCGGCCTTGAGCACGGCGGCGGATGCGGGCGGAGTTTCGCCGAGCGCGGCGACCATGGCCTCCGCGGCCGTGGCATTGGCCAGCGTCGCGGCTTGCCCGACCGACCGGGCCTCGATCCACGCAAAGGGTTTCATGGCGAGCCACCTGGAATCTTGTTCAGCGCGCCGAGCACGGCCGCCGCCGTCATCGGCAGGGCGCGGATGCGGACGCCGAGCGCGTTGTAGACCGCATTGGCGACCGCCGGCGCGGTGGCGATCGAGGCGGGTTCGGCGATGCCGTAGGCATCGGTCGAGCTGCGTCCCTGATAGTTTTCGAGGACGTGGACGTCGATGGCGGGAATCTCGCTCGCGCCGATGATCTTGTACTGCTCCAGATTGGCATTGAGGACGTGGCCGGTGGGGCGATCGATGACGCGGTTTTCGAACAGCGCGTAGGAGACGCCCTGCAGCACGCCACCGTGAATCTGGCTCTCGATCAGCATGGGATTGATCGGCCGCCCGCAATCCTGCACCGCGACCACCCGCATGACGCGGACCCGCCCGGTCCACGTGTCGACCTCGACTTCGGCGAACTGAACGCCGCCGAGGTCGCTTTGCGCGGCGGCCGCGTCGCCCATCTTGCGGCGATACCCGCCATAGTCGTCGGTGCGGGTGGCGACCGCGCTGATCCAGTCGGTCGGCAGATGCGCCGCCACCTCGGCAAAGCTGACCGTGCGATTGCCGTTGCCCTTGACCGCGATGAAGCCGGCGCTGGCGACGAGATTGGCCGGCTCGGCGTCGAGCAGGGGAGCCGCGATGTCGAACAGCCGCTGCAGCAGCTGATGCGCGGCGTTGCGCGCCGGCGGCGTCACCGATGCGGTGGTTCTGCTGCCATGGGAGGGCGGGCCGGCGGGAAAGTCGGTGTCGCCGATCCGCACCGTGATGGCGTCCGGGCCAAGACCCAGCTCTTCGGCGACGACCTGGGCGAGCACCGTGCCGATGCCGGTGCCGATGTCCTGGACGCTCGACAGCACTTCGACCGAGCCGTCGCGCAGGATCCGGACTTCGCAGCCGCTGTTGATCTGCACATTGGCGCCCCAGAACGACTGCGCCATGCCGATGCCGTACCTGATCCGGCCGGCACCGGCGCCGGCGGGCCGGCGGCGCTCCCAGCCGATCATCGCCGCTCCCCGCCGCCGCTGCTCGCGGCGGACGGCGCTCGGATCGATCCGGTCGCGCAGCGCGAGTGGGTCGATCCGGAGCTTTTCGGCGAGTTCATCGATCGACTGTTCGAGCGCGAACGCGCCGGGCACGTTGCCAGGGGCGCGCATGGCGCATCCCGGGCCGGCATTGATGAAGACGTCGTATTGCGACAGTTCGAAATTCGGGCAGTCGTACATCGCCTGCGCGATGGTGCCGACGCCGGCGCCGATGCCGGTCCCGGCGGTGCCATGCGCATACAGCGTGATCGCGCGCAGGCTGCCGTCGCGCGTCGCGCCGAGGCGCAGCCGCTGGAACGTGGCCGGGCGATTGCCGGAATCGATCTGCTCTTCGTGGCGGTCAAGCACCAGGCGCACCGGCGCCGCGGCGAGCCTCGACAGCGCCACGGCGGCGTGCACATAGGTGCCGGCCGTCGTCTTCGACCCGAATCCGCCGCCCATCGCCTCGACCACGACCCGGACCCGGCTGCGGGGCAGGCCGAACGCGGCCGCGATCTCGTTGCGGACACCGGCGGTGAACTGGGTCGAGAGATACAGCGTCAGCCCGTCATGGCGCCAGTCCGCCACCACGGCATGGGTCTCGAGACAGCAATGGGTCTGCACCTGGGTGGAGAATTCGGATTCGATGACGACGTCGGACTGGCTGAAGCCGAGCGCGCTGTCGCCGCGCGAGCCCGCCGTGTTGGGGCCGCGAACGTTGCCCTTGAGCGGGACGGTGTCCGGGGCGAGCGCGCCGCCGGCAAAGCTCTCGCCGCCGACGGGCTTGCGGAACACCACCGCCGCGTCCGGCTGCCTTGCATCCTCCATGTCGACGACGAACGGCAGTTTCTCGTAAGCGACCTTGATCAGCCGCATGGCGGCCGCCGCCGCGTCGGCGGTGGTCGCGGCGACGGCGACGATCGGCGCGCCGACATAGACCGCGCGCGGCAGCACGCTGCCGCGGGCCGCGCCGGCAGCGGCGACCTCGTCGGCGTCGACGGCCCGCCCGAAAACCCGGGTAATGACGTGAAGCGCGCGCACGTCCGGTTCGCGTCGCGCCGCCTCCAGGTCGATCGACAGCACGCGCGCGTGCGGATGCGGCGATCGCAGCAGCCGCGCATGCAGCATGCCCGGCAGCTTGACGTCGACGGTGAAGCGCGCCGCGCCCGTCACCTTGTCGCGACCGTTGATGCGCCGGGCGCTCTTGCCGATGACGCTGAGTTCCCGGTTGACCGGCAGCGGCGCCGGTTCGTCGGCGGGCACGACGCGTTCGACCAGGCCGACGGCGACACCCTCGATTCCCGACGGGTAATTTTGCGTTCGTGTCGACTCGCGCGGCATGGTTAGCGCCTCCCGGCATGTGCCGCGGCGAGCGTCGCGGCGATGACATGCGGATAGGTGCCGCAACGGCAAAGATGGCCGCTGATGGCCTCCTTGACATCGTCCGGCGTCGGATCCGGATTTCGCTGCAACAGCGCGGCACAGCTCAGGGCGAGACCGGGCGTGCAGAAACCGCACTGAATGGCATCGTGGGCGATGAACGCCTCCTGCACGGGATGCAATGTCTCGCCGTCGGCCAGTCCCTCGATGGTGGTGATCCTGCGCTCGCCGACGTCGACCGCCAGCATCATGCAGGACGCAACGGGGAGCCCATCGATCAGCACGGTACAGGCCGCGCAGGCGCCACGGTCGCAGCCGATTTTCGTCCCGGTGAGATCGAGCGGGCCGCGCAGTACTTCGGCGAGGGTGGTGTGGGGCGCGACAGACATCGCGCGCCTGATACCGTTGACGTCCAGCGTCAGCGCCACGTCGCCGGATCTTTCATCCGCACCAGCGGCTTGGGCCGCGACATCGCCGCCGATCATGGCTGCGCCGGCGCCGACCGCAACGCCGGTTCGCTGGATGAAGAACCGCCGGGACATCGTTGCGTTCGGCATCTGACACCTCGCCACCCTATGGCAAGCTAGCGAACATCGCCGGGCCGACCTTGATCAGGCGCAAGCCAAAGGGAAGTCAACCGGCCTTGACTTGGCGCAACATGCCGCGCGCCGGCCGGCGGCATATTCTGCGCGTTTTCCCCTACCCGAAACCCACAGGAGGCAACGATGGCCGAAACCAATGTACCCGTGAAAACCACCGGAACCGCGCCCGCGCCCGGCGCCGCCACGCAAATGTGGAGCCCGTTCGAGAGCCTGCGCGGCGATCTCAACAGAGTGTTCGAAGACTTCAACCGGGATTTCTGGCGGCGGCCGTTCTCCCGCTCGGCGTTCGATCTGCTTCCGTTCGCGCGGAACCAGTTCGCCACCGTAAACCCCGCCGTCGACGTCGTCGAGAAGTCCGACGCCTTTGAAATCACCGCGGAACTTCCCGGGCTAGACGAGAAGAACATCGAGGTGAAGCTCGTCAACGGCAGCCTGACCGTGAAGGGCGAGAAGGAAGAGAACAAGGAAGAAAAGAAGAAGGACTATCACCTGCGCGAGCGCTACTACGGCTCGTTCGAGCGCTCGTTCGCAATTCCCGATGGCGTCGATACCGACAAGATCGAGGCCAACTTCAACAAGGGCGTTCTCACGCTGCGGCTGCCGAAGAAGCCGGAAGCGGTCAAGCCCGAGAAGACCATCGCGGTGAAGGCATCCTGAGGCCGCGCGCCCACGCAAATTGCGCCGGATCGCGCTTGCGATCCGGCGGTGCGCAGCTGCTGTCGCAAGCCAAAAAGGGAATGCACCGATGAATCTGGACAAGGCGATTGCCGGCCGGCGGTCGGTTCGCGACTTCACCAGCGAGGCCGTCGACGAACAGACGCTGCGCGCCCTGATCGACGCGGCGATGCAGGCGCCGAGCGCGGTCAATCAGCAGCCCTGGACCTTCACGGTGGTGCGCAACCAGGCGCTGCTCGACCAGATCTCGCACGAGGCGAAAATCTACATGATGGCGACCATGCCCGCCGACAGCCACTCGGCCCAGTTCCAGGCGCATCTCAGCGATCCGAATTTTCAGATCTTCTATCACGCGCCGGCGCTGATCGTGATCTCCGTGGCCGCGCCGGGCGCGTGGGCGGTGGAAGACTGCGCGCTTGCCGCCGAGAACCTGATGCTCGCCGCGTTCGCTGCCCGCCTCGGCAGCTGCTGGATCGGGTTCGCCCAGAAATTCCTCGGCACCGAGGTCGGCAAATCACTGCTCGGCTGTCCGGCCGAATGGCTGCCGGTGGCGCCGATCATCGTCGGATATCCGAAGAGCGCGCCGCCGCCGGTGGCGCGCAAGGAACCGGTAGTCCGGTGGGTCGACTGACCGCCGGCTGACCAGGGAGACCTCCGCGGCGCGCACATTTGATTGAGCATGATCTTTCCGGAAAACCGGTATCCACTTTTCCGGATCATGCTGCGGCCGCGGCGGGTCGGCCCCGTGACGCGATCAGGCGCGGCAGCCGCCGCGATGGGCGCTTGCCCTGTCATCGACCTTAACGCGCCGCCATGCGGCGAAAGGGTCTGTTGCGTAGTTTCGAACCTCACGGAGGAGCACATGACGGATTCCCGGCTTCGGCAGGACGTGATCGACGAGCTTGCGTTCGATCCGCGCTTCAGCGGCGAGCATATCGGCGTCGCCGTCGAGCGAAATGTGGTCACCTTGACGGGACATGTGAACAGCTACGCGGAGAAGATCGCCGCGGTCGAGGCGGCCCGCCGGGTCAACGGCGTGCACGCGATCGCCGACGAGATCGAGATCCGCTATCCGTTCCAGCCCAAGACCGAGGACGACCAGATCGCCAAGCGCGCGGCGGACATCCTGAACTGGGACGTCCATGTGCCGAAAAATGCGATCGACGTGCTGGTTCAGGACGGATGGGTGACGCTGAGCGGCGCGGTGAACTGGAAATTCGAGAAGATGGCGGCCGAGGCCGACATCTGCAAGCTCTCGGGCGTCCGCGGCGTCAGCAACAGGATCGTGATCAGCCCGCTGGTCGACACCGCGAACCTGAAAGGCAAGATCGAAGCCGCGTTGAAGCGGCACGCCGCGATCGAGGCGGATTCGATCCGGGTGTCGGTGCGGGACGGCAATACCGTGGTTCTCGAGGGCATGGTCGACAACTGGAGGGAGCGGATGGCGGTGGAAGACGCCGCCTGGTCGGCTCCCGGCGTCGCCGACGTGGACGACCGGCTGACGATCGGTTGACGCACCGGGCCGGTCGGCGCCGGCGCTTGCGGCGGCGCGGGCGAATCCTTGATCTCGTTCAATACGGCGTCGCTTCTCTGCACTAGCCTGTGTTGTGGTCAATTTTGGAGGTGCTGCGATGCCGGAAACCCCTGCCATGCCGGAAACCCCGACGCTTTCGATCTCTCCCGAAAAGGTGTTCGGCATCCTCGCCAAGGCGCGTCAGTTCGAGGCCAAGGACGTCCTGACCGACCCCGACTCCGGCTCCAACGCCAGCGACGACGGCATGCGCTCGGTGCTGGAAGACCATGCATCGGATCCGGTGGGCGCCGAGATCGCCGGGCTGATCGGCGACCTGAACGTGGACGAACAGGTCGATCTGGTCGCGCTCGCCTGGCTCGGCCGCGGCGACGGCGGCCCGGAAGATTGGGACGACATCCGCGCCGAGGCCGCCCGCGCCCATAATCGTCGCACGGCGTCCTACCTGATGGGCATGCCGCTGCTGGCGGCCCATCTGGAGGAGGGGCTCACGCAGCTCGGCTATTCCTTCAGCGACGACGAGGCCGAACGCTTCTGACGATTATAGGGGCGGCTAGCCGTCGCGCTGCACTGCGGTGCGTTCGCGAATGGCTTCCACGGTTCGCCATCGCGACCATCAAGGCGCCGCCTGTCATTTCGCTGTCGCATTGTCGCCTTGTCGTACTGCGGTGCAACCAAAAGGCGTCGATGAGACCCTTCTCGCACGGCACAATCGCGCGCCAACCAATTTTCGCCGGAGCTTGACTTAGCTCAACCGCATACCGGCGACTGCCTCTTAAGTTTAACCAATAATAATTCATTCGGAGGAGGCTTCCAATGTCGGTTCAATCGATCACGCCGGAGCGATCCGCCGCCGCATCGCCGCTTGCGGGTGGTTTTCGTGTCGCGTTCGTCGTCGCCTGGTTCTTCTGCCTGCTGTTCTACTTCACGCAATACGCGGTGCGTTCGGCGCCGAGCGTGATGGTGCCCGAACTCACCGCCGCGTTCGGCCTCACCACGCTGGGGGTGAGTTCGCTGCTCGGGCTTTACTACTACACATACTCGACCTTCGCGATCGTCGCCGGCGCCTCGCTCGACCGCTGGGGCGCCAAATATACCATCCCGGTCGGCGTGTTCTTCCTTGCCGTCGGCATCATCATGTTCGGCCTGAGCGTGACCTGGATGGCCAATGTCGGCCGCCTGCTGCAGGGCGCCGGCGCCGCCTTCGCCTTCGTCGGCGCGGTCTACCTCGCCTCCCATGGCTTCCCGGCGCGCTACCTCGCCACCGCGATCGGCTTCACCCAGTGCGTGGGCATGCTGGGCGGCTCCGCCGGCCAGTTCGCCGTCGCGCCGCTGCTTACGCACCACGTCATTACCTGGCAGCAGTTCTGGATCTTCTCCGGAATCTTCACGCTGGTGGTCTGCGTCGCGCTGCTGGTGGCGACGCCGCGACAGGACGCTTCCGAACATTCCAAGACCAGCATCTGGCGCATGTTCGACCCCTACAAGGTGGTGCTGAGCAACCCGCAGTCCTACCTGTGCGGCCTGTGCGCCGGCCTGCTGTTCCTGCCGACCACCGTCGGCGACATGATCTGGGGCGTTTCGTTCCTGCGCCAGGGCTGGCACATCGACTACGCCGAGGCGGTCAACCGCGCGTCCAT
Organism: Rhodomicrobium sp.; assembly: GCA_052144215.1. Lineage (GTDB taxonomy): Bacteria > Pseudomonadota > Alphaproteobacteria > Rhizobiales > Rhodomicrobiaceae > Rhodomicrobium. The sequence goes on from JBKQQS010000127.1 coordinate 7,194, forward strand.
GGTGCCGCTGGGCTGGGTGATCGGCGCCCCCGTGCTGGGCTACATCTCCGACCACACCGGCCGCCGCAAGCCGGTGCTGATGGCGGGCATGGCCCTGATGCTGGTGGCCACCGCGGCCATTCTCTACCTGCCGGCCAACACCCTGCCGCCGTATATGCTCGGCCTGCTGCTCGGCATCGGCTCCGGCGCCGCGATGATCCCCTACAGCATCATCAAGGAAGTCAATCCGGACAACGTCAAGGGCAGCGCGACCGGCGCGATCAACTTCCTGGTGTTCGTCATGAGCGCGTTCGCGGCTCCGGCCTTCGGCTGGCTGCTGCAGAAGCTCGAGGCCGGCGGCCCGCTGACCACCGACGTGTTCGCCAAGGGCGGCAGCGTCGGCATCGCGGCGATCATCATCGCGGCCGTCCTGGCCCTGTTCATCCGCGAGACCGGCTGGGCGGTCCATGCCGCGAAGCCGGCGAAGTAGCCGCTGACACTGAAGCGCGTGACCGCCGCCGGCGGTCAGGCCCCCTTCGTTCGATCGACCCTCCATCGACATGAGGCTGTAACCATGGATCGCCAAACCCTGCATCGGCTCCTGCACGACATGATGCTGTCGCGCGTGTTCGAAGAACGCGCCGCCGAGGAATACACCAAGGGCAACATCGTCGGCTTTCTTCACCTCTATCCCGGCGAGGAGGCCGTCGGCGTCGGCGTCATCAACGCCGCGACGCCCTCCGATTACATCGTCAGCACCTACCGCGAGCATGCTCACGCGCTGGTGCGCGGCGTGCCGCCGCGCGAGGTGATGGCCGAGCTGTTCGGCCGCGCCACCGGGATGTCCGGCGGCATGGGCGGCTCGATGCACATGTTCAACCGCGAGCGCCGGTTCATGGGCGGCTACGCGATCGTCGGCGAGAGCTGTCCGATTTCCATTGGCATCGCCTACGGCGAGATGCTGCGCAATCTCCCCGAGGTGGTGATCTGCTTCTTCGGCGACGGCGCCGTCAACCAGGGGACGTTCCATGAGTCGCTGAACATGGCGGGTCTGTGGCGGCTGCCGGTGCTGTTCGTGTGCGAGAACAACCACTATGCCATCGGCACGGAAATCCACCGCCATTCCGCGGTGCCCGAGGTGTACAAGCGCGCCGCCGCCTACAATATCCCCGCCGAGAAGATCGACGGCATGGACGTGCTGAAGGTGCATGCCGCCACCAAGGCCGCGCTCGGCCGCATCCGCCACGGCTCGGGTCCGCAGTTCATCGAATGCGAGACCTATCGCTATCGCGGCCATTCGATGGCCGATCCCGGCAGCTACCGCCCGGCCGTCGAGGTCAAGGCCTACCAGGCGATCGACCCGCTTTCGATCACCATCCGCAATCTCGAGCTGAAGTATCCGACCACCTCGGAGCTGGCGGAGGTGGGGGCCGACAACATCTCCCGCCTCACCGCCCACATGCTGAGCGAGGGACACGTGGAGCATGAGGAAATCGAGGCCCTGAAGGCAGAGGTGCAGAAGGCGGTCGACGACGCCGTCGCCTATGCGCTGCAGAGCCCGCAGCCGACCATGGATGACGCCTGGCGGCATCTCAACTGCAACCGTCACCGCGAAGTGCTGATTTAGGGAGCCACCAACATGTCACAGGAATTGCTCTACTGGCAGGCCCTCAATCGCGCCATGGACGCGGAGATGGAAGCCGACGAGTCGGTATTCACGCTCGGCGAGGACGTCGGCCTCTACGGCGGCAGCTACCGGGTCACCGAAGGTCTCTACGCGAAGTATGGCGAGTCGCGCGTGCGCGACACGCCGATCTCCGAGAACAGCTTTACCGGCCTCGGCGTCGGCGCGGCGATCGTGGGCATGCGGCCGGTGGTCGAGATCATGACCATCAATTTCGCGCTGCTGGCGCTGGACTCCATCGTCAACGCCGCCGCCAAGATTCCGTTCATGTCCGGCGGCCAGTTTCCCATGCCGCTGGTGGTGCGGGTGCCGACAGGCGTGGCGCGACAGCTCGCCGCGCAGCACGCGCAGCGCTTCGAATCGATGTTCATGAACGTGCCCGGCCTGCGCGTCGCGGTGCCCTCGACCCCGCAGGACGCCTACTGGCAACTGCGCCAGGCCGTCGCCAGCGACGAACCCATCGTGCTGCTGGAGCACGAACTGTTGTACTTCAGCAAGGGCGAGGTGGACACGCTGGCCGACGCGCCGCCGATGCATCGCGCGGTGGTGCGCCGTCCCGGCCGCGACCTGACCATCGTCAGCTACTCGCGCATGGCGCTGCTGGCGCAGGAGGCGGCGAACGAGCTCGCCAAGGAGGGCATCGAGGCGGAGGTGATCGATCTGCGCAGCCTGTCGCCGATCGATTGGGACACCTGCGCCAAGTCCGTCGACAAGACCCATCGGCTGCTGATCGTCGAGGAAGACAGCCGGTTCGGCGGCGTCGGCGGCGAGATCGCCGCCACGCTTGGCGAGCGCTGCTTCTTCTCGCTGGATGCGCCGGTCGGCCGCGTCGCCGGCCTCGACATTCCGATCGCGTATAACGGCGCGATCGAGGCGGCGTCGATCCCGCGCGTGCCCGACATCGTCGCCGCCACCCGCGGCCTGCACAAGTCGGCCAAGCAGTGAGGGCAGCGCGATGAAGCAGCCCGTCACCATGCCGGCGCTGTCCGACACCATGAACAACGGCCGCCTGACCAGGTGGCTGAAGCAGCCGGGCGATGCCGTGAAATCCGGCGAGGCCGTCGCGGAAGTGGAAACCGATAAGGCCGTCATGGAGGTCGAGGCCTTCCATGCCGGCTACCTCGCCGGGCCGCTCGCCGCGGTCGACACCGAACTCCCGGTCGGCGAGACCATCGGCTACATCGCGGATTCGGCCGCCGAGGCGCGGACGGCAACGCCCGCGCCGCTTGTGCCGCAAAAGGTCGCGCCAGAGGTCGCTCCGCCTCGTTCGGTCGAAGCGCCGCCCGCGCCGTCGCCGCTACAACCTGTTGCCGTGGCTGCGGCCGCCGAATCCCGGGCCGACGGGCTGTCGCCGCGGGAGCGGGCCCGCGCCCGCCACGCGGCAGCGGCGCCGCCGGTCGCGGAGGCCGCTGCAGCGCCCGCCGCCGCACCCGAACCCGCATCGCGGCCGCCTGTGTCGCCTGTGCCGCCAGCGCCCGCCGCGGCTGCCGGGCTGGAGCCACAGATCGCGGCGGGACCGCCGTTCCGGATCGAGCGCGCGCCGAATTTCCGCGAGGCGGTCGCCCGCAATATCGTCGCCAGCGTCGCCACCCCGACGTTTCACGTCACCGCGCGGCTCTCGCTCGAGCCGCTGCACGCGCTGTCGACCCAGCAGGACGTGTCGCTGACCGTGCTGCTGGCGCGCGCCTGCGCCGCCGCGATCACGGCGCATCCGCTGTTCAACGCTGCCTACACGCCGCAGGGCCTCGCGCACCGCAGCCGCATCGATATCGGCGTCGCGGTCGACAGCCCGGACGGGCTGTTCACGCCGGTGCTTCGCGACGTCGCGGGCCGGCCGCTCGCCGACCTCGCCGACGACTGGCGCGGCCTGCTCGACAAGGTCAAGGCGCGGCGGCTTGGCCTGAACGATTATCGCGGCGCGACCTTCTATGTCTCCAACCTCGGCACATTTCCGGTGGTGCAGGCGTTCGACTCGATCGTGCCGGTGGGGGCGTCCGCGATCCTCTCGGTGGCCGCCAGCCGGCCCGACGGCGCCTGCTGCACGCTCACCTGCGATCATCGCGTCGTGTTCGGCGGCGACGCCGCGCGCTTCCTGCAGACGCTCGGCGATGTGCTCGCGGCGCCCGCGCAACTGCTGCGATGATCGATCTACGCTAAGTGATGTCGATAAGTGATGTCGATCCGGGGCGGTCGCTGATGGCGCGGCGCCGATTTCACCCGTGGCGCCTGGCGCGGCTTCGTTCATGCCGCAAGCCGGAAAGGTCCGACTTGCGCGCCAGCACCGGGGCCGGTGACTTCCGCCACCTGGCATCATGATGAAAATCAGCGCGACCGCGAACGGGCCCTGACAGGAACGGGAACGGCGCGCGAGGCTTGAGCGGTCAGGGTAAGCGAAATGCTCGCCGCCAGCGCCAGCGAGACCGGAATGGCCAGCAGAAACAGCAGGGTCACCACATCGTGCAGGTACATCGCTTTCTCCTCGAAGGCTGCGTAACTGATAATGCGATGCAGTTTACCGGTGCCGCCCGAACTCCGAAATTCGGGTTGGAACCTTATGCAGTTCAACTTAAGGGCTATTCCGGAGGCGGCGGATCTGCCCGCCGTGCCGCGCGGGCTGACGGGCTTTGACCTGTCGCAAGATCCGATGCGGCGGTCGGCGGCAGGCTTCCGGCTGGATCCTCGGAGGCCCGCCATGCCCTATCGCGTCAATGCCGACCTGCCGCCTTCGGTGCGCGACCATCTGCCGCCGCACGCGCAGGACATCTATCGCGCCGCCTTCAACCATGCCTACGCGGCGCACGCGGCCGACCCGCGCCAGGAGGAAGCCGCGCACCGCATCGCCTGGGCGGCGGTGAAGCGAAGCTACGTCAAGGTCGGCAATTACTGGGAGCCGATGGAGCGGTGAAACACGGTGCGCTTGCCTATTCCTTTTCTGTCATGGCCGGGCAGCGCGATCCGTCTCTGACGGATCACTAGGACTAAGGTCTCCCGGCCATCCACGTCTTGCTTGCGGCAAGGTTGTTAAGACGTGGATGCCCGCAACAAGTGCGGGCATGACGAATCAATTCGGAAGGCACAATAGGATCTAATTTCGCCCCTCACGCGGCGGCGTCGGCGATGGCTGCCTTGTTGGCCGCCGGCTCCAGCGAGGCGGCGATGGCCTCTTCCACGTGCTCCAGCCAGACCAAATCGAGAGTGCGGCGGACTTCCTCGGGGATGTCGTCGAAATCCCGCCGGTTGCGCGCCGGCAGCATCACGCGCTTGATGCCCGCGGCCGCCGCCGCGATCACCTTCTCCTTGATCCCGCCCACCGGCAGCACCAGCCCGCGCAGGCTGATCTCGCCGGTCATGGCGGTGTCGCTGCGGATGGTCCGCTCGGTGACCAGCGAGACCAGCGCCATGAACATGGCCACGCCCGCGCTGGGGCCGTCCTTCGGGGTGGCGCCCGCCGGGACGTGGATGTGGATGTCGCTCCTCGCAAACAGCTCCTCGGCGATGCCGAGCGCGCTGGCGCGGTTCTTGACCACGCTCAGCGCCGCCTGCGCGCTCTCGCGCATCACCTCGCCGAGCTGGCCGGTGAGGATCAGCTTGCCCGAGCCGGCGCTGCGGGTGGCCTCGATGAACAGGATGTCGCCGCCCATCGGCGTCCAGGCGAGCCCGGTGGCGACGCCCGGCACGCTCAAGCGCATCGCCACCTCGTTCTCGAACGGCGGGGCGCCGAGGATGGCGGTGAGATCGTCGACGCCCACCGTTACGGTCTCGGCCTTGCCCTCGGCGACGCGAACCGCGGCGTGGCGCAGCACCTTGCCGACCTCGCGCTCCAGGTTACGCACGCCCGCCTCGCGGGTGTAGCTCTGGATCACGGCGCGCAGCGCCGCCTCGGTCACCGTGGCCTGCTCGGGCTTCAGCCCGTTGGCCTCGAGCTGGCGCGGCAGCAGGTAGCGCCGCGCGATCTCGAACTTCTCGGACGCGGTGTAGCCGCTCAGGCTGATGATCTCCATGCGGTCGCGCAGCGGCCCCGGAATGGTGTCGAGCATGTTGGCGGTGGCGATGAAGACGACGCGGGACAGATCGTACGGCACGCCCAGGTAGTTGTCGCGGAAGGTCCCGTTCTGCTCCGGGTCGAGCACCTCCAGCAGCGCCGCGCGCGGGTCGCCCTGCACGCCGGAGCCGAGCTTGTCGATCTCGTCGAGCATCATCACGCAGTTGCGCGTTCCCGCCTTGCGGATCGACTGGATGATGTTGCCCGGCAGCGCGCCGATATAGGTGCGCCGGTGGCCGCGGATTTCCGCCTCGTCGTGGACGCCGCCCAAACTTACCCGGACAAACGGCCGCTGCATGGCCCGCGCGATGGACTGGCCGAGCGAGGTCTTGCCGACGCCGGGCGGGCCGACGAAGCAAAGAATTGGCGCTTTACCCTGCGGGGCCAGCTTGCGTACCGCGAGATATTCGATAATGCGCTGCTTAATCTTTTCAAGGCCGAAATGGTCCTCCTCGAGGATGCGGCGCGCCTCGGCGATATCGATGGGCTTTTCTTCAGGCAGCGCCCAGGGCAGCTCGACAAGCGTGTCGAGATAGGTGCGGATCATGCCCGCTTCGGCCGCCTGCTCGGGCATGCGCTCGTAGCGGCGCAATTCTTTGCGGGCTTGGGCTTCGACCTCCTTCGGCATCTGCGCTTTTGCGATGGCCTCGTTCAGTTCGGCGACTTCCTCGGCCTTGCCGTCGCCTTCGCCGAGCTGGCGCTGGATCGCGGCCATTTGCTCGCGTAAGACCGCCTCGCGCTGGCGCTCGTCGAAGACGGCCTTGGTCTGCCGTCCGATCTCCTGGCTGAGCCGCAGCACCTCGATGCGTTGCGACAAAAGCCGCGAGACTTTGTCCATCCGCAAGGTTAGGTCGACGGTTTCGAGGATTTCCTGCTTCTGCTCCGCAGTGATATCCATATAGGCGGCGGTGAGGTCGGCGAGCGAGGAAGCCGATTGCGCGTTCTGCATCGCGGCGACAAGCTCGGCTGGCACCTGCGGCAGAAGCTCCAGCGCCTCGATGGCTTGCTGGCGCAAGAGCAGCGTCCGCGCTTCGATTTCGGGGCTCTCGATCTCGGGCTCGGGGATGCGCTGCACGTTGGCCGCGAGCACGGGGCGCTCCCGGATGAAATCGAGCACGCGGAAACGCTCGATCCCTTGCACGATCACATGGTGGCCGCCATCGGGTGCCGTGAGGTAGCGCGCGATATTTGCGACCGTGCCGACGCGGTGCATGTCGGTGCCCGAAGGCTCCAGCGCCTCGGCATCGCGCTGCATCAGAATGCCGATCTGGCGCTCCTCGCGCATCGCCTGCTGCACGGCGGCGATGGAGACCGGGCGTCCGATCGAGATCGGGAACAGCACGCCCGGAAACAGCACGGTATCGCGCACCGGAAGAATGAGCAGCGCGTTCGAATCGATGCCATGCGCCGCGCTTTCATCGGATTTGGCCTCGGCGGAAGCCTCGCCGGGATTTGGATTATCCATGGAGCCGTTCCTTATTCAGAGGCGGATTTTTCGAGGCTAATGAGCAAGCAGCCGTTGATGGCCTGGCGTTTGACGCCATCGAAACGGCATGGGGGAAGGGGAACCCGCCGCGCAAAACGTCCCTGCGGCAGCTCGAGCTGGTGTATCAGGGCGGTGCGCAGCTCGTCGGGCAAAACGCGCCGGCCGGAGACGAACAGCACGCCATTGTCGATCACGGCGTCGACGCTGTCTGGGTCCACGCCCGGCAGCGCGAAAAAAATCAAAACCTCGGCGTCCGTTTCTAGCACATCGACCGGAGGCTCCCAGGCGGGTCCACCCATATGCTGATGGAGCGTGAAGAACTGCTGATGCAGCCTTTGTGCGCGCGACAGCCGGTCGACGGCCTCGAACCACATCCAGCTTGTGAACTCGCTCTTAGCCATGGGCCCGCACTTCCCTTCGAGGTTACGCCAGATACCGGTGCTGCGGCGATCCGCCGGCCGGTGGAAAAAGGCTGCTACGGCGACTGAACTTTGTGACGATCTATATGGCCGTTGGGGGGCACGCGTTTCAAGGTTTTGTTTGCTGTAAACGTTGGCTGCGCTGCTTCGCGCAATGGACTGAAGGCAGAGGCATTGCTGACGGGGTGGCCGCCAGCGATCACACCTCCACCTTTGCCAATTTTCTGCTAAAGTCGATGTAACTTTTCATTATCCTTTTTGCGAACGAGGCAGGCCGGCATGCACGCTCCGCTCCCTTTCACCTACAAAGCGTTCTTGAGTTATTCGCACGCCGATACGGCTTGGGCGAAGTGGCTTCATAACCGGCTCGAAGGCTTTCCCTTGAGCGGCCTTGGCGGGCGCGAGACGGCGCTGGGGCCGGTGCCGAAGTCGCTGCGCCCCATCTTCCGCGACCGCGAGGATTTCTCGGCCGGCCACAGCTTGACCGATCAGACCATCGCGTCGCTCGACGCCTCCGCCGCACTTATTGTGCTGTGCTCGCCGGCTTCCGCAAGCAGCCACTATGTGAATGAGGAAATCCGGCTGTTCAAATCGCGCCATCCTGGCCGGCCCGTGATCCCCCTGATCGTGGACGGTTCGCCGGGCGGCGGCGCGCTCGAATGCTTCCCGCCCGCTCTTCGTTTCGAGCTGGATGCGGACGGCGCCGTGACGGACCGGCCTTCGCAAATCCTCGCCGCCGATTTGCGCGAGGCGGCCGACGGGCGCGAGCTGGCGCTGGCCAAAGTGGTGGCCTCGCTCATCGGCGTGCCCTCGGACGAGGTCTTCCGCCGGGCGGAACGCGAACGCCGCCGGCAGGGCCGCCTCCGCGCCGCCATCGCCGCCACCATCCTCATGCTGGCCGTCGCCGGAGGCTATCTCGGCTGGCGCTCCTACACGCAGCAGCAGACGCTGACCGACATCGAAGCGCTCGTGAACCAATATGCGCCCATCGGTTCGGCCGAGGCCGCGCAGCCCGGCGCGCGCGAGCGCTTGCGCACCGCGTTCGAATCCATCGCCAAAGGCACGGCCACCGATCCGCGCTACGCCCGCGCGCTCGACCTCATCAAGGCGGGCAAGCCGCAAGAGGCGGAGCCGCTGCTCAAGGCCGCAGCCGAGGAGGAAGAGGCAGCGGGCCTCCAGCGCATCAAGCAGGCGGCGGAGAAATACCGAAACCTCGGCGCCGTCGCGGGCTACGCCGACCCCAAGCGCGCGCGGGAGTATTACGCAAAGGCGGCCAAGCTCGATCAAGAGAACGTCAATGGCATGGCCTGGCACGGCGAGATGGAGAAAGATGCCGGCAATCTCGCCGAGGCCGAGCGGGCCTACAATGCTGTATTGCGCGCAGGGGTCAAAGGCCGCAACGATCTTAGTCTCTATTGGGCGGCCCTCGGTCTAGGCGACATCTTTGTCCAGCGCGGCGATCTTTCGAGGGCCCTCAACGCCTACAGGGGGGCCTGGGCGGACGCGGAACGCCTCGCCAAGTTCTATCCCGGCAACGCCCCATGGCAATATAGTCTCGGCAGTAGCAACGGGCGGATTGGAGATGTGCTGATGGCACAAGGCAACCTCGCGGCAGCTTTAAAGTCCTACGAGGCGGAAAAGGAAATCATTGTTCGCCTCGCCAAGGCCGATCCCGGCAATACCGAGTGGCAGCGCGATCTCTCGGTCTCGTATATCAAGGTGGGCGGTGTGCTCAAGGCGCAGGGCGCTCTACCTGACGCGCTTAAATCCTATCGCGATAGCCTTGTGATCAGAGAGCGTCTCGCCAAGGCGGATCCCGGCAATGTGCTCGGGCAGCGCGATCTCTCGGTCTCCTATAACAAGTTGGGCGATGTGCTCAAGGCGCAGGGCGTCCTTCAAGACGCGCTCAAGGCCTATCGCGACGGCCTCGCGATTGCCGAGCGCCTTGCCAAGGCCGATCCCGGCAATGCCACCTGGCAGCGCGATCTCTCAGTGTCCTATGAGAATGTGGCCTATGTGTTGGTGGCGCAGGGCGCTCTGGCGGACGCGCTTAAGGCCTATCGTGACAGCCTCGCGATTGCCGAGCGCCTTGCCAAGGCCGATCCTGGCAATGCCGGCTGGCAGCGCGAACTCTCGGTGAGCTACGGCTTGGTGGCGACGGTTCTGGCGGCCCAAGGTGATCTCGCCGCGGCTTTGGAAGCCTATCACAAGACAGCGGAAATTCAGGAGCGCCTCGCCAAGGCGGATCCCGGCAATGCGGTCTGGCAGCGCGATCTCTCGATCTCGTATAATAAAATGGGCAATGTACTCAGGGCGCAGGGCGCTGTGCCAGAGGCGCTCAAAGCCTATCGCGACAGCCTCGCGATTGCTGAACGCCTCGCCAAGACTGATCCCAGCAATGCGGAATGGCAGCGCGATCTCTCGGTCTCATATATCAAGGTGGGCGATGCGCTCAAGGCGCAGGGCGCTCTAGCGGACGCGCTTAAATCCTATCGCGATAGCCTTGCGATCAGAGGGCGCCTCGCCAAGGCAGATCAGTCCAATGCGGTCTGGCAGGGGGACCTGGCGGCAATCCATGGAAAGCTGGGCCAGCTGTATGTCCGCATGGGCGACAAGGACGAAGCCCGCCGCATGTTCGAGCGCGGCCGCGCGATTGTCGCGCCATTTGCCGAAAGATCGGGCCATCAGGTCTGGATCGGCAATCTCAAGAGCTTCGATAATGAGATAGCAACGCTGGAGGCCAACGCAGCCTTTTATGCAGGGAACTATGCCGAGGCGGTAGCGACGCAGGTGAGGCGTGTAGCGATGGAGGAGGCGGCCGACGGCGAGGCAGGGGGTAAACCCGGGTCGCGGACAGCTTCAGCGTTTACCAGTCTGACATGGTTCCGGCTTTTCGCCCGTGACTTCGAGGGCGCACTCGAAGCCTCGGACCGCGCCATCGCCATCGAACCGGAAAATCTTCATCCCGCCTTGAACAAGGCGCATGCGCTGATGTTTCTCGGCCGGGCGGAGGAGGCGCGCGCGCTCTATCTGGGCTACAAGGGCCAGCCCGTGGACAAGGGCGGCAAGCTGTGGGAGGCGGCGATCCTGGAGGATTTCCAGGAGTTCGAGAAGCGCGGGCTCACGCACCTGCAGATAGCGGAGATCAAGGCGCTGCTCGCGCCCGCCGCGCCGGGGCGATAGCGCGCCGGTGCGAGCCGTGATAAATTGAGCGCCAACAGGAAGGCAGCACATGCAGGCGACTTTGAAGGACCGGGTTGACGCTCTCGAACGTCAAGTCCAAAGCTTGACCGAAATCGTGGAAGGCAAGAAGGCCATCCGCGATTGGCGCTCGACAATCGGCTGGGCGCGGGATGACGAAGGCTTCGAGGAAATGACCCGGCTGGGCGAAGAAATCCGGCGGAAGGATCGTGAAGCAGCCGACGCCGATGCTGATTCTGGACACTGACCATCTGACCGAAATTGACCGGGGTTTGGGGGCGGGCGCCCGGCTCGTTCATCGGCTCGATGCGTGCGGCGAAGAAGTGGCCATCACCATCATTTCTGTGGAAGAACAGCTTCGCGGCTGGCTCGCACAAATCGGCAGGCTGCAAGACCCTCATCGCCAGACCGCTCCATACCGGCGCTTGCAAGACCGGATCGCGTCATTCGCGGCGTGGAACGTGCTGCCCTGGACGCAAGAGACGGCGGACGTTTTCGTTCGACTGCGCGCTAGCGGTGTTCGCATCGGAAGCATGGACCTGAAGATTGCTTGCATTGCCCTCTCGCGAAACGCAACCTTGCTCACGCGCAATTTGCGGCATTTCGAGAAGGTTCCGGGCTTGCGTGTCGAGGATTGGCTGTGAGGCTCTTGGAGGCATGGCATGACGCATTCGGCGGTTGAGCAGCGCATCCCCCGCGCTCTATCCTTCTCTGTGACCCTGGACATGCTGGAGGTTGTGCTGGAGGACGGCCGGGTGTTGGCGGCGCCGCTGGCCTGGTTTCCAAGATTGCTGCACGGCACGGAGGAGGAGCGGTCGCGCGCGCGCCTCATCGGCCAAGGCGAGGGCTTGCATTGGCCCGATCTCGACGAGGATGTGAGCGTGGAGGCGTTGCTGGCGGGACGGCCGTCCGCGGAGAGCGCGGCGTCTCTAAAGCGCTGGCTGGCGAGCCGTAAAGGCGGCGCTTCAGCGGCGGAATGAGCCATTTCGTCTTCAGCCCGCGCGCTCAAACCGGTTGCTGGCACAAACCTTGCGTTCCAACCTTTACAGCGTTTGACGGCGGGGCTCCGAACGCCTAAATTTGAAAGGCTTGGGAGAGCAAAGCAGGCGAAATGTCGAGACGGCTAGAAATACGGGTTCCCGCCCTCGAATTGAAGGCGGGCAGCGGCGTCAGGGAGCTTAACGATCGCTACCGGGAGATATTCCGGAGCATCGTGGAGACTTACCTTTCGACGGGCGAGCCGGTCGGCTCGCGGAATTTGAGCCGGCATTTGCCGATGACGCTGTCGCCCGCCTCGATCCGCAATGTGATGTCAGACCTCGAAGCCCTAGGCTTGATCTACGCGCCGCATGTGAGCGCGGGCCGCATCCCGACTCATACGGGCCTGCGCCTGTTCGTGGACGGCTTGCTCGAGGTGGGCGATATCGAGAACGCCGAGCGCGACAGGCTGGAGCGGCAGCTCGCCGGCTACGCCGAGGGCAAATCCAGCGTGACCTCGGAAGTGCTGGAGGAGGCAGGCGACATGCTCTCAGGGCTGTCGCGCTGCGCGGGCGTGGTGCTCGCCGAGAAGCAGGTGAGCCGCATCAAGCATATCGAGTTCGTGAGCCTCGATGCGAAGCGCGCGCTTTTGGTTCTGGCGGGCGAGGATGGCAGCGTCGAGAACCGCGTGCTGACGCTGCCCGAAGGCTTGCCGCTCCAGGCGCTCGCCGAGGCGACGAACTATCTCAACGCGCGGGTGCGTGGCACAACACTGCCCGAGGCGCGCGAACGCGTCGAGGCCGAGCTGGAGGCGAGCCAGGCCGAGCTCGATCTTCTCACCGCGAAGCTCGTGCGCGCAGGGCTCGCGCAGTGGTCGGGCGGGCGGGACGACAATAAAAGCCTCATCGTGCGGGGCCAGTCGCGGCTTCTCGACGATTTGAAGGCCGTCGAGGACGTCGACCGCATCCGCCTCCTGTTCGAGGATCTGGAATCGAAAAAGGCGCTCGTCCATCTCCTCGATCTTGCCGAGAAGGCCGAGGGCGTGCGGATTTTCATAGGCTCGGAGAACAACTTATTCTCGCTTTCCGGCTCCTCGCTCATCGTCGCGCCCTTCCAGGATCAGAGCCGGAAGATCGTTGGCGTGCTGGGCGTTATCGGGCCGACGCGGCTTAATTATGCCCGCATTATCCCCATGGTTGACTATACGGCCAAGCTCGTTAGCCGCGTGTTGGCTTGATTATCGCGTCAAAACGGCCGATATAGCTTAAAACTTCGGGTCGGCTTTTCGAGAGGATTCGGCTCATCCTTACTGTAACGGGAACGGCACACGCACAATGAACGATAAACCGGGCGAGTCCGCAAATCCAGGCGGGCCGGAGCAAGTTGATTCTGCGGCGCAGCAGTCAGAGGCAGGGCAGGGTAATCAAGCCGAGCTTCAACAGCTTGCCGAGGTTAAGGCCGAAAATGCGGAGCTTCGCGACAAGCTTTTGCGCACCATGGCCGAGATGGAGAATTTGCGGCGCCGCACCGAGCGCGAGAAGGCAGATACTCAGAAATACGCGATCTCGGAATTTGCGCGCGATGTTGTCTCGATCGGCGACAATCTGCGCCGTGCCATCGAGGCCGCGCAAAAAGAGCCGATCGAGGAGAACCCCGCGCTAAGGACGCTTCTGGAGGGCGTGGAGGTCACCGAGCGCGAGCTTTTCAAGGTTTTCGAGCGCCACGGCGTTACACGTTTCGATCCGCTTGGCGAGAAGTTCGATCCGCATTTCCACGAGGCCATGGTCAAGGTGGACGTTCCGGGCGTGCCCGCCGACATTGTGGTGCAGGTGCTGCACGCAGGTTACAAGATCGCAGACCGCATTTTGAGGCCGGCGGCCGTTATCGTGGCCAAGGGCGGAACGCCGGCGCGGCCTTCCGAGCGCACGCAGGCAGAGAGTCCGCCGCCACCGCCATCGAATCCCGGCCCCGCTCAAGAACCGGAGAATGGGGGAGGGACCGGCGCTCGCACTAGGCCCTCCAACATGCACGTCAATGTCGTGCACGACCGCGAGCCCGATGTTGTCCGCGGTCCCGCCGGCGCTCCGAAAGGTCCGCAGGGCCAAGGCCGCGTCAGGGACCGGCCTTCGGCTGACAAGCGGGGCTCGACGGTGACGCGGCCCATTAGCGAGGACATCGCATCCAAGAAAGACGATTTAATCTCCACCTTCGGTAAGCGGATCGACAACGGCCGCTAGCCGCAAGAGCATTGCCGCAGCCGCTAGCCCGCGCCTGTCGATCGCGTATCGGGGCGCCTTCATGGACAGGATACGGCGTCCGGCTGGCACATTGCCAGCTACCGCCTTCCTAGCGAAGCGAAGTAATCCAGAGGTAAACCCCTGAATCTTAGTATGGATCACCTTAGCGGCTCCGCCGCTTCGCGATGACGCCTGCGTCCGATTTTGCGCACGCCGATCTAGCGCCATAAAACCCGCTGTCTTTTTTGTGTCCCTGGGGCCGTAAGGAAGTCCTTTCCATATAGCGCTCGCGCCCGGTTTCTGCTTTCCTGGCCTGCCCTGAGAGAGATACAAAATTTATGCCCACGCGAATGATCATCCCGCTGATAGTGGCTTGCGGCTTGTTCATGGAGAACCTCGATTCGACGGTTCTCTCCACGTCCTTGCCTGCCATCGCAGGCGATCTTCATGTGCAACCCATCTCTTTGAAGCTGGCGCTCACGAGCTATCTGCTGAGTCTGGCGGTGTTCGTCCCCATCAGCGGTTGGGTTGCCGACAAATACGGCGCGCGAACGGTTTTCATGGCGGCGATTGCCGTTTTTACTTGCGGCTCGGCTCTGTGCGGCTTGGCGCACAGCCTGCCGGAGTTTGTGCTCTACCGGGTGATCCAGGGCTTGGGCGGCGCGATGATGGTCCCCGTCGGGCGCCTCGTCATCTTGCGAAGCGTCGCCAAGTCCGAGATGATCTCGGCGCTGGCCTGGCTCACCATCCCGGCGCTCCTGGGGCCGGTCATCGGTCCCCCGCTCGGCGGCTTCATCACGACCTATCTGCATTGGCGATGGATCTTCTACATCAATGTGCCGATCGGTGCGCTCGGACTGGTCCTAACCTGGAACTTCATTACGAATGTTATGGAGATGCACACGCCGCCGCTCGATAAGACCGGCTTCGCGCTTTCAGGCTTAGGCCTTTCGGCCTTTGTCTTCGGGCTCGCCGTCCTAGGAGAAAATGCAGGCTCGCTGGCCGCCGGCTTCGCTTTGACCGCGGCCGGCCTTGCAATTTGCGGCGCTTATGTCTGGCACGCCCAGCGTATCGAGAACCCTGTAATCGATCTTAAGCTCTTGCGCATTCCGACCTTCCGCGCGGGCGTAATCGGCGCTTCGTTCTTCCGCATTGGCGTGGGCGCAATTCCGTTTCTCTTGCCGCTCATGCTTCAGCTCAGCTTCGGCCTCACGCCTTTTCAATCGGGCACGATCACATTCGCGGCGGCGGCGGGCGCGGTCATCATGAAGGCAACCGCAGCCCCGGTCATCCGCTATTTCGGATTCCGCAACGTCTTGATCGTGAACGCGCTTATAAGTGCGGGCTTCATGGGAGCGAACGGCTTCTTTACCGCGGCCACATCTCATATCGTTATCATGTCGGTGCTGCTTGTTGGCGGCTTTTTCCGCTCGCTTGAATTCACCGCCGTCAATGCGCTCTCCTACGCCGATATCTGCCAAGCCGATATGAGCCGGGCAACGAGCTTTGCAAGCGTCGCGCAGCAAGTGTCGCTCTCCCTTGGAGTGGCTATTGCCGCGCTCATCCTCCAGGCTGCTCAGGGCGTGCGCGGCGAAACGCATATTGCGCAGGCGGACTTTGCGTTAGCCTTTTGGATCGTCGCAGGCATTGGCGCAATCTCGGTGATATCCTTCCTGCGCCTTCCGCAAGGCGCCGGGGCGGAGCTTGCAGGACTTGCCGCACATACCGCGGTCACGGCACAGGCGAGCGCCGCCAATCCGCGAGCCGAAGCGACGGCTCCGCAATAGAGGGCCGGCGTGCAGGGGCTAAGCGGCGAGCCTCGAAACCACGCCTTCTATGCCGAAGAGAAAGACGCCGGCGCCGCCTACGATGAGGTGTGAGACGGTCGCTGCCATCAGCGAGTTGGTCTTCGCGAAAAGCCAGCCCCACAATACTCCAGGCAGGAAGGCCGCAAGCGCGAAGGCGAGGCTGATATGGGCGTGCGCGGCGGTGAAAACCAAATTGGATGCGAGGATTGAGAACCAGCGCCGCTTCATTTCGCTGCCATGCAGGAAGGCGTAGAGCGGGGCCTGAATGCCGGAGCGGGCGACGAACTCCTGCATTGGCGTGAGAAGAAGATAGACCGCGAGGGCGATCCAATACCATGTGGTAAACGATGCCGCCTTGCCGCGAACTACGATTTCGGCGCTGCCGATCAGCGAGGCGCCTGCGAAACTGGGCGATGTATTGATTAAAACCCATTTTAGCAGCAGGAAAACTGCGAGGAACAAAGCGGACGCACGCAGCGAGAGTGCGAGCGCGGTTCGCCAATTATCGAGCTGGAGGCCGAAGAAGCTCGCGGGGAAGCCGCTCCTCGCAATCACAGGGATGAAGGTGAGTGCGAAAAGTAAAATAATCAGCGGGCTCAGCACGAAATTAGCGTGCGTTTCGCTTTTAAAGCTTGGCAGGAAGCTGAGGGCCAGCGTGTAGCACGACAGAAGGCACAAGGTGGCCGTCACAATGTGACCGACGCCCGTGCGGTAGGCCGCGAGCTGGTTTTCGAGCCGCAGGCTGTTCATGCGCAGAACGACCGATTCATCGGCCTGTCCCGCAATATGGCGGCGGAGCTTTCCGGCGACGATTTCGCGGACCCTGCGGATGGTTTGCCTGCGCCGCGATGCGGAGAGATCGACGACGGCAAGGATGACATCGGTTTTCGCTAGAAAGGAGACCGAGCTCGGCTTGCCGTCCACGAAGGAAACCTCGCCGAAAATCTCGGCCCTGCGAAGCTCGGCGAGCTCATAATCGACCGGCCGGCTCTCCAAGGGCGAGATACCCTGCTTGGTGATCGAGATTTGCCCATCGAGAACGATGTAGATTTTCCCCGGGTTCTTGGCGCCCTGCTGCAGCAGGACGCGGCCGCGTTTGTATTTCTTGCATTTGAGGTGCGGCAAAACGAGGCGAAGCTGCTGACGCGACAGGCTTGCGAAGAGCGGATTTTTGGGGATCTCCATGTGCCGGGTTCCGGCGCGCGCCGGAAAACCCGGCGGGGCGGCGACCAGCGCATTTGCTATTTCCACCATGGTCCTATCCGGCTTTCTTCAGCTTAAGTTCAATCCGGCCCTCTATTTACAAACCTTGTAATAACGAAACGATCCTACCTAACATGGCTGCTATGCGCGTGCCGCTCAAGTCAGTGTACGTGCGAGTCGGGCCCCTATCGCACCTATCACTTAGGCTAAATTGTACAGCTAAAATTAAGCGTTAACGATGACCGAACAGAATCCGGACCCGCTCAAAAAAGCTCGCCCCCGTTGAGCGGCGTACATAAGTGTATTTTAGCGGTGCAACGCTTGTGCAGGGCTGGCCCGGCGTTTGTAAGGCGAACTCCGGGCCCTTTCTTCGCGAGTTTTATCGCAAAAACCGGAAAGGCCGGTTTTGCGAAGTCTGCTTAGGCTACCTTTTCCCGGCTCTGCGGCTTCGAGGCGGACATATCTGGGGGCACAGCCTCTGCCGATATACGGCGGATGGCCTCGGCGAGGGGCAAGGTTTCCTGCGCTTGGCTCCCGAGCCTGCGGAGGGAAATGGTTTTTTCCTCCGCCTCCCGCTTGCCGGCCACAAGCAAGACAGGAACTTTCGCCATGCTGTGCTCGCGAACCTTGTAGTTGATTTTTTCGTTGCGCAGGTCGATGTCTGCGCGCAAGCCCGCCTTCTCGCACGCCGCCAGCACCCTGCCCGCGTATTTATCGGCGTCCGAGACGATGGTGGCGACCATCGCCTGCACGGGCGAAAGCCAAAGCGGCAGGTGGCCCGCGTAGTTCTCGATCAAAATGCCGAGAAAGCGCTCGATACTTCCGAACATCGCGCGATGGATCATGACCGGCGTATGCTTCGCGCCGTCCTCGCCGATATAGAAGGCGCCGAGGCGGACGGGCAAGTTGAAGTCGAGCTGTACCGTGCCGCATTGCCATTCGCGGCCGATCGCGTCGCGGAGCGTATATTCGAGCTTCGGACCGTAAAACGCGCCTTCGCCGGGGTTCAGCATATAGGCTTGGCCCGCCTTGTCCACCGCCGCTCTCAGAGCATCCTCGGCCTTATCCCAAACCTCGTCTGCGCCGACGCGCTTCTCCGGCCGCGTCGAAAGCTTAATCAGCACGTCCTCGAAGCCGAAATCCTTATAGATCGAAAGGATGAGTTCATTGAGCTTTACGCATTCGCCCGTGATTTGCTCAGGCGTGCAGAAGATATGCGCGTCATCCTGGGTGAAGTGGCGAACGCGCATGATGCCATGCAGTGCACCCGAGGGCTCGTAGCGGTGAACCTTGCCGAACTCGGAGATCCTGAGCGGCAAATCCCGGTAGCTCTTGAGGCCATTTTTGAAGATCTGAATGTGGCCGGGGCAGTTCATCGGCTTGCAGCAGAAAACGCGCTCGTCCGGAGTCTCGGTCACGAACATGTTCTCGCCGAACTTCTCCCAGTGGCCCGACTGCTCCCAAAGCTTGCGCTCCATCATGTCGGGGGAGTTCACCTCGACATAGCCGTTGGCTTCCTGCCGCCGCCGCATATAGGAGATGAGCGTCCGGAAGAGCGTCCAGCCCTTGGGATGCCAGAAGACCGAGCCCGGCGCTTCCTCCTGCAGGTGGAACAGGTCCATCTCGCGGCCAAGGCGGCGGTGATCGCGCTTTTCGGCTTCCTCAAGTTGATGAAGATATTGGGCGAGTTGCTCCTCGGCGGTCCAGGCGGTCCCATAGATCCGCTGCAGCTGCTCGCGTTTAGGGTCGCCGCGCCAATAGGCGCCGGCAAGCCGCATCAGCTTGAAGGCTTTGCCGATTTTGGCCGTGGAGGTCATATGCGGCCCGCGGCAGAGATCGAGCCACTCGCCTTGGCGGTAAATTTTTACGTCTTGGTCCTCAGGGATCGCATCCACGAGTTCGACCTTGAAGCCTTCGCCCTTGGCTGCGAAAAAGTCCTGGGCTTGGGCGCGGGACCAGACCTCCTTCGTGAACGGTTTATCGGCGGCCACAATCGCGCGCATCTTTTCCTCGATCTTTTCGAGATCGGCGGGCGTGAAGCTTTCGTCGCGATAGAAGTCGTAATAGAAGCCGTTTTCGATTACCGGACCGATCGTGACTTGCGTGCCTGGGTAGAGCGCCTGCACCGCTTCGGCCATGACGTGGGCGGCATCGTGGCGGATGAGCTCCAGGGCCTCGGGATCCTCGCGGGTGAGGATCTTGATGCGCGCATTGGCCTCAATGGGATCGTCGAGGCCGGCGAGCGCGCCGTCGAGGCTCACAGCGACCGCCTTTTTGGCCAGCGATTTCGATATCGATGCAGCAAGCTCGGCGCCGGTGATGCCCGATTTATAGGAGCGCGCGGATCCGTCGGGGAAGGTCAAAGAAATCATAAATCCTCTCACTCCCGCGTACATATGCGGGTAAGATGTTGGCATGATCTCTAATGTGTTCCTGGGCACGAAAAGTCAAGTTCCGGGCAGGCCTCGGGCGATGCGCCCTGTGGATCTGCCCGCGAACCGCCCTGCCGCAGAGCTATAGCGGTTCCGCTACGCTCCTTCAGGCTCAGTACGTGGAGGATGGGGGATGTACCCTTACTCAGCGTCTTGGTTTTGTAAAGCTCGGCGCTAATGTGCCTCAATGCGCCGGTATCGCAAGTAACGCCAGGGCGCCCAAAACGGGATATCCGCACGCCTTAAGTCGGGTGCGGGATCGAAGCCGCTCGAACCCCAAGGATGACAGCGTGCAATGCGGCCGATGGCGAGCCAGCTGCCGATCCAAACGCCGTTCAACTCGATGGCATCGAGGGCGTATTGCGAGCAGGTTGGCAAGTGCCGGCAGCGCGGTCCAATGAGCGGCGAGATGGCGTAGCGGTAGAAATAGATGGGAGACTTTACGGCGGTCTTTAGGAGCTTTTCCATAGATCGCGCATTATTCGCTGCCGAGCGGCAGCGACGCAAAGCGGACAGAGCCGCCGGGTTTCTCGACAGTAAGCAAGGCTTCCGTCCGGTCCATGCGCCGCAACTCGGTAAGGCGGGCTTCGAGCTCCGCTACGGTCCGCACCTTTTGCTGTGCGGCCTCGACCACGACATCGCCGGGCTGAAGCGTTTGCCCGGTGGCTAGCTCGAACGGCCCGCCGGTTACAGCCGCACCTTCTACTTCGGCTGCGATGGCGAAGCGCTGGCGAAGATCGTCCGTTAAAGGCGCGAAGCCGATTTTGCCGACCTTTTGGCGTTTGGTTCTGGGTTGGGGAGCGCTGCTAAGCTCTGGCGCTGCTGCGTCCTCAAGGCGGCCGACCTTTATTTTCAATGTCTTACGCGCGCCTCCGCGCAAGATCACGGCATCGGCATCCTGGCCGATAGGCGCCTGAGCGATGAAACGCGGCAGCTGGCGCGCATGCTTGATGGGGAAGCCGTCGAAAGAGAGAATGAGATCGCCTTCGGCAAGGCCCGCCAAGTCCGCCGGTCCGCCCCTGTCGACACGGGCGATCAGCGCGCCTTCGGTGGCGGGCAAGCGCAAAGCCGCGGCCAGATCGTCGCTCGGCGTCTGAATACGCACGCCGATCCAGCCCCAGCGGGTCTCGCCATAGCGTTCGAGCTGATCGACGATACGGCGCGCCGTGTTCGAGGGGATCGCGAAGCCAAGGCCGATGCTACCGCCGGATGGGGAAAAGATTGCCGTATTGATGCCGATCACTTCTCCGGACGAGTTGAAGAGAGGTCCGCCGGAGTTGCCGCGATTGATCGCGGCGTCCGTCTGCAAAAAATCGTCATAGGGCCCGGCGCTAATATCGCGGCCGCGGCCGGAAAGGATTCCAGCGGTCACGGTGCCGTCGAGACCGAAGGGATTTCCGATTGCGAGAACCCAGTCGCCAACGCGCGTCCGCGACGAATCGCCGAACGGGACGGCCGTAAGCGGTTTCGACGCCTGGGGCGTGACCTTCAGGACCGTGATGTCCGATTTCGGATCCTTGCCGACGATCTTGTCGACCTTCAGCTCGGTGCCGTCGGATAAAATGACGTAGATGACGTTACCGCCTTCAATGACGTGATTGTTGGTTACAATGAGGCCGCGGGGATCGATCACGAAACCGGAGCCGATCGACGAGAACTGGCGCGGAGGCTCGCCGGGCTTTTGTTTTGGCCGCGCGGGGCTGAAATCCTCTTGAGGCTGCTGTTGGCCGCTGCCGTCCTCGTCCGTATCGCCCTTTTTACCCTTCGCGGCGAGCGCTCTGCGGTCGATGACGGCAGCGGCTACGGTGACGACAGAATTGCGGACGCGGCTTGCAACGTCGGCGAACGATTGGCCGGGCGCCGCCTCAGAAGCCGCAGATTGCTCGCTAACCGCTATAGAAGCCAGGGCTAGAAATCCGGCACCTACTAAGAACCGCCAACTGTTTTGAACCGTCATGGGGCCTCAGCCAAAAACCTGAAATGACTCTGCACAGGGGAGGGCCAGAATGCGACCGCCCCCTATAAAGTGAGGTGTAATTGCGTTCAGCGCAATGTTCACCTTACCTGAATTCGAAGAAACAGGGGGCAAACGCCTCGCCTCCCGGGGGTTCAGCGTCAGCGTCCGGGCGGCGTTGCGGCAGCGCTCGAGCTAGGCTTTGCCGGTTGATCGCCTGACGGCGCGTTGAAATAGCGGAAGAACTCGGAGGTCGGAGACAGCACGATGCGCGTGTGCGTTCCCTTCAGCGCTTCCTCGTAAGCTTGCATCGACCTATAAAAGGCGAAGAAGTCTTTGTCCTGGCTGAAGGCCTCTGCGTAAATCCGGTTGCGTTCCTCATCGCCGTCGCCGCGTATCTGCTCGGACTCGCGGTTCGCATTCGCAAGAAGCACAGTCACGTCCTTGTCGGCGGTGGATTTGATGCGCTGCGACTGCTCGCTACCTTGGGCGCGCAGCTCCGCAGCCTCTCGTTCGCGCTCGGTGCGCATGCGTCTGTAGATGGCTTGGCTGTTGGCTTCGGGAAGATCCGCGCGCCTGATGCGGACGTCGACGATTTCGACGCCGAAATTGCGCATCTCATTATTAACGAGCGCGATTGTCTGTTTCATCAGCTCTTCGCGTCTATTGCGGATTACGTCGATGAAGGGAGCGCGGCCGAGCACGCTGCGTATCGTGGAATCGACGATGGCTGTCAAACGCGGGCGCGCGCCCGCCTCGGTCCTGAACGCCTGATAAAACTGCAGCGGATCGAAAATGCGATAGCGTGCAAAGGCGTCGACGACCAAGCGCTTCTGATCGGAAGCGATCACCTCCTGCTCGTCGGTTTCGAGGTCGAGAATGCGGTTGTCGAATTGCTCGACGGTTTGCACGAAGGGCTTGCGCCAATATAGCCCGGGCTCGGTTATCACTTGCACAGGCTCGCCGAATTGTAGAAGGAGCGCCTTATGCGTTTGGTCGACGATAAAGGCGGAGAAGAGGGCGGCACCGGCGGCACCGGCGACGGCAATCATCAAAAGTCCCGTTAGAAAAGCTCTCATCGCTGGCCTCCAGCCTGACCTGCTCGTTGAAGTTCGCTCAGCGGAAGAAAGGGGACGACGCTTGCCGCATTGGCCTTTTCGTCGAGGATAATTTTATCCATGCCTCCGAGCACATGCTCGAGCGTCTCCAAATACATGCGGCGGCGCGTAACATCGGGCGCCTTTTTATATTCCTCATACACTTTCAGAAAACGCTGCGTGCGCCCCTTCGACTCGGCGACGGTCTGCTCGCGGTAACCTTGGGCATCTTGAAGGATTTGCTGCGCATGGCCGCGAGCTTCCGGAATGATGCGATTGGCATAGGTTTGCGCCTCATTGCGGGCGCGCTCCTGATCGGCGCGTGCCGCCTGAACGTCGCGGAAAGCCGATATGACGTCGGCGGGCGGGTCCACCTTTTGCAAATTAACTTGAGTCACTTGAATGCCGGAATTGTAGCTATCGAGTGTGCGCTGAATGAGCGTCTTCACGGACTCCTCGATCTCCTGGCGGCTTTTTGTCAGGATGGGTTGAATGTCGTTCTGACCGATAATTTCGCGCATGGCGCTTTCAGAGACGGCCTTCACATTCGCGTTGGCATCGGGGTTGCTGCCCGGATTTCGAATGTTGAACAGGTAGGCCGGAGCGTTCTTCACATTCCAGAACACGTTGAAATTCACATCGACGATGTTCTCGTCGCCCGTCAGCATCAGGCTTTCCTCGGGCTTGGCCGGATTGCGGATCGACCCGTATGGCCCGCTCGCGCCCGTGCTGAAACCGACTTCCACGCGGTTTTGGCGCGTATATGGGACGATAGTGACTTCCTCGACCGGGTAGGGCCAGCGGAAGTTCAAGCCGTTCGAAAGCTCGCGGTCGAACTTGCCGAAACGCTGCACGACTGCGCGCTCATCGGGGTTAACGCGCACAGTGAACCCGAAATAAGCGACGGCCGCGGCCGCAACCAAGAGAATGAGGAAGGTACCGAAAAACCCGAACCCGCCGGGAACGGCTTGGCGCAGCTTATCTTGGCTTCGCCGCAACATCTCTTCAAGATCGGGAGGAGGGTTGCCGCCCACGGGGCCTTGTCCCCAGGGACCGCCTCCTCCGCCTTTCCAGCCGCCGCCGTTCTGTGTCCAGGGCATCTTAGTGTTCCTTTGCAATCGGCACGGCTTGCATCTTCAGGCCGCTTTCCCGGCTATTCATCAACTTTGTAAAGGGATGTCAATAATAGCGAGGAGTTGACACTTCGTGTCTGCGGCGAGGTGGCCATGCTTCTTTTATGGAGTTATGGCGTGAGCGCATCGCCAGTGTGAGCGCCATATGGAGCCAGAGAAGACCGGCGTCAAGAACGGACGCGCTCCAGCACAAGGTCCGTTACAGCAAATTCATCGCGCGCGCTGGCAGGGCGGTCTGCGCGCGAGCGTTCGACCCATTCGCTACCGAATTCGGGGCGCCAGCGGACATCGCCATCGGGCGAGCCGTGAACCCGTGTCAGATAGACCCGCCCGGCGATAGGCAGCGCCTGCGCAAACAGCCTTGCTCCGCCGATAATGAACACCTCGCGCACGCCCCGTTCCCGCGCACAGCTTTGCGCAACCGCGATTGCATCTTCGAGCGAAGACACAAAGAAAAGCCCGCCGCGATCCGCAGGCTTGACGGCGCTGGTGACGACGATCGAATCCCGCCCGTCGAGCGGTTTGCCAATGGACTCGAAAGTTTGCCTGCCCATGATGAGCGGGTGGCCCATGGTCAGCTGGCGGAAGCGTTTCAGATCGCTGCCAAGCCGCCACGGGAGCGTGCCGGCGCGCCCGATTACGCCGTTGTCTGCCACTGCTACAATCAAAGAGAGCGTAAACGGGAGGCTCGTATCCATCAAACTGCGACCGGCGCCTTGATCGCAGGCTGAGGCTTATAGCCGGTCAGCGTGAAATCCCCGTAGGCAAAATCGAAGATCGAGCGCACTGCCGGGTTGAGCGACATTTTAGGAAGAACGCCCGGTTCGCGCTTGAGCTGCTCGTCCGCTTGCTCGATATGATTGAGATAGAGATGCACATCTCCAAAAGTGTGAACGAACTCCCCGGGCTCCAGATTCGTGACCTGCGCCATCATCATGGTGAGAAGGGCATAGGAAGCGACGTTGAAAGGCACGCCCAGGAAGACATCGGCCGAGCGTTGGTAAAGCTGGCAAGAAAGACGCCCCTCCGCCACGTAGAACTGGAACAGGCAGTGGCAGGGCGCCAGAGCCATGCGCGGAAGATCGACGGGGTTCCAGGCGGACACGATATGGCGCCGGGAATAAGGATCGGTTTTCAACGCCCGCTCAACATCGGCGATCTGATCGATGGTGCCGCCGTCGCGCGCAGGCCAAGACCGCCATTGCGCGCCATAAACTGGGCCGAGATTGCCGGCCTCGTCCGCCCATTCGTCCCAAATCGATACGCCATGGGCTTTTAGATAGCCGATGTTCGTATCGCCGGACAAAAACCATAAGAGTTCGTGAACGATCGACTTCAAATGAAGTTTCTTGGTGGTTAAAAGCGGGAAGCCCTGGCCGAGATCAAAGCGCAGCTGGCGGCCGAACACGCTCAGCGTGCCGGTCCCGGTGCGGTCCCCGCGCTCAACACCCTGCTCGCGAACCGAGCGCAAGAGATCGAGATAAGTTTGCATGGCGCCATGCTACCCCGATTCTTGAAGCCTTCGCTGCTATCTGCGCTCTATTTCCACTCCTCGATATCGAGATAGGGCTGCTCGGCGAGCGGCTGCAGCGTGACGCCGGCCGGCACAGGCGC
This sequence comes from Rhodomicrobium sp., assembly GCA_052144215.1. Classification (GTDB taxonomy): domain Bacteria; phylum Pseudomonadota; class Alphaproteobacteria; order Rhizobiales; family Rhodomicrobiaceae; genus Rhodomicrobium. The sequence goes on from JBKQQS010000127.1 coordinate 32,461, forward strand.
CTCAGGCTTCTCCTCTTCGACGCGTTTGGCGGCTTTGCGGACCTCGAAGTCGAGGTCGATCTGGGAGCAAAGTCCGAGCGCCACGGGATCTTGCGGCTGCAAGTTGGCCGCGTTCCAGTGGGTGCGCTCGCGGATGGACTCGATTGTCGTTTTCGTCGTGCCGACAAGGCGCATGATTTGCGTATCGCGAAGCTCGGGATGATGGCGCAAGAGCCACAAAATGGCGTTGGGACGGTCGTGACGGCGCGACACGGGCGTGTATTTCGGTGCCCGCTTCGCCTTGATCTCGGGGATGAAGACCTTCGACCGGGCCAGCTTCAGCCTGTAGGAGGGGTCGTTTTGCGCGGCAGCGATCTCCTCGCGGGTGAGCTGCCCGGATGTGATGGGATCGGAGCCGCGAATGCCGTGCGCCACGTCGCCATCGGCGATGCCTTTCACCTCCAGCACGTGAAGGCCGCAAAAATCCGCGATCTGCTCAAAAGTCAGCGAGGTGTTCTCGACGAGCCAAACGGCCGTGGCCTTGGGCATCAGGGGCTTATCGGTCATAAGTTTCCTCTTCTCCTGGAAGCGCGCCGTCCCGGCTTCCTGGGCGTCTTGTCCGATTGTGTGGGGGAACCCGCAATCGAAGGGTCACGATCAATATAATGGCTGGCGCAACTTTGCGCAATCGATGGATTTTATCGTGAATTTTATGCTGGCTTGACTGCGCCGCGGGCGAACGTCCCCTCATACCCGCGGTGATGCGGGCACGGAGCTATTTCCTGTTTCACCTTTCGCTTGCGCTTCAGATAAACTCCCCGGCGAAGGCGCCCATGAAGGCAAGAGGGCGCGCCCAGCGATCAATTTAGGGGAGAATGCAATGGCAATCGGGCTCGCGTTCCACGCCTTGGCAGTCATTATATGGGTGGGCGGTATATTCTTCGCCCACATGGTCTTGCGGCCAAGCGCGGGACCTCTCGACGCCTCAATCCGCCTGCCGCTTTGGCATCGCGTCTTCGAGCGATTCTTCCCTTGGGTCTGGCTGACTATCGTGACGATTTTGGTCAGCGGCTTCGCCATGGTATTCTTGGGCTTCCACGGGTTCAAGGAAGCCGGCGCATATGTTCACGCCATGACGGGGCTGGGCATCGTCATGACGCTGGTCTTTGCTTATATTTACTTCCTGCCGTGGCAGCGCTTCCGCCGCGCTGTGCCGGCCGCGGATTGGACGGCCGCCGAGACCGCTATCGGGCAAATTCGCCGGGCGGTCCGGATCAACTTGGCGCTGGGCCTGCTGACCGCGATTATTGGCGCCGGCGGCCCTTACTGGGTATAGCTCGTCACTAAACCACGAGTGCGTGGCTGCGGCCTAACCCGGCGCCGCGCGATGGCGATGACCCCGGCGTTTATAGCAGGGTCAGATTTTTGCGCTTGCGCCAGCTGATTTCGGACTTCTCTGAGCCTCATATGAGCAACGAGCAGCGCGCCGAGGTAAGGCGGCGTCTCGGCAAACCCCGGCGCCACGTTCCCGATGAAGAGGTGAGAGCGGTCCTGCGCCGGTACAACCCGGCGCTATGAGGCTCGTCTATACGCAAGAGACTCTTGCCGATCCCGACGGCGTTCTTGCCTATATCGCCGAACGCAATCCAGCTGCAGCAGCACGCGCCGCTGCACGTATAGATGCGACCGTCATGAGCATCTCGCTCTTTCCACGTGCGTCCCGGCTCGACCCTGAAACCGGCGTGCGAGAACGTGTGGTGCCAGGCTTGCCGCTGCTCGTCATTCATACATACGGCGGACGCCGAACTTGTCGAGATCGTTGCTATTTTTCACACGTCGAGAAACCCGGCGGCAAAGAGACGGAAATAGTACGCTCAAGCCGCGTAAGCCGCGCGCTTCTGCCTCCGCCGTGCGGCAGACGAGGGGATGCGCAGCGCCTCGCGGTATTTCGCAACCGTGCGCCGCGCGATGTCGATGCCCTCGGCCTTCAGCAGCGTGACGATCCGGTCGTCGGACAGGATCCCGGTGGGCTGCTCGTTCAAAATGAACTCCTTGATGCGGTCGCGCACCGCTTCGGAGGAGTGCGTCTCGCTCGATGCGCCGGCCGACGCGATGGCGGAGGTGAAAAAATATTTCATATCGAAAATGCCGCGCGGCGTCGCGATCGCCTTATTGGACGTGACCCGGCTCACCGTCGATTCGTGCATGCCGATCTTCGTGGCGATGTGCCGGAGGTTCAGCGGCTTGAGATGCCTGACGCCGTGGTCCAAAAAGGCCGATTGCTCCTCGACGACAGCGGTTGCAACCTTGAGGATCGTGGAGAGGCGCTGCTCCAGGCTTTTCACGAGCCAATTGGCGGAAGCGAGCCGGTCGCTGAGATAGGACCGGTCGGCATCCGAGCGGCAGCGCGATTTCAGGCTTGAATAATAGGCGCGGTCGACCGCGAGCGAGGGGGCGGCGTTGGGATTGAGCTCGGCCTTCCACTCCCCATCGGGCCCGCGCCGCACGATCACGTCGGGAACGAGCGTTTCGGCTTGCGCCACATCGAAGCCCGCGCCCGGTTTCGGGTTAAGCTGGCGCAACTCGGCGATCATCTCGCGCAGGTCTTCCGCATCGACGCCGCAGATTTTCCTAAGGCGATGGAAATCGCAGGCGGCAATCAGATCGAGATTATCGAGGAGCCGCTCCATGTAAGGGTCGTAGCGGTTCTTTTCCTTGAGCTGCAGAGCGAGGCATTCGGCCAAATCGCGCGCGCAGACGCCGGGCGGATCGAAGCTCTGCAGCACGCTCAAAATGCGCTCGGCGTCCTCGATCTCAAGTGAGAGAGCGGCGGCGACATCCTCGAGAGGGGTGCGGATGTAACCGCTCGGGTCTACGAGGTCGATCAGATAGGCGGCAGCGAACTTATCCGGTGCGCTGGAGAAGGCAAGCTGGGCCTGCTCGTTCAAATGACTGGCGAGCGAAATAGGCGGGCTGACCGTTGCGAGCGGATCGTAGTCTTCGCCGGAGGGAGGCGCACCGCCGGGGCCTGTCCATTCTACGCCCGCATCGAAGGAGGACTCGCGCGCGCCGGTTTCGGCGCTGGCTTCGTAGACTGCGTCGCCTGGGCTTTGCGGCTCGAAGTCCACGTCGATCTCGATGGCATTGCTGTCGCGGGCATCGAAAGCCGGTACGTCGGCCTCGCCATTTCCGTTCGTGGCGATCTCTGGCACAGCCGTAGGGGAGGGGACGCTGTCCTCGGGCCGTTCGCCGGGCGAAAGAAGCGGGTTCTCGCGGATTTCGTTCTCGATGTAGGACTGCAGCTCGATCGCCGAAAGCTGCAAAAGCTTGATGGCTTGCCGCAGCTGCGGCGTGATGACGAGCTTCTGGGTTTGACGCGGCTCAAGCCTTAAATGGAGCACGATCATCCACCGGAATTACAAGCGTATTAATACCCACCCTCGCGGGAGAACATATCGCCGAGGTACACACGCTTCACGTCCTCATTCGCGACGACCTCGGCAGGGCTACCCTCTGTCAGCACCTTGCCATCGTAGATGATATATGCCCGGTCGATTAAGTCCAGAGTTTCGCGCACATTGTGGTCGGTTATGAGCACGCCGATGCCGCGATCGGTCAAATGACGTACAAGCGTTCTGATATCGTTGATCGCCAGAGGATCGATGCCTGCAAAGGGCTCGTCAAGGAGCATATAGGCGGGCCGGCTGGCGAGCGCACGTGCGATTTCGCAACGCCGCCGCTCGCCTCCCGACAGGGCGATGGATGGAGATTTGCGCAAGCGCCCGATCTTGAACTCATCCAAGAGCTCGTCCAGGCGCCTCTTGCGCTCCTTTTTGTCCGGCTCCGTCACCTCCAGCACCGCCATGATATTGTCCTCGACCGAAAGGCCGCGGAAAATGGACGCCTCTTGCGGCAGGTAGCCGATCCCGAGCCGGGCCCGGCGGTACATCGAAAGGCTCGTGACATCGTAGCCGTCGATATGCACCGAGCCTTCATCGGGTTTGATGAGCCCGGTAATCATGTAGAAGACGGTCGTTTTGCCGGCACCGTTGGGGCCTAGAAGGCCCACCGACTCGCCGCGCTTCAAGTTGATGCTCACGCCCTTAACGACCATGCGCTTCTTAAAGGTCTTCTTCACCCCTTCGACGACCAGCCATTCCTGATCCTGGGCATGGAGTGAAGAGCGGGCAGAAGCTTGCGCCGGGGCGCTGGCGCGCGATCGCGCGGGCTGCGGGGCCTGAGCGGGCCTTGGCGGGCGTTTATCGAGAAGCGTCATGGGTAATTATGGCCCCGTCCTTATGCTGTTAGCGGCTTTGCGGCAGCCAGCCGAAGCTTGGCGCGGGCTGCTCCGGCGGTGCAGGCTTCTGAGAGGTTGCGGCCGGCTGCGACGCGGACTCGGCCTTTTTTTTCACATCGGCGAGGGGATTAACGGTCTTGCCATCCTTGCCGGTCTCCTGCTGAAAAACCGCCCGCACGCGATCGCTGAAGACGGTCGCTTTGCCGGTCGCAAGGTCGATGACAAGCTTTTTGCCTTTCACCTTGTTCTTCTTCTGGGTCAGGATCACTTCCTTGCCGGTCATGGTGATGAGCTGACCTTTGACATCGTAAACGGCGTCGTCGCCAGTCGCGTCCTGCTGATCCTTCACGCTCGTGAATACGACCCTTCCGCCCAAGGCATGAATGAATTTGATTTGTCCGCTCGATAACGGATCGCTGGCAGCGTTTTGCTGAGCGGGCGCTTTCGCGGGGTGTGCCGGTTTCGGTGCTTGGGCGCCTTTATCTGCGCCATTCGGCTCAGAAGCGTTCTCGTAAGTGACCTCGAGCCGGGGGGCTTTAAGGTTATTGTCGCCTTGGGTCGCCGAAACATTTCCGATGAAGATCGCTATGTGCGTCTTGTCGTCCACCTCCAGCCGGTCCGATTCGATATCGATGGGCTTTTTCGAGTTGGCGCCGCCCAAGCTGCTGAAGCCGCTCACCGGAGTTTGAGCCCAGGCGTGGGGAACGGAAAGGGCCAGTGCAGCCGGCAGCAGGGCGCGCGCCCAAAATGCCTGGCACCGCGCTCCTCTCTTTGACTGTCTCTTCCATGCCATGCGAATTGCTCTACGAATCTTACGAACCTATTGTGCCGGCTGTGCCGGTGCCGCGTTTCCTTGCAAGGTTGCAATTCCTTGCACGGCCAGCTCTTGGGAACCCGCGGCCTCTGCCTGCCGCTCGATATGCGTGCGCACGTTTCCCTCGAAGATGGCGCGGCTCTCACCCCAGTATAGCGTCATAGTCTCGGCATGAATCGTGCTCTCATGAAGGCGGACCACAACCGGCGTTTTCGAGATCACCATTTGCTGCTTCATGTAGGCGGTTGCCGTCTGAAATTCGGCGCTCATGCCGCCATCGCGGGTCACCACCACGCCGTTGTTGAACGTCATCTCGTCCGCCTTGTTGTTGTGAACGCCATTCGGAGCTGTTAGCGTGGACACCCTGCCGTCGAGGCTGGTCATCTTCCCGCGGACCACCTCCAGATACATGATATCGGCGTCCTTCGCGGCCTGGGTGGCTGTGTCGGCGGTGTAGTCGTAAGCCTCTCCCCTCTCGTTCACGCCCTTGATGTGCGGTTCGATCATCTTCAGCGCCCCCGCCTCCACTGTGATAGCACGCACGCTTGCCGTCCCGCGCCCGTGATCGATCGATTTTTTTAACAGCGAAGGCAAAACATAGAGGCTCAATATTGCGGCGGCCAAGAGCGGAAGCGTAACTTTGAGAACGCGCACCATGGCGCTGTGGCGGCGGGCGCGGCGGAATTCACGCTCGCGGCGGGCATCGCGTGGACGCGGCTTGGAGCCGCGCAAAAGCGCGCCACCCTCGCGATCCGGCATTGCCGCATAGGCCATATCTGTGCGCTTTCAGCCCCGAGGCTTTGCGTTGCTAATGGTTGAAGACGTCGGAGTCTTCATGCCACCCTTTAAGATCGAGTTCAGCCCGGTAGGGCAGGAAGGCGAAGCAAGCCTGAGCAAGCCCGGTGCGGCCTTCGCGTTCCAAAAGCGCATCGAGCTTGGCTTTCAATGCGTGCAGATGGAGTACGTCCGAAGCCGCATAGCTTAATTGCTCCGGCGTCAGGATGGGTTGGCCCCAATCGGAGGTCTGCTGCTGCTTCGAAATCTCCACCCCCAAGAGCTCGCGGCACAAATCCTTCAATCCATGCCGGTCTGTGAATGTACGCACGAGCTTTGCGGCAATTTTGGTGCAGTAGACAGGGCGCGTGACGACTCCGAGGTAATGCTGAAGCACTGCAATATCGAAGCGGCCGAAATGGAAAATCTTCAGCAGCTCGGGGTTCGCGAGCAGCGCTTTGAGGTTTGGCGCATCATAGCGGCCTTTTTGGAATTGCACGAGATGAGCGTTGCCGTCGCCCGCTGAGAGCTGAACCACGCATAAACGGTCGCGATGAGGATTAAGCCCCAGCGTCTCGGTATCGATCGCAACGGAGCTACCGAAGTCGATGTCCGGCGGCAGATCGTTCAAATGGACAGTTACGGTCATGAGGGCGCAGCCATTTCCATCGAGGTTCACCTCAAGAGAAGGAGCCACAAAGACCCTGGCCGCGCAACATTTAGATTTTGCCGTTTAGATACGGCTGGCGCGCAGAGGCAAACCGCCGGCCCCCACGCCGCCGGTTTGTCTCTGCGCTGCGGCCGCTCCTATCGGGAGCCGCTCGCCTGCTCCACTCGAATGCGCGCCATCTCCGATGAGACCCATGATAGGACCGCCGCGAGCGCATCCATTGGCTGCATGCCCCGATCGAGTGCCGCTTCAAATCCTTCAATCATATGCGACTGCAAGATCTCTGCGGCTTTCTTCGGAACGAGCAGCTGCGGCGGGATGGGGAAGAGCTCGTCGATATCGGCGAAGGTCGTGCGGCACTCATTACGTACTTGCATATGCCTATCCTGATTCTTATGGTAACGGCCCAATAGAGACCGTAGAGGTTTATGGCTGTTTACAATCTTTTGTAACATCTATGAAATGGAGATCGTATTCTGATGCGGTGTCCTGCAGGGAGTTTGCAAGATCGAAAAGCCCCGCGCCCTCCGCTTCAATGGAAAGGTAACGCAAAGCAGTTAGAATACCTTCTATGTTATTTGTGCCATTGTCTGCCTCCAGTCTCGTGCAGTCACGCTTGCTTTGCTTATAACTAAGCCGCACGCAATACCCGGATTTTTTCGCCATAGGTTGGAACATTTTCGCCATAGTTGAGGACTGTTTCGTAGATGCCGGTCGTTTCTCTAACTTTTTTCAGCACCGCCTCGGAGACGGTAAGAGATCCGGCGATAATTTTATGGCCTTCTACGCTTCTTGAAGGATCGCCGATCCATTCTACATCCCAACCGTTGCGAATGAAAATATTCCGGCAGTACGCCGGAAACATCACACCCACAATGCTGGTGACGCCCTGAGCGAGCCCGAATTCCAAATAGCCGATGACAAGTTCCTGGATGATGCGCTTGCGCATCTGCGGGTCTAGGCTCGCGTCCACGCAAAAGCGGCTGCCCTCCCACACTTCACTACTGTTAGGCAGCGGGATCTTGGTGACGAGGTGAGGAAAAATTTCCTGCAGCATGTAAGGCCGGTCGGTTGGATAGAGGCGCGAGGAGCCCCGCGCTTTTCCAGCTCTATCCCGCCAAACAAGATAGTACGCCGCAGGATTGTCGTACTGGTCATACTCCATATTGCGGATCGTCGGAACGTTCCACGATTGCCGCAGAACGATGCTCTCGTGCCTTAGCCTGTGCTGCTCATATATGGGATTGCCAGCAAACAGGTGGCTCGTACTAATCGATACACAGTCTACCATTCGTCAGCCCCGGTACACAAAAGTTACAGGGGCAGTAGAGCGGTTCTGGGCTGCGCTTATAAGCTATCAACCTTGAGAGGGCTTATCTCACGTAGGATGGAAGGATAAGACCGTGCCGGATGGCTTTGACCGTGGCTAAGGTGCGCTCGTTGGCGTTCAATTTATTAAATATATTCTTCATATGAAAACGGATCGTCGCATGAGAAACGCCAATAATATCAGCTATGACAGAATCGCTTTTTCCTTCCGCCGCCCACAACAGGATTTCCTTTTCGCGGGCGGTTAAATGAATCTTGCCGGTAGTATCGTGCGGTTCCATGCAGTCTTTCCCCTCTAGCTCGGTATAGACGAGATGGAACTGAAGAGCTAAGGCGCGTATCTTGTTCAGCAGGTTTATGTCCGGGCGAATGCCTCCGGTGCTGCTTGCGACCCCTACGCCCGCCAACTCTCCATTATGTCCGCAAATGGGGATGGCTATGCCGTCCAGAAGGTGAGCCTCCCTGGCTTCGTTCATAACTTTTTTCTGTTCGGGTTTGAGTTCGCGAGACTGAACGACAGAATCCCAAGTGAAAGGCCTAGCGGTGGTAAGGCCGTGGCGAGGCACCGGGTCTTTCTTCTCGTAGCGATTGGCCCGGTAGTGCGCCATCCAGTCGTCAGGATAATTCTTTACGACGCCATGTCCGGCATCCAACCCCATAGAAGGGTGTGCCGTTATAAGGCTGTAACAAAAGCGGTCGTATCCGAGGTCTTTCAGGGCGTTACCGAAAAGCCGGGAAACCCCTTTCGAAGACGTTGCGAGGTTCGTGTCTTCTATAAACCGGTCAATCGTAATCGCTGCCATTTTTTGTTCTACCCGTAACTTCTGTCATTTGGGCCGGGCGGGTCCACACATTCTGGTTGCCGTTTGCTCAGCTTACACCTTAAGCTGCATGATTGATATGCGTCAATGGCAGATTATAATTGTTCTAAATTGGCCCGGATAGCCATCGAAAAAAGGGCCGGATAGGTGGCACCAAAAACGAGGGCGGCCAGGCCGGCCTGCCGCGCGGATGCTTCACCGTCATCCACCTTCAAAGCGAGGCGGCCGAGCCGCCGCGGCGAGGCCGGCAGCAGACGGGCGCGTTCGATTGAAGGACGCGGAGGGGCGGCGTGCAAGCATGCGCGGGGGGGTGAACATCGGCTCCACGAGCCTCCATATTCGCGAAGCTGGCTAGCTTTGGGGGCGTCATTCCGGTGCCGCGAAGGGCAAGGCGCGTTGACGGGAGCCGCCTTGCGGTTTGGCCGCAAGCGCCTTTGTATCGCCGCTAACGCGGTTCGGTGACTTGGAAGTGGAAGAAGGGAATTGGTGCCCAGAAGAGGACTCGAACCTCCACGCCTTGCAGCGCTAGTACCTGAAACTAGTGCGTCTACCAATTCCGCCATCTGGGCAGCGCTCCTAGAGGTAAAGGCCGCCGGCCTCTTTGTCAATTGAGGCGCGCGGCTTCGCGCCGCCTCCAGGATGCGAATTTACGGGTGTGCATCACGGCATGGCTTTCCATTCGCGCAAAGGCGAGTTATGGCTAAGCCAACGAAACCTTGCGCAGGGTGCACGAAACAGACGGGTCCGCTATGGCAATCGCATTGGGAAGTAATACCGTTGTCACAGTTTTCGGTGGATCGGGCTTTCTCGGCCGCTATGTAGTGCAGGCATTGGCGCGAGCGGGATGCCGCATCAAGGTTGCCGTGCGGCGCCCCGATCTGGCGTTACATCTGCAGCCGCTCGGGAGTGTGGGGCAGATAGCGTTGATCCAGGCTAATGTTCGCGACGAGCGTTCTGTGCAGGACGCAATGCGCGGTGCAGATGCGGCGGTCAACCTCGTTGGTATTTTGCAGCAGTCGGGGCGGCAGAAGTTCCGGGCCATCCATGCGGATGCGGCGGAGAGGATCGCAAAGGCGGCAGAGGGGCATGGCCTGCGGGCCTTGGTCCATGTCTCGGCTATCGGCGCTGACAGGATTTCGCCTTCGATGTATGCGCGCACGAAAGGCGAGGGCGAGGCGCGCGTGCATGCCGCATTCCCAGAAGCGGTGATCGTGCGCCCGTCTTTGCTGTTCGGGCCGGAGGATAATTTCTTCAACCGCTTCGGCTGGCTGTCGCGTTTCGCGCCGGTCATGCCGCTGATCGGCGGCAAGACCCGCATGCAGCCGGTTTACGCAGGAGACGTTGCGCTGGCGATTACGGCCGCGCTTTCGGGCCGGGCTATCGAAGGCGCAGCCTACGAGCTTGGCGGACCGGTCACCTACACATTCCGCGAGCTCCTAAGAAAGACCTGTGAGTGGACCGAACATCCGCGCCCCTTGTTCCCGATCCCGTTCTGGATCGCGAAAATTCCGGCCTTCTTCATGCAGATCCTGCCCGGAGCGCCCGTGACGGTCGACCAAATCCGGCTGCTCGAGCGTGACAATGTCGTCAGCGCGGAGGCGGTGCGCGATCAGCGCACTTTAGCGGGCCTCGGTATCGGCGAGCCTCGCAGCGTCGAGGCGATCGTGCCATCCTATCTGCAGCGCTACAGGCCTCGCGGCGAGTTTTCGACCGGCCACGTCAGCATCTCGTAAGCGGGGCGCCCCCGTGTTAAGCTCCGCGCAATGTGGACCCTATTGCATTTCCCGCTTTGCCCCGCCTCGCGTGCCATAAGGCTCGCGCTCTTCGAAGGGGGCATCGAGGCGGGCTTGTCCGAGGTGAAGCCTTGGGCGGTTACGCGCGAGTTTCTGAATATCAACCCCGCAGGCACGCTGCCTGTTCTCACCTATGAGGGCAGGGCGATTTGCGGGGCCTATCCGATCGTCGAGTATCTCGCCGAGACCGGAGCGCGCGAAGGGCCGGTGGCGGCGCGGTCCGGCTATTGGCCGGGGTCGGCTTCCGAGCGGGCCGAGGCGCGCCGGCTGGCCGATTGGTTCTTGCACAAGTTCGACAGCGAGGTCAGTCAGTACCTGCTTGAGGAAAGGCTCTACAAGCCGCTGTCGCGGCGCAGCGCGCCCGACGTCGACGCAATCCGGGTAAGCCGCAGCAATCTACGCTATCATCTATCCTATGTCAGCTTTCTCAGCGAGCAGCGGAAGTGGCTCGGCGGGGATCATCCGAGCTTTGCGGACCTCGCCGCGGCAGCGCAGCTCTCGGTGGTCGACTACCTGGACGAAATGCCTTGGCGCGAATTTCCCGAGGTGAAGGCCTGGTATGTCCGGCTGAAGTCGCGGCCGTCGTTCCGTGCGCTGTTGAGCGACAGAGTGCCAGGATTCAATCCGCCGGACTGTTATGCAAATCTCGACTTCTGATATACGGCAGCCAGCAAAGCCTCAGCGCGCGCTTGAGGAATGGATCGAAGAGCGCGCTCTCGCCGAAGGGTTCGATGCGGCGGGAATCGCTTCCCCCGATGCCGTTCTCGAAGCTGGGGGCGGGCTTTATGCCTTTCTGGAGGCGGGATTCCACGGGGGAATGGCATGGCTCGCGGACAAGGCTGACCGCCGGGCCGATCCGCACGTTCTGTGGCCCGATGTCCGCTCGATCATCATGCTCGGCATGAGCTACGGCCCTGACGCGGATCCCTTGGCACCGATCGCCAAGCGCGGCCACGCCGCGGTCTCGGTCTACGCACAAGGCCTCGATTACCACGATGTTATCAAGAGCAAGCTCAAGGCTATCGCCCGCGATTTTGCAGCCCGCAGCGGTGCTAGCGTTAAGGTCTTCGTCGACACGGCGCCGGTGATGGAGAAGCCGCTGGCTCAAATCGCAGGGATCGGCTGGCAGGGCAAGCATACCAATCTTGTGTCCCGGCAATTCGGCTCTTGGCTCTTTCTCGGTGCGATTTTCACAACCGCGGCGCTAAAGCCAAGTGCTGCAGAGCAGGACCATTGCGGCTCCTGCCGCCGCTGCCTCGACATTTGCCCCACGCGCGCCTTCCCCGCTCCCCACCGGATCGACGCGCGGCGCTGCATCTCCTATCTGACTATCGAGCATAAGGCGCCGATCCCTCTCGAATTCCGCGAGGCGATGGGCAACCGCATCTATGGCTGCGACGATTGTCTTGCCGTCTGCCCCTGGAACAAATTCGCGAAAGCCGCGCGCGAGGCACGGTTCCACGCGCTGCCGGGCGCGGACAATCCACCGCTTGCCGAACTTCTCAGCCTCGACGATGCCGCCTTCCGAACGCGCTTCCGCGGCTCGCCCATCAAACGCATCGGCCGGGACCGCTTCATCCGCAATGCGCTGGTGGCGGCGGGCAATTCGGGCGATCTTGCGCTTCTGGAAAGCGTCTTGCCGCTGCTCGAGGATGTTTCGCCCCTCGTCCGCGGCATGGCGGTCTGGGCGGCGCGCCGGCTGGCGGGCCAAGAGGCTGCCGCAGATTTGAGAGCGCGGCATTATCCGCGAGAATACGATCTGGATGTGCTTGCCGAGTGGGATTGTGCGCTATGAACCAGCTCTTCGTATTCGGACTAGGCTATTCGGCATCGGCAATTGCTTCGCTGCTGTTGAAGAGCGGATGGCGGGTTTTAGGATCGGTCCGCTCGCCCGGGAAATCCGGCAGCGCCGCCGCTAATGGCTTCTCCCCGGTGCTCTTCAGCGACGCTGCCGGCATCGGGCAGGCCCTTCAAAGCGCAACGCATTGCCTTATTTCGGTGCCTCCCTGCGATGCAGGCGATCCTGTGCTTGCCGCCTATGCGGAGGCCCTGCGCGCTGCGCCCAAGCTGCGTTGGATCGGGTACCTCTCTACCATCGGCGTTTATGGCGATCTTCAAGGCGCATGGGCCGATGAGGAAACCCCGGCCGAACCTGAAACGGGCCGCGGCGGCGCGCGCATCGAGGCGGAAGCGGCGTGGAGCGCCTTTTGCAACCAGCGCGCCGTTCCCCTCGATATCTTCCGCCTCGCTGGCATTTACGGGCCGGGCCGCAGCCCCCTCGACCGCATCCGCGTGGGCGATGCAAGGCGCATCGTCAAGCCCGGCCAGGTCTTCAACCGCATCCACGTGGACGACATCGCGCAAACCGTTGCGGCCGCGATTTTTCAGGAGCGCCGCAAGCCCGGAACGCGGCTTTTCAATGTCGCCGACGACGAGCCCGCGCCGCCGCAGGATGTGATCCTCTATGCGGCGGAGCTGATCGGCGCGGTGCCGCCGCCGGAATTTCCGTTCGAGAGCGCGGAGCTTTCGCCGATGGCGCGGAGCTTCTATGCCAGTAACAAGCGGATGCGTAACGATAAGATCAAACGTGAGCTTGGTATCAGGCTGCGCTATCCGACCTACCGCGAGGGGCTGCGCGCAATAGCAGAGAGCCTCAACTAGCCCTGGCCGGTCATGATCGAATCCGGACAAGCCTTATGTTCGCGAGTATGCGCGCACGCCGGGCATCCCCGATGTAAGGCCGCAAAGCCTCTTCCGCGTCCGGACTTTTTGGTTTAAATTGGTTAACGCTATGATTCTTTGGGTAGAGTTCAAGTTATAGAGTGGTGGTGCCGGATGAGTTATATATTTCGCCTGCTGCCGGTCTCGATCATAACCGCGGTCATGGCCTCCTCTGCGAGTGCTGCCTTTATTTCGTACGCGGCCCCGCAAAAGCCGGAGCGTTCTGTGCCTGTGAAAGGTTTCAGCGCAGGCGGAAGCAGTTTTCGTAGTGTCCCTTGGGGCAGCCCGAGCTTTTTGCGGAGCGTTCCTCCCATTAGAAATAATGCACGCCGCGAAAGCCCGCCGCACGGCCGGAGCGTCTCCGGTAAAACCACGCGGCGCCCGTTATTTGCACTGAGGCACGTTTGGGACAGCGCCGTACCGAGCCATATCCGGAGCCATTACCGGCATGTTCCTGATGAGCCAGGGATCTCTGCCTCTTCCAAAGATGGCACGCCTGGACAACCTGGTGCGAATGGCCTCCCCGCCAGGCTCGGGCAGTTCAACCAAACTAGTCATTTGACGCTTGCAAGCATCGGATCGGTGAGCCATGGGACCTATAATGGGCACGTGCTCGCCCACAAGGTGCTGGGATACCATCACAGCTTGCTGACCGGCCTGCGCTTTACGAAACCCGGCAGCCATCTCCACGATCGCCTTGCCCGGCTGCGGGGCCACCATTGGCACAAGCAGTTTAGGCATGTGGCCATCGCCGGCTTTGCCGGTGCCGCAGCGTGCGATGCCGATTGCGAATTCGATGTGCCCGGCGACGTCTATGGTGATTTCATAGCCGCCGCCAGCGCTGACGGGACCGTAGATTTGGAAGCTTCCGCGGAAGAGGATGCGGAACTCGCCGGCCCGGGAATCGCGAACGGTTACGGCTGGAACAAAGCTGTCGCTATTTTGGAAGAGTCCGCCCGGGAAGACGATAAAAGAGCCGGGGAGGCGAAGAACACCGGCGGGGCCGAACCTGTTTTCGATCAGCCCGAAGAACGGGTCGATATCAGCCTAAGAAGCGCTAGAAGGCCAGCCGGCCCCGCGCTTTAAGCTTCTGTTTCCGCATGATCTTGTCGCAACACCGGTGTCCACCTCCGGGTCAAGCCCGAGGGCATGCTTTTGCGGATCATGCTAAAAGAATTCTGCGAGCGTGGTGAAAAGGAGCGCGAGGTCGCCCGGCCGCGACAAGCGATGCTCGCCGTCTTTGATGAGGGTGAGGCGCATATCGGGGCAGGCGATGACGTCGAGAAGGCTAAGCGAGCGGCGCCAAGGAACGTCCGGGTCTTGGCAGCCGTGCAGGATGCGGATGGGCACGGCGAGCGGAACGGGGCCGGCGCCGAAGAGATGGCGTTCGCCGTCCTCGATCAGCGCCTTCGTGATCGCATAGGGCCCATCGCCATAGGCCGATGGCCGGTAGTATACCCCGTCGCGCAGGATGGATTCGCGCGTTTCAGCGGGGGCGCGTTCCCAAAACAGGCGTGTCATATCCCAGGCGGGCGCGATGAGCACAATGCCATTGAGATGGGGGGCTAAGTCCCCCCTCACCCCAGCCCTCTCCCGCGAGGGGAGAGGGGGCGTTGTTGCACGCGCCGCGCCGGCATTGAGAGACTGTACGGTGCCGCAACGTTCCTTCTCCCCCTGCGGAAGAAGGACAGGATGAGGGGTGGCTGCCATGTGGAACCGCCTCGCGAGCAGAAGCGCGACCCAGCCGCCCATGCTCGAGCCCACGAAGACCGCCGGCCCATCGCAGATGACGTGCCGGCAAACCGAGGCGGCTTGATCGAGCCACGCGCCGATGGTGCCGTCCTCGAACCGGCCGCCGGATTTGCCATGGCCGGAGTAATCGAACCTGAGGCAGCCGGCGCCATTCGCCCGCGCCCAAGCGGCCAGCGCATTGGCTTTCACGCTTTCCATTTCGGACTTAAAGCCGCAGAACCAGACAAATGTTGGTCGATTTTCCTTAGGCTTGCGGAAACGGTAAGCGATAGACACAGGCCCTTCACTGCCGGCACTAACTGGGAGCAATTGCAGTTCTTCGCCGTTCATCCTATGCTTCTTCCATGAGACTTAGCCAAAAGCCCGGTACAGTAGCTTGCTCCCGCTGGGCAAGCGGGGCCGGGACCCACCGATCTGGGCCGCTGCGATGCTAAAACGAATGCCTTGGCCCGTCATTCTTCAAATCGTGCCCGAGCTGTCGGCGGGCGGCGCGGAGCGCTCAACGATCGAGATGGCGGAGGCAATAACGCTTGGGGGAGGCCGCGCACTCGTGGTCTCTGCCGGCGGCCGTCTTGAGGACGAACTGGCCGAAGCTGGCGGCGAGTTGGTCCGCTTCCCGGCAAAAACGAAAAACCCGGCGGCGATTCTCTTCAATGCGGGCCGTCTTGGCGGGCTTATCCGTCAGAGGGGCGTGAGCCTCATTCATGCCCGGAGCCGCGCGCCGGCCTGGAGTGCATTCATTGCTGCACGGCGGACGAAACGCTGCTTCGTGACCACCTATCACGGGATTTACAATCAAGAAGGCCGCCTGAAAGCTTTCTACAACAGCGTGATGGCGCGAGGCGACGCGGTCATCTGCAATTCGCATTACACGGCGAGCCTTGTGCGTCACCGGCACCCCGATTCGTCGGCGCGGGTGGGCGTGATTTACCGGGGTGTGGACCTCGAGAGGTTCGATCCTGCTGCGGTAACGGCCGATCGCGTCCGGGCTTTGCGCGAGAAGTGGGGCGTGCCCGCGGGCAAGCGCATCGTTCTTTTGCCCGCGCGGCTGAGCCGCTGGAAGGGGCAGCACGTTCTTATTGACGCAGTGGCACAACTGCATGCGCGCAGCGAATGCGCGGACGCGATTTTCGTTCTGATAGGCGACGAGCAAAACCGCTCGTCCTATAGAGCCGAGCTCGAAGCTTCCATCGAGACCCAAGGCCTTCGCGGCCGGGTGATCGTCGCCGGTCATTGCGACGATATGCCCGCCGCCTTCAAAGCTGCCGCGTTTACGGTGCTGCCATCCATCGAGGCGGAGGCTTTCGGCCGGTCCGCGGTCGAATCGCAAGCCATGGGCTGCCCGGTGATCGCGTCCAACATCGGGGCGTTTCCCGAAACGGTCTCTGCCGGGCCTG
This sequence comes from Rhodomicrobium sp., assembly GCA_052144215.1. GTDB lineage: Bacteria > Pseudomonadota > Alphaproteobacteria > Rhizobiales > Rhodomicrobiaceae > Rhodomicrobium. The sequence continues at coordinate 48,808 of JBKQQS010000127.1, forward strand.
GGCTACTCGCCCATGCCGGCGGCGGAGAAAGCGTTAGCCCGCCGGGTTCCTCTTGCGTGCCGTGCCACGGGCCTTGGCTCTTCGAACCGGGCAACTCCGCGGCACTTTGCGAATCGCTTCGCTTCGCATTGGCGATGGATAACGGCGCGCTCGAAGCTTTGCGTCAGGGGGCAATGGAGCGTGCGCGGCGGGAATTCTGCAAGCACGCTTTACAGCTGCGGACCTTGACCGTCTACGATCGCTTGCTCGGAACGCAACTTGCAGAGTCGTTTAAGACGGCGACACAAAAGTGATGGTAAGCCGGTCTCGCGCAAGAAGGCACTTGACTTGCCGGCTGCGGTTTTTATCCTCATTTTCTAACTTGCACCGTCAACAGCCATAGGAGAAGTCACATACGCCGTCCGATTAGCCGCGCGCCCGCCAAAGAAGGTCCGCGCATTAACGAAGCTATTATCGCCCGTGAAGTTCAGCTCATCGACGAGCATGGGGAGAACCACGGCACCATCAATAAGCGCGACGCGCTTTCGAAGGCTCAGGAAGCCGGTCTCGATCTTGTCGAGATTGCGGTAAATGGAGAAATCCCTGTTTGTAAGATCATGGATTTCGGGAAGTATAAGTTCCAAGCACAGAAGAAAGCTGCTGAAGCGCGAAAGAAACAAAAGACTGTCGAAGTCAAGGAAATTAAGCTGCGGCCTAATATCGATTCCCATGATTACGAAGTCAAGATGCGCGCTATCAAGAAGTTCTTCGAAGAGGGCGACAAGGTAAAGGTTACGCTTCGCTTCAGAGGGCGCGAAATGGCGCATCAGGAGCTAGGAATGCAGCTCCTTGTGAAGGTGAAGGAGGAAACCGGCATGATCGCCAAGGTTGAACTGGAACCGAAACTTGAAGGCCGGCAGATGATCATGGTGCTTGCTCCCCGCTAAGTAGCGGAGGAACTGCAGTGCAGCCGCTTTATGTGATTTTACGCGCAGTCATGTGAATGGCTGGCTTCCGCGAGAAGCCAGTTTCTACTTAGCGAAGCTGTGTATTTAGCTTCCCGCAAAAGCAGCTTTTAAGTGTTGCACCCACTAATCGCGCAATGTACTATATTAGTGGGCAGGTGCAATTCGGCCCGAAAACTGAACGCCAAACTCAACTATTCTGCGATGACAATCAAAATAACCGGAAAGAACGTCGATCTTGGCGAAAGTCTCCGTAGTTACGCGCTGAGCCGGGTAGAAACAGCGCTGGGTAAATTCTCAGGGCGGCCTGTATCTGGCCAAATCAGCGTCGAAAAGAATCACGATGGGTTCTTGACGCAGTGCGCCATACATCTGGAATCTGGGCTTGACATGCAATCGGCCGGGAACGGTGCCGACGCCTATGGAAGCGTCGACTCGGCCCTGGACCGGTTAGAAAAGCGGTTGCGCCGCTACAAGCGGAGGCTTAAAAGCCATGGGCATGGCCCTGTTAATGCCGCGCATCTTTTCGAAGGCGCCGGTATCGATTATGTGATAGATCTCGAAAGCATTGCCGAGTCCCCCGGTGTCGAGGGAGATGGGGTAGGTGCTCCGGCTGTAATAGCCGAAACGCCAGCACGGGTACGGGCGATGGCGGTGAGCGATGCAGTCATGCAGATGGATCTTGCCGATCAGCCATTTCTCGTGTTTCGTAACGCTGCGCACGGTGGGATTAATGTCGTATACCGGCGTCCGGATGGAAATATCGGGTGGATCGACCCCAGCGGCAGTGTTGCGAGCGCGAAAGCGTAGATCGCGGTCTGCACATGGAGGACGTTAACGCGTGGGACAAGACATGGATTTGAGCGACCTCATAACGCCTTACGGCGTTATTCCGTCCTTAAAGGCCGCGAATAAGAAGCAGGTGCTTCAAATCCTTTCAGACCGCGCTGCGGATCTGACGGGGCTGAATAGCGTAGACATTTACAACATTCTCTTTCAGCGCGAGCGGCTCGGCTCGACCGGCGTGGGCTCGGGCATTGCCATTCCGCACGGCAAGTTGCCGAATCTCCGGCATAGCGTAGGTGTTTTCGCGCGGCTTGAAGAGCCTGTGGAGTTCGAATCGATCGATGAAGAGCCGGTCGATATCGTCATGCTGCTCCTCGCGCCTGAAAGTGCGGGCGCCGATCACCTCAAAGCGCTCGCCCGGGTTTCACGGCTGCTACGGGAGCCGAAGGCTGTCGAAAAGCTGCGCGCTTGCCGGGATCGCGCTGCGATTTACGCAATTCTCACAGAAAAAGCCGCGTCGCACGCGGCTTAATGATCCGATAATTGAACGCCCGCCGCAACGGCGGGCGTATTGCGCCGTGCCGCATCAATGAAGCGTAACCAGCTCCAGATCGCTTTCTTCCACGTTCTCGAGGGCCGCAGACCGGCTATCCGTCAGCACCATGGGTGTGCCATCGGCTGAAACGACTGCGTAAAGGTCGATGCCCTCGGGCAGGCCGCCAAGCTGCGGGAAAAGCTCTGCCACGTCCTTAGCCTTAAGCTGCTTGATATAAGCTAGCTCGCCTTCGCCCCAGGCTTCGAGCTCGAAATCTTTGAGGGATTCTTCCACGGTAAGCACCTCCTCGTGCCAAGTGCACATTTCGGCATGCCTGCTAATCTCACCGCTCGCGGTGGTATGAGGACGTGTCCGATGTGGACGTATTATTCAGCATATATGGAACACGTACGGTCTTTCAAGAAAGACCTGCGCTCTGCGTCAAACACATCGATTTCGAATATTTGGTGGAGCCAGGCGGGATCGAACCGCCGACCTCTTGAATGCCATTCAAGCGCTCTCCCAGCTGAGCTATGGCCCCTTCGGCTGGACTCAATAGCGTCCAGCCGCGCGTGAAACCCGTAATTAACCCCTCGGCACGCCAGCCGCAACAAAAATGAGAGGGTTTTACGGAGTTCCTCGAATATTAGACTTCCTCGTCCTTGCCGCCGCCCATGAAACCGGACATGTCGGCCTCGCCTTCGTCCTCGGCTTCGAGGAAAGGCTCTTCCTCGCTGCCCGGGTCGAGCGCGGCATCCTCGTCGTCGCCCGCATCGGCAATGTCACCGCCCTCGATATCGGGGAGTTCCTCTCCCTCCCTCGCCGCAACTTCGTCAAGGGGTACAAATTCAAGCCCGGTCCTGCCGGAATCGAGGACGGCGTCGTCGTCCGCATCGAGGTTGTTGCCGCCAGCTGCCGCACGCGATGATGGCGCACTGAGCTGATACATAGCCTGGCACATCGGGCAAACGATGGGGTCGCGGTGCAGATCGTAGAATTTGGCGCCGCACGATTGGCAAACTCGCTTGGTTCCGCGCTCAGCTTTACTGGACATGTGTCTGTAGCTTCCTTAGCTGTTAGGGATGGCGCGCCTCGCGCCGGCAATCATTAATGGGATAGTCAGCATCCTCTTCGTATGTCAAAGGCAAAGAGAAGAAGGGCCTGCGAATTTGCGCAACTTGCGCCGCACCCGATTGACAGCGAAGTCCAGCAAGGGTCTATGACGGATCGAAAAGCGATCTTTCCCTTCAACAAACCTAAGGCTGCCGGCCGATGTCCCAGGCTCTAACCGTCCCGAAGCCCCTCATGTCGCGCAAATCGGGCGCTTTGCAAGGTACGGTTTTTGTGCCTGGCGATAAATCCATCTCTCACAGGGCGTTGATCCTAGGGGCGCTGGCGGAAGGCCAAACCCAGGTCAGCGGTCTCTTGGAGTCGGAGGATATCTTGTGCACGGCGCGCGTTTTGCAGCAGCTTGGCGCGGATGTGCGAAAGGAAGGCGGAAACTGGATCGTAACCGGATCGGGCCTTGGCGGCCTGACGGAGCCGGCCGCTCCTCTCGACTTTGGCAATTCCGGGACTGGGGCGCGGCTTATGATGGGCGTTGTGGCGGGCCATCCCATCCGCGCTGTCTTTACGGGCGATGACTCGTTGAAAAAGCGGCCGATGGGCCGCGTTCTCGAGCCGTTGAAGAAAATGGGGCTTCAAATCGAGGAGGAAGGGCGCGCCACTCTGCCGCTGACGCTGGCAGGCAGCTCCGGGCTTGTGCCTATAGAGTACCGGCTGCCAGTCCCGTCGGCGCAGGTTAAGTCGGCGATCCTGCTCGCGGGGCTCTTGACCTCTGGGCGCACTTCGGTGATCGAAACCGAGAAAACGCGCGATCATACCGAGAAGATGCTCGCCTATTTCGGCGCCGCTGTTTCGTCCGCTCCCGTTGAAGGCGGCATCCGGATCTCTGTCGAAGGGGGCAGGACCCTTCATGGAAAGCCTGTCACGGTTCCAGGCGACCCGAGCTCTGCCGCATTTCTCGCCGCGGCCGCCATTTTGTGCCCGGGCTCCGATGTTCTTATCCGCAACGTTCTCATTAACCCGACGCGGACGGGCTTTTACGAAACGCTCAAAGAGATGGGCGCGAGCCTATCCTTCGAGAATGAGCGGGAGTTGAATGGGGAGCCGGTGGCAGATCTTCGGGCGAGGGCGAGCCGGCTTAGAGGCGTTCACGTTCCAGCAGAGCGCGCGCCCTCGATGATCGACGAATATCCCATTCTCGGGGTTCTCGCTGCTTTCGCAGACGGAAATACGGTAATGGACGGGCTCGCCGAGCTTCGAGTGAAGGAAAGCGACAGGCTTGAGGCCACCGTGGCGGGCCTCAGCGCTTGCGGGGTCCGTGCAGAGGCGCGCGGCGATACCCTCGCGGTTACCGGCTCGGGGCAGGTAAAGGGCGGCGGCTTAATTGCCACGCATATGGATCACCGGCTCGCGATGGCGTTTTTGGTTCTCGGCCTTGCCGCAGAGGAACCTGTGAGCGTGGACGACGCGTCCATGATCGCAACGAGTTTTCCGGAATTCGAGGGCCTTATGCAATCGCTGGGGGCATGTTTCGAGGATGCCGTGGAGGCGGGCAGCCGATGATTATTGCAATTGACGGAACCGCAGCGGCCGGAAAAAGCACGCTCGCCAGGCGGATCGCACAAAGGTACGGCCTGCCCCATCTCGATACAGGCTCGCTCTATCGCGCCGTTGCACGCGATGTGATCGCGGCCGGGCATGCTCTCACCGACGCGATAGCTGCATCCGAGGCGGCCCGCCGCCTCGATCCGGCTACGCTTTCGGACCCAAATCTCAGGTTGAAGGGGAATGGGGAGGCCGCGTCGGTTGTTGCCGCAATCCCCGAGGTTCGCGCTGAGCTGCTTTCTTTTCAGCGTAGCTTCGCGGCCAATCCCCAAGGCGCAGTGATCGAGGGCCGCGATATCGGCACCGTGGTCTGTCCAGACGCGGAGGTAAAGATTTTCGTCAGCGCCAGCCCCCGCGCCCGGGCACGCCGCCGCTACATCGAGCTGACTGGATATGGGGTCCAAACGACAGAGGCGGCGGTGCTGCAAGAGATCGAGGAGCGCGACCGCCGCGACCGGGAGCGTCCGGTTTCGCCTTTGCGCCCTGCCGAAGACGCGCTCTTGCTCGATACAACAGAGTTAGATATAGAAAAAGCCTTCGCCGCCGCTCTTGAACTTATTGATAAAGTCGCGGGCCGCAGATAAATCATGCTGTCAAGACCCGTTTTGGGCCCGGCCTGCCATGATTTACCGGTGTGCGCGGTGCACTCCTGAATCAACGGCCTTCAAACGGCAATCGGGACATACATGATAACGGCGCTGGAAACCGCGGGTCCGGCAAGCCGTTCGGTTCAACACTAACGCAGGACTGGCTTCGGCCATCGGAGTTTTAATGATCGCAACGCAAACACTAGAGCCAAAGGCCAGGGAATACAATCCGACCGCCGATGACTTCGCCGCTCTTCTCGACGAGTCCCTATCCGGCTCGGCGCCCGCTGAGGGCGCGGTGGTAAAGGGCAAGATCGTCGCCATAGAAAAGGATCTCGCGGTTATCGACGTCGGGCTAAAGACCGAAGGCCGCGTGCCGCTCAAGGAGTTTGGCTCTTCCGTGCAGGCGCCGACATTGCATGTCGGCGATGAGGTGGAAGTCTATGTCGAGCGGATCGAGAACGCCGCCGGCGAAGCGGTGCTGAGCCGCGAGAAGGCGCGCCGCGAGGATAGCTGGACCAAGCTCGAACAGAAATTCAACGCGGGCGAGAAGGTCGAGGGCGTGATCTTCAACCGCGTCAAGGGCGGCTTCACCGTCGATCTCGACGGCGCTGTCGCGTTCCTTCCTGGAAGCCAGGTCGATATCCGTCCGATCAAGGACGTAACCCCCCTCATGAACGTGCCGCAGCCCTTCCAGATCCTGAAAATGGACCGCAGGCGCGGCAATATCGTCGTCTCCCGCCGCTCCGTGCTCGAAGAGACGCGCGCCGAGCAGCGCTCCGAAATCGTGGCCAAGCTCGAAGAAGGCCAAGTCGTGGACGGCGTCGTCAAGAACATCACCGATTACGGCGCGTTCATCGATCTTGGCGGAATCGACGGCCTCTTGCATGTCACCGACATGGCGTGGAAGCGCGTCAACCACCCGACCGAAATCTTGAATGTCGGCGACACGGTCAAAGTCCAGATCGTGCGCATCAATCCTGAGACGCAACGCATCAGCCTCGGCATGAAGCAGCTCGGCGCCGACCCGTGGTCCGGCATCGAAGCCAAGTACCCCATTGGCGGCAAGTTCAAGGGAACGGTCACGAACATCGCCGATTACGGCGCCTTCGTTGAGCTGGAGCCCGGCGTCGAGGGCCTCATCCACGTCTCCGAAATGAGCTGGGTGAAGAAGAACGTCCACCCCGGCAAGATCGTCTCGACCAGCCAAGAGGTCGAAGTTCAGGTGCTCGAGGTCGACTCGGCCAAGCGCCGCATCTCGCTGGGCCTGAAACAGACGCAGGAAAATCCCTGGGACGCGTTCGCAGCGCACCATCCAAAAGGCTCGGCTGTCGAAGGCCAGGTTCGCAATATCACTGAGTTCGGCCTGTTCATCGGCCTCGACGGCGGGATCGACGGCATGGTCCATCTTTCGGATCTCGATTGGCAGCGTCCGGGCGAGGAGGCCATCAAGGACTACAGCAAGGGCGACACGGTGAAGGCGGTCGTGCTCGAGACCGATCCAGAGAAAGAGCGGATCAGCCTCGGAATCAAGCAGCTCGCCACCGATCCGTTCCAGGCAGCGGCAACGCTGAAGAAGGGATCGACCGTCACTTGCCAAGTGATCGAGGTGAAGGATGCCGGCATCGACGTGAAGATCGCGGGAACCGACGTGACCGCCTTCATCCGCCGGGCGGACCTTTCACGCGATCGCAGCGAGCAGCGCCCCGAGCGCTTCTCTGCCGGCGATATGGTTGACGCGGTCGTCACCCAAGTGGATAAGAGCGGACGCAAGATTGGGCTGTCGATCAAGGCGCTCGAGATTGCGGAAGAGAAAGAAGCGGTGGCCCAATTCGGCTCGACGGACAGCGGCGCGTCGCTCGGCGATATTCTTGGTGCGGCCTTAAACAAGGCTCAAACCAAGGACAAAGAGTGATTACGCTGCTAGACCTCGGTTAAAAGAGCAAGCGGCCGGGCTGGCATAGGCCAGCCCGTTCCTGCAAAAAGGCGGGCGCATGACTTTGGATTCGGACATTCTCATCGATCGCCGCCGGCTCAAGCGCCGGCTAACCATCTGGCGCGTGCTGGCGATCCTAGCCATCGTCGCGGCGATAGTTTTTGCCGCCGCCAAGGGGGATCAAGAGCCGTTCTCCGCCATCGGGCGCGATCATATCGCCCGGGTCACGATCAGCGGGTTCATCGGCGATAACCGGAAGCGGCATGAGCTTTTGACCAAGCTGCGTAAGAACAGCCATGTCAAAGCCGTGATTATTTCCGTCGATAGCCCCGGCGGCACGACGACCGGCGGCGAAGCGCTTTACGAGGATCTGCGCGAGCTTGCGAAAGCCAAGCCCGTGGCCGCCGTTTTTGGTACGGTGGCCGCGTCCGCCGCTTATCTGGGCGGGATCGCTACCGACTATATCGTCGCCCGCGGCAATACGATTACCGGTTCGGTCGGCGTGATTTTCCAGTGGGCAGAGGTCAGCGATTTGCTCTCCAAGATCGGCGTCAAGGTGGACGAGATCCGCAGCGGACCGCTGAAGGCGGAACCCTCGCCGTTCAAGCCCACAACCGAAGAAGCCAAGCGCCTGTCCGAGGAATTGGTCAAAGAATCCCAAGCTTGGTTCACCGGCTTGGTGGCCGAAAGGCGTAAAGGCGTTGCCCCATCCATGGACGACATCAAAACCGGCCGGATCTATACCGGACGGCAGGCCTTGCAAGTCGGGCTGATCGATGCGATCGGCGACGAGCAGACGGCCATAAAATGGTTCACGGACGTCCGGAAGGTGCAATCGGACCTGAAGGTCAAGGACTGGAAGCCGGAGTCGAGCTCCGAATTCGACCTGCTCCGGTCTTCCGTCGCATCGCTTGCGGGCAAGCTCGGGCTTGGCGCTCTGGCCGATGAGGGCGTGCTGGCCGGGCTCGAAGCCCTGAAGGACCGGCCGCTTGACGGACTCTTTTCGATTTGGCACCCTTGAGCTGATAAAAAAAGTGAGGCGCTGCAATGATTAAATCCGAGCTCATCGAAAAACTCGCGGGCGGAAATCCTCACCTGATGCACAAGGATGTGGAAAAGATCGTGAATGTGATTTTCGAGGAGATTACAAGCGCGCTCGCGCGAGGCGATCGTGTCGAACTGCGCGGTTTCGGTGCATTTTCCGTTAAGCACCGCCCAGCCCGGATCGGCCGCAATCCACGGACAGGCGATCAGGTAGAGGTATCGGAAAAATACGTTCCCTATTTCAAGACCGGTAAGGAGCTTCGTATCCGGCTCAATCCTGCTGGAGACCCGGTGGAGAAGCCGAAGGGCCGTAAAAAGGCGCCGAAAAAGCCCTCTTGACCCCACTGAGAAGCGGTATCCGCAAGCACCATGAAGCGCTTTATCAAAGCTTTGCTCCTTTGCATCTTTGGCTGTCTCGTCGCAGCCTTTGCCGTGGCGAATCGCGCTCCAGTCACATTCATCCTCGACCCCTTCAGCCCTTTCGGCGATAGAAAGCTTGTGCCAACCGTTGAAGCTCCCTTGTTTGTCTATCTTTTCGTAGCGATGTTCATTGGGATCTTTCTCGGGGCGGCTTCCGTATGGATAGGACAAGGGCATTGGCGGCAAGCCGCTCGCGCAAGGTCGAAAGAGGTTGCGATGTGGAAGCGCGAGGCGGAAGTCTTGAAAGCCGGTTTGCAAGCCGCGCCCGGGGCGGCAGGGACAGCTGCAACGCCGCGCGCGTTGCGGTCCTATCTTTGAAATCTACACCAGTGTAACGCCGGCGGGCGAAGGGAGGCCCAAGCGCGCCGCGGTACGAGCTATCCAATTAAGAGAAGAATGAGCGTCTCAGTCAAGATTTGCGGGCTATCGACCAAGAAGACCCTGGAAGCAGCTATTGAGGCCGGTGCCGATTACGCAGGCTTTGTGTTTTTCGAGAAAAGCCCCAGAAATGTATCGCTTAAGCAGGCGGCAAGGCTTGCGCGGCTGGCAGAAGGCCGGATAAAAACCATCGCGTTAACGGTCGACGCGCCAGACGCCGCCATCGAGGCAATCATGGCCGAGGTGCGCCCCGACTTTCTTCAGCTTCACGGAGATGAAAGCTTGCAGCGCATCGCGGACATCCGGTCTTTGTCTCAGGCCTCCATCATTAAGGCTATAAAGGTCGGAGCGCCTCAGGACATCGTAACCGCGCGCCGGTTCGAGGCCGCCGCAGATATTCTCCTCTTCGATGCGCAGGCCATAGGTTGCTGCGGTGCGCTTCCTGGGGGAAACGGACTTGCCTTCGATTGGACCTGGCTGCCAAAAGCTTCACCTAGACCGGATTTCATGCTTTCTGGAGGGCTTAACTCCGATAACTTGCTGGAGGCTTTAAGCGCGAGCGGCGCTCAGGCTGTCGATGTTTCTTCGGGGGTGGAAACCTCCCCTGGGGTGAAGAGCCCCGCACGCATACGGACGTTTGTAAAAACCGCGAAATCCTTCGTACCGGCCATGCCAGCTTCGACTGGGGCCCAAAAAGGAAAAAATCATGCCTATTGCTGAAACGCCGCTGAACCTGAACAGCTTTCGAACCGGCCCAGACGAGAGAGGGCATTTCGGCCTTTATGGCGGGCGCTTCGTCGCCGAGACGCTGATGCCGCTCATCCTGGAGCTTGAAGCGGCCTACGCTCAAGCGAAGGACGACCCGGCGTTCCATGCCCAGCTTGAAGACCTCAACGCTCATTATGCCGGCAGGCCGAGCCCGCTTTATTTTGCCGAGAGGCTGACGAAGCAGTTCGGCGGCGCGAAAATCTATTTCAAGCGCGACGAGCTCAATCATACCGGCTCGCATAAGATCAATAACTGCCTTGGGCAGATCCTGCTCGCGATGCGGATGGGCAAGACGCGCATCATCGCTGAGACCGGCGCGGGCCAGCACGGCGTTGCGGTCGCGACCGTCGCGGCGCGCTTTGGGCTTCCTTGCGTCGTCTATATGGGCCAGACCGATATCGAACGCCAAAGCCCGAACGTGTTCCGTATGCGGCTGCTCGGTGCCGAGGTGCGGCCGGTGATCTCCGGCACTGCGACGCTCAAAGATGCCATGAACGAGGCGCTGCGCGATTGGGTCGCCAATGTCGAGGACACGTTCTACATCATCGGTACGGTTGCGGGGCCGCATCCCTATCCGGCCATGGTGCGCGATTTTCAATCGGTTATCGGCCGCGAGGTCCGCGAGCAGATGATGGCCGCCGAGGGGCGGCTGCCGGACACGCTCGTGGCGTGCATCGGCGGCGGCTCGAACGCGATGGGCCTGTTCCATCCGTTCCTCGACGACCGCTCCGTGACGATGTTTGGCGTCGAGGCGGCTGGCCGCGGCCTCGATGTGCCGAACGGCCACTGCGCCTCGCTGAATGGCGGCCGGCCCGGAGTCCTTCACGGCAACCGGACCTATCTGCTTCAAGACAGCGATGGCCAAATCCTGGACGGGCACTCCATTTCGGCGGGGCTCGACTATCCTGGCATCGGCCCGGAGCACTCGTGGCTTCGCGACACGGGGCGCGTCACCTATGTGTCGGCGACCGACCGCGAGGCCCTCGATGCGTTTCAAATTTGCACGCGTCTCGAAGGCATCATCCCTGCGCTCGAGCCCGCGCACGCGCTTGCCTATGTGGCTCAGCTCGCGCCGGCCTTGCCCCCCAGCAATCTCCTCGTTATGAACATGTGCGGCCGGGGCGATAAGGATATTTTCGCCGTCGCAGGCTACCTTGGAATGGAAATCTAACCGGCGCTTAGCCCAAAAACATCGAAGAATTGAGCGGTTTTCAATGCAGCGGATAGCGAGGACTTTTGCGCGGCTGGCAGAGGCGAAGAAGAAGGCGCTCGTCACCTTTACGACGGCGGGCGATCCCGATTACGCAACCTCGCTGGAGATCCTGAAGGGACTGCCAAAAGCGGGGGCTGACATCATCGAGCTCGGGATGCCGTTCTCGGACCCGATGGCGGACGGGCCTGCCATTCAAAGATCGTCGCAGCGTGCGTTGCGCGCCGGGCAAACCCAGCGCAAAACCTTGGCAATGGTGCGGAGCTTCCGGGAAACCGATAGCGAAACGCCGGTCATTCTGATGGGCTATTACAACCCCATCTATGTGTTTCCCGTAGACGGCTTTCTGGCCGAGGCGGTGGACGCAGGCGTGGACGGGCTTATTGTCGTCGACGTCCCGCCGGAAGCGGACGATGAGCTTTGCTTGCCGGCGCTCCAAGCCGGATTGAGTTTCATCCGGCTGACGGCGCCGACAACCACCGACCACCGGCTGGAGAGGGTGCTGACCAATACGAGCGGTTTCGTCTATTACGTCTCCATCACCGGAATTACCGGAACGCGCGCACCGGATTTAAGCGCGGTGGAGCGAAATGTCACACGCATCAAGGCGCGTACGCCTCTGCCGGTCGTGGTAGGCTTCGGTGTGCGAACGCCCGAGCAAGCCCGCGCGATCGCGGGGGTTTCGGATGGGGTTGTCGTAGGGTCTGTGCTCGTGGATGCGATCGCTCAAAGCCTTGACGAAGCACAGCTTGCCACCGACTTAACCATACGAGCGGTTTTGGATCTGGTTGAGCAGCTTTCCTCCGGTATGAAAGCTGCGTAGCGATAGTTGCGAACCGCCGTCTGCGCGGCGTAGGCGTAAGAGGCACGAGGACACGTGAACTGGATCAATAACGTCGTTCGGCCTAAAATTCGTGGCCTATGGCAAAAGCGCGATATGCCGGAAAATCTCTGGGTAAAATGCCCGGAGACAGGCCAGATGGTCTTCCACAAGGATCTCGAGGGCAATCAATTCGTCATCCCCGGCTCCGGCTATCACATGCGCATCGGAGCGGAGGCGCGGCTGAAGTCGTTTTTCGACGGCGGCAAGTTCGAGGTTGTGGCCGTTCCCGAGGTTCCTACGGACCCCCTGAAATTCCGGGACGAAAAGCGCTATGCGGACAGGCTCAAGGAAGCCCGCATCAAGACCGGCATGAACGACGCGCTCCTCACGGGGCTCGGCACGCTCGATGGCTTATCCATCGTCGCGGCGGTGCAGGATTTCGCCTTTATGGGCGGCTCGCTCGGCATGGCGGCCGGCGAGGCGATTATCACCGGCATGATGAAAGCCGTCGAGCTTAAGGTGCCGTACATTCTGTTCGTTTCCTCGGGCGGGGCACGCATGCAAGAGGGCATCCTCTCGCTGATGCAGATGCCGCGCACGACAGTTGCCGTGCAGCGCCTGCGCGAGGCTAAGCTACCTTATATCGTCGTTCTCACGAACCCAACGACCGGCGGGGTCACGGCGTCCTACGCGATGCTGGGCGATATCCATATTGCCGAGCCCGGAGCGTTGATCGGCTTTGCCGGCCCCCGCGTAATCGAGCAAACAATTCGCGAGAAGCTTCCCGACGGCTTCCAAAGATCGGAATACCTCCTCGATCATGGCATGATCGACATGGTCGTGCACCGGCAGGATTTGCGCGAGACCTTGAGCCGCCTATGCAGCCTGCTCGTGACCGAGCGGAGGCATCGCGCCGGCATGAACAATGTGAAGGTCCGCAAGAAGGCCGCGGGTGGCACGATGGAAATCAATCTGCCCGCAACGGCCGAGCAGATCGCAGCGTCGAAACAGGAGGCCGCGGCCGGGGAAAGCCTATCGGACGTGGTGCCGGCTGCCCCGGCAAGCCCCCCCTCCTAAGCTGGAACGCCTTTAGCCCGTCACCGGAACGCGAACGCGCCGCCGCCTTCGTGCTCTTCAACTTAGGACCGAACCTTGCAACCCAAAAAGTCCGAGAGCCTTCTCGCACGGTTTGAAAAACTTCACCCGAAGAGTATCGACCTTTCTCTTGGCCGGGTCGAACGCTTGCTCAGTGCGCTCGGCAACCCGCACCGGCGGATTCCGCCTGTGGTGCACGTGGCCGGCACGAACGGGAAAGGCTCGGCCGTCGCTTTCCTAAAGGGCATGCTGGAGGCGGCCGGCTACCGGACGCACGCGTTTATTTCCCCTCATTTGCGCCGGTTTCACGAGCGGATCATGCTGACGAGCCCCGGCGGCGCCCGGCCGATAGGGGAGCAGCATCTCGCCGATATTTTGAGCCGCGCTGAGGCTGCCAATGGCGGCGAGCCCATTACCTTTTTCGAGATCACAACGGCGGCGGCTTTCCTCGCGTTCGCAGAAAACCCTGCCGATATCGTGCTGCTTGAAACCGGGCTCGGCGGCAGGCTCGATGCCACGAATGTCATCGATGAGCCTCTTGCCACGATCCTGACGCCGATTTCGCTCGATCATTGCTCGTTCCTCGGCGATACGATCGAGGCCATCGCGGGCGAGAAAGCCGGCATTTTGAAGCGCGGGCGCCCGGCGATCGTGTCGAAACAGCTCGAAACCGCGCTTGAGGTGATCGACGCGCGGGGCCGGGCGATCGGCTGCCCCGTGATCGCGGCGGATCGAAGCTGGGATGTCTTCGAGCAGCAGGGCAGGCTGATTTTCCAGGACGAAGATTGTCTGCTCGATCTGCCGCTTCCGCGCCTGTTCGGCCGGCACCAGCTCGAAAATGCGGGCACCGCGATTGCTGCCGCGCGCCGCCTTGAAGGCTTCCACATTTCCGCAGAGGCCATCGCGAAAGGCCTCACAACGGCCGTCTGGCCCGCTCGGCTGGAGCGGCTGTCCCACGGAAAGCTGCACGATCTAGCCCCGGCCGGCTCCGAAATCTGGCTGGATGGCGGGCATAACCCGGCAGCAGGCGAGGTGGTCGCGCGCGCGCTCGCCGATCTTGAGGAGCGGGTGCCGAGCCCCATTCACCTCATCGTCGGCATGCTCTCGACGAAGGATGCCGGCGGCTTCCTTAGGCATTTTCATGGGCTGACGGAGCTCGCCGCCACAATCGAGATCCCCGGTCACGCAAACGCCTATAGGGCGGAGGATTTAGCGTACATCGCTCATCGGGAAGGGATCTCGGCGCTTGCCGCCGGCAGCCTGGAGGCAGCGTTTGCGAAGAGCCGCAATCTCGCCCGCGGCCCCGTGCGCATCATGGTAACCGGCTCGCTTTATCTCGCCGGGCAGGTCCTCGACGCGCATGAGCGCGGGCTTTCCTCGCAATAGAAAGCGCGCTACTTCCGGTTCAGCCGCGCGATCAGGCTCGACGTATCCCAGCGCCGGCCGCCCATCGATTGCACCTCCGCATAAAACTGGTCGACGAGCGCAGAGACCGGCAGGTGCGCGCCATTGCGGCGGGCCTCGTCGAGGCAAATCGAAAGGTCTTTGCGCATCCAATCGACCGCAAAGCCGAAATCGAATTTGCCCTCCGCCATGGTCTTCCAGCGGTTCTCCATCTGCCAGGATTGAGCGGCGCCTTTCGAGATCGTGCCGATCACGGCCTCGATGTCGAGCCCAGCCTTCTGCGCGAAATGGATACCCTCCGACAAGCCTTGGACGAGGCCGGCGATGCAAATCTGGTTCACCATCTTGGTGAGCTGGCCCGCGCCCGACGGTCCGAGCAGCGTCACTGCGCGCGCGTAGTGGGCGATCACCGGCTCGGCCTTAGCGAAGGGCGCCTCATCGCCGCCAACCATAACGGTGAGCACCCCGTTCTGGGCTCCGGCCTGGCCGCCTGAAACAGGAGCGTCGAGGAAATGCGCGCCGAGATCGGCGGCTTTGGCATAAAGCTCGCGCGCGACGTTGGCGGAGGCTGTGGTGTTGTCGATGAAGATCGCGCCGGGCTTGAGGCCATGAAAGGCACCGTGCTCGCCGATAGTGACCGAGCGCAGGTCGTGGTCGTTGCCCACGCAGCAGAACACAAAATCGGCGTCCTTCGCGGCCTCGGCGGGCGTGGGCGCGGTTTGGCCGCCGAACTCCGCAACCCAAGCCTGCGCTTTGCCCTGCGTGCGATTATAGACGGTGACTTCGTGGCCGCCCTTCGTGCGGATATGCCCGGCCATGGGATAGCCCATAACGCCCAGTCCAATAAATGCAACTTTGCTCATCGCGCGCCTCCTGCCTTGTGCGGGGATCGTTTTACCGGTTCGGCCGCGCGATGGCAAACCGCAGGCCGCGTAAGAGCGGCTAGCGCGTCATGCCGCTCATATCTTTGTATTTGTTGCCGGCTCTACCCCGGCTGCTCGCAGGGCGCTTCAGTGTCCGAGCGCCCGCACGGCAGCCCCCGCACTGCCGAGGGGCTGGTTCAGGGTTGGCATCGTTGCTCCCGCCACATTCGGGATCGCCCCTCCTGCGGCGCCCATGCCTTCGCTGGCAAGGTTTCCGGCCGGTGTTCCCCCAAGCGCCATCCCGTTATTTATCGGCGAAAAGATAGAGTTGCCGTCTCCGCTCGTGGAGAACAGCCCGAGCTTGACACCTTGATCGGTTACCGAAACCGGCGTGGATTGAGGAGACCCTGCGGCTGGATAGGCGGTGCCGGGCAGGTCTTTTGTGAAGGGTTGCGCGGAGACCTCCAGGCGGTTCAACGAGTTAAGCTCAGCGCCGCTTCCCTGGCCGAATTTAGCAAGCTGGGCTAGGCCAGATTTCACCGCGTTGTCCACAAGCGAGACGGGCGCGGTCTCTGTTTTGACATCGGTGGAGAGAGCGGGCTGCATGAGAGCACGATCCATTTGCCATCTCAGCAGCTCGGAGGATTGCACGGCCAAGAGTTGTTGTGCGGGCGCTGCGCTTGCTGGAACGGCTGCCATGCCCCAGCCCGGCGCGCGGGTAGGCGATTGCGCCGGCATCGGGCCCGCGATCTGAGCGGCGTGGCCGGCTTCTCCGGCTTCAAAATGCAGGGGCGGCGGGGCGGCCGCACTTGTAGCGGCGGCAAGGTCCATCCCAGCGGGTTCGACTTGATCCAATTTGACATCTTGCCAAATAGGATAGCGTAGGTAGATGGCTTCGCCGGTCGTTGCAATGCCGGCAAGGCAGAGCGCCGCTATAGCAGCATAGGCGAATATGGGACGGCGGGCTTTTCCGTGCGGGGGCAAGTTTGCGTGAAGAAGAATCTTCTCGATCGTCAGGGCGACCCGGTTCGCAATGCCTTGAAGGCCGGCAGATTTACCTCCGGTAAAATACAAAAGAGCTGGAGTTTTTGCCAGGGATACTCGAAGCGCGGCATCGATATGACGTTCAAGTTTGCCGATTGCCGGACCGTCGTACTTGGCAGCGAGGATGTAAGCCGGCGTCGCATAAAGGTGAACGTGCGATCCGCCAAGGTCGAGGGTGCGAATCCCGCCATGGAAAAACGCCTTCGGGTTCCGCTCAAGCTCGGCGATTGCGGCGAGTATGTTCGCGCCGGCACGCCGCGAGCCGGTTTGTTCGGTTCCCCGGGCGGCGTTCGAACCGTCGCTCCATTCGTCGAGAATGCGGCGCGTCCCTCTTTCGATAATAAGGACTTGGCCGAGGTGGATACCGATCAAGCGAGTGAGTTTGAGTTTAGTATACGGTATTCCAGAATAGAGGCTCTGGATGCGCAGAAACGCGCGTCTCAACGAAAACAGGCTTCTCAGCGTTCTATCGGCTATATCGAGAAACCCTTTGGCTGAACGTGCGGGATTCATAATTATCAACCCCGATCGGAGACCTCGCGCCGCCCGCCGCGCGTGCACTCTCCCATTAAGGCCTTACGGACGCGTTTAAGTTCCATCGTACTCGATATGATGCACAAAAGCGCGATTGAACCAACTAAAAAATGCATGCGAGCGCCATCGTGCTTGCAGTCCTAATGCCGGGAACTGAGTAAGGCTAAATGAACGCGGGGCTACTCTACGCTGGAGCGGCTTTGAGGGCGGCTGAGCGATTCTGAGTGAATGCAATTCAAGATATTTGGTTGAGGACAGCCCGGTACTGTCGATGTGACATGCGGTGCGGGTAAGCCGGCGGCCAGCGTAAACTTACTGGCCTGGAACATCTGCAAATAGGACGCGAAGTTACGATGGCTTTTTCAGCCGAGCGATTATTTTCCAATACGAAACCGGAAAAAGCCGTTCGAGAACCGACACTAACTTGGCATCAGAGCCGGCCAGCACTCGCGCTTTTCGGCGCTCGACGCCGCGGACAATCGTCTCACCCGCAGCTTCCGGCTGCATCTTTAGCATCGACTGAAGCTGACCGATGCGGCTCGCGGCCTCCGCAGGCGACATCCCTTTCGGTACCCTCGCGTTTTTGGCGATCGATGTGGCAGTACCCGCCGGATATACCGCGGTGACGCCGATGCCCGCTCCCTCCAACTCAAGTCGCAGTGAGTCGGTAAAGCCGCGAACGGCGAACTTGCTCGCCGCGTAGGCCGTGTGGCCAGGTGCCGCAATAAGGCCGATCAAACCCGACATATTGACAAGCCACGCCTCCTCACTGAGGCGAAGCAGCGGCAAGAATGCGCGGGTCATGCGCACGACGCCCCAAAAATTGATCGCGAAAAGCCATTCGAAGTCGGACTCGTCAATTTGTTCGAAGGTGCCCACGACATCGACCCCGGCATTGTTGAAAAGAAGGTCCGCCCCTCCATGCTGGGCCTTTACGTGGTCCGGTAAAGCCGCGATCGCCTCGGGGCTGGCAACGTTGAGAGGATGCCGGCTGACGCGCACGCCGGACGCAGCGATCTCCTTAGCTGTCCGCTCTAAAGAAGTTTCATCGATATCTGCGAGTGCGAGATGACATCCTCGGCGTGAAAGCGCTATGGCGATGCCTCGGCCAATCCCGCTAGCTGCGCCCGTTACGACAGCGGTACGATCTCTTAGTCTAAGCATTCCTGGCCTCCGCAATGCGTTGGATAAGCAGAACCTCATTTGAAGCCGAAGTATCCGACCCGAAGCACCCGATTGAGCTAGTAAATCCCGTGCCTTCGAACTGTCTTTGTTCAAAATCAATTTAACTGATCGTTTGGCGAGACCCGGCCGTTGCGCGGCTAGGCCAGAGGAACTTCCATCACGCATTGGCTGCCGGGATGTCCGGTTATGGCTCCAACCGGTGTAAGCCGGGCAAGGCGTCAACAGATCGGCCTATGTTTCAAGCGCCGGGTTGCTTCTGACGCGGTACCGCCGCCTCACCTCCAGCATCGGACGATTGCATCTCAATAATAAAATACGAGTTGCGTGCGTCAAGTTCTGCAAAAAGGCGGAGTCACAGCCGCAGGGATGTTTCTCTGTTCGGCTGAACGGCGTTTCTCCGTCCCGGCCTAACTTCTGGAAGGCGCCGCGCGCAGTGGCGGTCA
>JBKQQS010000128.1:0-68295 GCA_052144215.1 Rhodomicrobium sp.
TTCGCGCCGTATCCGGGATCTTGGTATGCTGCAAGATCCCGGATAGCCGCAAGCGGCTTCCGGGATGACAACAGGGGGCGGGCGAAGCGATTGACCGGATTTGGTATGAGGGGGGACTTCGGAAGCATTCAGCCGGATTTGTCATGAGACCGCAGCCTTAAGCATGATATGACGCTTCCGCAGGGGGCGCCGAAATCCCCGAGGTCCCATCCGGAGGCAAATATGCCGATGCCAAACTACGCCGCTCTTGTCACCATTCTGGCCGTGAGTTTCTACCTCTACACCGGCGCCGCGGTAGCGAAGGCCAGGGCAAGGTATGGCGTGAAAGCTCCGGCAACGTCCGGGCACCCCGATTTCGAGCGCATGTTTCGCATTCAGATGAATACCTTGGAGTGGATGCCGGTCTTTCTTCCATCGCTCTGGCTTTTTGCGATCTACGTCAACGACATAGCCGCGGCTGTCCTTGGCGTTCTTTGGATTTTTGGCCGCATCTTATATTTCAAGGGCTATGCGGCGGCGGCGGAAAAACGCGGGCGGGGCTTCGGCGTGCAGGCCCTTGCCGCGGGCATCCTCCTGATCGGTGCACTCGCCGGCATTATCGCAAGGATCGCCGCTCAGAGCTGACCGGATCGAAGAGTCAAGCGCTGAAGGCCGTTCCGCGGCTCTCCAGCATCTGTTATGCGTCATAACGGTTCGGGCGAGGCCTCACACAGAGGAGAAGAGCTGCAATGGACGGGAGCGGAAGCGAAAAGATGAAGGTCGAATTTGGATTCCGGAAAATAATCCAGCGATTGGAGAGTATATTTCTTTTGGTGATAGCTGTTCTTACGGTGATTGGCGTTGGCAAGGAGCTCTATCTCATCGCCGTTAAGCGCGATGTCGGCTTACAGGACCTGCTGCTCATGTTTCTTTATGTCGAGGTGCTCGCGATGGTCGGCGCATATTACGAGAGCAAGCAAGTTCCGATTACCCTGCCGATCTTCATTGCCATTACAGCTTTGGCGCGAGCGACCATTCTGCATAAAGATCAAGAGCCTTTGAACGTCATCTACGAGGCCGCCGCCATTCTTATGCTCGCGCTGGCCTCCGTCGCCGTAAACTATCGTCCCGCCAAAGCCGTGCATGCTGTAGACCGCGAGGCAGGCAAATCGTCTGCGGACTGACACCGAGGCAGCCTCCGGCAGAGAGAGCCGGTCTATCGGCATCGCCGGGACTTGAAGCTGTTTCCGCCTGTAGAGCACAGACGCTAGGCGCGGATCAGCCCGGAGGCCGCGGCGCGGCGGGCCGGGCGGTGCTTTAGGAACTCCGGCACAACATTCTCAACGTTGTCCACCACGATGTAGGGCGTCTCCAAGCTGGGCCGGATGAAAAGCTGCTCGCGCATCCTGTCGAACATTTGCAACAGCAAATCCCAATAGCCTGCGGTATTGACGATGTAGATGGGCTTTTCGTGATGACCGAGCTGCGCCCAGGTGAGCTGCTCGACCAGCTCTTCGAGCGTGCCGACGCCGCCCGGCAGGGCTACGAACCCGTCGGATAGGTTGAACATCAGCATTTTGCGCTCGTGGAAACCGTTGGTCACGTAGCGCTCGGTGATGTTTTCCAGCGCATTCTCAAGCTCCAAAAGCGAGGCCGGAATAATCCCCGTAACGTGGCCGCCACGATCGCGCACGGACGCTGCCACCGCTCCCATAAGGCCGTTCCCGCCGCCGCCATAGACGAGCCCAATTCCGGCTTCGGCCATCGCGCAGCCAAGCGTTAGCGCGGCGGCTTTGTAGCGCGGGTCGCGCCCGGCGCCGGAACCGCAATAAACACAAAGGCGTTTAGTTTTTTTCGATTTCATAGGCCGTCTTCACATTGCGAGCGGTCAAGGTCAAGAGGGTAGATGCGGCAAGCTTGCGCGCCGCTTGAGGGGCTTGAAACTCTCGCTATAGTTCAGGGAGCGCTTATATGGAGTGCGTGCGACCCTCCTGCCAGCCATGTGCGGCAACCTCAAGGCTAGAAGCCGAACATCGAAGAGGCATTTATTGCGTCATCACGCCGTTTCCCGCTATGCACCCGCCCCTGAGAATGGGGACGGCCCGCGTCACGAGGCGATCCTAAGACATTTGCTTGCCTTTGTGTGGCCTGAGGGAAGGCCGGACTTGAAGCTGAGGCTCGTGCTTGCGGGCGTTGCGCTCGTGGCAGCGAAAATTGTCACCATCGCCATGCCGCTCGCTTACAAGGCTGCGGTCGATTCGCTGACGGGCCTGCCGCAAAACTCTGGCACCGCCGCTGCCGCTCAAGCGCTTGCGGTCCCCTTCGCCTTGATCCTCGCCTACGGTGTGGCGCGCATTTCGATGATGGGCTTCGTGCAATTGCGGGACGTGCTTTTCACCCGGATCAGCCAGCACGCCACGCGCGTGCTTTCGACCGCCACGTTCCGCCATGTTCACGATTTGTCGCTTCGCTTTCATCTGGAGCGCAAAACCGGCGGATTGTCGCGCGTGCTCGAGCGCGGCAAGGGGGCCATCGACCTGATCGTCCGCATGGGCGCGCTAAACCTTATCCCCACCATTCTTGAGGTTACGTTCGTTTGCCTCCTATTCGGCTTTTATTTCGGCTGGCAGCTCGTGGCCATCGTTCTTACGATGATCGTGTTTTATTCCTGGTTCAGTTTCTTTTTTAGCGAAAAGCGAATCGCCATCCGGCGCGAATATATCGAGGCTGACACCGAAGCCAGCACCAAAGCGGTCGACAGCCTTCTGAACTACGAGACCGTGAAATATTTCGGCAACGAGCGCTGGGAGGCGGAGCGTTACGACCGCTCGATGGCGAAATACGAGCGCGCCACTATCCGCACTTACAGCTCGCTCGCAGTGCTGAACGCGGGCCAGGCGCTGATTTTCACAACAGGCATGGTGCTCTCGATGCTGTTCGCGGCCCGCGGCATCGCGAGGGGAACCATGACCGTCGGCGACTTCGTGCTGGTCAACGCTGTGTTTATTCAGCTCTATCAGCCGCTCAATTTCATGGGCATGATCTACCGCGAGCTCAAGCAAGCGCTGGTCGATATCGAGGCCATGTTCGACCTTTTGGAGCAGGCGCCCGAGGTCAAGGACCGGCCCGGCGCCAAGCCGCTCAGCGTTTCCAAGGGCGCGATCAAATTCGAGGATGTGCACTTTGCCTATGACGAAGCGCGGCCGATCTTAAGCGGCGTCGATTTCGAGGTTCCGGCGGGGCACATGGTCGCCCTCGTTGGGCCGTCGGGCGCTGGCAAATCGACCATCTCGCGGCTTCTCTACCGCTTTTACGATGTGAAATCGGGCCGCATCCTCATCGACGGCCAGGACATCCGCGACGTGACCCAGGAGTCGCTTAGGGCCGCCATCGGCATTGTGCCGCAGGATACCGTGCTCTTCAACGACACCATCGAGTACAACATCCGCTATGGCCGGGTGACGGCTACGGCTGCGGAAGTCGAGGAAGCGGCCAGGCTCGCGCAAATCGACGAATTCATTCAGCAATTGCCCCTCGGCTACAAGTCGATGGTCGGCGAGCGGGGCTTAAAGCTCTCGGGCGGCGAAAAACAGCGCGTGGCGATCGCCCGCACCCTCCTAAAGGCGCCGCCGATTCTGATGCTCGACGAGGCGACGTCGGCGCTCGACAGTTTCACCGAAAAGGAGATCCAGGCCTCGCTCGACCGCATCGCAAAAAACCGCACCACGCTTGTCATCGCGCACCGGCTTTCGACGGTGATACACGCCGACACGATCCTCGTTATGGACAAAGGGCAGATCGTCGAGCGCGGCACGCATCTCTCGTTGCTTGCAGCCGGAGGCCTCTATGCCGGGCTGTGGGCGCGGCAGCGCGAGGCCGAGGAAGCGCGCCGCAAGCTCGCCGAGATCGTCGAGGAAGGCGCCCTGACCGAAGCGGACGCCGCAGTCGGCTCACTGATGGCGCCGAAGCTCATCGCAGCGCAGTAACCCGCTTGCAAAAAATCCGGTTGAAACGTTTCCAGCCGGCACGCCGATGTAATTTAGCCAGCCCCCAGCGGGGCTGGCCGGCTCTCCAAGCTTTTTCCTTGCGATTCTCCGGCGCTAGCTATTCGCCGGTTGAACTGCACGCGAACTCGGTCGGGAGATAACCGAGATTGTGGCAAGAAGGATCCCACCCGATGGCGTTCGACCTAAGCCGCCAACCGTGGCAGTCCACCAGGGTTCCCCCCGCAGTCCGGTGCAAGGGACAATAGCCTGCCGTTCTCGTGAAATGCCGGTGATGCGTCATAGTCCTGGCTTCGTAGCTGGCCGCAGCTGCCGGCAGGGCGAACATTGTGAAACAGGCTATAAGAGCGACTAGCTTATTCTTAGCACTCATGGATTTCCTCCTGTGGTGAGCACTATACGCGGCAATATCTAGCTAGACGAAACAACTATACCAGAGAGTTTAGGTTCACACAATTATACGAAATTGTGATTTCAAGTGTTTGTGCGTTTGTTATCGGAACTGTAAGCGGCGTGATTATGCTTAAGCTCTCGCCATTTTTGGGCAACGAAAGCTTAGCGATGTCTTCAAAAGCGCGAGGGTTGCAGTTAAGGATTTCCAGCTTTTCAAAAGCGATGCCGGGGCGCTTGCGCAAGCGCGCGCTCTGTTGCACAGTGCAAAAATTGGACAGTTTGGATCGTGCTGGGGCAAGGCATGCTGCGGGCGGCGGCGCGGATTTTCGTGGGCCTTATGATGCTGGCTTTTGCCGGCAACGCCACGATGGCTGGCAAGCGCGTGGCACTTGTCATCGGCAACAGCGCCTACACTAAAGCGCCTGCCCTCGCTAACCCCAAGAACGACGCGCAGGACATGGCTGCCGCGCTGAAGGCGCTGGGCTTTACGGTGATCTTCGGCACGGACCTCGACAAGCGCGCCATGGACCGCAAGATCCTCGAATTCGCGGGCGCGCTTTCCGGCGCCGAGGCCGGCGTGTTCCACTATTCGGGCCATGGCTTGCAAGTCGCGGGCGTGAACTATCTGGTGCCGGTGGATGCGGAGCTTGCGAGTGCTGCGGCGCTCGATTTCGAGGCCGTGCCGCTCAACCTCGTGCAGCGCACCATGGAGCGCGAGACGAAAACCAACATCCTGTTCCTCGACGCCTGCCGCAATAATCCGCTGACGCGCAATCTGGCCCGCGCGCTTGGCACGCGCTCCACCGAAATCGGGCGCGGGCTCGCGCCGGTCGAATCCGGCGCGGGCACGCTCATCAGCTTCTCGACGCAGCCGGGCAATGTCGCGCTCGACGGCACGGGGCGCAACTCGCCCTATTCCGGCCCCCTCGTCAAAGCCATCGGCACACCGGGCGAGGACGTGCTGTCGATGCTGACGGGCGTGCGGAACGCGGTTATGGCCGCCACGGCCGAGAAGCAGGTGCCATGGGATAACAACGCGCTGCGGGCGAAGTTCTATTTCAATCGCGCGCCTGCGCCGGCATCGCCCGCCGCGCCGCTGTCCGCCGACGCGCAGGCATGGAGCCTGGTGCAGAACTCGGGAAGCGAAGCGGTGCTGGAGGAGTTCGCCCGCCGCTTCCCCGGCAGCGTTTACGCCGGCTTCGCCAAGGCGCGGCTGGAGGAGTTGAGGCGCAGCAATACCGGATCGTCCTCCAAGCCGCAGCCGGCGGGGCCGCCAGAGACGCAGACAGCGCTCGTTGCACCGCAGACGCCGCCAAAGCCGGTTGAAGCTGTGTGCAAGGATGGCCTGCTGGTTGCAGTCGCGGCTGGCAAGAAACCCTGCATCAAGCCAGGTTCGGGCGAAAGCTTCAGGGATTGCCCGGATTGTCCCGAGATGGTGATCGTACCGGCGGGCGGCTTCACGATGGGCTCGCCGGAAAGCGAGCCGGGGCGCACAGCGCATGAAGGGCCGCTGCACAGGGTCACCTTCTCGAAGCCCTTTGCGGTGGGGCGATTCGCGGTGACCTTTGCGGAGTGGGATGCCTGCATCGCGGATGGCAGCTGCGGCAGCTACGTACCGGGCGACGAGGGTTGGGGCCGGGATGACCGCCCTGTCATCGATGTGAGCTGGAACGACGCCAAGGATTACGTGCAATGGCTTTCGAAGAACACGGGCAAGGAGTACCGGCTGCTTTCCGAGGCGGAGCGGGAATATGCGGCGCGGGCTGGTTCCGCAAAGCCGTTCTGGTGGGGTTCCTCGATCTCAACCGCCCAGGCGAATTATAATGGAAACGCCGCCTATAACGGCGGGGAGAAAGGCGGGTACCGGCAAAAGACGCTGCCTGTAAGTTCGTTCAAGCCGAACCCCTGGGGGCTCGATCAGGTGCACGGCAATGTCGCCGAATGGGTGGAGGACTGCTGGAACGAAAGCTACCTTAATGCCCCCAGCAATGGTTCCGCATGGACAAGCGGAGATTGCGGCCGGCGGGTGCTTCGCGGCGGTTCCTGGTACGACCAGCCGCTGTTTCTCCGCTCCGCCTACCGCATCGGGTACAGCGCGGACAGGCGTTTCGACGATACCGGTTTCCGCGTAGCCCGGACCTTAAACGACTAACTTTCACCCCTTTTTAGCCTTTCGTATTTTTCTGCACCATGGGCGCGGCGCAAATAGGTCCAGGAGGCGAAGCCTCCTGGCCGCCGCGGGTCGCCCCTAACTTGCTGTGGCCTGAAACAGGGCGGCCACTTGCAAGCCATAACGCGTCACGTTATGCTCCGCTCATGATCCGATCCTTCGCCTGCCGCGAGACCGCTCTGATTGGGACCGGCGAGCGAAGCCGCAAGCTGCCTTCGGACATACAGCCAGCAGCATTGCGCAAACTGCGTATGCTGAACCAGGCCCGCGTTCTCGAAGATTTGCGCGTTCCGCCGGGCAATCGCTTGGAAGCCCTGAAAGGGGATCGCGAAGGGCAGCACAGCATCAGGGTCAACGATCGATGGCGCATTTGTTTCGTTTGGGATGAGGGAGGAGCGAGCGATGTCCAGATCTCAGATTATCACTGACCGGGATGGCGAGCTTTTGCCGAACCCGCATCCGGGCGAAATCTTGGCTGAAGAGTTCCTGAAGCCGATGGGTTTGAGCCAGAACCGCGTGGCCCGCGACATTCATGTGCCGCCGCGCCGCATCAACGAGCTTGTGCTGGGCAAGCGCGCGGTGACGGCTGACACGGATTTGCGGCTCGCGCGTTACTTCGGGGTTTCGGAGGGCTTCTTTCTGGGCCTGCAAGGCGATTTCGACCTGATGGAGCGGCGCCGTCAGATCGAGGCGGACCTCGCTGCGATCACGCCCCGCGCCGCGGAATGATGCCACGCCTAGCGCACGCAATTGCACCGGGCGCGTGCGGCGCGCGTAGCCATATGATACCATTTCCCGCGAGAACGAGAGGAGCCCATCATGAGCGGCCGCGCTAAAAGTCTAAGCCTCGAAGCGCGCAAGCTGCCGCTTGCCGAGCGCGCGGAGCTGATCGAGGATCTGCTCGCGAGCCTGGACGAGCCCGACGCCCGGATCGACGCCTTATGGGCCGAGGAGGCCGAGCGGCGTCTTCGGATGATCGATAGCGGCGAGATGCCCACGCGCGACGCCGCCGAAGTGATCGCGGAGCTTCGCCAAAGGCGGCGCCGGTGAAGGTTCGCTATGCGCGGGCTGCCGAAGCGGATTTGGCTTCGGCTGTTGCTTATTACGATGGGCAGAATCCCGGCTTGGCGATAGTTTTCTCGATGAGGCGGAAGCTGCCGCTGAGCGCATCGCAAGCTTTCCGCATGCGTGGTAGAAATTGAGCGCGCGGCGGTGCCGCCTGCACCGTTTTCCCTATGGGCTGATTTACCGCGTGAAAGATGATAGCGCGGCCATTGTCGCCGTGGCGCATTTGCACAGCGAACCAAGCCAATGGCTCAAGCGCGGCGAAGAATGACATAGCAGGGTGCTTGCCCGGGGAGGACTAGCTGTTTTGGGCGGAGTTGACGCTGGCCGGCTTGCAAGCGGCGCTCACGATTGCCGCGGGAGGCGGAATGGAACAAGCCGATTGCGTTGTCATCGGTGCCGGCGTCATCGGGCTGGCGGTTGCGCGCGAGCTGGCGCTCGCCGGCCGCGAGGTGATCGTGCTGGAGGCCGCCGGCGCCATCGGGACGGGAACCTCTTCGCGCAACTCGGAGGTCATCCACGCGGGGCTCTATTATCCGCCGGGATCGCTGAAAGCGCGCGCCTGCGTCGAGGGCAAGACGCGGCTTTATGCTTATTGCGCGGAGCGCGGGATCGAGGCGCGGCTCATCGGAAAACTTCTCGTGGCCGCGGGCGAAGCGCAAACCGGAAAACTCGCGGCCATTAAGGCGAACGCGGAACGATGCGGCGTGAGCGATTTGCGCTGGCTCACGGCGGAGGAGGCGCACGCGCTCGAGCGGCAAGTCCGCTGCACCGCCGCGCTTTTCTCGCCAAGCTCCGGCATCTTGGACAGCCACGCCTTCATGCTGGCCCTGCAAGGCGATATGGAGAGCGCCGGCGGCATGATTGCTTTCAACAGCGCGATGCGATCCGGCCGCGCCGGTGCCGGCGGGATCGTCGTAGCGGCGGACGCGATGGAACTCGAAGCCAGGCTCGTTATCAACGCCGCGGGCCTCTTCGCTCCCGCGCTCGCGCGCGCCATCGAAGGCGTGGCCGCGGAGGCGATCCCCAAAGCCTATTTCGCAAAGGGCAATTACTTCGCGCTTAGCGGCGCGCGGTCCCCGTTCCGCCATCTCATCTATCCGATGCCAGAGGACGCGGGCCTCGGCATCCACGCAACGCTCGATCTTGGCGGCGGCGTCCGCTTCGGCCCCGATGTGGAATGGGTGGAGGCCATCGATTACACCGTCGACAGCTCGAGGGCGGAAGCGTTTTACGGCGCGATCCGCCGCTATTGGCCGGGCTTGCCCGGGGGCGCGCTCGCTCCGGCTTATTCGGGGATCAGGCCGAAGATCGCCGGCCCTGGCGAGGCAGCGGCCGATTTCATGATCCAAGGACCGCAACGCCATGGCGTCGCCGGCCTGTGGAACCTTTTCGGCATCGAGTCCCCGGGGCTTACCGCATCGCTCGCGCTCGCGGTGGAGCTACGCTATCGGATTGAAGCCTGACCGCGCCGGCAGGCACTGGCGATGACCGGAAAGATCTTTGCGCCCCTGTGCCGCAGAAGCGACAGATCCGGAATTTGCCAAGCGGAACAAGAGCGAAGCGGATCGAAGGCCGCCGGCCTGCCGGCGCCATCAACAGGCTATGCACCGGATGCGTGCAGGCGAAACAATGCACACGCTTGCGTTGAAACAGCGAGGATGGCATTCAATTCCCGTGTACCGCGTAAAGCTCACCTGTTAACAACGTAAGCGGGAAACCCATGTCAGTTGGAAAGTACATTCGTGTCTGCGCCGCTGCGCTCGGCGTTCTGTTCGTAACGGGTACGGCTCAAGCAGCCGATATCTATGGCGGTTATGGCGGCTATAAGGACCAGCCGGCATATGTGCCTCTGCCATTGTGGCAAGGCTTCTATATCGGTGGCTCCGTGGGCTGGGCTTCGAGCTCGGTCAACGCTGCCAATAACGCCATCCTCCTCGATAGCTCAGGAACCGTGCCTTTTAGCAGCCTTAGCGCATCGGGCGTTTTCGGAGGCGCCCAGCTCGGTTACAACGTCCAGGCCGGCAACTTTGTCTACGGCATCGAAATCGACCTTGGCGGATTGGATGCCGGGACAAGCGGAACCTTTGCCGATCCTGGCTCGAAGAGGGTTATCTACGTATCCAGCGGCGCCGGATTCTATGGCGATGTGACCGGCCGGGCCGGTTTAACCCTTGGGAACGCCCTCATCTATGCCAAGGGCGGCTTCGCGTTCTTTAATGGCGACGTGCACGTGGCCGATCCCTTCGATAGCATCGGTCAAAACAGCGGCACGTTCACCGGCTGGACCGTTGGCGGAGGCGTGGAGTATCTGCTCGCGCCAAACTGGACGGTCAAGGTAGAGTACCAGTACTTCGACTTCGATAACAACAATTTCAGCGCCTTCGGTTCCTCGAACCTGCGGCTGGACAACAACCTCACCGCGAATACGGTGAAGGTCGGGTTCAACTTCCTCCTGCACTCAGTGGGTTCGCCGCTCAATTAGAGTCTCTGCGCGTGTCCGGCTCTTGAATGAAACGGGCACGCGCCAACCGTCTCTCTTGCGGATAGTTGCGTGGCGGGCCGTACTACGCTATGAACGGCAGCCAAGAAACGCGGCACGGCGAGCTGTGCAGCCGCAGAGGCGGGAGGATCGATGCTCAATTTAGCGGCCCTGGAACGAATTCCTGTTCAAGCAAGCCCCTTCCCATTCGTTATCGTCCCCAATTTCGTCGATGAGCATGCGCTGCATCTTGTCGAGAAGGATTACCCCTCGATTTCGCAGCCTGGCAGCTTTCCTTTGGAAACACTCCGTTTCGGTCCCGCATTTTCCAAATTCATGAAGGAGCTTCGCGAGCCCCGGTTCCGCGATCTTCTGGGCGATAAGCTCGGTATCGACCTCAAAAGGCGCCCCACAACCATTACCGTGCGCGGGCGCGCGCGCGAGAAGGATGGGCAAATCCATCTCGACAGCAAGAGCAAGCTCGTCACCGTCCTCATTTATATGAACGGCAAGTGGGAAGCCGATGGCGGCCGCTTACGCCTCCTCAATTCGCCCACCAATCTCGATGACATGGTGATGGAGGTTCCACCGGCGCGCGGAACGCTGCTTGCCTTTCTCAATACGCAAAACGCCTGGCACGGGCACAAATCCTTCTGCGGCGAGCGCAGGGTTATTCAGCTCAATTGGGTGCGTGACAATTGGGTGGTCTGGCGGGAGAAGGCACGCCATAGCGCTTCCGCCTTCTTCAAAACGTTGAAAACTTAGCCGCCGCATCGTACGGGCCGGGGCGCCTTCGTTTTGCCGGATAGAAGTTCGGCCGGTTGTGTGCAATCATCATCGCCGATGCAATAGGGGTTGCGAAAGAGCATGCCGCTGCGGATCGAGACTTTCAGCAACGTATCGGGCGGCAACGCCTTTTTCAAAGCCCTCACCCATCCGCTTGCGGCAGAAAAGGCCCATGGGCTTCTGCGCACTCTTCGCGCCCAAGGCCCGGTCGCCCTTTACGATCCGCTGAACATGGCCGGAACAGTCGCGCAGGCCTGCGATATCGCGAGCCTTCCGCTCGCCGGCTATTATGTGCAGGATGTGGAAGCTCGGGGGCGGGTTTTCGCGGGCCAGCCGGCGCAGCTTATAACCGCCTTGCGGGACTCGAAAGCGTCGTCGCTTTTCATAACCGCGTTCGAAGCCTCCCGCCTTGCCGGTCAGATCGAGCATCTGATGGCGCCCAATATGACCCTGCATAGCCTCGATGCGCTGCGCTTGCCCGGCGACATGCTGAGCGACCGTGCGCGCTATCTCGCGCCCTTGAATTTTGCGACGAACTTCGTCTTCTTCCGCGAGGCCCAAGGCCACCATACGCGCCTCGTCTCCGCGAATTATTGGGGCGCCTATGGCGCAAAAAACGTCCGCTTTTGGTGCCGGCTCTACGGCGAGGGCGGCGAGCTGCTCGCCGGGTGGGAAGATAAGGCAGGCCCTGCAAACAGTACGTTCATGCTCGACAGCAAGGAAATCCGCGCCCGGTTCGATCTGCCGGAGTTTACGGGACAGCTCTTTATTCATGCCATCGGCATTCAAGGCCACGACGTGGTGAAATACGCGCTCGACACCTATGGCGATACGCCCGGCGTTCTGTCTTGCACGCACGACGCCAATTCCTGGCCCGCCGATTACTACGCCGGCCTGCCAGCGCCCGCCGATGGCGAGGATGTCGTTTTTTGGCTGCAGAACAGCCAGCCCTTCGAGATTCCAGCCGGTGAGATCGCGCTCAATATCATGGGCCGCGACGATGCAGTGCCGCTCGCCCAGCCGGTTGCCCCTTTCGCGACCCGGCGGTTGAGCGTTTCGGAGCTTTTGCCGCATGCGCGGTGGCCCCAGCAGGTGGAGATCGCAGCGGGTAAATACTTGGTCCGGCCGCGCTACGAGGTGTTTGCGAAATCGGGCCGCCAGCGTATCGCCCACGTGAACGTGGAGCGGAACGATCTCAAGCCCGATCCAAAGCTCGCCGAGCTTTCGCCCATGCTCGGCAAGGGGCACATTTTGCCGGCGCCCGTCCTGCCGCTCGGCCGGTTCGACTCCCTCGTCCTGTCAACGCCGATGGCCCGCGGCATAGCGCACTTTCCGCTAAAGGCCACCGTTTACGATGCGAGCGGCGAGGCGGCGGCTGAGCACCGGTTCGGTAACCTCAGGCGCGATCACGCGAGCCTGCTCGACGTGAGCAAATTGCTTCGCGAGAAGGGCAAGACCCTGTCTTCCGGATACGGCCATGTTGAAATCACGTACGATTTCGAGGCGGGCCAGGAAGCCGATGGCTGGTTGCACGGGCTGTTCCGCTACCTGGACCGCGCGAGCGGCCACGCCGCGGAAAGCTCCTTCGGCAGCCATATGTTCAACTCCGTGCTCGTCTACAAGAATGAGCCGCAAAGCTATTCCGGCCGCGCGCCGGGGCTCACCACGCGCCTTTTCTTACGCGCCGGGCAGAAACCCTACGATACGCTTTGTCATTTGATTTATCCCGCCTCTACGCCGTGGCACGAGAAATCGGACACCGCGCTGATCCTGACATCGGGCAAAGGCGAGGAAATCGCGCGCGCCCGCGTCGCGATCCCTTGCAGCGGCTCCTATCATTGGCGGGTGAGCGAGACCTTCGAGCGCCAAGCGCTCGAGGCCGCTGGCGAGGGCGCTTACGTCACCATCCGCGATACGACCTGCCGGCTGTTCGGCTACCACGGGCTCGTCTGCGGCGACGCCTCCTTCAGCCTCGACCACATGTTCGGGTTTTAGAGCGTGATCGCCTACGATGAAGTCGAAGGCGCGCGTCTTACGTTTCCGTTTCCGCATGATCCCCGCCTGCACGAATATGCGCTCACATAGGCCGCCCCGTCATCGCGAGGCGGCGCTTGCCGCCGTGGCGATCCAGGAAAACTTTACGGAATTTGCCCTGGATTGCGCGTTGCTCGCAATGACGCAGCGGCGTTACTGCATGCCGTGGCGCACATTCCGATCGCGCCAGGATTAAGTTAGCGCCCCTACACCTCCGCGAGGACAAGCCTTATCGCAAAACCGGTGTCCACTTTTGCGGATCATGCTCTAAGATGCCTTCGGTGCCCGTCCACTCCAACAGGCCCGCAAGCTTTGTGCAGGCAGGCGCAACCATAAGGGCTTCTTCGTTTTTTCAATTACGGTGTGCATTTCATGACGAAGCCGTCCAACTCAAAGCGATCCGCACCCGCCGCGGCAGCCGACCGGCTCGAGGAGCTTTACGCCAAAGCCGCTTCCGCGCTGGCAGAGGCGCTCGACCGTTATCTCAACACCCGGGTTCCGCCGCCGCCGGAGACCCGCGCAAAGTTCCATTATCCGTTTCTGCGCGTGATCTACCGCAACGCGAAGCACACACGCTCACCCACGCTGCGCGCTTTCGCCAAGCTGCAGCGGCCGGGCGCATATGAGACGACGGTCACCCATCCAGCGGCTTTCCGTAGCTATCTTCTTGAGCAACTCGATCCGCTTGTCTCGGAATACGGTGCAGAAGTCGAGGTTGGGGTCAGCTCTCAAGAGATCCCCTATCCTTACGTGATCGAGCGCGCCGGGGAGATCACAAGCGCCAACGTCTCCGCAAGCGAGCTTGCGCGCCATTTCCCAACGCCACGGCTTTCGTCTGTCGGCGATGAAATCGCAGATGGTTTATGGCAGCGCAAGGAGGGCGATCCCTATCCGCTTGCGCTGTTCGATGCGGTCCGCACCGATTTCTCCCTGCGCCGGCTTGTCCATTATACGGGCAGCTATTGGCGCCACGTGCAGCGTTGGATCCTGCTTACCAACTATCACCGCTACGTGGATCAGTTCGTGCGCTGGGGGTGCGAGCAGCTCCGCCGCAAAAGCGCTTTCGACCGGCTCGTGCTGCCGGGCGATGTGATCGTCAGCCGGCAGCATTCGGCCTCCGAAGCCGAGGCGCTTGTAACGAGCTCGCAATGGCATCGTTATCAAATGCCCGCGTACCATTTAACCGGCGAAGGCGACTGCGGAGTAACGCTGATCAATATTGGCGTCGGCCCGTCCAACGCGAAGAATATTACCGACCATCTCGCGGTCATCCGCCCCAATTGCTGGCTCATGGTCGGTCATTGCGCAGGGCTGCGCGACACCCAATCGATCGGCGATTACGTGCTCGCTCACGCCTATCTTCGTCAGGACCGCATTCTCGACGATCTCGTACCGCCCAGCGTGCCGATCCCTGCGCTCGCTGAAGTCCAAGTGGCGCTGCAGGAAGCGGCCGCCGCTGTTACGGGGCTCGGAGGCGACGCGCTGAAGCAGCGCCTGCGGACGGGCACCGTCGTCACCAACGACGACCGCAACTGGGAGCTGCGGTTCACGCAGGAACGCAAGCGCATCAACCTCTCGCGCGCCGTTGCCGTCGACATGGAGAGCGGCACGATTGCGGCTCAAGGATTCCGGCTGCGCGTGCCCTATGGTACGCTTCTGTGTGTCTCGGACAAGCCGCTGCATGGCGAGATCAAGCTACCGGGAGCCGCAAGCGCGTTCTATGAAACCGCAATCGCCCAGCATCTGGAGATTGGCCTTACCGCTCTCGACCTTCTCAAGCGCAGCCGCGACGCCTTGCATTCGAGAAAGTTGCGGTCCTTCGACGAGCCGCCTTTCCGGTGAGAAAGATAGATAGAGAGAGTGCGTGGCGCCGCCAATGTTATACCAGGTGCAATTGAAACCGACTCACCGCCATCGTCATTGCGAGGGGCTTTAGCCCCGTGGCAATCCAGGACTTTCAATGTGTTGCTCTGGATCGTTTCGCGTCGCTCGCAATGACGTCAGGGGCCGGCCCCGATGACGCCCGGTATGAGCCATGAAAAAGAATAGCCATCCCTATTTGGGTCTCGCGCTTTTGACCGGGCTAAATTTGCTTAACTACATGGATCGATATGTGCTGGCTTCGGTTGTGCCGCCGCTTAAGATCGAGCTTCACTTAAGCGATGCGCAAATCGGCTGGCTGGCTTCCGCATTCATGATCGGCTATTTTGCCACCTCGCCCGTCTTCGGCTACCTGGGGGACCGCTGGCAACGCAAGGGACTGATTGCAATCGGCGTTGTGCTCTGGAGTTTGGGTACGGTTCTCAGCGGATTCTGCTACCAGTATTGGACGCTTATCGGCTGCCGCGTACTCACAGGCCTCGGAGAGGCGAGCTACGCAGTCCTGGCGCCGGCGTGGCTGTCGGATCTCTTTCCAGCGCAGCGGCGCAATAACGCCCTGACAATCTTCTACGTCGCGACGCCTTTGGGATCGGCGCTCGGCTATATCGTTGGCGGCTTCGCGCTGGAACACGGCGGCTGGCGGAATGGCTTTTTGTGGGCTGGCGCGCCGGGGCTTCTGCTTGCGCTGGCGTTATTGAACCTAACCGAACCCGCGCGCGGCGCCCAGGATGCAGCCCTTTTGGACGGCGCGCCGGGTGCCTCTAAGCAGGGGTTGGGCATCGTCAGCCTATTCCGCATTGCCGACTTCACGCTTGTTGTCCTTGGCTTAACCGCTTACACATTCGCGCTCGGCGCGTTTGCGGCCTGGGGACCGGCCTTTCTAAACCGGGTGCATGGGCTGGAGCTCAGCACGGCGGATCGTTTCATGGGCGGGGCGCTTGTCATTGGCGGGCTGCTCGGCACGCTCATAGGCGGCTTCGCTGCGACCGCTTGGCACCGGAAAACGCGCGCCGGTTATGCGCTGCTGCTTACGCTGGCGGCTTCCTTGACGCTTGTATCTGCCACGGTGGCGTTCCTCAACGTTGGCACCACGGCATCGATGGTGTGCCTCGGCGCTGCGATCTTCCTGGCGTTCCTGCCCACGGGCCCAACCAACACGCTGCTGATCGAAAGCGTACCCATTGCATCGCGGGCGCGGGCGATGGCTGCCTCGCTTTTCACCATTCATCTCTTCGGCGATTTCTGGAGCCCGGTGCTCGTTGGACAGCTGGCGGACTGGGGCTACCGGCCCGATCGGCCGGGTCTTGGGTTGCAACACGCTATGCTGGTTCTGCCAGCGGTGTTTGGCCTTGCGGTTGTGTTCTGGGGTTGGCTCGCCTGGAGGAAGCGGAAGGGTTAGGGCAGCCGGCGGCGGCCGGTTTCAGAGGCTTGCACTAATCTGCAAAGCCGGTGTCCAGATCGCCGAAAAGATCGGAAACCGCAACCGCAATCCCCGGCGGATCGAAGGTTACGCGATCGCCGATGCCTGCAATCCTGGTTTTGAGCGTGTCGCCTTCCGCGCGGCTGTGCTGGATAATTGTCCGGTTTTCCAGGACAACAACCAGGTAATGCTGCACGCCCGGATGGCGGAAATAATTCGTGAATTTCACAGCTAGATCGCGCCTTGTGCTGGTGGGCGAGATGACTTCCACCACGATGACGGGATTGGGCGCGATCAAGCTGTTTCGCTGGATGGGCGCGCCGCAATTGACGAGGGCATCCGGCTCGAAGACGGTTGCATCGTCGATCTTTACACTAACGCCATCGACAAACGCGCGGCAAGGAAGCTTTGCCTCGGCGATTGCCGCCTCCAAAGCTTTGGCAACTTGAAACTTGACATAGGTGTGCTCCACGCGCTCGGGCGCCATCGCCACGATCTCGCCGCCGATGAGCTGATACCGCCCGCTCTCCTGGGCCTCCGCCCATTCGAGGAACGCATCGGCGGATAGGGTTTCGCGTTTTGGGACTGCTGTCATAAAAATACTCTACCACAGCGCCGCATGAAGCGGCAAAAAGTCCCCCCTCACCCCAACCCTCTCCCCAAGGGGAGAGCGTCCGCTGCGGCAGCGTCCTCTCTCCCCTTGGGGAGAAGGACAGGATGAGGGGGCCTTTTGCTACTCTTGTAGAGGACGCGCGCTAGTTATCGCTCCATCCCAAGGTCCATTGCCCCGAGCGGGAGTCGAAACGGGCCCAGCGCTGTGTGGGCTCGAATTTATACTTCGGTGGGAAGTTTTCAGACTGAAGCTTGTAACTTTTGTAGCCGGCGATGCAGTCCTGCTCGAAGCGGGCTTTCTCCGCTTGAAGCCGTTCGAAAGCAGCGGGCCCGAACGTCGATCGGCTAATCTCACGCTCGCGATTTGCGCAATCGCCGCCTTTTAGAACGCGCTCGAGTTCGTTGACCGAATAACGCAGACCGTCCCTTTTCACCCCAGCCAGCCTCCCCAAGCTCTCCAAGGTTGGCGGGTAGCTTCCATTGCGTGTCCGGTATTGCTCGATCGCATCGATCAGGGGCTGCGCCGCCTTGGCGGCCGCCGATATGTGCAACTCAAGATTTTCGTAGGAATGCGCCCGGTAGGAGGAAATATAGTGGAAAGCCAACAGGCTGGCGGCGCCCATCGCGATTATTACCGTAACAACGCGCGATGTTGAGATGTTCGTAGGCGCGCTGAACTCGGGGAAATATCCCGCATCGGCAAATAGTCTTTTGGCGTCCTCTTCCTTGAGGGAAAAATAGGTCTTGCCGGATGGAACATCGAATCGAATGCGTTTGAACCATAAAAACCTCTCTTGGCGAACATGAATATCGGTCCACCGTATGAAGATAGGATCGTAAGGAAAGGCGGGCCTACCGCCTTTCCACCATCCTGTAAGTCTTTCGCGGTACGCGTCCGGCGGCCTGGATAGGCCGATACCTAAATTATTGACCCAGACCGAGCACACGACGAAGCCATATTCCGTATGCTGTTCGAAGCTGCCATAGACGCGGCATTCGTGTGCGGTGCCAGCATCTGCATATTTGGAGACATCGCCTGATGTTTGATGTAAAGAATCGATGGACTGCTCCTGCTTAACGCGAGCAAAATACATAACGCCAATAAACAGGATCATGATGCTCGCCCAAATCCACAAAAATGGGTCGTTCATCTTGATTGTCCCCAACTAGCCCTGCATTTTATAAGATGGCGCGATCGAGTTCCGGCACGCTGCCGCATACGGCCAAAGCTTGTTATCCTTTTATGTCTGGCTCCTTACGAGTGCAAGTGCCGGAGAGCTTTGGAACTCAGTATCTTGCATGGCGTTCGCACAGGACGCGCATTCCTTGGCGAGCCCGTGCAGAGGTGTAAACCCGATTGGGCGCGGGTCTTTTGCGCGGCGCCGAGATGATTACATTCCGCGTATGCAAGCCTTCGCCAGCCTCCTCGACCGGCTCTATTACACCCACTCCAACTTGGACAAGGCGGCGATCCTTAGCCATTACCTCCGCCGCACGCCGGACCCGGACCGCGGCTTCGCGGTGGGCGTCATCGCGGGCACGCTGAGCTTCGAGCTGTTCAAGCGAGCGCTGGTGCGCGATCTGGTGGCGGAGCGGGTCGATCCGGTGCTGCTGGCGCTCTCCTACGATTATGTGGGCGAGATGTCGGAGACGGTGGCGCATATTTGGCCGCGGAATCCGCGGAGGCTCATCCTCAACCGCCTGCCGCCGCTGCACGAGGTCATCCACGAATTCCAGACCCGCGATAAGCCGGCGATCCGCGATTATCTCGCGCTGCTCCTCGATAATATGACCGCGCCCGAGCGTTGGGCGCTCTTGAAGCTCGGCATGCAAACCCTGCGCATCGGCATGTCGGCGCGCTCGGTGAAGCATGTGCTCGCGGACTATGGCGGCGTGGACATCGGCGAGATCGAGGAGGTCTGGCACGCGCAAGAGCCGCCTTATCTCGATCTTTTCGCCTGGCTGGAAAAGCGCACGCCAAAGCCTGAGAGCAAAGATGCGGTGACCTTTCACCCTGTCATGCTCGCCCATGCCATCGAGGACGCGGAGGTCGAGACCATTACGCCGGACGCGTTCATGGCCGAGTGGAAATACGACGGCATCCGCGTGCAGCTGGTCTCGACGCCGCGCGGCAAGGCGCTGTTCTCGCGCACCGGCGACAATATCTCCGGCGCCTTCCCCGATGTGCTCGCGCGCGTAGATTTCCAGGCGGTGCTCGATGGCGAGCTGATCGTGAAGGCGGGCGGCGAGATCGCGAGCTTCAACCATCTGCAGCAGCGGCTCAACCGCAAATCGCCGGACGCGAAGCTGATCGCGAGTTATCCTGGGCACATTATTCTGTATGACGCGCTGGCGCTGGAGGGCCGCGACCTGCGCCCCCTGCCGCTGACGGAGCGTAAGGCGGAAATCGCGCGCTGGTTCGAGGCCGCACAGCCCGCCGGCGCCGAGCTTGCGCTGCCGCTCGCCTTCCGCAATCCGGGCGATCTGCAGGCGCTGCGCGCTGAGGCCGCCGGCCTCGCCTCGCCGCATATCGAGGGGCTGATGCTGAAGCGCCTCGACAGCCCTTACGTCCCCGGCCGGCCACGCGGCCTGTGGTACAAATGGAAGCGCGACCCGAAGCTCGTCGACGCCGTGGTGATGTACGCTCAGCGCGGCACGGGCAGGCGCTCGTCGTTTTATTCCGACTACACTTTCGGGCTTTGGCACAATGGCGCGCTCTCGCCCATCGGCAAGGCGTATTTCGGCTTCACGGACGAGGAGCTGAAGGAACTCGACAAATGGGTGCGCCATCACGCCATCGCGCGCTTCGGCCCGGTGCTGGAGGTGGAGAAGGCGCTGGTGTTCGAGGTGGCGTTCGACGCGGTGCACCGCTCGGCGCGGCATAAATCGGGCGTGGCGCTGCGCTTCCCGCGTATCAACCGCATCCGCTGGGACAAGCCCGCGCGCGAGGCGGATGAGCTGGGGTGCCTCGCGAAGTGGCTGGATTAATCCCGGAAGATGTCAGCGAGGGCGATTTCGATCCCAGGCGGATCGAGCTTTAAAAGTCCATCGCGAACGATAGAAGGCTTGGCCAAGCCCTCGCCCGAACGATAGTGATGAACAATTTCGCGATCTTCCCAATTCACGATGAGATAATGCTGGGTTGTTGGCACATCGAAATAGCCGCGAAGCTTGACGGTGAAATCCTTTTTCTGGGTCGAAGGCGAAAGAACTTCAATTGCGACAACTGGGTCTGGCGTAATAATATCTTGATAATCCATTGTACCCGTAAAGATGACCACGTGAGGCACAAAAGCCGTCTTCGGCCCAGCCTTTACGACAATGCCATCTAAGCCCAGAAACAGCTTAAGACCTGATCTTACTATCGCGCTGTCCAGCGCCTGGGCGATGCGAAATTTGAAATGAGCATGGCCCCACGATTGAGATTGCTGCAACTCCGGGACCCCTTCGAACAATTCCCAGTGCTTTTCGGGCCGTGCCTCGGCCCAAACCGCAAATTCTTCGGCCGTCATCAATTTTTGCGCGAGCGCTGTGTCCATGATGGCAAAATAGCATTGCGAGCCTAGGGCTGCAATGGCACCCCATCATGCGGTGGCGCGGTTTGGGTCGCTTCGTCAAGTTCGTGCTGGGCAGGCGCGATAAACCGCGCTTTCACCGCTTCTTCCGCGCCGCGATCATTTCGTCCAGCGTAACCGAGGCGATCTCGCCCCGGCCGTAAGCCGCAAGCCGGTCCTCCGCCTCGTCGAGCCAAGCTTCATCGATGGCGGCATCCGGCTTGCCAAGGCTCTCCGCCAGGGCGCGAAACAGCTCTTCCTGCTCGTCGCGCGGCAAAGCCAGCGCTTGCTCGGTGATGACTCTTGCGCGTTCGTTCATAACGCCAAGCTGCATGAAAACTCCGCTCGCGGCAAGCGCAACCGAGGGCCGTCATTTGCCGGAAGGCTTGGGCTGCGTCCACTCCGACACATCCCACAGCTTGAGCGTTTTGTCCTCGCCTCCGCCGGAAAGCGCGAAGCGGCCATCGGGCGAGAAGGCGACTGAGTTCACGGTGCCGCTGTGGCCAGTGAACTCATGCAGTTCGGCACCGGTGGCCACCACCCAAAGCTTTAGCGAGCCCTTTACGCAGTTGCTTGCCCAGGGGCCGCCTGTGCTCTCGGCGCAGCTCCCGGAAAGAAGATACCGGCCGTCCGGCGAAAAAGCGACCGAGTGGACTCGGCCCCTAAGCCCGGCTAGGGTGCGAAGCTCACGGCCGCTTGCTGCTTCCCAAAGCTTGAGCGTCGTGTCACTGCTCGCGCTCGCCAGCGTTCGGCCGTCCGGCGAAAAGGCAACCGATTCAACATCGCGCGTATGCCCAGCAAGGGTCCGAAGCTCCCGGCCGCTCGATACATCCCAGAGCTTGAGCGTCTTGTCACTGCTGGCGCTCGCAAGCGTGCGGCCGTTCGGGGAAAAAACTACCGACCAGACTACTCCCGTATGTTCGGTGAGGGTTCGAAGCTCCCGGCCGCTCGCCGCATCCCAAAGCTTCAGCGTCTTGTCATAGCCCGCGCTCGCAAGCGTGCAGCCGTCTGGAGAAAAGGCAACCGAATGGACGTAGCTGGTATGCCCAGCGAGGGTTCGCACCAGACGCTGCGCCGCATCCTCATATTGCGCCAACTCGGCTTTGCGCAACCGCTCGATGTGAAACTCGGCCGCCACGCCGTGCCGCCCCTTCGGCTGTAGTTCTAGGTAACGGCGGTATGAAGCGATGCCATTTTCTGCCGACAGAATGCCCCAGATCAGATCGTCCGCCTCCACCACGCGCGCGCCGTTGGGAAACTTGCGGAGATAATACTGAACGGCGTCCAGCGATTTTTCCGCGCTCACCTCCTGCCACAGCCGCTCTTCCGCCGGGATCGTGGCGGGCGAGGGCGCCGGTGGCGCGGACGTGCCGGCGACAACACCCATCGCCTGCAACGCGCCCAGGATGCGCGGCCGCTCGCTCACAAGATAGGTTTGCGCCTGACGATGGCCCAATGGGATGGCGGACGGATCGAGTTCCTGCACGCGCACCGGGATGAGCTTGCCTTCGCGCTTGGCGTGATCGGCCTCGTCCAGCACGAACTCCGAATGCACCGAGGCGGGCGTCCAAATCACGATGACGGCGCGGGCGGCGTTCAGCTCTTCGAGGATTTGCGCGCGGAAGGCCGGGCCGCCCACGAGGTCCATGTCCCACCAGACCGAATAGCCCGCCGCGCGCAGCTCGCTGGCGAGCGCCTCGGCCAAGGCCCGCTCCTCCGATTTATATGAGATGAAAATGTCCGCCATGCCCGCCCCTCGCTCGCAAAGCACGGAAGACAAAAAACTAGACGAGGTCAAGCCGCCGGCGGGGTTTATTCCGGTTTGCGAATGCTGGGGCGGAACGAACGGGGGAATCTCCCCTCACCCTAGCCCTCTCCCCATGGGAGAGGGAATCCGCTCGCAGCCGTTGAGAAGGCGTCCCTTCTCCCCCGCCGCATCCGCTTGCGGATGCGGTCGTTTTTGGTTGCAAGCTCGCCAAGGCGAGCTTGCCGAGAAGGACAGGATGAGGGGAGATTCCGCTGTTATGCTAGCGCGCCCCGCAAGCATATGACCTCTTCTTGTTGGCTCTTCCGGCGCTATGAATTATGTTAGCTCCAATGGACAGAGACCTCATCATCGCCAAACTGAAAGCGCGCGAGCCAGAGTTCCGGCAGCTCGGCGTCGAGAGCCTGTCTTTGTTCGGCTCCTCCGCCCGGCGCGAAAACACCGGCCTTTCCGATGTCGACGTGGCAGTAAAGCTCAATCGCAGCATGATGCCCAAGGGCTTCCGTTACGCCGGGCGACTGGAAACGCTTCGCAAGCGCTTGGAAGAAACGCTCGATTGCCCCGTCGACCTCGTAACGGAGCCGGCATATAAGCCTCGCCTCCAAGAAGCGATAGACAGGGATCGCGCCGTTGCCTTCTAAGCGGAATTGGGAACCACCTGCGCCACGGTTACGACTCCTTGGACAGCGGTATGATATGGGAGGCGGTTGGGGGATGTATCGGCTTGGCCGAAGATTGCAAAAGAGCGCTTGAGCGCCTGCGCGGGGATAAGGGCAAAGGCAGTGCGTGAGCCGCTGGCTTGCCCTCGCGCCCGATGGACAACGCGCGCAACTTCGATACCATCCGTGGAGAGCGTCTCGAAAGGAAGCCCGGACCATGCGAACCATGAACGCTGAAACCTCCAGCCTGCTCGTCATCGATATTCAGCCCCGGCTGATGCGGGTCATCGAGGGTGCGGACAGCGTAATCGCCAACGCCAAGCGCCTGCTCGACGCGGCCACGCTGTTCGGTGTGCCGGCTTTATTCACCGAGCAGAACCCGAAGGCGCTTGGTGCGACCGTCGAGGCGCTTGCGCCTCTCGCGGGCGCGGTGCTGCCGAAGATGAGCTTCGACGCTTGCGGCGCGGAGGGGTTCGCCGCCAAGCTCGGGGGCCGGCCGGACGTGATCGTGGCAGGCTGCGAGGCGCATGTCTGCGTGCTGCAAACCGTGCTGAGCCTCCTCGATGCGGGCCGCCGCGTTTACGTCGTGCGCGACGCGATAGGCTCGCGCCGGTCCGAAAGCAAGGAGACGGCGATCGCCCGCATGGC
The DNA here is from genome assembly GCA_052144215.1 of Rhodomicrobium sp. Classification (GTDB taxonomy): domain Bacteria; phylum Pseudomonadota; class Alphaproteobacteria; order Rhizobiales; family Rhodomicrobiaceae; genus Rhodomicrobium. The sequence continues at coordinate 23,453 of JBKQQS010000128.1, forward strand.
GCGCCACGGCGCGGAAATCGTGACCGCCGAGATGGTGATTTTCGAATGGCTCGGCACGGCCGCCCATCCGCGCTTCAAGGAAGCCGCCGCGCTCGTCAAATGAGCCCAGCATTGGCGCAACGCTAGTGGACGCCGCGCGCCGTTTGGCATAGAACATCGCAAAGCACAAAGGCGGGCATAGGCTTAAACTCATGAGCTTGATCAGCGATCTCTTTACCTGGTGGAACGGCGCGACGCTATCCACGCGGCTCTACACGAACGCGCGGGGCAAATTCGTCGGCGAGGACGATCGCGGCAACCGCTATTATCAGGACGCGAGCGGCAAGGGCACGGCCGGGCGGCCCCGGCGCTGGGTGATCTACAAGGGTTACGCCGAGGCGAGCAAGGTGTCGCCGGACTGGTACAGCTGGCTGCATTACGTGGTCGATGTGCCGCCGAACGACGAAGCCTATCATGCAAGGCCCTGGCAAAAGCCGCATGTGGAGAATATGACCGGCACGCCGCTTGCCTATCACCCGCCGGGAAGCCTGCACGGCGAGATGCGCAGGCCGAAATCCGACGGCGATTATCAGGCTTGGAGCGCTGAATAGGCCCTATGGCGGGCAAGCTGGAGCAAAGCTGGAGCGCAGCGGGCTACGAAGAGAACGCGCGCTTCGTGTCCGATCTTGGCGCGGATATTCTAACGTGGCTCGACCCGAAACCCGGCGAGCGCATTCTCGATCTCGGCTGCGGCGACGGCACGCTCACGGAAAAAATCGCTGGCGCAGGTGCATCTGTCACGGGCGCCGATACGAGCCGGGAGCTGCTCGCGGCCGCCCGCAAGCGTGGCATCGATGCCGTGGAGATGGATGGCCAAGCGCTAACCTTCGCGCGGGAATTCGACGCCGTTTTTTCTAACGCGGCCCTGCATTGGATGACTGCGCCAGACGCGGTTCTTGCTGGCATTGCGCGGGCGCTTAAACCGGGCGGGCGGTTCGTCGCGGAGTTCGGCGGACACGGCAATGTGGCTGCCATCGTAACGGCTATGCGCTCGGCCGCGCTTGCGTTCGGTGGCGACCCGGCCTTGGCGCATCCCTGGTTTTTCCCAACGCCCGCAGAATACGAAGCGCTGCTCGTCCGCGCGGGGTTTGCCTGCCAGCGCATCCAGCTCGCGCCACGCCCGACGCGTTTGCCAACCGGGATCGAGGGCTGGCTCATAACCTTCCGTCAGTCATTTTTCGGGCAGTTCGACGCGGTCACGAGGCAAGCAGCGCTCGGCCACGTTGCCGGGTTGCTGCGGCCAAGCCTATGCGATAGCGCCGGTGTCTGGACGGCGGATTATGTGCGGCTGCGCGTCTCGGCGGCGCTTGCCTAACCTAGGCCAAGTTGCGATGGTTCGCGGTCCCAGAATACCACCTCCCAGCCCCGCTCGCTGTGGCGGAGCGCGCAAGTATGCCCCGTGGCGACCTTGAGCGCGCCGCGCGCAGCCATATCCTCGAATGCGCCCGGCACGAGCTTCAAAAAGAACTTCAAGATGCCGTTGCTGGTGACAAGCAACGCCGCATCGCTTTCGCCAATCGTGGCGGCGCATTCGGCGGCAAGCTGCGCCACATTTGCGGCGATTGTTTCAGGCGAGGGCGTCCATCCCGGAGTTTGAGGCCATTGGCCCCTCTCGTTCCAGGCTTTGAGCTCAATTTCGCCGCCGAAGCCATGAATTTCTTCGGAGGATTTTCCTTCCCAGAGCCCGTAGTCGATCTCGCGCAGGCGCTCGTCAGCCTCGATGGGCATAGGCAATGCGAGCTTGTCTGCCACGATCTCAGCATGCTCGCGGGTTCGCCTGAGCGGCCCGCGTACGATGCGCTCGATGCGCGGCCTGACTGGCTGAAGCCCAGCGGCCAGCGCCGCGGCCTGCTCGCGCCCCTTCGCAGTGAGCGGCAAGTCCGTCCGCGCGCCGACCCAGACGACCTTGTCGCCCTTGTCGAAAGTATTGCCGTGGCGGGCAAGAATGAGCAGCATCAGCGCGCCCCACCGCTTGAGCCCGCGGGTAATAGCTCGCCTTCACGCTCGATGATCCGCTCGGCGACGGCGACGTCCTCCGGCGCGTCGATGGACCAATGCGTCCGGCCCCTGTAATCCACGATGACAATACGGACCGGCATGCCATTCTCCAGCGCGCGCAGCTGCTCCAGCCCTTCGGTCTGCTCCAGCGGCGCCGGCGCGAGTTCCACATAGCGCGCGAGTGCTGCCTTCCTATATCCGTAGAGGCCGATATGCCGGTAGATCCCGGTGTGGCCCGCCTTGCGGATGTGGGGCAGGACGGTCTTGGAGAAGTAGAGCGCGTTCTTCTTCAAATCGAAGACAACCGTCGTGCCGCTTGCAGGCGCGGCTTTTTTTTGTGCGAGGAATTCCGCAAGAGCGGGCCCTTCGAGCAGGACGGCCGGCGTGACGATATCGGGGGTCTTATCGGCGATCATCTCGCCGATCATCGCCTCCAGCACCCAGGGCGGTGTCAAAAGCGCGTCGCCTTGGAGGTTGAGCACGATGTCTTCCGAGATGGCGGCGCGGCGGACCGCGTCGTGCACGCGCTCGGTGCCGTTGCTGCAATCGGGCGAGGTCATGACGGCCTCCGCATCGAAGCGGCGCGCGAAGCCGAGGATACGCTCGTCGTCGGTGGCGATGACGACGCGGGTCGCCAGGCGCACGTTCTTGGCGATGCGCCAGACGCGCTCCAGCATCGGAGTGCCCGCGACGGGGTGAAGCGGCTTTCCCGGAAAGCGCGTTGAGGCATAACGCGCGGGGATGATAATGGCTGCGGACATGAAAGGGCTCCCCCTCCGCATGCGGATGCGGACACTCAAAGTTGCTAGCTCGCCAAGGCGAGCTTGCTATTCAGACCGGTAGGATCCCGGCCAGCGCGCAATCATGGCGAGAGCGAGCCGCTCGGGCAAGACTTTCATGAGCGCGGCGATTTGTTTACTCAGCCGCCCTGCGATCACAATGGAGCGGCCGCGCATGACGCCCCTGTAACCGGCCTCTGCAACCTCCTCTGCCGCCGGCCACCAGGCCTTGCCGAATTTGGAAACCTTGTCCCTAACGCCCGCGACGCCGTGAAACTCCGAATAGGTGAAGCCGGGGCAAAGCGCTGTCCTTTTCGTTCATTCCGCCAAGGGCAACCATCTCAATACCAACCCGCACAGTTTGCTCCCCCCTTACCCCCGCTCTCTCCCGCAAAGGGAGAGGGAGTAGCTCGAGTTTGCAACGGCGTTCCTTCTCCCCTTGCGGGAGAAGGACAGGATGAGGGGTGAGCCGCACATTACGCGCGCTGGTAAAGAGCGCTAATTCCTCACTTCGAGAAGCCGGCGCGCGATCACCTGGGCCTGAATTTCGGCTGCGCCCTCGAAAATATTCAAGATGCGTGCGTCGCACAGCACGCGGCTGATGGGATATTCGAGCGCGAAGCCGTTTCCGCCATGGATTTGCAGCGCACTGTCCGCCGCCGCCCAGGCGACACGGGCGGCGAGCAGCTTGGCCATGCCGGCTTCGAGATCGCAGCGGTGGCCGCAATCCTTCTCGCGGGCCGCGTAATAGGTGAGCTGGCGCGCGATCATGGTCTCGGCGGCCATCATGGCGATCTTGTCCGAGACGCGCGGGAAATTCACGATGGCCTTGCCGAATTGCTGGCGCTCCTGCGCGTAGCGTAAGCCGAGGTCCATCGCCGATTGCGCAACGCCGACCGCGCGCGCCGCGGTTTGCACGCGTGCCGATTCGAAGGTCTGCATGAGCTGCTTGAAGCCTTGGCCTTCCTCGCCGCCTAAGAGGCCCGAGACCGGCACTTCGAAGCCGTCGAAGGAGATTTCGTACTCCTTCATGCCGCGATAGCCGAGCACCTCGATCTCGCCGCCGCTCATGCCGGCAGCCGGGAACGGGTTTTCGTCCGTGCCGCGCGGCTTCTGCGCCAGGAACATCGAAAGCCCGCGATAGCCGGGTTCGGCCGCGTTGGTGCGGGTGAGCAGGGTCATAAGATCGGCGCGCACGGGATGCGTGATCCAGGTTTTCTGCCCCGTGATCTTGTAGACATCGCCCTCGCGGACGGCGCGCGTTTTAAGAGAAGCCAAGTCGGAGCCAGTGTTCGGCTCGGTGAAGACGGCTGTGGGCAGCACCTCACCGCTCGCGATCTTCGGCAGCCAGTGCGCCTTTTGCTCCGGCGTGCCGCCGCCAAGAATCAGCTCGGCAGCGATCTCCGAGCGCGTGCCGAGCGAGCCGACCCCGATATAGCCGCGGCTCAACTCCTCGGAGACGACGCACATGGCTTCCTTGCCGAGACCGAGACCGCCGAACTCCTCCGGGATGGTGAGCCCGAACACGCCGAGCTCATTCATCTTCTGAATGATTTCGAGCGGGATGTAGGCGTTCTGCAAATGCCATTCATGGGCGTGCGGCTTGACTTCCGCCTCGACGAAACGGCGCATCTCGCCCCGCATGGCCTCAAGCGTTTCATCGACGCCACTTTCGCCGAAATGGCCGGAGCCTTCGGCGTGCCGGATCAGCTCGACGAGCCGCGCGCGCGCTTGCGGCGAATTGGCCTTGATGAGCGCCGCGGCCGCCGGGCTCGCGAATGCGTCGCGGTCCTCAAGCGTCAAATCCAGCTCATGAAAGCGCACTGTCTCGGACTGGCACATCGGAATGCCGCCGAGGATCTGGGTTACGTATTCGCCAACGCCGATCTGCGTAAGCAGCGCCTCCATCTCGCCGAAGCGGCCCGCTTCGTTCAGCCGCTCCGCGTAGGCCGTCATCTGCTTGATGGCTTCGGCGTAGGTTGCGAGCCAGGCCAGGCCGTGACAGGCGTGCTGTTCGCGCTCGATCCAATCGGCGTTGAGCGCGCCGTTCTCCGTGACCTTCGCGCGGACCGCTGCCGAGGCGCGGCCCAAGAGCCGTTCCGCATTGCCGGCGGCTTCCCTGCAAAGCTGAAGCAGATTTGGCACCACGACGGAGCCGGCAAAGTGGCCCGATCCGGCAGCAAGGCTCATTCTTATTTCCTTTCGAACACTTAATTCAAGGACGCTGCCGGACGCACGCGCTAGTCTTTGCGTCCGAAGGCGAGATCGAGCCAAAGCTTGAAGAGCGTTTTCGGCGGCTTCGCTTTGGTTTGATCGGGCTTCTTGACCTCGATCTTCTGACCGGCTGAAGGGGCCGGTGTATCGAACACCGGCGCTGAGACCGCGGCCGCTAGCTCTGCGGCCGCCTCCGCCGCGGCTATGTCTTCGCGGACGGACTCTTCTTCGAGCTCAGCATCGCTCTCAGGGGCCGGTGATCCCAAATAAAACGCAGCCTCTGCAAGGTTTGGCTCGGGAGGGCCTTCCGCGGGAATGGCGGCGGGCTCCACGGGCTCCAGAATTTCCGCGCCGGCCTCTGAGCTACGCCTTTCTAACCTCCGTTCGGCTAGCGTTTCCTCTTCTACCTTTTGCCCGGCTGCAAGGGTCTTGGCATCATGCGCTGGCAAGGAAGGCTGAAGCGCCGGCTCTGCGGCCGTTTGCGGGGCCGCTGCTGCAAGGCCGGTCCCTTCAAGGGTGCCGTGCTGGGTCTGAGCGGCCTCTGATCCCGCGTCGTGCACAGCTTCTTTTGAGCTAGGCGCGGCAATGGTTTCGGCGGGAATGGCGGCGGACGCCACCGGCTCCACGCTGACCGGGGCGAGTTCAGCCATCGCGCAGGGCTCGGAGCTGCGCCTTTCCAGCTCTCCATCGGCTTCAACGGCCGCATGGACAGGAGGAATGTGGTGCGCCGCGGCGATGCCGAGGCTCTCAGCCACGTCCTGGACGCGCGCTGCCGAAGCCGCGGCAAGCTCGCTAAAGTCCCGTTTCGGCGCAGCGGCTTCGCCCGCCGCGGCAGCAGCCGCGACCGGGGCCACGGGCTTTTCGCTCATCGCGCCGGCTTTTCCGGTCTCTTTCGCTGGCGGCGTCAAGATCGCCTGCAGCGCGTCGAGCTTGTGCACGATTATGTAATAGCGGTTGCCTGTGACGCCGGTCCCCGCGAGCTTACGGACTTCGGCAAGCATGGATGCGAAACCATAGGCAGCATCTTTTCCAGCAGGCGTGGCCTGATCCCATCCAAGAAGCTCGGCTAGGCCGGCAATCTCGTTCGCCACCCGGTAATATTCGTTGCCGCTAAACTCGGCTTCGGCAGCCTTACGCAAACCGTAGACCGCCTGTAATAACTCCCCCGATGTTCCCGTCATGCGTGCCCTTCCGTTCTCTTAATTCCGCGCGGATTCAAGAACGAAACACGGGATTAGCCGAACCGCGCTTTCGAGGCTTCGATAGCGTCCTCGAAGGTGCGCAGCCCCGTATGCGGCGCACTTACGAGGACCGCCATGTTTCCCGGACGATGCTCATTCTTCCACATGCGCATATGCGCTTTCGGGATATCGGTCCAGGGGAAAACTTCGCTCATGCACGGATCGATCCGGCGCTCCACCACGAGGCGGTTCGCCTGGCTCGCTTGCAGGAGATTGGCGAAGTGCGAGCCTTGTAAACGTTTCTGGTGCATCCAAAGATAACGGGCATCCAGGGTAAGGTTATAGCCGGAGGTCCCGGCGCAGATCACGACCATGCCGCCGCGCTTTACAACGAAGACCGAGACGGGAATCGTCGCTTCACCTGGATGCTCGAAGACGAAATCGACATTGTTGCCCTTGCCGGTGTGCTCCCAGATCGCGGCGCCGAATTTGCGGGTCTCCTTGAACCAGTCGTTATATTCCGGCGAGCCCACTTTCGGCATCTGGCCCCAGCATTTGAAATCCTTGCGGTTGATGACGCCCTTCGCGCCAAGCTGCATCACAAAGTCGCGCTTTTCTTCATCGGAGACCACGCCGATCGCGTTGGCGCCCGATGCCGCGCATAGCTGGACCGCAAAAGAGCCAAGGCCGCCGGAGGCGCCCCAGACCAGCACATTATGGCCTGGACGCAGCACATGCGGGCGATGGCCGAACAGCATGCGGTAGGCCGTCGCCAAGGTGAGCGTGTAGCAGGCGCTCTCCTCCCAGGTGAGATGCAGAGGCCGCGGCATGAGCTGGCGGTCTTGCACGCGGGAAAACTGCGCGAAAGATCCGTCTGGGGTCTCGTAGCCCCAGATACGCTGCGAGGGCGAGAACATCGGGTCCCCGCCGTTACACTCCTCGTCGTCGCCGTCGTCTTGGTTGCAATGCACCACGACCTCGTCGCCAACTTTCCAGCGTTTCACCTTGGAGCCAACCGCCCAAACGATGCCGGCCGCATCCGAGCCCGCTATATGATAGGGCTGCTTATGCGCATCGAGCACCGAGATTGGCGTGCCGAGCGCGGCCCACACGCCATTGTAGTTCACCCCGGCGGCCATGTTGAGCACCAGAACATCGTGGCTGTCGAGCTTCCATGTGGGCACGACCTCGGCTTGCATGGCTTGATCGGGCGGGCCGTGACGCTCCTTGCGGATGACCCAGGCGTACATTTTTTCGGGGACATGGCCGAGCGGGGGAATCTCGCCAACCTCGTAGAGATCCTTCAGCTCGCCGGCACCGGAGCCAGACCCTGGTTGCTTAATTGCGACGGCCTCACTCATAGAATCACTCCTTGGCACACGCAGCATTGCTCATGTTTGTTTGCGGTGCAGCATGACGCTTTTTTTATCGCAGCGCAACATCGCTATCCTTCGCCTTTAGCTCAGGATAGCGCCAGGAAGAGTCTGCTTCGGATCGAGCGTTTGGCGGCAATTCAAGCGTCCGCCGGGCAATGGATTCCTTAAAACCAGGACAGACGCTAATGGCCGCCGAGATAGGCGGCGCGGACGGAGGGATCGTTCTTGAGGCTGCGCGCGGCGCCCTGGAAGCGGATGCGGCCGTTTTCGAGCACATAGGCATGATCGGCGACATCGAGAGCCATGGCAGCGAACTGCTCCACGAGCAGCATCGTAACGCGGTTCTCCTTTAGCCAGCGGATGGTGTCGAAAACGCCTTCGACGAGGCGCGGTGCAAGCCCCATCGAGGGCTCGTCCAGAAGCAGGATGTCCGGCCGCGGCATGAGCGCGCGGCCCATCGCAAGCATTTGCTGCTCGCCGCCGGACAGCGTTCCGGCAAGCTGGGTGCGGCGCTCCTTCAACCGCGGGAAAAGCTCATACATGCGCTCGATATCGGCGGCGACATCGCCTTTCTCGCGGGCGCCGGTTAGCCTCGTGAAAGCGCCAAGGCGCAAATTGTCCGCAACGCTGAGCGATGGAAAAATGCGCCGGCCTTCGGGCGAGTGTGCCAAGCCGAGCCGGGCAACGCGGTGACTGGGCAAACCGCCGATCTCGCGGCCGGCGAGCAAAATGCTGCCGCCGCGCGGACGGAGCATGCCGGAGATCGCGCGAAGCGTCGTGGTCTTTCCGGCGCCGTTCGAGCCGATCAGCGTGACGAGCTGGCCTTGCGGCACATGAAAGCTGAGGCCGTGGAGAACCTCGACGCGGCCGTATCCGGCTATCAGCCCGTTTACTTGCAGCATGCTTTGCTCCCTAAGGCTACGCTTATTCCGCCGCCTCGGCGACCGCACTGCCGAGATACGCTTCGATGACCCTTGGATCGTTCTGCACCTGCGCAGGCGTTCCTTCCGCGATCTTGTGTCCGAAATCGAGAACGGAGACTTTGTCGCAAAGCTCCATGACCACGTCCATGTGATGCTCGATCAAGATCACCGTGATGCCGGAATCCCGGATTTTGCGGATGATGCCCGTTAGTTCGGCGATATCGGGTGCGGAAAGGCCGGCGGCCGGCTCATCGAGCAGCAAGAGCACCGGATCGAGCGCAAGAGCGCGCGCGATCTCAAGCATGCGCTGCTTGCCATAGGGCAGGTTCCGCGCCTCTGCAGCCGCGAAGGGCGCGAGCCCCATAAAGGTTAGGATTGCCATGGCGCGGGCACGCGCTGCGGCCTCCTCGCGGGCGCGCCTCGGCGTGCGCAAGATTGCATCGGCGAGAGTGCTAGAAAAGCTGTGATGCAGCCCAACCAGCACATTTTCAAGCGCGGTCATCTCTCCGAAGAGCTGCACGTTCTGGAAGGTGCGGGCAACGCCTTTCAGCGCGATTTCGCTCGGCGTGAGGCCGTTCAGCTTTTGCGCTATCAGCGCGATTGTGCCTCCCGTGGGCCGGTAGATGCCGGTCAGCACGTTCATCATCGTGCTTTTGCCCGACCCGTTGGGACCGATCAGCCCGTGGATCGCGCCCGGCGCCACGGCGAGGTTGACGCCATCGAGAGCTCTTAGCCCGCCGAACTGCATAACGACGCCGTTTGCCTCGAGGAGTGTGGCAGGCCTCGCGGAGCTGCGTGCAGCGAAGATCGTCTCTTGCGATGCGGTCTCAGGAGCGGCAGAATGGCGGGGTTTCAAGATGGGAAGAACATCGCGGATGAACCCCATGATGCCGTCGGGCAGGTAGAACACGACGAACAGGATCATGAATCCGAAAATGGAAAGCCGGTAATCGGTGACGGACTCCGACCGGAGCGTCCAAGGAAGAAATGCGATGCATAGAAGAGCGGGCGGTAGAATCCGTACGATTTTCTCACGGTTGCGCACAAGCGTAATGAGAATGGCCAGAACCGCAGCCGCAGCAATTGCCCCGGCCATAATCCGCACGAGGTAAATGTCAGAGAGAAGGTTGGGAAGATAGACGATGATGAAGGCGCCGATAAGAGGGCCCATGCGGGATTTTCGCCCGCCGAGCGTGACAGCGAGCAGGAAGAGGATTGTGAGCTCGAAGCTATAGGTATTGGGCGAGACGTAGCGCTCGGACCAGGAGAAGAGCGCCCCTGCAAGCCCTGCGAGCGCTGCCGACACCACGAAGGCGTAGACCTTGTAGCGGTAAACGCTGACGCCCATGCAATCGCAGGCGATGGGGCTGTCGCGCAGCGCCTCGAAAGCGCGGCCGAATTGCGAGTGGACGACCCGGTTCACGACGACGATGGCGGCCAGAAGCAGCGCTATGCAGAGGTAGTAAAATTCGAGGCGCTGGAACACCGCGCCGCTCAAGCCCAGCGTGCTCTGCCAAAATGCGCGCCATTCGGGCAGGTCGACCACGCGCGGCGGAGGCAGAGTGATGCCGAGCGGGCCGTTGGTCAGGCCAGTCCATTCGTTGATGACGATCTGGATGATGGTCCCGAATGCGAGCGTAACCATAGCGAGGTAGGGACCGACGACCCGCAGCGCAGGCACGGCAAGCACGACGCCGAAAAGCCCCGTGACAACGGCACCGGCGAGGAGCCCCGGCCAAATTCCTAGCCCGAAATGGAAAAACAGAACGCCGGCGGCGTAAGCGCCTATGCCGAAGAGGCCGGCATGGCCAAGGCTCACCTGGCCCGTATAACCCACCACAATGTCGAGGCCCAGGATCAGGATGGCATAAATCGCCATGAGCTGGGCGAGATGCACATAATATTGGCTATGGCCGACCGCGAACGGGAAGGCGCAAAGCCCTAGAGCCAGTATAAGCGAGCCGAGGAAGGGTAGGGACCGGGCCATCGTTACACCTTCTTGACCGCGGTTCTGCCGAAGAGGCCCGCGGGCCTGATGGCGAGAACGATGAGTACGAGGATTAGGCCTGGCACGTCCTTATAGCCGGTCGAGACATAGTAGCCGGTCAGTGTCTCGACGACGCCGAGCAATATGCCGCCGATAATCGCGCCGAGGCCGGAGTCGAGACCGCCGATGATGGCGACGGCAAAGGCCTTGAGAGCCAGAACCGCGCCCATCGTTGCGCCCGTTAACGTCACCGGTGCCACGAGCACGCCGGCGAAAGCCGCCGTCATGGAGCTCATGGCATAGCTGAGGGTGATGATGCGCCTTGTATCGATGCCCATGAGACCCGCGGCGTCGATGTCGTTCGAGGTCGCGATAAATGCTTTTCCGTAAATCGAGCGGCGATTGAAGAACTCGACGGCAGCCATCATCAAAAGCGCGCCTACAACCACCATGATTTCCGCCGGAAGCACACGGATGGTGCCAATTTGAATTGCCGCTTCCGGCAGCGGGGACGGAAATTTGAGATCGTCGCGGCCCCAGATATTTTCGGCGGCGTTGCGGAAGATGATGCCAAGCGCGATCGTGGCCATAATCCAGCCGGACTCGGACTTGGTTTCGATCGCCGGCCTCACGCCCAAGCGCTCGACGACCGCACCTTGCATGAGCCCGAAGACGAGGACGATCGGGATCATCGGCCAATAGCCAAGATAGGGCAGAAGGGTAAGGCCCAGCATAGCGCCTAGCATCAAGGCTTCGCCTTGACCGAAATTCAGAGTTTTCGAGGTCGCAAAGGTGAGCTGGTATCCGAAGGCAATCGTGGCGTAGATCATGCCCACTGAAAAACCGCTGGCCACGAGCTGCCAGAATATGGAACTCGTCAGCGCTTCCGGTATGTTCGTAACCCAATCCATACTTCAGCCTTCGAGATTGTCACTAGGAGCATAGCCCTCCTCACCCCCTCCTTCTCCCCAAGGGGAGAGGATTAGGGTGAGGGGGGCTCCAGCTGGAACTGCTCTAAATAATAGCTATCTGCGGCTAATGGCCCGTTATTGTGTGGCCTTCTCCTTGACACGAAGCACGCCGGCGTTCTTGGCATCTTCTTCCCGTGCATAGACGATCTTGCCATCCTGCACCTTACCGAAAACCGGAATATTGCGCGAGATTGCATTGTGGTCTTCCGGAGTGAAGGGATGATCGTAGGCCGTCACGACGCCTTCCACTTTCTCTTTCAAGTTCTCAAGGGCTGCGCGGATCGCCGGACCGTCGGTCGAGCCGGCCTGCTTGATCGCCGCGGCCAGCAGGAGAACCGAGTCGTAGCCTTGAGCGCCGGCCACCGGAGTTGGGATCTTCGTGACGCCATAGGTCTTATAATAGGCTTCGAGGAACGCCTTGCGCTTCGGCAGGGTCATATCCTCGATGAAAGTCTGAGGCATCATCACGCCGTTGCCGTTCGCGCCTGCGATATCGAGAAAGCTCTGCATGGAGGACGGCCATGACGTGATCATGGGCACGTTCCAGCCGAGCTTGGCGCGGCCGTTGGCGATTTGAGCAAGCTCAGGCCCGATGCCGTAGCAGAGCAGCACCTCGGCGCCCGATTCCTTTGCGCGCAGGAGCTGGGCCGTCATGTCGACGTCCTTGATGTTGAACTTCTCGACGGCCACAGGCTTTACACCAGCTTTGCCGAGCGCCTTTTCCAGGTCTTCCCGCCCGAGCTGGCCGTAATTTGTGGAGTCGGCAAGTATTGCCACCTTCTTATAGCCGCGGTTCTTGATCGCCTCGTCCACCATCATGCCGGCTTGGATGCTGTCGTAGGCGGAGGTGCGGAAAATATAGTTATTATCGTAATCGGGCTTTTTGAATTGACTGGTGATGGCGGTTCCGGTCGCGACATTGTTGATCACCGGAATCTCGGCTTCCTCGTAGAAGCGCTGGGAAGCCAGGGCGACACCGGTATTGATGAAACCGAGCGTTGCAACAACGTGCTCCTTATTGATGAGTTCTTGGGCGATTTGCACGCCAACCTCGTTTTTCGCCTCGTCGTCGCGCTCGATGAGCTGGATTGGGCGCCCGAGCACGCCGCCGTTCTTATTGACCTCGGCGACCGCGAGCTTGACGGCATCGCGCATGGAAACGCCCATGGAGGACGAGCCGCCCGTGAAGGGGCCGGACAATCCGACCTTGATCGGCTCCGCAGCTTGAGCATGGACAGCAAATGCAAGCGCCGTCACTGCGCCTAATATTCTATATCTCATTGCTTCCTCTCCCTAAACCTTGCTCAAACGCCGGGACCCAGCGGAAGGCAGGCTGAGGTATTTTTTATACAAGGGACACATGCTCATTATAGACGGCTTTCGTCTAATGGTGAGGTCTACGGCGGCAGAAGGGCGGTGACAGAACTGTGAAAGCGGGTTTCCGCCTAATGCGCAGTTAGGATTGCGGCCATGAATGCCTTGACATTTTCGCGCTCGAACGGCTGGGTCGCCATGCTTTTCAAGAAATCCGCAAGCTCGCGATCCTCGCCAAGCTCCCGCAAGATATATTGAACGAAAATGGAATCTGGATCCAAGGGAGCCGTGCCGGCGGCTTGCTGTATGGCCGCCTTGGGCATGGCGTAATCGGATGGGTGGAGCGCGGTACCTTGCGGCAACGCAGCCATGCCGCGCCGAAGCAGGAAGAGTGCGTAGCGGGCGGCCAAGTAGCCTGCAAGAATGGGATGGGTGAAGTCCACCGAGCCCGCGCGCCGGCCGGCGCCGAAGAAGGCGAAATGCACCAGCGTATTGAGCCTGCGCAGGTGGGCGTCCTGGGTCAAATCGTTAGCGACATAGGAGATGTCGGTCAGCGCTTCGATGTCGTGGGCGTCGAGCCCCGCTCCTGCCCCGCTCTGGGCGTCCGACCGGTGATAGGCGTGAGCGAGTGCAGACAGGAGTTCTGCGACGTTCTCCTTGCCCTGCTCATCGAGAAGCCCGCTAACCAATTTACGTGTCCTGGCATCGTCCCCCTTGAGGCCGCCTATCTTGCCGATCTCCTCTTCAATGGCCGCTGAAAGCAAATCTTCGTCGACAAAGTCCTGCCAGCGGAAGATCGCCTTGTCATGTTCGCGTTCGATCATGCGCTCGAAAACGGTATCGAGAAGCTCGTACTCGCTTGCGGGGAGGGTTCCCCCGTTCTTGAACAACTCGATCAGCACGCTGCAGTAGAACGGCAGCCGCGCAAGGTCCGCCACAACGGGCGAGGCGGTGAGCAAAGAAACGAACTTCTGTGCCTTTGCGCCTTCGCCGAACTCAATCGCGGCGATTGTGCGCCAGGCGGACTCATCCCAGGGCGCAAGCTCAAGGATCTCCGTATCCCCGGCGGCTGTGCTTAGCCGGGACTCGACAAAGGCGCGCATCGCAGCGCTCGATGTGAGTAAGGAATCGCGCGTGCAAATGAGAATGCAGGCTTTGCTGCCTGGCGCGTCGAGCGCCGCTTTAATATGACCGAAGAAACCTTCGCTGCCCTCGTAAAATTCGTCGAGCCCGTCGAACATCCAAAGGTTGAAGCCGTTGACGAGAAGCCACCGGAGCTGATCGGGCGTTACTGGTGCAGCCATGTCTGTGGCGTTCGCAGCCGCGATGATGTCGTCGATGGGGCCGATTTTTCCCTCGCCCCGCAGATGTTGAGGCAAGAAGATGATGGGGCGTGCGGCTGTCCTGCCGGTTTCGCTGTCCTTCCCTTGCCGGCGCTTCAGCTCTATGAAAGCCTGGTGGGCGTAAGTTGCAAGCGCATTGAACGCGACGGTCTTACCGGCCCCCGCGCTCCCATCGATCAGGCAAAAGCGCGGACGCTGGCCAGCGGTTGCAATCCAAGTCTTGAGGTAGGCGGCGATATCGCCTTGCACCGGCGATTTGCCGTTTTCCCCGAGAGCTTGGCGCCGGAAAAAGGGTTGCGGTACGCGTTTGATCCGTGCCGCTTCCTCGAAGACGGCGCCGGCAACGCTGGTTCTTGCCCTTCTTCCTCCTTCGTCGGCACGATAGGCCGTATCGAAGAACTCGACCGGTACTCGAATTCCACCGCGTAGCCTTTTTGTCGCGGCGGTTACGAATTGTGCCGATAGGCCAAGCCGCTGAGGAACGAGAAAGTAGCCAACCGCTCCTGGCGCATCCTTCGTCTCCCTCGCAAAGCGCTGAAGCCATTTAAACTCGCTTGCCTCGCGCTGCGCTTTCTCAGCGCTGCTAAGGCTTGCCGATGGAGTAAGAACGGTGTCGTCCGCCCAAATCAGCACTCTAGCCGGTGCATCATCGGCGATCTCTGTCTCCGCGTCGAAAAAATCGGGGGTCTGGCGCGTTATCCAATAACCGCCAAGCTGGAAATACTCAGCTGCCATCCGGGCCAATTCGGACATAACGCACTCTCGAACTATTACAAAAAGCAACGCCCGCGCCAGCGCGCACTATCTAGGCACTTTGGCTTTTTAGAGACGGATGCGGACAATTCCTAGAGCCCGTTATCGATGGGCTCAAAAGCCGGTTCTAAGTTTTCGTTTTATCGTGCGCCTCTACCTGAAAACCGCTTCACACTTCTCCGGACGCACTTTAGGAACCGGGCAAGGGCGCAAAGATCATGCGCCGGAACCGGCCGAACCGGTCCCGGCAAGCGCCGGTTCGCTTAAAAACTCAAGCGCGATGCGCGTACCACATGCGGAAGCGCGCGGACCTTGGTGAGAACGCCGTCACTCACGCGCTCGTCGACGCTGACAAGCGCGATGGCCTTGCCGCCCTCTGCTTCGCGCCCGAGGTTGAACGTTGCGATATTGACGCCTTCGTTGCCAAGAAGCGTGCCGAGTGCCCCGATATGCCCGGGCTTATCTGCATTTTCGGTGTAAAGCAGATTGGCCGAGAACTCGGCGTCCATGGGTACGGTGTTGATCTGGATAAGGCGCGGTTTGCCGTCGGAGAACACGGTTCCACCCACGGAGCGCTCGCCGCGCTCGGTCTTGAGCGTCACGCGCATATAGGTTTCGTAGGCGCCTTCCTGGCCGCGGCGCACCTCCTCGACCTTAATACCGCGCTCCTTCGCGATGATCGGCGCCGACACCATGTTGATGTCCTCCAGCACGGGCTTCAATACGCCGGAGACAGCAGCCGACGTCAGCGCGCGCGTGTTCATCTCCGCAACGTCGCCCGCATATTCGAGGCGGATCATGCTCGGCGCTGTCTCGGTGAGCTGGCCTGCGAAAGAGCCGAGCTGCTCGGCGAGCTTCACGAAGGGTTTGAGCTTCGGTGCTTCCTCTGCGCTAATCGATGGGAAGTTGACGGCGTTCGAGATCGCGCCCTGCAAGAGGTAATCGGCCATTTGCTCGGCGATCTGAAGTGCCACGTTTTCCTGCGCCTCGCTCGTGGCGGCACCCAGATGCGGCGTGCAGATCACGTTCGGAAGGCCGAAAAGCGGGTTTTCCTTCGCGGGCTCGGTCTCGAACACGTCGATGGCAGCACCCGCGACATGGCCGGACTTTATAGCCTCTGCCAGCGCGGGTTCAACGATCAGGCCGCCACGCGCGCAGTTGATGATGCGCACGCCTTTTTTCATCGAGGCCATCGATTCCGCGTTGATGATGTGGCGGGTCTTCTCCGTCATCGGCGTGTGAAGCGTGATGAAGTCCGCCCGGCGGAAAAGTTCATCGAGATCGACTTTCTCCACGCCCAAATCGAGTGCGCGCTCTTCGGTCAGGAAAGGATCGTAGGCGATGACCTTCATCTTGAGGCCCTGCGCGCGATCGGCGACGATGGAGCCGATGTTGCCGCAGCCGATGACGCCGAGCGTTTTGGACGTCACCTCGACGCCCATGAATTTCGACTTCTCCCATTTGCCCGCTTGCGTGGAGCGGTCGGCCTCCGGGAGCTGACGCGCAAGCGCCATCATCATTGCAATCGTGTGCTCGGCGGTCGTGATGGAATTGCCGAACGGCGTGTTCATGACGATGATGCCGCGGCTTGTCGCTGCCGGTATATCGACATTATCCACGCCGATACCTGCCCGGCCGATGACCTTAAGCCCCGCCGCTTTTGCGAGGACTTTTTCGGTTACTTTGGTAGCCGAACGGACGGCAAGGCCGTCATATTGGCCGATGATTTCGGCCAGCTGATCCTTATCGAGCCCGATTTTCGTGTCGGTCACGATGCCGCGGTCTGTGAAGATGCCAGCTGCGGCGGGTGAAAGTTTGTCTGCGATGAGAACGCGGGGAGCTGTCATGTCGGGTCTCCTGAGAGGAAATGGTGCGCTGTCATTGCCGGGCTCGACCCGGCAATCCAAGACAACGGGCTCGAAAGCTTGCGGCTGGATGGCCGGATCAAGTCCGGCCATGACACAGAGAAGGCTTAGGCGGCCTTAGCCAAGCCTGCCTTAGCGGCAGCAAAAGCCCAGTCGAGCCAGGGCATGAGCGCTTCGAGATCGGAGTGCTCGATGGTGGCACCTGCCCAGATGCGCAAACCCGGAGGTGCATCGCGGTAAGCGCCGATATCCAACGCGACCCCTTCTTTCTCAAGGGTGGACGCAATTTGTTTCGCGACTGCCGCCTGCGCTTCGGGAGAGGTGAGCTCTGGGTCTACGATTTTGAGGCAAACGGACGTGTTCGAGCGCGTTGCCGGCTCTGCCGCGAGAAAATCCACCCAAGGCGTCCGGGCCACCCAATCGGCGATGACGTTGAAGTTCGCGTTGGACCGCTCTTGCAGCGCCCTCCATCCGCCGAGACCCTTCGCCCAGCGAAGCGCATCGAGATAGTCTTCCACGCAAAGCATGGAGGGCGTGTTAATGGTCGAGCCTTCGAAAATGTCCCTGTTGAGCTTTCCGCCCTTGGTCATGCGGAACACTTTCGGCATCGGCCAGGACGGCGTGTAGCTTTCAAGCCTTGCGACCGCGCGGGGCGACAGGATGAGCATGCCGTGTTGCGCTTCGCCGCCGAGCACCTTCTGCCAGGAGAACGTGACAACATCGAGCTTCTGCCAATCGAGGTCCTGCGCAAAGGCAGCCGATGTGGCGTCGCACAGCGTTAGACCTTCGCGGTCCGCTGGGATCCAGTTGGCATCCGGGACTCGCACGCCCGATGTTGTGCCGTTCCATGCGAAGACTACGTCGTTCTTGAAATCGACTTTCGACAGGTCGGGAAGTGCGCCGTAGGGGGCCTCGATAGTGCGGGCGCCTGGGATTTTAAGCTGTTTGGTGACGTCCGTGGCCCAGTCCTTGCTGAAGCTTTCCCAAACGAGCACGTCTACGCCGCGCGCGCCGAGCATGGACCACATTGCCATCTCGAAAGCGCCTGTGTCGGAGCCCGCGACAATGCCGATCAGATAATTGTCCGGCACGCCCAAGACCGCGCGTGTCTTGTCGATCGCGAGTTTGAGCTTGGCTTTGCCGGGCTTGGAGCGGTGGGAGCGGCCCAGCTCGGCGGATTCGAGATTTTCAAGAGAATAGCCGGGGCGCTTTGCGCAGGGGCCAGAAGAAAAATGCGCCACGTTGGGGCGCACAGCAGGCTTAAGAGCCGTCATAGCGGTCTACCCTTTCAGATAGTTGCCTCCCGGTGGGGGGAGGTGTCCCGCCGGTGTCGTTATCAGCGCTGTGCTACGATGTCAACGGATTGTCTAACCGCCGCGTGCGGTTTTTCCGCCGCTAACGGGCGCTGTGCCAAGAGGCGGTTTCGGCTGCACGGGAAGCTCTCTTGCGACGCGGAAGCTAAGCGTTGGCGAGCGCGCATCGGCAAATTCCCTTGCTCTTGCTGCAATTCGCCGCCCCCCAAATTGGCCGCCAGGTGCGGCGGCGCCGCGCACTGCGCGATAGGCGCAGTCCCCGTGCGCTGCGGACAGCCAGGGCGAGCCGTCGGCCGGCGCTTGTGCGTAGTTCCCGTGCCAGCAGTCCTCGACCCACTCGAGGATAGTGCCCGGCAGAGGCTGCAGGCCCCAAGCGTTTGGCTTGGCCGCGAGCCTGGCGGTTGGAGTGCCGAAATGGAGAAGTCCGGGCCCTGCTATTGGCCCCGGCGATGCGCCATCGGGCTTGGCCGCTGGGCCGTCCAGAGATTTGCTGCCGGCCTCGGCCGCGTATTCCCACTCGGCCTCGCTGAGCAGGCGGTAGCGGCGGCCCGTGCTATGCGAAAGCCAATCGACATAAGCTTTGGCTTCGAACCAGGAAATTCTCGTTGCTGGAACGGCTGGGCCGACGGAAAGATAGGAGGATATCGTAGGGCGGCAGACCCCTGCCTCGACGCAGGCGCGCCAGTTCTCGGCAGAGACGCCGTGTTTCGATACGGCAAGCGGTTTGCGGATCGTAATTCGATGCGCGGGCGCTTCCTCGGAACGGTAGCCGGCACTTTCGGGCCGCGATCCGATCACAGCCTGCCCGCCCGGAATTACAACCATTTCCGGGCAGCTTGGACAGTCGGAGAAACTTTGTGTAAGGCCCTTTCCGGGAATCAGCCGCAGAACGGTTTCACTCGCATGCGGGCCGGCGGCAAACTCGACGGCGCCGTCATCCTCTTTGAGATGCGGGGCTCCGGGATGCGGGGCTGCGACGGCGGCATTTTCCTGAGGGGAAAGATCGCCCGGACGTTCACCCGGCGTAGCGGGCACCTCTTGCTGCCCGGCCTTCAACGCCGCGATGCGGTTGCGGATCAGATCCAGAGTTTCTGGCCTGCGGGCAAGCGAGCCCGCTTCCAAGAGAGACTCGATCGAGTTTGCCGAATCGATGACCGAAACGAGCCGGTACGCGGCAGCCCCGCCGTTGCCTGCGTCCATCGAGCGCTCTGCTAACAGGACCGTTTCGGCGAATTGAGAGTGCGGCATGTCCTGCCGGGCCGGGGCGGCTTCAAGAATTGGCCCGGACTGAACAGCTGAAGGTGTGCCGGCGGGTTGCGCCCCGGTGAGTTGCGGCAATGGCTCTCCCAATGGAGCCATCCGTTGCAGATCGCCTGGTGCCTCGGGAGGAAGCGCAACCGCCCCGCTGCTTTCCTTATCCGCAAGTCCGGCCGCCCCCGAACGGCCTTCTATCCCATCCGCCTCTAACCTGGACTCCTGCGGCGCGGCGAAAGAAGGGTGCTCAGCTTTTGCAATTCTAAGCGATTCTTGACTTTTCGGCGCGCCGGCTTGCATGCCTGCCCGGTCGAACAGTATCTTGGCTCCGATGGCAATAACCACAAATGAGAGACCGATGACCAGCCCTGCAGCGAAAGCGCGCCGCGGCTTGCCTGGTTTCTCGTTAAGCAAGGCCAGCTGGCGGGACCGCATCAAGTCCTCGTCATAGGCCTGACGGCGGCCTGGATCTTTCAGCGTTTCGTAGGCTTCGGTAACTAAGCTGAACTCGTGAGAGGCGTCGTCGTGCCTGATATCGGGGTGTAGCGCCTTTGCACGCGCGCGGAACGCCCGGCGGATTTCCGCTTCCGGCGCGTCCGGGGGAACGCCAAGTATCGTGTAGAAATTTTGTCCGTCTTCCATGGCTTGGGAAGCCCACCCGCTGCAAACTCTAATCGCACGCTCTTGACAGCGGCGTAATTCTCTTGTGCCCGGCGAGCGATCTTAGGCAAGGATACGGCGTCATTGGGGCGTAAAAGCGAAGCCGGGAGGAAGACGTATCGTAAGATGCCCTCCCCGCCCGGCGCTTTCGCTCTGGTTACTTCGCCTCGGCGGCTATTTTGGGGCACTCTTTCTGGACGAAGCGATTCACCTCGCGAACGACATCGCCTTCAAGAAGACCGAAATGCTTCTCGAGCTCCGCCGCTGTCCAGACTACTCCCTTTATGAGGGTTGCACCCTTGATGTCGTCGATATGCAGCGAGGCTGCTGTGCTGGTGCCTGCTTTGAACGTCAGCTCAGGTGCAAGCGTCGCGCTGATGAGGTATTTTTCCTCGCCGATCTCGCAGGAAACCGATTGCTTGCTGATCTTGAGCGTATTTTCCGGAGACGTCAGAGCGGCTACGAGATCGGCCCGCTTGGCGCTGACCTTGACGCTGCACTTTGCCGTGCCAAGCCCCCAGGCGATCTTCTTTGCGTCTGCGCCCTTTTGGATCTCCTCCTTTTCCCAGGTCTTGGTCAGATCGCAGGTGAGATCGGGGCCGCTGGCATTTTTGGAAACGATAATGCCGCAGATGTCCTTTGCGCATTGAGCCAGTTTCTGCTTTTCCTCGGCGTTATCCGCCCAGGCGCTGTGGCTAATTGTGAGCGCAACGATTGCGCCGGTCAGCGTTAGCGACCGCTTTGTGGACTTTGTCATACGCTACGATACTCCCCCTTTGGGCGCACAGGATTGCCGGATGGCGCGCCGCGTTCAACTGCGCGCCTTTAGTACCATGAGGAAAACAGAGTTCAACACTTGGCGAACGCATAAACTTGTGCAAATGTCCAGCTCGCGATTGTGGTGCGATACGCACGGTAGGGAACAGGGCGCGATGTATCAACCTAACGAATCCGAGCTGGACCACGGACGTGGCTGTCCGGACTGGTTTCGACACAGGACCCTTCGTGAAATACCCGGCTGGCGCCGCCGCAATTCCGTTGGCCGGTATAGCTATTTTCCTAACTTAAGCTTCCTCAAAATCACGGGCTCATGATTACAATCTCCTGCACGAGGGAAGGAGAGGGCGAGCCGCGGGTTGCCCTCTCTCCCGAAACCACAAAAAAATTCAAGGGACTTGGTGCTCGCGTCTTGCTAGAGGCCCGCATCGGCGAACGCTCCTACATGCATGTACCAAGGTAGGTCTCCACTAGGGTATCTTATCCCCCTCCGGCCTGGCGGCCGGAGGGCCATTTATCGGTGCGCGGTGTTCACGTCATCCCCCAGCCTCTCCTTCAATAGTGTGTATCGAGGAGCTTGGCGTGCATCGCGCCCATTTTTGACTGTGAGGCGGCGATGGTTATGACCATTGGAGTTCCGAGGGAAATATTTCCGGGCGAGCGGCGCGTTGCTACCGTTCCGGAGGTCGTGGAAAAGCTGATCAAGCTAGGTTTTGCGGTAACGGTGGAAAGCGGCGCCGGTGATGGCGCCAATTTTTCCGATGACACCTATGTGGCGGCAGGTGCGGCAATTGCACCTAGCGCAGCAGATTTGTGGTCCACGGCGGATATCATTTTCAAGGTGCGCGCGCCGTCCAGCAGCGAAGTGGCGTTGTTGAAAGAAGGCGCAACGCTCGTTTCCTTCATCTGGCCGGCGCAGAACCCGGAGTTGATGAAAGAGCTCGCCGCCCGCAAGGTCAACGTGCTCGCCATGGACAGCGTGCCGCGCATCAGCCGCGCGCAGAAGCTGGACGCGCTCTCCTCCATGGCCAATATCGCGGGCTACCGGGCCGTGATTGAGGCAGCACATCATTTCGGCCGCTTCTTCACCGGCCAGATCACGGCTGCAGGCAAGGTTCCCCCCGCGAAGGTATTCGTGATCGGCGCTGGCGTTGCAGGTCTCGCCGCCATCGGTACGGCAAGCAGCCTCGGCGCCATCGTGCGCGCTAACGACACGCGCCCGGAAGTGGCGGATCAGGTCAAGTCCATGGGCGCTGAGTTTATCGGCGTCGACTACGAGGAAGAAGGCAGCGGCACCGGCGGCTACGCGAAGCTCATGTCCGAGGGCTTCCAGAAAGCCCAGCGCGAGGTGTTCGCCAAGCAGTCGAAAGATGCCGATATCGTCATAACGACGGCTCTGATTCCCGGCAGGCCCGCGCCCAAGCTCATCACCGCCGAAATGGTGCAGTCGATGAAGCCCGGCAGCGTGATCGTCGACCTCGCCGCAGAGCAAGGCGGTAACTGCGAGCTGACCGTTCCGGGCGAAGCCGTGGTGCGGCATGGCGTAACCATCATCGGATATACCGACCTGCCGAGCCGCCTCTCTAAGCAGGCCTCCACGCTTTATGCCACGAACCTGCTCCGGCTGACCGAAGAGCTGTGCAAAGCCAAGGACGGCGTAATCGTAATCAATATGGAAGACGAGGTGATCCGTGGCACCACGGTCATCAAGTCCGGCGAAATCACCTGGCCGCCTCCGGCTCCCAAGCTTTCCGCCGCTCCCGCCGGTGCAACTGCCGCAAAACCTGCGGTAGTGGAGAAGAAAACCTCCGGCGGCCACCATGGCAAAGCTGGGCAAATGCCTGCCTCGCAGTTTGCTGTGACGGCCGGCATCGGCGCCGCGCTATTCCTGCTTATAGGCCTTTACGCTCCGGCGGCGTTCATCAGCCACTTCACCGTGTTCGTGCTGGCTTGCTTCGTCGGCTACATGGTGGTGTGGAACGTGACGCCCTCGCTGCATACACCGCTCATGAGCGTGACCAACGCCATTTCCTCCATTATTTGCATCGGCGCATTGGTGCAGATCGCCCCTCCCTCGGCGGGGGATGCAACGCGCATTGGCAGTCTCATCGGCATTCTCGCGATCGTCAGCATCGCGCTGACCGCCATCAACATGTTCGGCGGCTTCGCGGTGACGCGGCGCATGCTGGCGATGTTCCGCAAATAAGGAGACGGATATGCTTCCTACCAGCCTTGTTTCCGTCTCCTATCTTGGCGCCGCGATCCTGTTCATCATGAGCCTCGGCGGCCTTTCCAACCCCGAAACCGCGCGCCGCGGCAATTGGTACGGCATTTTCGGCATGGCAATCGCTGTGCTGGCAACCGTATTCGGCCCGCGCGTATTGCCAAGCGGCCTGCCCTATATCGCGGCCGCCATGGCGGTTGGCGGCAGTATCGGTCTGTTTGCCGCTAAAAAAGTGCAGATGACGCAAATGCCGGAGCTGGTCGCGCTAATGCACAGCCTCGTTGGCCTTGCTGCCTGCGCGGTGGGATTTGCGAGCTATATCGATACGTCCGTAACCTTCGAGGGTGCGGAGAAGGCGGTCCACGAAATCGAAATCTATCTCGGCATCCTTATCGGCGCCGTGACGTTTTCCGGCTCGGTCATCGCTTTCGGTAAGCTGTCCGGCAAGATCGGCGGCAAGCCGGTGCTGCTGCCCGCTCGCCACTTGCTCAACCTCGCCGTCCTTCTGATCGTGATCTTTGCCGGATATGTGTTCCTATCGCCGGAAAAGTTCTCCCTGGCCTTCGGCATGCCGGCTGAGAAAACGGCCATGATGGCGCTTCTGGTCATGACCGCACTCTCGCTGGCCTTCGGCGTGCATATGGTGATGGCAATCGGCGGCGCTGACATGCCCGTGGTGGTGTCGATGCTGAACAGCTATTCGGGCTGGGCAGCCGCGGCGACGGGCTTCATGCTCTCGAACGACCTCTTGATCGTGACCGGCGCGCTGGTCGGCTCTTCGGGCGCGATCCTCTCCTACATCATGTGCAAAGCCATGAACCGAAGCTTCATCGGCGTGATCGCGGGCGGCTTCGGGACGGGCGGCGGCACGGTTGCGGCCCCTGGGGCGGCTGGCCCGCAAGGCGAGGTGGTGCCGATAAGCGCGGAAGAAACCGCCGAACTGCTCAATGAAGCCCACAATGTCATCATCGTTCCGGGCTACGGCATGGCGGTGGCGCAGGCGCAGCACACGGTGAACGAAATCACCCAGAAGCTGCGCGCCAAGGGCGTCAACGTGCGCTTCGGAATCCACCCGGTGGCTGGCCGCATGCCAGGGCACATGAACGTGCTCCTCGCCGAAGCCAGAGTGCCCTACGACATCGTGCTGGAAATGGACGAGATCAACAAAGACTTTCCCGATACCGATGTTGCCATCGTGATCGGCGCGAACGACATCGTCAATCCGGCTGCCCAGGACGACCCCACGAGCCCCATCGCCGGCATGCCGGTGCTGGAAGTGTGGAAGGCCAAGACATCGATCGTCATGAAGCGCTCGATGGCCTCCGGTTACGCCGGCGTCGACAATCCGCTGTTCTACAAGGAGAACAACCGGATGCTTTTCGGCGACGCCAAGAAGATGCTGGATGAAGTGTTGAAGCACCTCGGCTGACATCAAACCTAAATGACAGGCATAATTCTCTTCCGGATGCGCCTCCCCGCCGCCAAAGAAGACCCCGCCTCGCCGATCTTCGGCATGCCCGTGCTAGAGGTTTGGAAGGCCGGCACCGTGATGTTCATCAAGCGCTCGCTCGCCTCTGGCTATGCCGGCATCGACAACACGATGATGCTGTTCGGTGACGCGAAGAAGATGACCGAGGAGATCGTGAAGGCCATGTAACTCCTGCCGCCGCGCGGACCTCCACACTCCTCGCGGTGCTGATGCAAATTCGACACGGGTTCCCGGCGATCGGGGAAAACAACCGCCCGTCGCTTGTCAGCCGCGAGGGCCTTGTCTACGGTTGAATGGAGTGGCGTACAGATCTTTCCTTAACCTTTGGGGGATTCCATGAGGCTCGGTTATTTGCTCTGGCTTGTCGCAGTTATCATCGCAGTCATCGTAGGGCTCTCGAAATTCGGCGGGATTAGTGTCCCGTACCTGACCGACGCCTTGATGAAAGACAGCACGCTGTCGCTCTTCGTAGCGCTCGGCTTGGCGATCCTCGCGAAGTTTGTCTAAAGCCTTCGGCGCATCCCGCCGGATTGGCAGTTCGAGGCTGCCGCTGCCCCTTGAAGGTTGGCAGCGGCGGTCATCGGCCTCATGTTTATGCCGGAAACTTCCTTGACGTCTCTCTCCGAGTGCGTCGCCGGAGGGTAGCGGCATGGACGGCCATCTATTGATTCAACTCGTCGTTTTCCTTGGCGTGGCAGCCTTTGCGGCGCCTATCGCGCGGATTTTTAAGCTAGGCCCGGTCCCGGGCTACCTCTTCGCCGGCGCTCTCATCGGGCCATACGGAATAGGCAAGATCTTCGGATACTCGGCCTACGATGCAGAGGCTTTGCGGCATACCGCCGAGCTTGGCGTCGCTATGTTCTTGTTCCTGATTGGCTTAGAGCTTAGGCCGAAGCGTCTCATGAAAATGAGGGGCGCGGTTTTTGGCGCCGGCCCGGTCCAGCTCATCGTGAGCGGAATTCTGCTGGTTGTGCTGATTTATTGGCTCAACCCGCGCGCAGGCCTTTCCTTCCCCAAGGCTCTTCTGATTGGTCTCGCGCTCGCTTTATCGTCCACGGCTTTTGCCTTGCAAGTTCTCGAAGAGAAGGGCGAGTTGACAGCGCGCCACGGACGCCTCGCCTTTTCGATCCTGCTATTC
Source organism: Rhodomicrobium sp. (assembly GCA_052144215.1). GTDB lineage: Bacteria > Pseudomonadota > Alphaproteobacteria > Rhizobiales > Rhodomicrobiaceae > Rhodomicrobium. The sequence continues at coordinate 49,051 of JBKQQS010000128.1, forward strand.
CAAGACCTCGCCGCAATCCCGCTCATCGCCATCGTGCCTTTGATATCTGCCAAAGTACCGGCGAGCGAGGCCATTACCTGGCCCGGCGCGATTAAAATTCTCGCAGCCGTAGGCCTTGTCATCGCCGTTGGCCGCTTTGTCCTCAACCGTCTCTATCATCTCCTGGCGCTCACGCAGGTGCGCGAGGCCATGACGGCGGCAGCACTCCTAACGGTTGCGGCCGTTTCGCTCCTCATGACGGAGATCGGCCTTTCGGCCTCGCTCGGCGCGTTTCTCGCCGGGGTGCTTTTGGCGGATTCGGCGTTCCGCCATCAGCTCGAAGCCGACATCGAACCCTTCGAGATGCTCCTGCTCGCGCTTTTCTTCACTTCGATTGGCATGGGCTTGAACTACCAGGCGCTGCTTCGCGAGCCCGGTGTGATCGCCGCAGGCGTGGCGGGGCTGATCCTGGTGAAATTTCTCGTGCTTTATGCGATCGGCCGCTGGTACAGGCTCGGCGATCCGGGCGCGCGGCGCCTCGCCATCGTGACCTCGCAAGGCGGCGAATTCGCCTTCGTCGTCTTTGCAAGCGCCCAGCACGGCGGGATCCTCACGCCCGGCTATGCCTCGACGCTTGGCATCATCGTCACGCTCTCCATGGTCACGACACCGATCCTGCTCGGCCTAGACGATCTCGTTCGCAAGCGCATCCGCAAGCAGGAACCGGCCTTCGACGAGCTTCCTTCGAATTCGGGTCATGTGGTGATTGCTGGCTTCGGGCGCGTCGGCCAAGTAGTTGGCCGCGTCCTCAATGCGAAAGGCATTCCGTTCACCGCGCTCGATGACGATCCCGATCAGGTTCAGCTCGTCAATCAATTTGGCAATAAGAGCTATTTTGGCGATGCCAGCCGGCTCTCGATCCTGGAGGCTGCGGAAACCGCCAAGGCGCGGGCCTTTGTGCTCGCCCTCGACGATATCGACACGTCTTTGAAGACAGCCGGGCTTGTCAAAGAGTTCTTCCCGCATGTCCCCATCTACGCGCGGGCCCGCAACCGGCGCCACGTCCACCAGCTAATGGACCTCGGCATCGAGCATATCGAGCGTGAGACGTTTCTCTCCTCCCTCGAGCTGACTCGAGACGTTCTGCGCGGCTTGGGGCTCGCCGAGGGAGAGATCCGTTTCACCGTCGATACTTTCAAAGAGCACGACGAGGCGCGGCTTTACGAGGACTACGCGCACTACACCGACACGCAAAAGATGGCCGCGCTTGCCATGCAGCGCTCGGAGGAACTTGCACAGATCCTAGCCCAAGACTGGCAGATGGCCGCTCAAGACAGAGCTAGGCGGCTTGAGGACAAGCGGAAGGCGGATGCGAAGTCCGCATTAGTGAAGCAGCAGGCACAGAAATCCGGCTCGTGACTGTACCATTTATGCGAACTTGGCTTAAGCCCCCGCACCCCAACCCCTCTCCCCAAGGGGAGAGGATGTTTCAGGCGTCCTCTCTCCCAACCGCATCCGTTTGCGGATGCGGCCACTCCAAGTTGCAAGCTCCCCAAGGCGAGCTTGTTGGGAGAGAGACAGAGTGAGAGGGACTTCCCGGAGATTCTGGCAACCCTGCAAAAGCTGGACACACTGAAGAGCCTCAGCCACCACGATGAGCACGTTTGCGATTTTCCTTGCATTCCTACGCCTCGGATTAACGAGCTTCGGCGGACCCATCGCGCATCTGGGATATTTCCGCGCTGAGTTCGTGAACCGCCGCAAATGGCTCAGCAACGAGGCCTACGCCGATATTGTGGCGCTGTCGCAATTCGTGCCGGGGCCGGCCAGCTCGCAAACGGGGTTCGCGCTGGGCGTTTTGCGCGGCGGGCTCGCGGGCGGGATCGCTGCGTGGGCGGGGTTCACCTTGCCGTCTGCGCTCCTCATGCTGCTCGCTGCCTACGGGCTGCACTACGCCGGTAGCGCGATCGCTCAAGGCGTCATTCACGGGCTGAAGCTGCTTGCGGTTGCGGTTGTAGCTCAGGCCGTTTGGAGCATGGGCCGGACGCTCTGCCCGGACCGGCAGCGGGCCGGGTTCGCTTTTGCTGTGGCCGCCATTCTGACAGCCGTGCCGGGCGGGCGGCTGCAACTCGCTGCGATCGTTCTCGGTGCGCTGCTCGGCTATTTCCTGCTGCGAGGCGCCGGGGAGCCCCGCACTTCGCCATTGGGAGCCAAAACCGGGAACAACGCAGCGCTGGCCGCGATCTTCGCTTTTTTTCTGCTCCTTGCCTGCCTTCCCATTGCGGCAGCGGTTTCGGGAAATGGGACGGTTGAGCTGGCTCAAGCGTTTTACCGGGCGGGCGCGCTGGTTTTCGGAGGCGGGCACGTTGTGCTTCCTCTCCTTCAGGAAGCCGTTGTGCAGCCGGGCTGGGTGCCTGCCGGAGATTTCCTCGCAGGCTACGGCGCGGCGCAGGCGCTTCCGGGGCCGCTTTTCACGTTTGCAGCTTTTCTCGGTGCCAAGGCGAGCGTTGGACCCGGAGGCGCTATCGGCGCACTCGTGGCTGTGATCGCAATATTCTTGCCCGGCCTGTTACTTGTTTATGGGGCGCTCCCTTTTTGGGACCGGCTGCGGGCGAAAAGTCGAGCGCGCGGCGCGCTCGACGGGGTCAATGCCGCCGTGGTAGGCATTCTTGGCGCGGCGCTCTATCAGCCTGTCTGGAGCTCGAGCGTGCTTGGCCCCGCGGACGCGGCGCTCGCGCTTCTGGGCTTTGCCGCGCTCGCCGTGGCGAAACTACCCGTACTGCTCGTGGTGGCGTTCGCGGCAGCGGCAGGTGCAGCTAACACTTTTCTATAACGAACCGCTCGCCCGCGCTTTTGTACGCTTTCTAACAAAACTCCTGAACCCTCCTAAAAAGCCTCTGTCGGAGTCCACACAGACCGGAGCGGCATAATCGTGAATTATCCCGTGAAGTCAATCACGTAAGCGAATGGCATGGTCATTGCGTTAGCTGTCCTCTGAAAGAGCTGCGCCAAAGTGTGCGGCTGCGCAGGAACGGGCCGGTTCTCCCGCCATCGGCAGAGCGGCCCATCGCAAGGACCGGCTATGTTGGACTGTGAAAATCAAGGCGATGCCGCCGGGGGGGCCAAGGCCCTCGACGAGGTGCTGCAGAAAATCGCAGAGCATAAGGGCTGCAACAGCCACGGCGGCAGCGGCAAGGCGAGCTGCGGATCGAGCGCCGGACAAGGCGATCTGCCGCCGGAGATCTGGGCGAAGGTCAAGAACCACCCCTGCTATAGCGAGGAGGCTCATCACCACTATGCGCGCATGCATGTCGCGGTCGCGCCGGCCTGCAACATCCAATGCAACTATTGTAACCGCAAATACGATTGCGCCAACGAGTCCCGCCCGGGCGTGGTCAGCGAGCGGCTGACGCCCGAGCAGGCGGCGAAGAAGGTGGTTGCCGTCGCTTCAGCCATCCCGCAAATGACCGTGCTCGGCATAGCGGGGCCCGGCGATCCACTCGCAAACCCAGCCAAGACTTTCAAGACCTTCGAGCTTGTCGCGGCCCAAGCGCCCGATATCAAGCTTTGCCTCTCCACAAACGGTCTCGCGCTGCCCGAGCACATCGACACCATCGTCAAATTCAACGTCGATCACGTGACCATCACGATCAACATGGTCGATCCTGAGATTGGCGCGAAGATCTATCCCTGGATTTTCTATAATCACAAACGCTACGAGGGCGTCGAAGCCGCAAAGATACTCTCCGATCACCAGTTACGCGGACTCGAAATGCTGACTGCGCGCGGCATTCTCTGCAAGGTCAATTCGGTGATGATCCCCGGCATCAACGACAGGCACCTTGTCGAGGTGAACCGCGCGGTCAAATCGCGCGGCGCTTTCCTGCACAACATCATGCCGCTCATCTCGGCGCCCGAGCACGGCACGGTCTTTGGCCTTGCCGGTCAGCGGGGACCTACCGCGCAGGAGTTGAAGGCGCTTCAGGATAGCTGCGAAGGCGAGATGAACATGATGCGGCATTGCCGCCAGTGCCGCGCCGACGCCGTGGGCCTCCTCGGCGAAGACCGCAGCGCCGAGTTCACCACCGGGAAAGTCATGGACATGGAGGTGAATTATGACCTCGATAGCCGCAAGGCTTACCAAGCCAAGGTGGAGGAGGAACGCCAGGCGACAGTCGCAGCGAAAAACGCAGAGCTTGCTGCGCTTGCGGGCGAGAAGAGCGGCGTCAAGATCCTGATCGCGGTCGCGACCAAAGGCGGCGGACGCGTGAACGAGCACTTCGGCCATGCCAAGGAATTTCAAATTTACGAGTTGAGCGCTTCCGGCGCAAAGTTCGTGGGTCACCGCCGCGTGGACCTCTATTGCCAGGGCGGGTTCGGCGACGAAGACAGCCTCGAAACCGTGATCCGCGCCATCAACGACTGCACCGCAGTGTTCGTTGCCAAGATCGGCGGTTGCCCGAAAGAGGGTCTGCTGAACGCAGGCATCGAGCCAGTTGAGCGGTACGCGCACGAGTTCATCGAGCAGTCCGCCATCGCTTACTTCAAAGACTACCTCGGTAAAATCGAGCATGGCGAGATCGAACATACCGCGCGCGGAGATGCCGACATCCGCCAAGGCGCTTTCATCGCAGCCTAGGGGACTTCCTTTCATCAAACTGGAGAACGAGCATGGCCTACAAGATTATAGCTTCGCAATGCACCAACTGCACGGCTTGCGAGGCGGAGTGCCCGAACGTGGCGATCACGGAGAAGAACGGCACTTACGTCATCAACCCGAAGAAGTGCTCCGAGTGCATCGGATATTTCGACACGCCGCAATGCGTCGCCGTGTGCCCGGTCGAGAACACCTGCGTGATCGATACGAACTATCCGCGCTACCAGGCCCGCGCTTAGGGAGAGCCAGGAATGGACGTCTCGGTTACACCCTCTGCGGACAAATTCATCCGGCGCCTGCTCCGATTCGATGGCAGCCCCGGCAGCGGCCTGCGGCTCCAAGTGACTGCCGGGGGCTGCTCGGGCCTTGCCGCGGAGTTCAGCGTCGAAGCAGGCCCCCGCGCCGGCGATGCGGTCGTCGAGATCAACGGCATCAAGCTGTTCCTGCCTGCCGAGAGCCGGCTGCTGCTGGATGGCGTGACCATCGATTTCGCGGAAACGCCCATGCAATCGGGCTTCGTCTTCCACGATCCAAAGAGGAAAGTCTGCGCCTGCGGTCCAAACGGGGTGACCGCAGACTTTCCCGGTCATCACAAGCATTAGGCTGAAGCGCTATGACACCGGCAGCTAGGTATAACGAAAGGAGGGTTGCGGCAGAGGATGCCGTTCTCTCCGCAGCCGTCCTTGGCGCCGGCCTGCCGGAGCTGGCCGGGCGGCATTTGCGCCTTGCCGCTCTCGCAACCCCCGACGACCCAGTTGCGGAAGCGCATCTGTTGCAGGTCTTGGCAGCAGCACCCGCCCATGCCGCAGTGCTGATCGGGCTTTACCGCTTCTACTTCTACAAAAACCGCCTGGCGGAGGCTTTGGAGGTTGCGCGCGTCTGCCTGCAAAAAGCTGCGCGCGATAACGCTCTTGCCCTCGATTGGCACGAGGTTCGCGCCACAGACGCCGTGTTTGGCGACTATGCGGCGGTGCTGCCGCGCTTCTATTTGTTTACGCTGAAAGCTTACGCCTACCTCAGCATGCGGCTTGGCGATCTTGACGAAGGCCGCGCCGCGGTAACGAAGCTGCTCGAACTCGATCCAAGCGACAAAATCGGCGCGAAAGTGCTGCTCGGCGTCCTCGACCAAAGAGAGCTTGGCGATGACGAGTGATATCGACGAAGCCATCGACTGGCAGGGACGGGAAATCCAGTGCGGCGCTTGCGCCCATCGTGAGCTTCTCGCCAAAGGCGGCTGCAGCCTGAAGCATGCCTGCCTGCACGACCGCTATGCACGCCGGATCGACCGCTTTTTCACTTGGAACCCCGCGCTCGCCAACGATTATCTCGAGCATGGTCATTTCGAGGTGCGCGCCATCGCGGCCAAATTCGCGGATGTTTTCCGGCTGCCGCCGCTCCTAGCCGATCCGGACGAGACCGTGCGCTGGAACGCGGTGCGCCGGCTTCCGAAGCGCTATCTCCTGCTCTTACGCAACGATCCGCATCGGGAGGTACGCATTCGCGTCGCCTCGCTTGCCGATGAGGCAGACTTGGTCCCCATGATGCGCGATACGGACTATTACGTCCGGCTCGTCGCGGCGCGGCGCGTTGCACCGGACCAGTTGCCCGCGATGATGGCAGACGAGGAAGCCGAGGTACGCCGCATCGTGGCGAGCCGCATCGAGGGCGAGGCGCTTTTTCTGATGGCGGCCGACAAGGATGCGGAGGTCCGCCTCGCCGTGGTGCGCCGTCTGGAAGTCCCGGTGCTCACCAGCTTTCACCGCGATCCGGATTGGCGTGTGCGCTACGAGGTGGTGAGCCGCGCTCCGCAGGAAGTGCTCGCCGGTATGACGGACGACCCGGACGATATGGTCCGCGATTTCGTCCGCAAGCGCCTTGAAGAGCAAGAGCGCCAGAACCTCGGGAGCAATGTCGTGCGCCTCGAAAGGCACCGCAAAACTCAACCGCCGGGGAGGCGCTGAAATGACGAATATCAGCCGTGACAGCGATATTGTTGAGCTGAACGATCCACCGGCATTCGACTATGGCGACAAGGTCCGCGCGCTGCGCAACATCCGCAACGACGGAACCTTTCCTGGAAAAGATATCGGCGAGCTTCTCTGCAAGAAGGGCGAGGAGGGATACGTCGTCAGCATAGGGACGTTTCTGCAGCAATTTTACATTTATGGCGTCGAGTTCATCTCGACCGGATACCGCGTCGGTATGAAGCGCAAGGAGCTTGAGCCGGTTGAAGCCGCAAGCCGCACATTCGAAGAGGAAGGCCGCGCATGATCGATCCCGAAGCGCCTAAGTTCCAATGGGGCCAGCCTGTAAGCGCAGCCGGCGATCTCTTCAACGACGGCTCGTTCCCCGATCAGCCAGCGGACGTGCTTCTCGTGGAAGCCGGCGAGCGCGGCGAGATCGTTCAAATTGGCAGGCATGTTGAAACAGGCACGCACATCTATCTCGTCGAGTTCAAGGAGCGGCTCGTGGTGGGCTGCCTCGAAGGCGAGATCCTTTCTCTCTAATACGGCCTGTCCGCGGGACCGCCGAGGAGCAAATAATGAAGGTTATGATCCGCAAGACGCCCGAGGGCCGGATGTCCGTCTATGTGCCGAAGAAGGACTTAGAGGAGCCCATCGTGTCGATGGAAAAGCCGGAGATGTGGGGCGGCGTGGTTACGCTGCAAAATGGCTGGCGGCTCGAGCTGCCCGCTCTCAACGCGGACACAAAGCTTCCGGTCACCGTCGAAGCGCGAAAACTGGCAGGCGAATGATGGGATTGAGCGCAGCGGATATCGAGGAAATCGGCGCGCTACTCGGAGCGCCCGGCGCGGGCCCCGCCGCGCTGACCGCGCTTCGCGCGCGATTTCCACAGCTTTCGCTCACTCGCGTTCACGCCTCCGATCTCGGTATGGAAGCCCCGTTCCGGCAATACGCTTCGTGGGATTTGTTTCTGGTCGACGGCAACGCCCATTGCTGGAGCCTGACGGATAACCCGGAACGCGCAACCGGGCTCGTTATAACGCAACGCTAAGCGGAGGAGGGAAGGATGTCCGAAATACTAGCCGCGATCCATGTACGCTTTGCGCCTGACGGCACTGTCACCGCCATCGGCGAGCAGCCGCCAGGTCTTAGCGCCCAAGAATGGTTCAACCGGCTCAGCCTCAACACGCAAAATGCCTATTGCTCGCTCGCCGGCGGCCGGGGCGTGTTCCGCATCGCGCGCGCCGAAGTGGAAGCGCTGAAGGCTTCAGGGCTTAACTAAACGGAGACGAACATGGTTCTCGAAGCGGTTGGCACGATCCGGAAAAGTCTCCTGAGCGGCCTTGCTATTCCTTATCTCGGGCCTGGCGTCTTGACGCTGGCCGGCGAGAACTGCCCGCTTCCGGCCCTGCCCGAGGTTTTGGTGGACCGGCTCACCGCGAAGGCCAGCGTGCCCCATAAGATCCGCAAGCAACTTAACGCGGCGGCCCAATTCATCGAGAATTTCAAGCATCGCAAGACGGTTAAGGCCGCGATGACGGAGGCGTTCCGTTCCGACGTGCAGCCCACGGCCCTCCATCGCTATTTGGCCTCCCTGCCCGCGCTGCGGCTCATCGTTCACGCGTGGTATGACGATCTGCCGCAAAAAGCGCTTGCAGGCGCCAAGGGCTGGGGCATGGCGCAGGGCGTGAGCCAGGCCGAGCATTCCGGCGAATGGGTGCACTATTTCGATGGCGGTAAGCTGGCCCGCGACGGCGCGGCGGCCGCGCAATCGTGGATGCCGCTGCTTTATCAGCCGCTCGGCTCGGTTTCGCCCGCAGACAATTTTCTCGTTTCGGATTCGGACTTCGTGGAGGTCTTGACCGAGATCGACATCCAAACGCCTATCCCCGAGGCCGTAAAGAACCTTCGCAAGGGCCGGAATTTCCTGTTCCTCGGCTGCCGGTTCTCAAGCCAGCTCGAGCGGATATTCGCGCAGCAAATTATCAAGCGCTCGTCGGACCGGCATTGGGCCGTTTTGCCGGAGGAGCCGACACGCAACGAGGCGCGCTTCCTCGCCGAGTACAACATTCAGCGCATTCCTCTGCCACTCGCCGCGTTCAGCGGGCTTCTCGCAATGGGAGAAGCCGCACCGGCGCAAGCATACGCGGAGGCGGTTGTTTGAGCGGGCGGGCACCTATGCCGCTCGCGCCTCACCTTATCGAGCGGCTGCTAGCCGAGGATGTGCCTTGCGCCGATTTGACCACCGAAGCGCTTGGCATCGGCGGTCTTCAGGGCCGTATGGAGTTCCGGGCCAGAGCTGCGATGACCGTAGCCGGGACCGGCATCGCCGCGGCGCTCATCTCGCACGCGGGCGCTGAGCCGTTCGTGGCTATCCCGCAGGGCGCGCGCGCGAAGGCTGGCGATCTTATCCTTTCGGCTTGGGGGTCCGCCGCCGCTCTGCATTTGTCCTGGAAGAGCGCGCAAACCTTGACCGAAATCCTGTCGGGGATCGCCACGGCCACGCGTGCGCTTGTGGATGCCGTCGAGGTTGTCAATCCGGATGTGAAAGTCGCCTGCTCGCGCAAGACCGTGCCCTTGACGCGGCAGCTTTCGACGATGGCGATCCGGGCTGGCGGCGCCATCGCACACCGGCTGGGTCTTTCCGAGACCATCCTCGTCTTTGCTGAGCATCGCGTTTTTCTGCCCAATGCGAGCCTCAAGGACATGTCGGCGATGCTGCGCCGGGAGGCGCCGGAGAAGAAGCTCGGGATCGAAGTTGCCACAGTGGCTGAGGCGCGCGCGGCCATCGAGGCCGGGTTCGATATCGTGCAGCTCGAAAAAATGCCGTTCGCCGATATATCGGCTGTTGCGCAATTCGCGCGGACCTCTGCCACCAACGTTCTCATTGCGGCTGCGGGTGGCATTTCGCCCGCAAATGCCGGCGACTATGTGAAGGCCGGTGCAGGTTTGATCGTGTCGTCCTGGCCCTACACGGCCAAGCCCGCCGATATCGCCGTCACCATCGGCCCCGCAAGCGGGCGCTGATTAGCGAGACGCTCCCTCAGGCGCAGATACGCTATGCGCAGCAGGGCAGAAATGCCGCCACGTTCGAATGCGATCCGAAGGAAGAAGAACACGCGTCCCTAAATATAGGTGCGTAGCTTAAGCAGCAGGCCGCCGAGGCCACCGGCGATCCGCGTGTCAGGGCTAGTTCCGTGTTTCGGGAGCTTCCGCCGGTTCGAACCAGTCGCCTGCGGCACCGTGCAAAACATCGCCATCCGTAAATTCGACATCGATCTCGACGTCTTGCGTTGGATAGTCATGTACGCGGACCACTTGACCAATATCCCTCGCCGTGTAACCCATACGTATTGGGCACACTTCCTTCCATTTTACCCAGCATCCGATTTGAAACGTCATTGATTTCTCTCCTTGGGCTGACGCTATTCTTGATGACAGCTGATTCGCAGGGAGAAATTCGGGCGGCTTGAGCCAGAGTTTTGCGGCTGATAAGGTGCCGGGAGAAATCCGCGCACCGGGTTCCCAACACATTGGCAGGGGCTAGAGCATGAACGGCGTTATCAAGGCTTACGATCCAAAAACTGGATCCGGCATTATTCGAACGCCAGGGGGACGCAAGTTCTCTTTCGAAAAGGGCGATTGGCACGAGAGCAAGCCCCCGGCTACCGGCGACCGGGTCGATTTTCTCGTCAAAGGGAAGAATGCGGCCGATGTCTGCTTATTTCCAAGAAAGGATGTTGCTGCTCCCGCTCCGTACACCTCCGATTTCGGCTTGATCGCGGGCGGCTTTGCTGTGGTTTTTATGTCCGCCACACTTGTAGACGTCTTCTTTAATATATTAAAGCTTACGCCCAACGATATGGTGGGGCTCGGTATTATATTATATATTCTGGTGATTATTTCCTGGGTAAAGGGTACTAAGTATAAATTAGCGAGAGGCATGGCAACCGCTTTTGTCTTGCTAGCTACGGCTATGGCGCTGCCGGCGATCATTAAACACCTGTGATGCCAGATCCGGTTGAATGCTTCGCCCGCCCGCTGTTGTCATCCCGGAAGCCGCTTGCGGCTATCCGGGATCTTGCAGCATACAAAGCGCCCGCAAAGATGCCGGATACGGCGCAAAGGGCGCCGTTCCGGGATGACAACTGCGAACCGTGCAACCGGATACACTATGACACTACATAGGTTAGGATGATACGCGCCCGGCCGTCACGCGCGCGGCGATGACCACCAGCGCTCGAGCGCGGTGTCGCTCGCTTCGATCCACTGCGAGAAGCCCCCGGCATAGTCGAGGAAGGCAGCGGCAAAGGAAGGCGCCACGCCCGTAACACACGGAATGCCCGCCTCGGCTGCGGCGCGGAAGGCATCGGCAAGTCCGCCGCCCTCCGCCTCGATCTTCCCGAATTTGCTCAGCACGACAAGATCTGCGCCCCGTTCGATCGCAGTCAAGACGGCCTGGCAAGCGGCGGCAAGCCCGGCGCTGTCGAGCCGGCAGGCGGTCGATCCCGGTCCGAGATTTTGTGTGATGGGGATGAGTGCGCTGCCGCCCGCGGCGTCGCGTAACACGAGCGATCCGCAGACGCCGCAGTCCTCCTCGGGCGCCGGCTCCTCGATCATGCCCGCCACGCGCAAACCTTCGCGCATGCGCCGCTCCGCGAAACGGGCGAGGAGCTGTTGAATCTCGGCGGTCTTGGCTCCTTGCATCGCTCCAATACGGAACGCCGGGGCGAGTGTTGCTTCCACTGCGGCCATGGCTACGGTTTGCATAGCGGCACGTCCTCCCCCGCTCGACGTGAGCTCTCGCGGACGCAAGCATCCGTAACCGGAACGCGCGGCTCCGTAAGTCCGATCCAGGCCCGGACACGCTCAGGCTCGAAACCTGCCTCGCGGCGCCCGCCCGATTCCATGAGCGGCCGGCGGATCAAAAGCGGATCGGCGAGCATCAGGCCAAGCGCTGCCGCCTCATCCAGAGCTTCGGGCCGCACTTCGCGCGATTTCACCCGCGGGCTAGACTGGTTGAACCACTCGGCGACGGGGCGCGTGCCGAAGAAAGAGCGAAGCTGCTCCGCCGTCCAAGCTTCGGCCAAAAGATCGCGCACGCCGAGCGTATGACCGCTCGCGGCAAGCAACGCCTTTTGCCTGGCATTGCCCGCGCAGCCGGGCTTCTCCCAAAAGGTGACGTGCGCCATTCGCTCTTCCGCTACACCGGCCGGTTTTCGTTCTGATTGCGTACCGGCCCCATCAGCTTCAGCCCCTCCTCATAGGAGAGATCGGGGAACTTATCGCTGAATTTTAGCGCGGTGTCCGCGACTTTGTCGAGCTTTGCCGCGGTGTCGAGCTTCTTAAGGTCGTTCTTCTCAAGATAAAGCAGTTCGAGCAGCTCGTTATAGACACCGGCCTCGTCGATCGGCAGCACATAGAAGCTCGCGCCGTTGTAAGGCACCTGGTACCGCTTCAAAAGGTCGATATTGTTGCAATAGCAGAAATACTTACCTTGCGGCGACAGCGTATCGCCCAGCACCTCAGCCAGCGGCTTCAAATATTCGAACGAGTGCAGATAGCAAACAAGGAAAGGAATGGTTGTGCTTCCTTCTTCGGCGATGGCCATCACCTGATCCGCGGTCAGCTCCGGCGGACGCGCCTCATCGGCGAGCTTCGGCGCGAATTTCAGTGCGAGTTCGCCCCGGAAGCCGAAGCGGCCGGCCTTCTTGGTCGGCCCCTTGTGGACCGGATTGACGAGCCTGCCCTCGGCCTCGAGCCGGGCGAAGGCCGTGTCAGCGATTTTGGTCATGCGGGTTATCCTCGTCATTGCGGACCCAATCCGCGAGTTGATAAAGCTTCTGTCCGATTTCGCTGCGAAGGCTTTCGTCAGGAACCGCGTCTTCAAGTGCGCCGCGCATGCAAGTCATCCAAGCGTCGCGCTCGGCTGGGCCGATGGCAAAGCGTGTGTGACGCATTCGCAAGCGCGGATGCCCGCGTTTTTGCGAGTAGAGCGTTGGTCCGCCGAGCCATTCGCCGAGATAATCTTTCAAAACCGCTTTCGTTGGGGCGAGATCGGCAAGATGCATGGCGCGGATTGCGCGCGCCTCCGGGAGCGCATCCATGCGCCGGTAAAACGCCTCCACGAGACGATCCACAGCGGGAGCGCCTCCCAGCCGCGAAAAATGCGTGTCCATGCTTTGCTCAGCCTCAGTCATGAGCGCGGTTCAGCAACCTTCATGCCAAACGCGCTAAATCACGGAACCCCGGTCTGCGCAAGGAATGAGCACCGGAATTGACCTCCAGGCGTGTCGCAATGGCGACAGGCTGTGTCGCCTAGCGGACACTCGGCCGGCAGGCAATCGAGACAGAGGCGCGCAAGTCCAGCCTATGCCAGAGCGGCCCTTTCCGTCATTCCCAGCGCCTGCTCATTCCTCGCAGCAAACCGCCTTCGCAGAGGCCTCAGCGCAACGGCCGCGAGCAAAGCTGCGGCGAAATTCAACGAGGCCGCGGCGTAGAACACGCCTCGCCAGCCATACTCCGCCGAAAGCAGGCTCGTGTAAGGAACGAGCAGAGCGGCGGCTCCTTTCGCGGTATAGAGGATGCCGGCGTTGGCCGCAGCGTATTTTGAGCCGAAAGCATCGCCGCAAGTTGCAGGAAAAAGGCTGTAAATCTCGCCCCACGCAAAGAAAACCAGACCGCTCAGGATAACGAACCAGATTGGGTCTTGCCCGTAGAGGCCGAGGCAAACGATGCCGGCGCCTTCGGCTGCGAAGGCCAATACCATAGTCGTTTCGCGTCCGATAATGTCGGACACCCAGCCGAAGAACGGCCGCGAAATGCCGTTGACGATGCGATCGAGCGTCAAGGCGAACGGCAGTGCCGCGAGCACGATGCCGGCGAGGCTTACCGGCTTATCGGCGACGGAGAAATCGGCCGCGATGGGTGCAAGTTGCGCAACCGCCATAAGACCGCCTGCCGCCATCATGACGAACATCGCATACATAACCCAAAATAGCGGCGTCTGAACGATTTCCAGGGGGGCGAATTGACGGCGCCCGGCCGGAGCCTTTGCGGGCGCCGGATAGCGCGCCTCGAGCGCCGCCCGGTCGGGGCTCCGGAGAAACCAGCCGAGGAAAAATATGACAAGGCCCTGGCCGATGCCGAAATAATAGAAGGCAGACTCGTAGCCGTAGCTTGGCGATTGGATCATATTATAGATGGGGGAGATCGTGAGCGCCGATCCGGCCCCGAAGCCCATGGCCGTCAGCCCGGCCGCCAAGCCCCGCCGGTCGGGAAACCACTTAAGAGCGTTGCCGACGCAGGTGCCATAGACCGCCGCGGCGCCTATGCCGCCAATCGCCGCGGCAAGATAAAACCGGTCGAGGCTTGTGGCATAGGCATTCATGACCCAGGAGATGCCTACCAGCACGCCGCCGATGACAACGGGCATCCGCGGGCCGAGTTTGTCGACCGCATATCCTTTGAAAGGGACAAGCCATGTTTCGAAAATTACGAAAATCGTGAAGGCGTATTGCAGCGCATGCTTGTCGAAATGATGCTTGGCGGCGATTGGATTTACAAAAAGGGTCCAGCCATATTGCAAGTTCGCGATCATCGCCATGCATACCACGCCGAGGATAAGCTGAGCCCAGCGCGCGGAGCCTAGTTGAGAACACTCTGCTGGTGCCGCGCGAGACGCATACACGATTTTGTCCATAGCCGTATCCCCCATCCTCTAGGCCTCCTAGCTAAACGCTCTTGGCCGGTCCCTATTCCCGGTGTGCGGCAGGGATGCTCCCTTGCAAACCTACGGCATAAAACACGACGGTCACGGTGACGAATTGGCGAAGGGCTTGGGGTCGGTTTCGAAGACCAGCTTCATCATGGCCTTTCCGTTTGGAACCTTGGACACAAACTCCCGATAGATCGCCATCGCCAGAAGCGTAAAGGTAAAGCGGTCGGCCTCGTTGACCTCCATGGTCTCTTTGACGCGCGCAAGCCAGCTCGCGTCGAGCTCCTCGCCCCGCTCCAAGACCCAGTCCTCTATCGCCTGGGCCTGCAGCGGCAATACCTTGCGAACATTCGCAGGCAGCCTTTGGAACTGCGCCTCGTCGATCACCAGGAAGGCCGGGGAATAAAGATGGCCCGTCAAGCTCAGATATTTTTGCACTTTGTGGATGTCGAGGCTGCAAAGGACCGGCAGCGGCATTTCTAGCCCGTCGAGCTTGCCCTGTTGCAGCGAGGGATAGATGTCCTTGATTTCCATGGGCGTGACTTTCACGCCGTAGGACTCGAACATTTTGATGCGCCACTCTGCTTTCGGCACGCGAAATCTTAATCCATCGAGGTCGTGCGGGACTTTGATGGGCCGGATGCCGTTGGTGACGTGGCGGACGCCAAACTCCCACATGCCAAGGACGCGGTATCCCTTTGCCTGAACCGCGGGCTGCAGATATTTTTCCATCAGCGCTTTTCGGAAAAGTCTCACATGCGCGCGCCCCCTTACAAGAAAAGGCATGTCGAAAACGCCGAATTCATCGGCAACCGACGACATCGGCGCCGCGATGATCGCTAATTCGACGTCCCCCGTGCGCAGCTTCTTCAGGAGGTCCGTATCGTTGCCAAGCGCGCTGTTGCCATAAACGGTTAGCTGCGCCTCGGAGCCCAGCTCCTTATTGACCCGGGCGGCAAATTCTTCTGCGGCCACAGCCTGGATCGAACCGGGGCCGCCAGCATGCCCAAGCCTAAGCAATACGCCTTGGCCATGCGCGCCGTTTTCAAATAGCAGAATGAGAGCTGCGAGGAGCGGCAGGAGGGAACGCAACATGGAGCTGCTCAATCCATACGGAGGTGCGATGGCGATAACAATCCACATTTTTTATTCAGATTGTCAAGACAGCCCAAGCGCGGCCAATTGGTACCTGCATGCCTGCCAATCGGTTTCCGCAGGGGCAGGGTCTGCGCACCGCGGCGTTTGCTGACCACATCATCGCGAGGCGCGGAACGCGCCGTCGCGATCCAGCGCGGCTTGCACGGCGCTTGGGTTTGCGGCTTATGGATTGCCACGGGCTAAAGCCCCTCGCAATGACGCCAGGGGAGCGGACCTGTCTGGCTTAAGGCAAGGCGCTACGGCGTTTTGGCGGGCAGGATCGAAAGCTGCACCATCGCGTTCGTACCGCGGCCAAACATGATATCCACCTTCCGGCGCACGCCTTCGATTGTGAGCGGCTTCGTTAGCACGCTATGCGCGCCTGCTTTGAGATAGGTCTGCGCGAGCGCATCTTGCCCAGGTTCGGCGATGAGCATGATTTTCGCGCCCGGCATTTTTGCCGCAATCTCCTGAAGCACGGACGCTCCTTGCGCCTTCACGATTTCAAGGCCCAAGAGAAGGAGATCCGGCTTCCAACCGGCGGCTTTCGCGTAGGCCGCATTCAGGTCCGGCAGATCGTGCGTTTCGTTGTCATCGTGCAGCATGAATTGCAATGCCGCGCGCGCGATTTCGTCATTCGAGACCACGAAAACGCGCTTGTTTTCCACCGCGCGGGACGTTTCGACGCCTATCTGCATGTGAGCCTCCAATATCTTTGGGCATGGCGCGCCTCTCAAATCCGTTGCGGCCGTCATCGCGAGGCGGCAGCGCCGCCGTGGCGATCCAGAGAATACTCACACTGCAAATTCCGGGCCGGTAGCGCGTCAGGCGCCTGTTCGTTTTCATACAAGCCCAGCTCGGATGTCGGCTTTGAAACACGGGGAGCACTATCGAACACCGGCGCGGGAAATCGAAAAACGCTTGTTGCAATAATCACTTACAGCGTTGGCACGCGCCTTGCTAAAAGGAGGCTGCGGGCAAAGGATTGCCAAATGCTCCGCCCTTCGAGGATGAGCAGAACCCCCCGCATCCAACGGTTACTGGCGGCGCTGACAGCCGTTTCGATGACCGGCGAACGAAGGACGCGCCTGGCCTGAAGGACAGACCGCGAGGTTAGGATTACGAAGGAGACCTGCATGGCATTGCGACAGATCGCATTCTACGGGAAGGGGGGCATCGGTAAGTCCACCACGTCCCAGAACACGCTGGCGGCGCTTGCCGAGATGGGGAACAAGATCCTCATCGTCGGCTGCGATCCGAAGGCCGACTCGACCCGCCTACCTCCACGCCAAGGCGCAGGATACCATCCTGAGCCTCGCCGCCGAGCAAGGCAGCGTCGAGGACCTCGAGCTCGAGGACGTGATGAAGATCGGCTACCGGGACATCAAGTGCGTCGAATCGGGCGGTCCTGAGCCGGGAGTTGGCTGCGCCGGCCGTGGCGTTATCACCTCGATCAACTTCCTCGAGGAGAACGGCGCTTACGACGACATCGACTACGTCTCCTACGACGTGCTCGGCGACGTGGTGTGCGGCGGCTTCGCGATGCCCATTCGCGAAAACAAGGCGCAGGAAATCTATATCGTTATGTCCGGCGAGATGATGGCCATGTACGCGGCCAACAACATCTCCAAGGGCATCTTGAAATACGCCAACTCCGGCGGGGTCCGTTTAGGCGGCCTGGTCTGCAATGAGCGTCAGACCGACAAGGAACTCGAACTTGCCGAGAACCTTGCAAAGAAGCTCGGCAGCCAGCTCATCTACTTCGTGCCGCGCGACAACATCGTGCAGCATGCCGAGCTGCGCCGGATGACGGTTCTGGAATATGCGCCCGACTCGGTTCAGGCCGACCACTACCGCACGCTCGCCCATCGCATCCACAACAACGCGGGCAAGGGCATCATCCCGACCCCGATCACGATGGACGAGCTCGAGGACATGCTGATGGAGCACGGCATCATGAAGCCGGTCGACGAAGCCATCGTCGGCAAGTCCGCCGCAGAACTCGCCGCAATGTCCGCCTGAACCTTCATCGAAAACACCCGGTCCCGCCCGAACGGGGCCGCACTCCAACGCCGCGAAGGACCTAGCGAGGACCACGACAATGAGTTTGGCCAAGACGCAAAGCGTAGCCGAGATCAAGGCTCGCAACAAAGAACTGATCGAAGAGGTCTTGAAGGTCTATCCCGAAAAGACCGCCAAGAGGCGCGCCAAGCACCTGAACGTGCACGAGGCCGGCAAATCCGATTGCGGGGTCAAGTCGAACCTCAAGTCGGTGCCTGGCGTCATGACGATCCGCGGCTGCGCCTACGCCGGCTCGAAGGGCGTCGTCTGGGGCCCCATCAAGGACATGATTCACATCAGCCACGGCCCGGTGGGATGCGGTCAATATTCCTGGGCGGCGCGGCGCAACTATTATATCGGCACGACGGGAATCGACACCTTCGTGACGATGCAGTTCACCTCGGACTTCCAGGAGAAGGACATCGTCTTCGGCGGCGACAAGAAGCTCACGAAGATCATGGACGAGATCCAGGAGCTGTTCCCGCTCAACAACGGCATCACGGTGCAGTCGGAATGTCCGATCGGCCTCATCGGCGACGACATCGAGGCGGTCTCCAAGGTCAAGTCGAAGGAATACGGCGGCAAGACGATCGTTCCCGTGCGTTGCGAGGGCTTCCGCGGTGTTTCACAGTCGCTCGGCCACCATATCGCCAACGACGCGGTCCGGGATTGGGTGTTCGACAAGATCCCGACCGACGCGGCGCCGCGCTTCGAACCGACGCCCTATGACGTCGCGATCATCGGCGACTACAACATCGGCGGCGACGCCTGGTCCTCCCGCATCCTGCTCGAGGAGATGGGCCTGCGCGTCATCGCGCAATGGTCGGGCGACGGCAGCCTGGCCGAACTCGAAGCGACGCCAAAGGCGAAGCTCAACGTCCTGCACTGCTACCGCTCGATGAACTACATCTCCCGCCACATGGAAGAGAAGTACGGCATCCCTTGGACGGAATACAACTTCTTCGGCCCCAGCAAGATCGCCGAATCGTTGCGCAAGATCGCCGGATTCTTCGACGACAAGATCAAGGACGGCGCCGAGCGCGTCATCGCCAAGTACCAGCCGCTGATGGACGCGGTGATCGCGAAATACCGGCCGCGCCTCGAAGGCAAGACCGTGATGCTATTCGTCGGCGGCCTTCGTCCGCGACACGTGATCGGCGCCTATGAAGATCTCGGCATGGAGGTGGTCGGCACGGGCTACGAGTTCGGCCATAACGACGACTATCAGAGAACCGCCCAGCACTACGTCAAAGACGGCACGCTGATCTACGACGACGTGACCGGCTACGAGTTCGAGAAGTTCGTCGAAAAGGTCCAGCCCGATCTCGTCGGCTCGGGCATCAAAGAAAAATATGTGTTCCAGAAGATGGGCGTGCCGTTCCGTCAGATGCATTCGTGGGACTATTCGGGCCCCTACCACGGCTACGACGGGTTCGCGATCTTTGCCCGCGACATGGACATGGCCATCAACGCGCCGATCTGGAAGATGGCGAAGGCGCCCTGGAAGGCGGCGCTGAAGCCGATCCTGATGGCCGCCGAGTAAGAAGCACCCCGGCTCCGCCGTTCGCAAGGCGGAGCCGGTTTAATCGATCGCCACGGACGAGATCAAGATCGAGACGATCGAGATACGGAAATCTGGAAAGGGCTTCTACATGACACAGAATGCCGATCACGTGCTCGATCACTTCGAGCTGTTCCGCGGTCCGGAATACCAGCAGATGCTGGCGAAC
>JBKQQS010000129.1:0-26313 GCA_052144215.1 Rhodomicrobium sp.
AGATACTCCAAACACGCGTCTTCGCTCGGGAACATATCCATGAAATCGGCCATGTCCGCAGGATACTGCTTCATGCCTCAAACTACTATATCTAGAGGCACGGGAGTCAACTGCATAGCCCAGTTCCTATGAGAATGGGCTCAACCCCTGCTCGAATTTATAGGCCCTCAAAGGCAAATTCATTAAATCCGACCGTCAAAAAGGCCTCCCTAGCGCTTCGTTTGTTAGCTGCTTCAAAGCGTTTGCTTGGCCGGGACCGAATTGCAAAACAGAGATGACTGCGCTTGAGATCATCGTTGTGGTGCCGCTGCTTCTCCTGGCTGGCTATCTCGCCATCTCAGATCTCGCGGCCAACTTTTCCCGCCGCTCGCGCCTTAAGCGCCTCGCCGAGGACACGCGCCTTACACGCCACCTGCAAGAAAGCCGCCGGCGTGCGCTTCGAAGGGGCATCTTGGTGAGCATTCGGAAGCCTATACTGGCTCATGAAATTTGCCGTTCGGATCGAAAGCAATTCTGATTATAGCTAGGCATTTCGAGCGCCAGAAGAGGGTTGCACCTGAACAAGGCCCGCGCTCAGAGCCTGGAGACGCATATTGGACGCTGCCCCAGAATTGTGACAGCCAGCGCTTATGGAATCGTTGGCGGCGAGCTTCCTGGAACCGCTCATATCGAGTTCAAGAAGTCCAGGCACCATGACGATGGCTTGGGGGCAACGGCCATTTTCGAACATGGCGAAGCGGAACGCTTCGGCACGGCTCACGAATAGGCCGCCACGCAGGCCGGATTGGTCGCGCACGACCCAGCATCCACGCCGGTTCTTTCCGATGAAAAGCAGCGGCGATCGCAAAGGAGGCTCAGAATCTTCAGAATTAGGTGTTAGTACGTCGGTGTGCGGCATAGCGCTACTCCATTTCAAGCGGCTGGGATTTACTCTTGACCGCATAGGGATTCGAGACGAATAAGCTTTCGGGAGCATATAAAAAGAATAGTGGGCGCGCGCCGGAACGGAGGCATAGGGCCGCGGCATTATGCTATAAAATCCACGACCTTCTATTGCGTGATTGGTGCGCCGATCATGATGTGTCCGAGTTCCGCTAATTGGATGGCCGGGCCGTCCTTCCGCCCCGCCTGCGAGCGAAGCTCGATACTCTGAGGCGCTATGCTGGCCGATTGAAGCGGATGCTCGTTATTTCAGCCGGTCTCATTGCCAGCTTCAACAGGTGAAAGCAGCGAAGCTATTGCAACCGGCGGGAAAGCCCTGCGAAAAGAAGTCCGCGAGCACACTTCGAGGTTGGCTCTTCGAGATCGAAAACGGCCCTAACTGAGCGCAGCACACAGCACTATAAGTTTTATATTGTTTTATCAGCCGAAAGCTATGGCATTTTTCGAGCCGTTTTTGTACATGATGCGCGACGAGGCCGGCTTGGCGATAATATGCAAACGCCAAGTATGGAGTGGAGATGCACTTATGAGAATGTCGAAAGCGGAACTCCTTAATTTACTGGCGACGGGGGACTATTACGCGGTACAAAGAAAAGACGATTGGAACAGAGAAGACATTCGCATCAAGAGGGAGGATGGCCTCGCCGCTGAGATCCAGAATTACCCTTATAGAATTAATCAAATGCCGGCTTATCTTTTCGATGAGCTCGTACGGAAGGGCGCGCTTCGGCAGGATGGGATAGACGAAAATGGCGGGACCGTTTTCCGGGTTTCCCCGGCGGCCGCAGCGCTCGCCTCCTATGCGCGCCAAACGAAGGACGAGCTGCGGAGGTGCCAGTAGAGGTGCTTTTGACATTTTTGCATCTTGCCTGCCGCCAGCGATGAAGCGCGACAAGCATCCAGACGCTCTCGACCAATCCGAAGCGCCATGCGCCCTGAAGAAAGCCGTAAATCGAGGCGAGCGGACAGGCTCCAGCGAAAGCTAATAAGAACCAGTGGCTTCGCCGCTCGAAGGCATAAGTAACCGGCATCAAGGTAACGGCGAAGAGGCCAAATAAAGTCAAGCCATCCACGGCGCTCGCGTTGCCTTCCTTTTATAAGGTGTGGCACTTTAGGGCCGCATTTTCCATGGCCTTCAACCGGAATAAATTTCAAAAGTACCTACTACCGGGGCGCCGCAGTGCTTGACAGCCCACCTGCGCCCATAAAGGATGCCCTGGCTATGAAACTCGGGGGACGCCGCTATCGCAACTGCTGCTGAAGCTCGCGAGTTCATCTTGACGGCGCCGCGCGAGGAATTGATCAACGATATCATGCGCAAGTACAACTGCGCCGAAACCGGCGTTGATGATGCCGGCGATGTGTGGGTTGCAGATCGGTATCAGACTGGCCGCTGGCTTGACAGGGACGAACTCGTTGCGCTCGTCGAATGGATCAATGCCCAGTAGTCCTCCCAAGGCTTTAGGGACAAGAAGGTTATTATATTTCTACGGCAATCGCAGAAATATAGGGCCGGCGGCCTTGGAAAATTCGCCCATTTCGCGCCCTGGGAACAGCAAGATCAGTGTCTTTACGCCGCGTTGCAATCGCCGGGTCGCGGCGAATTTGAGTGGACCTCGACGCCCGCTTTGATTGTCCAAGCGTCTGCCTGCGCCGTAAATTCCCGGCCCACGCCAAAATTGAAGACGTAAGGCTTCGTGTCGACGTCGATGGGCGATGGATATGCCGTTTGCCGAAAACGCCCGCGAGCCGTTTGAGCCATTGGACTGGAGCTCCGATGACTTTTCCCATCCTGCTTCACGACGCGGCTGATTTGGGTACCAGAATAGGGAAGCTACCGATCGACGGGATGCTGGCTCAACTGTTCAAGAAGCGGCCGCAAGGCGTCGAGTTCCGCGCCGAAGCCGCTCCAATCTCCAGCTTTCAGCCGCTCAATAGCCCGGTCATAGTGGCTGAGCGCCTCGCGTGCCCGAAGTCCGGCGGGGCCAACGGGACCAGACGCAGCTGGGGGGGTTGGAAGGAGAAAGGCCGGCGCGGATTCCTTAAAGAGTGCCGCTAGCGCTCCCGCGAGCGTCTCCTCCATGACTACGCGGTCGCCATAGGCCGCGATCACCCGCTTGAGCTCCGGCAATTGGCCTGTTTCGGCGCGAAGATAGAGCGGCGAGACATAGAGAATGGAGTTTTCGATCGGAACCACGAGAAGATTGCCGCGAATAACCCTTGAGCCCAGCTGGTTCCAAAGCGAGATTAGCTGGGAGATTTCAGTGTTCTGGTTGATCCGCGCCTCGATCTGGAAGGGTCCGTAGACCAGCTTGTCCTTGGGAAATTCATAGACGATCAGCTTCCCATAGTCCGGCGGATCGCAGCGGGCGGCCAGCCACGCGATCATGTTCTGCCGCTGGCTCGGCACCATCGGGAGCATGAGAAAGAACTCAGCGCGCGTCTCGCCGGGCAGGCGCATGATAATGTAGTAGGGGTCCATCTCTGCGCCGTCGAAACCGGTGGGGCGGCGGGGGAATTGCCAGAGGTCCTCCCGGTTGTAGAAAACTTCCGGGGTGTCCATGTGGTAAGCGCGATACAGCTGAGCCTGGATGAGGAAGAGGTCCTCCGGATAACGGACATGCTTTTGCAGATCGGCTGGCATGGCCGCGAAGGGCTTGAATAGGCCAGGGAAGATCCGCTGGTAGGTCGCGACGACCGCCTCCGTGGGATCCACTACATAGAAGTCCACCGACCCGTTATAGGCGTCGATGATGATCTTCACCGAATTGCGGATGTAATTGGAACCTCCTCCGGGAAGCGGTTGAGCAGAGGGGAACCAATCGCTCGTCGTGTAGGCGTCTTGCATCCAAAAGAGCCGCCCGCCGCTTATGACTGCATAGGGGTCGCGGTCAAGGCGCAGAAACGGGGCGATCGTTTGAATGCGATCGCGGATGTTGCGGCGGAAAAGAATGCGGCTCTCGCTTGTGATATAGCTCGTGAGCAAAATGTTAGGATCGCTGAAATACCAGGCGAAGAGGCTTTTTCGCGCTATTCCACTAACGGCAACTCCATCTGCGCCTCGATAAGCCGTGTAAGCATTCTCCTTTCCTTTAGGATAGTCGAACTCCGGAATACTCCCCTTTACGATCACATAGGAATCGTTGCCCTGTCCGAAATAGATGCGCGGCTCGCTGAGAGGGGGACCGCCGGAGGCGATTGGAGGGATGTCCTGCAGGTAGAAAACCGGTAAGCCTTCGGGTGATTTGCGCGTCACCGGAGACATGACCGCACCATCGCCGTGCGTAAACAGCAGATGCAGGTTGACCCAGGTCTGCGCGTTGGAGGGAAGCCGCGCAGGATCGAGCTCGCGGGCCGACAGCATCACCTGCTGATACGCACCGCCAAGGTCATAACGATCGACGTCCACATCGAGGAACTTGTAATAGGTCCGGATTTCCTGCAATTGCGCGTAGGTGTCGATCAGCGGCTGCCAGTCCCATAGCCGGATGTTGTCGATGGTCGCGCGGTTGTCCTGGAGCGATTGGAATGTCAATCCCTGTTCCGCCGGGAAGGGTTTAACCGTGATTTGGCGGAGGTTATAGGCCTCCCGGGTAAGAGCGATGTTGCGCTGGATGTAAGGTGTCTCCAACTGCAATTCGTTCGGCTTCACGTAGATACGCTGGAACAGCGCCGGGAACGCCAGGGCCAGCACGAACGAGCTGCCGAAGACCAGAACCGCGCCGGCCGCGGGAAGCTTGTACGATCGCACCCACATATTGGCCCATGAGGCGAGGGCGGCCGCCGAGGCGAGCCCAACGAGCGCCCAGAGCACCGGCAGCTCGACATGGACGTCCGTATACGCGGCCCCCACCACCACCCCATTGTTGCGGTAGAGGAGGAGGAACCGGTCTAGCCAATAGGACCAAGCCTTCACCGCGAAGAAGAGACCCAACAAGGCCGAGCCGTGGGCGATAACCCAGGAAGGTGCAGACAGACGCTTGCCGGGCGTGAGATCGCCGTGCACCCAATAAACTGCGCCGGCGGCAAGGGCGCTTAATGCGAGTGTTAGCATCATCCAGTGCTTGAGCACGGCGTAAGCTGGAAGCGAGAAAAGATAGAAACCTATATCCTTTCCAAAGAGAGGATCGCTTTGTCCGTACGGCGTCTGGCGGATAAAGCGAAGGACCACGTCCCAGTTGCCAGCCTCGCCGAGCGCGATGAGGGCCGCGATGACGAGGGCGCCTCCCGCGATGAGGGAACGCCATGGGAGGCTCTGGGATAGGCTCGCCAGGAGCTCCGCTAATGTCTGATCGCCCGCCGGTCCCCAGGGAGAGACGGCAGGAGAGAGACGCCCCTGCCGCTTGGCTAGCCGGTGCGCCAGGGACGCATTCAACCACAGGAGGATGGCGGACGCCCCGAGCACGGCGAGGAAGAGAACAATCTTCGCTCCGAGAATTGTCAGGAAGACATCGAGATAGCCGATAGCTGAAAACCAGAGCCAATCGACGGCGACCCCCGCCGCTACGCTTAGCGCAACCAGGAAGCCTGCGATGACTATCACAGCAGCTGCAATACGTCTCAACGGCATGCCAGTCCTCCGTCAGGATCCTGCCATCACGGGGCAGAAATTCGGCGGTATGCTCAATGTTGCCTATGCGCTTCCGCCTGCCGTTCTTTTTCTCGCCAAATCCATAAGGGTGCGTTGCTTACTGCTCGACTTGGCGCATGCCTTTAGAATCCGAAGCCGCTCCCTAACGAGTCTACCGCATCGGGTGGGGTTCAGCTATGGATTCCGGCCATCGCCGGCGGCCCGCCGGTTACAGAAGGCCTATTCGAGCAGATTTTGGAGGGGAGGAGGGTACATTTGTAGGCTCGGTTCCTGCCGAACTACCGGAAAAATGGCAGCATCGGCTGGTGGAAGACGCGCTGCGGCTCGCGCCGGCATTGCAGCTGCTGGGGAACTTCGGGCGCTGCAGCCTCGGCACGCTGCTGGTAGGCCAGACCCTCGATTCTGCGGTTCTACACTGGATCGAGTGCAACGGCCGCTGGGGCGGTGTCTCCATTCCCATGACAATCGTGAACCGGCCGCCGCGGCCGTTCGCCGATGCTCTTCAGGCTCTCGACGGGATACTCTTCGGACCTGGAAGGAATGAAAGAGGGATCATACAGTATCCGGCTGAATAGCTCGCGGCTGTCATCCCGGAACCGCCGCAGGCGGTATCCGGGGTCTTGCAAGATTCACAGCGCCCCTAAAGATCCCGGATACGGCGCGAAGGGCGCCGTTCCGGGATGACAACAGGGGCCGGCGAAGCGATTGGCCGGATTTGGTATCATCCTTCTGAGCCCAGTCAAGATCGAGTCTGGACGGGGCGTGCAGATGGCGGCTTGCGCCGGGACGGTTGCCGCGGCGCGCGAGCTATCGGATCGTGCACTCGAGATCCTCGCGGCAGACATCGGACCTGAGGACCGCCCGGCCCGATGTCGCCGCAACTAGCGCCTTTTATTCGCTAGATCGCCCCGAATCCGGCCGGCAAAGAACCCTCAGACGAATCCATGTTTGGCCCGGCTGCGGCTTTCCTGCGCCTTGAATTGGTTGAAGCGCGGCAGGAATTTGTCCCAATCGATGATGTGCGCATCGATTTCCGGGCCGTCGATGCAGGCATGCTTGCGCACCAATTTGCCATCGATCGTCACCGGCACCATGCAGGCGCCGCACATGCCCGTGGCGTCGACCATGATCGAATTCAGGCTGGCGATGGTGCGCACGCCGTAGGGCTTGGTCAGGTCGCTGACCGCGCGCATCATCAGCGGCGGTCCGATGGTAACGACCTCGGCGATGGCGCGGCCGTCCTTCAGCATCTGTTCGAGCGGCGTGGTGACGAAGCCCTTCACGCCGAAGCTGCCGTCGTTAGTGGCGTAAATCAGGTCGAGCTGCTCGCCGAATTCTGCCTTGAGCCGGCCGAGGCGCTGGTCCGCACCGGTCCAGAACATCAGGTCCTTCGAGCGGAAGCCCGAGATCAGCGTCACGTGATTGCCGAGCCGCAAATGCTCGCGCATGATGGGATAGACGGGCGGCAGGCCGACGCCGCCGGCGGTGAACACCACGGTCTTGCCTGGTTCGGAGCGGTGCAGCTCGCTCGGCCGCCCCAAAGGCCCGGCGATACCGGTGAACGCCTCGCCGACGTTCATGCGGTTCATGAAGATCGAGCTCGAACCCATGGCCTGGATCACGAGCGTGACGGTGCCTTTCTTGGCATCCCAATCGGCAAGCGTCAGAGGGATCAGCTCGCCTTTGTCCCACGCGAGCACGCGCACGAACTGGCCCGCCTGCGCGGCCCGCGCAATGAGAGGCGAACGCACGGAGAACTCGACAATGCCGCCTGATAGGTCGATTTTCTCGACGATGGCCGCGGGCGTCTCGCCAAGATCGGTATAGCGTGCGGCTTTGGCCACGAGCGTCTTGATCTCGGCCGGGGTGAAGGGGTGATCCCCCGCGATCTCGCGGGCTGCCGCCTGTCCGTCGCCTGCCGCGCGAATGGCGGTCGAGCCGCCGCGCGCCGCGTCGCCGCCGGAGAAGACATCTTCTATCGAGGTCTGCTGCGAGCCGCGCTTAACGGCAATGGTGCCCCATTTGGTGGTCTCAAGCCCGGGTTCGGCATCCTTCACGATCGGGTTTGCGTCGTTGCTAAGCGCCATGATCGCCAGATCGACCGCTATGGTCTCGGTCTTGCCGGAGGGCGTTGGGGTGCGCCGCCCCGACGCGTCGGGCGCGCCGAGTTGCATGATATCGAGGTTGGCCGAGGTCAGGACGTGGGTCTTGCTGTCGCCCACGAACTCGTTGGGAGCGCACAGCTCCTTGAGCACGATGCCTTCTTCCAGCGCGTGATGCAGCTCCTCGACGCGGGCGGGCATTTCGCTTTGCGTGCGGCGGTAAACGATGGTCACATGACCGCCGAGGCGCCGGGCTGTGCGCGCGGCGTCCATGGCGGTGTTGCCGCCGCCGATCACGATTACCTGCTTGCCGGCCACTTCCGGCAGCGGCGTCTCGTGATCCCCGCTGTGCCCCTGCATGAGGTTGACGCGGGTGAGGAACTCGTTGGCCGACATCACGCCCAGCAGATGCTCGCCGGGGATGTTCATGAAGCGCGGCAGGCCCGCACCCGTGCCGACGAAGACGCGCCAAAATCCGGCGTCCTTCAATTGCTCGATGGTGGCGGTCTTGCCGGCGATGAAATTCTTCACGAACCGGCCGCCCAACCGCGTGATTTTGCCGGTAACGTCGTCGATCAACTCGTTCGGCAGGCGGAACTCCGGGATGCCGTAGCGCAGCACGCCGCCAAGGTCGTGGAACGCCTCGAACACGGTGACGGGGAAGCCTTCAGCCGCCAGGAGATAGGCGTTGATGAGACCGGCAGGTCCGGAGCCGATCACTGCAATTGGCGGCTTCTCCGCCCTGACCCAGGGATTGGCGGGCGCGTTCCAGTTGGAGGCGCCATCGCCGTTCACCAGCTTGTCGCGCTGGGGCAGAAACCATTCGAGCTGGCCGATCTCGATAGGCCGGGTGTTGATGGTGCAAACGCCCTGGCATTGGAGTTCCTGCGGGCAGACGCGTCCCGTCACGTTGGGCAGTGGATTGCAGCTCTCGATCAGCTCCAAGGCCTCGCGGAACCGGCCCTTCCCCAGCAAATCCAGCATTTCGGGAATGTGGATCTTAACCGGGCAGCCGCCCTTGTTCTCGGACTTGCCCGCGATGGCCAAGCCTACTTCGCAAGGCCGGTCCTCGCACTGCTTGTCGCGCAGCACCTCGAGCCAAACGAAAAGGTCGACCTCGCGGGCGCTATACCCCTGGCCCATGTAACCGAGGTAGCCCTGGTTGACGAGCCCGAAGTCCTTCGAGCGCTCCTCCGCGGGGCGCATATAAGGCGGGATGCTGTTCTCGCCCGGCCACCCTTGCGACAGGCCCTTGAACATCGGATACCGATCCGAAAGGTGCGCGTCGAGAGCGCGGATGAATTTGCGCTTGAGCTTTAGAGTCGACCCCCAGACGAAACGCTGAAGGATGGTGCTCATGTCGTCGCCGCGCAAGAGCAGCTTCCAGAAGGTTTCGGTGAAGGCAGCGTCTAGTTCTTCCTGCTGGAATTGCCAGGCGACAGCCTCCATCCCGCCGGCGATGAACATCTGCCGGAAGGATTGCGGATCGGCGAGCAGACGCCTCTTCAAGAGGTCGAGCTGCTTATGGAAAACCTCGACCTCCTCGCTGCGCTCCAGCTCCTGAAGCTGCGTCTGCGTAGCCTCGAACGCGGCTTTGACCTCTGCGTAACGCTCAACTTGCTTGCGGGTTGTCATTGAATAATCTCCGCGTCGCAATTGGCCACAACGCGGGCGATCCGCTCGCGCAATTCGGGTGTTACGGTGATGTGCTCAAGCGCGCCGGGCTTCAGATGGCCGACTTCCTTGACGGAGCCGTTCACCATGATGGTGGTCTTCTCGAACAGCTCGCTCACGTCCTGATAGCAGGTTTTGCAATTGGTGCACTTCGCCAAGCTGTCCTCGGCAAGCGTGACCAGAGGGCGGGTGCCGTTCGCCTTGGCCGACGTTGCAGGCGCGGCCGGTCTCCCCGCCGGCGCCAGCCCGGCGAAAGCCATCGCTCCGCCGCTCTGCCCGTTCAGCGCCGCGCCACCCAGGGCCGCCAGCTCCGACATTCCCTTGGCGATCGAGTCGAGTGAGGCTTCGCGCTCCGCCGCCAATTCCTGATACTGGCGTTGCAGCGCTTCCAGCTCGGCACGATGGCTCGCATCCACCTCCACGGCCTGCTGGCCGCTCAAGAATTGCAGGGTGTGCCAGTATTTCAGCCGCTCTTCGGCTAGATGCACGATGGCGGGCGAAACGCTGACCTTCGCCAGCCGCTTGTCATCGCCGGTGGACCAGATGAAGGGCGTCTTGCCCTCGCGCGCCACGGCGCTAAGGCCGATGTACTCGTCCACGGGCACGCCATCGGCGCCCTCGGCCAAGCGTTTGAAGTGCTTCTTGAACCGGCCCTCGGCGTAAGCGAAGTCGGCGGGCGTCAACGGCACCTCCAACAGTTTGGACGTGCCGTCAGCGTCCACATAAGCGAGCGAGCGGCGGGTCCAATCCTTGTCCGGGTCCGGGTTGCCGTCCAGCGAGAGCTTCTGCGCGCCCTTGGCGGCGCGGCGCGGATCGTGCACGAACACCGGGCTCATGCGGCTTTCCACCGCCAGCCGCCCGTGGCTGTTGGCTGCATCGTCGCCGATGCCGTGCTCCGCCTGGCAGGGCGTGTAGGCATCGAGCACCGCGGGCGCGTCGCTGTAGTTCAGGAACTCCACCGTGTTCCTCAGAAAATGCCCTTGCAACGCGGCCGAGGTCTGGACCACGAATACATTCGGATGGAACGCTGCGATCAGGCCGAGTTCCTTGCGGTCCTCCTGCTTGCCGTCGTGGGCCGCGCCGACGCGCGAGAGGTCCGAATCCTGGCCGAGGTAGCTGGCGGTTGAAGTCTGACCGCCGGTGTTCGAATAGGCTCCGGAGTTCAGCACCACGACCTTGACCGGCGTTCGCGTGGCCAGAAGCCGCGACAGCGCGCCAAAGCCGATGTCATAGGTGGCGCCATCGCCGCCCATGCTGACGACCGTGGGCAGCATGGCCAGCTCTTCCGGCGTGAATTGCGCCCAGTTGAAATACCGGAAGAAGCTGTCGTGCGTTGCCGGATCGTAAGCGTCGCTAAGTTCGAGTTTCGCGATGCGCAACGCCTTGAAATCCTCCGTAGCGGCTGCGCTCAAGCCTTCGAAAATGCCCTTGGCGAGGGGCGCTGCGTCCTGGAACAGGCTATTCACCCACGGATCGCTATACGGGTTGAACGGGAAGGTGGATGCATAGACGCTGCTGCAACCGGTGGCATTGGCGATGACGGTGCTCGCCGGGCCGTTGCCGGTCGGGCCGCTTTCCAGGGCATAGAGCCGCTTCTCCAGCGTCGCCACCGTTTGCGCAATACGCCCAGCGCGGCCCTCGCCGTGCCCGTTCGTTGCGAGGCTCGCGCGCTTGGCGTTCAGCCGCTCGATCAGCCCCTCCAATTCGCGGATGTGCTCCTTGCGCCGCTGGCCGTGGAGGGCGCGATTGGCCGCGACCACCAGCCGGATTGCAGTCACCTCGCCGCAGCCGCGGCAGGCGCCGTGCCCGCCGGTGACAGCGTAGTAATTGCTGCGATCGAGGATCAGGCGTTTTGTATCGCCCGCAGGGCCGGTCGCACCATCGACGAAGCGCGCAGGCGTGTTCGGCGTGCGGCTCAGAAACTCGAAGCGCGTCTGCAGCTCTTCCAGAAGCGCTGGGTTTTGCTCGCGCTCGACAAGCGCACCGGGGCCGCAAATCTGGACGCATTCGAGACAGCCCGAGCATTTCCACGGGTCGATGCTGACGGAATAAAGGCCGCCGCTGCCGGGCGCCGCTTTTTCCATGGCGTCGAAGAACGGCCGCGTCCGTGCGACCGGGAAGGCCGCTAGGGCGGCTGTCAGCTTGCGGAAATTCTCCCGCAGCGAAACGTCGGTGCCGCCAATGCCCGCCGCGGCCTCGACAACAACCTCATGGAAGGGCCTGTGGCCCTTGGCCGCCCGGAGGCTCTCGCGTATCGCATTCGACAGCGCGAACGCATGCCCGCGCAGCGCATCTTTTTGCCCATCGGTGATGGCGAGCTGCTGGATCGCGGTCAGCAACAGATCGTGGATGTCGTGCACCGTGTTGGGGATGGCGGCGTCTGGGCACACGAGCGCGCATTCGACGCAGCCCGTGCACAGTTCCGCTATGAATTCCGGCACGTTGCGGCGGAACAGGCCCTTGTCCTTCCACGCCGCGCTTGCTGCGGGCATGAACAGCCCCGCGCCCGGTAAAACCGGCGCCTCGGCAATAGTGCCGTCGCGGAAATGGCTGGCGGCGATTTCCTCGTAATAGCCTGGGTCGAGGAAGCTCGCACTGGCCGCACCGTTCGCCCGGCACATCGCGGCCGAAAGCGCGACGCTGCGCGTGCCCGCCTTGACGCCCGCCGTTTCGGTCTCAGCGAAGGCTGGGCTGCCGTAGTCGACCTTTTGCGTGGCTTCCAGGCCATCGCGGATCACCGCCATATTGCCTTCGACGATGCGCCCGCCCTTGGTATCGAACTTCTTCGTGATCTGCTGGCGGATTTTTTCGAGGATCGCATCCTGCGAGGCATCGGCCTTCACGCGATCGACGTGCCCGCAGACCGCGCCGATGAAGGCGATGCCCATCATGCGGGTTTCGAGATCGGGCGTTGGCGCGTGGAGTTTCGCCACCGCGAAGGCGTCGATGACGAAGAATTTGAGCTTCTTGTCGCGGATGGTCTTGCGCGCGTGAGCGGGCAGCTCGCGCCAAGCCTCCAGCGGCGAAAGGTTCGATTGCAGGATGAACGTGCCGCCCTCGGCCAGCCCGTTGAGCGGATCGGTGTGGCTGAACACCTTGTGGTCCGGCGAGAGGACGATTTCCACATCTTCCAGCTCGGCATTGGTGATCTTGACCGGTTCCGGGCTAAGGGTGATGTAGTAGTTGGTTGGCGCGCCGCTTTTCTCAGAGCCGTATTTCGGCGCTGCCTTGGAACGCAGATCTAGCACGCCCGCGAGGATGTCGGTCAGGAGCTTGCCGGTGGCGATGGTACCGTAGCCGCCCACCGAATGGAACCGCACACGGAACGCCGATGCTGGCAGCAGTCGCGGGTTCGCCTCCGTCTCCAGAGCCATCAGTTCGGTTTCGGGATAGGCCGCTTTGAGCTTGGCCTGCAAGCCGGCGAGGCGCGGCGAGGGCGTCTTGGCGAAGAATTGCGAGCCGAGATAGACGAGCGGCGCGTTTTTCGGATTGTCCATATTCTTGAACGCAGCCACCAGATGCCGCGGCTGCAGATCGTGCGCGCCCAGGCCGAAAATTGCCGTGGTGATCCGTGGCAGTGCATCGATCGGGGGAATGCCCGGATAGCGCACCCCGGCAGCGTTCTCGCGCGCCCGGTAAAGCGCCTGCGTCACCATGCCGGTCAGCACCGTGGCGTCGGAACGCTCCAGCACCGTGACGGCCTTCTTGCCCTTGAGCGCGGCCACTAGCTCCGCCTCCGGGAACGGCTGCAGCAGCTTGATGGAAACCACGCCAACTTTTTTGCCCTGGCCGCGCAAATAGCTAGCAACCGCCTCGGCATCGTCGGTGACCGAGCCGAGACCAACGACAGCCGTTTCGGCATCGTCGCAGAGGAAGGTCTTCACGGGCGAATAGTTGCGGCCGGTCAATTCACTATATTCGCGCATGGCCTCGCGGACGAAGCGTGGCGCCTCGTTGGCGAAATGGGTGCGATGATCGACGCTGCCCGCCTGGAAGTCCGGCTGGTTCTGCACGCCGCCGGTGAGGCCAGGGTTGTGCGGATCGACGAGGGCGGGGACGCGCTGCCGCGTGCCTTTCTCGTAAGCGTTGAGCCATTGCCGCCGCCACTGGCCGTGCAGCACTTCGGGGATCCATGCGAGCGTTGGCGCGAGCAGCGCGCCCGCATTGTCGCGCTCGATGGCCTCGGCATTGGCGTCGAGATGGGCGTTCAGCGCCGCCATGCTTGCGGACACAATATCGCCTTCGCGCCGGGCGAGATACTGGCGCAGCTGGAATACGCGGCCTTTTGCGCCGAACAGCATTTCCTGCGCTACCGTCGGCGCCTTCATGCGCCCTGCGGGATCGCCGAGGAATTCCTTGAGCAGATCAGCCTCGGGCATCAGCGCTTCGCTCAGCATATGGCTGGTGGCAAAGCCGTCCATGACGTTGGCAACCGGGATCAGCGACAGCGCCGCTACCTTGTAGGCAATCGCGGCCAGATCGGCGGCTTCCTGCGGGTTCGAGCCGAACAGGATCGTGTAGCCCGACGGCAAGAGCGCATAGACGTCGTCATGCCCCGCCATGACATTGAGCGAATGCCTGGAAACCACGCGGGCGGCGATGTGCAGAACGAAGCCGCCCACCTTTTTGCCCACCGTCACATAATGGGATTCGAGCCCGTACAGAATGCCCTGGCTGGACGAAGCGTTGGAAATGTACTTGCCCCCGGTTAGAGCCGCGCCCAACGCGCCGCTTTGTGCGGAATGTTCGCCCTCCGGCTCAAAAAAGAACGGGTGCTTTCCCCAGACGTTCACGCCGCCTGCAGCGCGGAAAGCCTCATATATTTCCGATATTTCCGTTGAAGGCGTGATGGGATAGCCGATAACGCCGCCGCAAACCTGCGACATAACCTGGGCAACTGCCCCGTTACCGTGAATGACGCTGGGAACGCCCGGGTACTTTCTGCTCATGTATGAAATCCGATCTAAATTGCCGTCGCGCAAGAGAATTGCTTTATGCCTCTTTGTTCTTCCCAAAAAGTAACGCAATGTGCAAGTGCTAAGCACATTAGAAATTAGGCGGCCCGCGTCCCAGAGGCCGATCGAGCGTAGGGCAAATTGCCGCTGGATGCCGCTGACCGGTTGGGTGCGTGAACTCATTGTAATGTCCGCCCTGTCCTTATCCCCCAGCATAAGCAATCTGGTAATTCATTATTTGCGATTTGCGGCTTTGGAATGCTCGGGACCGAATTTCTGCTCAGCAAGCGCTGCGGTTGCGATCTCTATCGCAGCGGCTACGTTGCCCTGACCGCTGAGCGCCTCAGCTTGTTTGTTGAGGGCATCGAGATCATGTCCTTTTTCCGCATAGCTGCATATGGGGAAAGCAATGGCTAACAGTAAGTCCCGTAAACGCCCGCCAGATGCAACCCGTTCGCCACCCCTCGCAGCGGCCTAAGCGAGGCTGAAAGTCTAGCGGTACTCCGTGGCCGTCTTAAGACCCATTAGGCGTTTGTCATCAGGGGTAAAAGTCTGCTCATCGTTCCATCGGGAGCGGTGACCCAACTGCCTTTTCAAGTGCGCTTGTGCAATCGCTCCCGCAGGGAGTGATTCAGGCCGGCTGGCCGCGAGCTTTCTTTCCGTCATACTGGCTCCGCTTCCCAGCTCTGTCAAAGCGATTTGCGTAATAATATGCTACGTAGACCGCAAACGCTGCCTGTGCTTGGCGTTGCGCTCTTGATCGCGCTCCTCATAATCGGCAAGCTCTATCCGTTGAACGTTTAGCCGGAGCGGGCCCGGCCCCTTAGCTTCCGTTTCTTAACGACGGCCGCCGCTTCGGAAGCGGCGGCAGCTTCTTTCGATATCGAGCTAACATAGCACGGGCGCTTTACTGGACCGTTAAGCGGCGCGCGCGGTCTCAAGCTATTGATATTGCGTAGATAATATTGCGGCGCGGCGAGCCGTCCCCGCGAGCATTACGGTTAATCCGCAAGTTGCAACTATATTTAATAGGATTCTGGAAACGCAGAATCTGGCCAAAAGCGCGAAAAAATTCGCAGAAAGGCGGCGGCGGAAAATATGACGATCCGGCGTTTACCATCCCGGCATTAACGATGGTAGGTATTCCACGAAATGACCGGTCTATTAGCCCGCGCCAGGCTTCGCGGCAAAAAGAGGCGGGCCAAGCCCGGAGCAAGGGGCTCTGCCCGCTAGAGACTCCCAGGTCCATGCGGCAGGGCCGGTCTGCCGGGTCCTGGGAGCCTTCGTCGCGTGGGTAAGGAGGAGGAACCACGCGGGAGGAGGAGATGCGAGAAGTGGCGCCTTTGGCCGCCCAAGCAACCTAGCACTTCGCGAAGGTTTGGCGTCTCAGCGCGTGCGGGGCTTCGCGCAGGAGTTTGCGGGCCGCGCATTCGGCCTGGAACGGGCTGGAGAATTCCTGACCTTCCAGACTGTTGAACGTATGAAAAGCTGACAAGAATTTATAGTTTTCCTCGTTTTGAGGTTTACGCACGATAATCCCGGCCGCAATTCCCTGTACTTCGATGACGTAAGCGTCGGACATATCTGAGAGTCCCTTAAAACTGGTTATAGTCTTGATCTTTATATTGCGGTGCAGTTGTTTCTGGTGCTACAGCGTGCGCCGTCTATCAAAACACAGATGGAAACGGGCAGAAGTAGCGTTGCGAAGGTCATCATGATCGAATTCCTGTCCTTATCTATGCTATGATGACATAAATACTCAACATTGAAAATCGCTTTTACGCAGACGAACGCTCTAACGCGTCTTAGAGAGGCGAGAAATTGCGGATCATGGCGTAAAGGTTATGGGTTGTTATTGAAAAACAGGCCTTGATGCGAAAACGGTGACGTGAACTCGCAGAAAAAAGCAATATGGTTTCTATGTTACGCGTTCTGCGCGCGCTATGCGCAAAAATATTCCAATATCGCCGCTCTGCCGTGGAGCAGCTTGCGGCGTTGAAGCAAGTGCTACACCCGGAAAAGGCTTCACTGAGGGCGGCGATTGTAAAAAGCAAAAGCCGGCTGCAAGCGCCCGCCTTCTATGAGAAACCGGTCGAAGTCTGGCAACAAGGAGCATGAGTCGCGCGATCTTCTGGAGAGCGCAGAAAACAATTCCGCCGGACTGGCCAAACGCGGTGGATTTGGAGAATATAATTGCTAAAAACGCTGGGCGGTTGAATCTCGAACTGCTCGCGCAAACGGCACGGACTGTCACCGTAGCTTGTCAAAAAAAGCTGGAAAAGCTGGGGATCTTGCCGTCAATCTCTTGACGTGTTGCTAGACTGCCGCAGTTGCCTAATAAAGCGTTAAATAAAGGGAACCCACAAGTATAGCGGTTGTTGAGTTGCAGGTCACACTTTCGGAGGGGCCCGGCATGCCACTTAACGGTCATCGTATTCTCTTGGTCGAAGATGAAGTCTTAATAGCCTTAGAAGTCAAAAGTATCGTCCGTGAAGCTCACGGTGAAATCATTGCTCATGCCCCGAGCTTGCCAAGAGCCATGAAGCTTGCCGATACTCCTAACCTGTCCTTGGCCATTTTGGACTTTTGGCTCGGATCGAAAGATTCCTTGCCGGTAGCTGCAAAGCTGCGCGCAGCCGGTGTGCCTTTCATATTTCACACGGCTTCCAATGTACCCGTACTGTCGGAGATATGGCCACGCGTGCCAATCGTCCCGAAGCCAGCCACATCGGGCAGGTTGGTGAGCACCCTGGTGTCTCTCGTAGCCAAAAGACCTAGTTATTTTGCCGCATAACGCGATGCATGATTTGCACACAGAAAGGCACCCGGGCAGGGCTTCGGCTCGGATATCCTTGTGGAAAGCGCGCGGAGAGGAATGGTGATAAGTCTGGGAAAACGGAAGCCATCAAGCTATGAGTTCAATTAGAGGATTGATTCCATCGCCTTTGCATCCTAGGGTCGCGGTCGCCAGAAACTAGACTTGCCGCCTTACCCCTAGCAAGCCTTGCTAGGGGGTTTTTGTCTGCATCCCAAATGGTTTTCGGTAGCTGCACTCAATCCATCACTTATGACTCGCAAGCCTTCGGCCGATTTCAGCGGCAATTGGCAGCGGCACACCCAATAAGCTTAGTGCTTCGATTTGGATAATAGCAGCCTACGCATCCCTGAAATAGCGCGATGGCGTCCTCCATCTTTTTCCTTCTCTCGGAAGGCATAGCGATAAAGCAGGCCATTATGGCCAGCTCCTTCAGCTTAGACTGAATAAACTCAGCGATTTCTTCCTCGGTCGCGGCATTGATGCTTTCGCCGGGGAAGGCGGCTCTTGCATTGAAGTCACTCATAATATGCCCCTTACGCGCATGTTACATCCGGCATTCTTTGTGAATTAGAAAATGAGTTGTGCCGGTTTCTTGAGTGTAGCTTTAGCGGAAGCGAGTGCAACGGGCTAATTGCCCGCTTTATGCTGTAGCCGGTAGTTTTGCACCATCTGTGCAGTGGTATCGCTCTCGCAGCACAGCAGGGCGTATCCGAGAGGACCGGCGCGTAATCATAAAGAAGATCGACGAGCATTACTTTTCTGAGTAGCCCCCGTCCAAGGGCTTCCGAACCCGCCGGCGGCCATGTCGCCTACTGTTCCAATGCTCTTACGATGCTGGACAACCCGCCAAAGCCCAATGCCTTAGCAAAGATGAGAGAGCCAGCGGTGCTATCGCCAAATCTGCGCGGGTTTCGTCCGACTCTACGCGGTTTGGGAATGCAAAGACCTTGGAAAAAACTGAATTGAGCTACTCCGCCCCTGAATATCATCTTTTGACCAGCCGGCTTACCTTCTCTTCCGGCATGGGCCAGAGCCGGGTATCAATTTGATCTGCATCGTTTCGCCGTTGCGCTAGGTGTTGAGGTAAACCATCGTGCCGGGCGCCATCGTTGAATTGATCTTCTCGAAACCACTTGAACGTCCGAGGGGTAATCCGTTCATTGCGGTGAGCGTGTCGCCAATCGCTGCAAACTCTCGAAATAGGCCACTCATGGGCCACATCTAGGACAATCAAAATCCGGAATGTCCACTAACCCCTTGATTTAATTTGTGAGCCCAGATGGATTCGAACCATCGACCCTCTGATTAAAAGTTAGCTTTTTTTCTGACAAGCTTATGTTTTTGCATGAGAAATGTTTTACAAGCATTTCTTAAATCGTCGCGAGAAATCACGGCATGGCATAGTCGTTTGTAAAACACGTTCTTCACGACAGAAAATTGATAGAGACAAAGGAAAAGGATAGCCAAAGTCAACTGTGCCTGTTTCGATTGTCGCCCTGAATTGGCCGCTTTACCCCTGATCGCCGACGCGATTGCTGAAGGAGCAAACTGGCGTTCAGGGCCAATTCCGGAAGTGACGGCGCGCTTGGCTCGACGTTCCTCAGATGGCCCCTTTCCTAGTACCGAAGCGGAAATGGGATCGGCGACAGTACGTGTACACGTGTCTCTGGACGGCCTTTATAGCCGCCACCTCGCCAGAAACGCCTTTGTGTGCCGTGACTGGCCCGCTTTCGGTTGCTGTCATATGTACCGATCAAAGTTGATCAGCGCGTTAGCTGAATCCTATGTAAGTCTGGCTCCCACTAACGCGCGCCTGACCGATAGCCTCGAACCCACCGGCCGGCTTTCGGTGTCACATCACGCTTTGGTCCGTACCATCCGGGTTGCGGATGCCCCGCAAGATGATCCCTTTGCTGGGGTGATCGATGCCCCATGCGACCCGGCCCCTGAGGCGCGGATAGCCGTAGACATCGGTTCTGTCGGGTGCTTGAACGCGCTGCCTTAGGCCCGTCCGGAGCACCCCCGCAATGGCTTCCTCCAGCTCTTTCTGATACGTCATTTTGGCGGACATAAACCCTCCATTGCGGGGTGGACCGGTTGTGGCAGAAGGCGCATTATCTCGCATTTTGCCAGATTTGCCGGCGCCTGCTTGAGGCTCGAAACTTTCCCGGAATGAAAATAGGTTGCCCTCAAGGCAACACTCCGCAGGAGCTCGGCTCAGAAGACATTGGCCATCGCCGCCCTTGTCTCCGCTAAACGGCCCTTATCGGCAGCGACATGATCGCGGCGCCTGGCTTCTCCACCACACTGAACGGGCAATAAGCTTCCCGGCTGATTTTCGCCAGCTTCCGCAGCCCCTTCACGGCACGGACTCGCCATCCCGTGCACATGCATGCGCTGGGTGACCCTGTGAAGGGGAACCGGGGGGGCGGCTCTGATCAAAAATGTTTATAGACTATCTTATTCACAAGTATGAATATTGTCATTAGTTGACTTGCATGCTAAGGTATTGTCAATGTGCCCCTAACAGAGGCCGCTTTGAAAGAGGAAACCAACGGCAACGAAAGGTGAGCGGCAGGCTGTCCGCTCAACTGTTCGGGGCAAAACCGGATCGGCGAAACTGCCAACTTAATTGGATTTCGCAGTAAAGTTCTGAGGAGGCATCATGGCGAGTGACGACATAACAAAGACGGCGCAAGACGGCTGCGGCACCTCCGGCGGATGCGGATGCGGTCAGGCTACCAAACATGCGACCCCGCTGCTGGACGAGCTAGAATCTGGCCCTTGGCCTAGCTTTGTGACTGGCCTCAAACGTCTACGGGATGCGGAAGACAAACCCTTCGCCCCGATGATGAACGACCTGCTGGGACAGCTCGAGCACTCCTATGAGGAACGGCTGGGCTTCTGGAAGGGCGGCACGGTTTCGGTTTTCGGCTATGGCGGCGGTATCATTCCGCGCTTCTCTGAGGTTGCTGACAAGTTCCCCGCGTCGAAGGAATTTCACACCCTGCGCGTTCAGCCGCCGGCGGGCTACCATTATACCTCAGACCTCCTTCGCCAATTGTGCGATATCTGGGAGCGGCATGGATCTGGCCTCATCGCCTTCCATGGACAGAGCGGCGACATCATGTTCCAGGGCTGCTCGACAGAGGCGACCCAGAAGGCGTTCGATGCGCTGAATGAGATCGGCTTCGACCTCGGCGGCGCGGGCCCTGCGATGCGGACTTCGATGAGCTGCGTAGGTCATGCGCGTTGCGAAAAGTCTTGCTACGACGAGGTCAAAGCTCACCGCACGGTGCTCAACCAGTTCCTGGACGAGATGCACCGGCCGGCGCTGCCCTATAAGTTCAAGTTCAAGTTCTCGGGCTGCCCCAACGACTGCGTAAACGCCATTCACCGCGCTGACTTTGCCGTGATCGGCACCTGGCGCGACGATATGAAGGTGAACCAGGAAGAGGTGAAGGCCTACGTCGCATCCCACGGCCGCAAATACACCATCGACAGCGTTATCGCGATGTGTCCCACCCGGGCGCTGAGCCTCAACGACGACGACACGCTCGAGGTCGACAACAAGTCCTGCGTGCGCTGCATGCACTGCATGAACGTGATGACGAAGGCGCTTTCGCCGGGCGACGACAAGGGCGTCTCGATCCTAATAGGCGGCAAGCGCGCACTCAAGGTCGGCGATCTGATGGGCACGATGATCGTCCCCTTCATGAAGCTGGAAACGGATGAGGATTACGAGAAACTCGTCGAGTTCGCCCGCAATCTCGTCGACTTCTTCGCAGAGAACGCGCTCGAGCACGAGCGGATCGGCGAGTGCATGGACCGCATCGGCCTGCCCGCCTTCCTCGAGGCCATCGGCGTCGATCCCGATCCGAATATGGTGAACCACCCGCGCACGTCTTGCTACGTTCGAACCGACGACTTCACGGCAGAAGCCGAGAAGTATTTCGAGCGCAAGGCGAAAGAAGCTGGGCTTCAAGTAGCGGCCGAGTAGGTCATAAAGGCGGGAGCGGTAGCAGAGCTTAGGCTGCTGCGGCTCCCAGCCCTACACTCCTGTCCATCGCAAATTTACCCCGGAGAATTCCCTTAATGACCGCTGGTGCTCCTGTCCCCGGCGCAGGGAGGATGTGATGCTCACCATCAATCCATTTGCTGCCTTGACCGGTGTTTTTTCCCCGCTCGTCATGCAGGTCTACCTCGCCCTGATGACACTTGCCGTGGTCGCTGGAACGCTGTTCGACGTGTATCACAAGGGCAGTGCCAAGCTCTTCGCCCGGCGCAGGGAGCATTCACAGGCTGCCGCAACAAGGCCGCTAAGTAGCGGAGAGACTTTCTCACTGCTGATCGAGACCATTGCGGAGGCTGCAGTTTCCGGCGAGTTCTGCAAATGGCCGAGGCGCGCTTCTCATCTGCTGATGATGTACGGCTTCTTCCTTTATTTGGTTACGACCGTCGTGATGGTCTTTGGCTATCCAGGAGATGCGCGCGTACCGGCGATCCTCCCCGCTTTGTGGACCATAAGCGCGTCGATGATACTCGCCGGCGGCTTGTGGTTTTTCTTCTTCCTGCGAGTAAACGTCGCCTACGATGGCGATTCGCCCTTTCATCTGGGGCGGGCCGACCTTTTTGTTGGTTCGCTCATCGCGGGCGCCGCATTCGGGCTTATCTGGGATTACCTGCAAACGGCGTATGCGAACCCGGTGGCGACATGGATAGTGTTCGGCCTCTACATCTTTTTCACGACGCTGCTTTTCCTCTCCGTTCCCTGGTCCAAGTTCGCCCACATGTTTTTCAAGCCCGCGGTCGCATTTCAGCGAAGGGTGGAGGAAGCAAACGGTTCCTCGGATCTCCCCAGCCCGTCTACCGAAAACTACATCGTCAGGAGCTGATCGCTATGCCCCTACACCGACATGACGAGATGCGACGGGTGCGGCGAATGCGTGGATATCTGTCCGTCCGATATCATGCACATCGATCCGGTCTACCGCAGGTCCTACAACATCGAGCCCAATTTCTGCTGGGAGTGCTACTCCTGCGTGAAGGCATGCCCGCAGCATGCGATCGACGTACGAGGCTATGCGGACTTCGCGCCGCTCGGGCACAAGGTGAGGGTGCTCAGGGAGCCGGAAAAGGGATCGATCTCGTGGAAGATCAGGTACCGCGACGGGCGGCTGAAAGAGTTCACATTCCCGATCAGGACCACCCCCTGGGGCTCGGTCAAGGCGCCTCAGGACTACGAGAAGCCGGACTTGAATGCTCTCAAAACGCAAATGCTCGCGCACGAACCGGCGGCACTCCACATCGGCGCACTTCCTGCACTCAAAGCAAAGGCGTAATGCTATGGGCAGAAGAACCAAGTACGTCGACTCGGACATCCTCATCATAGGCGGCGGCTTTGGCGGATGCGGGGCTGCCTACGAGTCGCGCTATTGGGGGCGGGACCTCAAGATCGTGCTCGTGGAAAAGGCCAACATCGAGCGTAGCGGCGCGGTTGCGCAAGGCCTTTCGGCGATCAACTGCTACATGGGCATGCAGTGGGGCGAGAACCAGCCCGAAGACTTCGTGCGCTACGCCCGCGGCGACCTTATTGGTCTGGTGAGGGAGGACCTGGTCTACGACATCGCCCGGCACGTGGATTCCACGGTGCACAAGTTCGAGGAGTGGGGTCTGCCCATCCTCAAAAACCCCGAGACCGGCCGGTACATGAGGGAAGGCAAGTGGCAGATCATGATCCACGGCGAGAGCTACAAGCCGATCGCCGCGGAGGCGGCGAGGAAGTCCGCCACCGAGGTCTACAACAGGATCATGGTGACGCACCTCCTGATGGACAAGGCGCGGCCCAACCGTGTTGCAGGCGCCGTTGGCTTCAACGTCCGCAATGGGGATTTCTACGTCTTCAGAGCGAAGACGGTCATCGTGGGCGCCGGCGGCGGCTCGCATATCTACCGGCCGAGGTCCGTTGGCGAAGGCATGGGAAGAACCTGGTATGCGCCATGGAGCACGGCTTCGGCATACGGCCTGCTGATACCGGCGGGCGCCATAATGACGCAGATGGAGAACAAGATCGTTCTCACCCGTTTCAAGGACGGCTACGGCCCGGTCGGCGCCTGGTTCCTGCTTCTGAAATCGCAAGCGACGAACGCCGCGGGAGAGTTCTACGAGAAGGACCGCTATCCTGAGATCAAAGCGCGCGTCGGCCACTACGTGGATATCCACCCGATGCCGACGTGCCTGCGCAATCACGCGATGCTTGAGGAGATCAAAGCCGGCAAGGGCCCGATCTACATGCATACACAGCACGTCCTCGATACCAAAGAGAAGGAAGAGCTCGGCTGGGAGGATTTTCTCGACATGACGATCGGGCAGGCGGTGGTCTGGGCCTCGCAGAACATCGACCCCAAGGAAAAGCCTTCTGAGTTGATTACCTCCGAGCCCTACATCATGGGTTCTCATGCGACGTGTTCCGGCGCCTGGGCAAGCGGGCCGGAGGACTGCGCGCCGGCGGAGTACCAGTGGGGCTACAACCGCATGACAACGGTGGAAGGACTCTTCGGCGCTGGCGATACGATAGGCGGTTCCGCGCACAAGTTCTCAGCGGGTTCGTTCACTGAAGGAAGGCTCGCGGCGAAGGCGGCAGTCAGGTACGTCTTGGACCACAAAGCGGAACCGCCTCAGGTCGACGACGGGCACATCAAGCGGCTCGAAGAAATCGTCTTCAAGCCGCTGGAAACCTACCGGGTGGGTAGAAACGAGATCGTCGCCGGAACCGTTGCGCCGGGCTACATCAGTCCTCTCCAAGGTCTTCAGAGGCTCGAAAAGATCATGGACGAGTATGTGGGCGGCTACAGCATGTTCTATGTCACGAGCGAAAACCTGCTCAACCGCGGCCTGGAACATCTCGCTATGCTCACGGAGGACTTCGAGCACATTGGCGCCGAGAACCTGCACCAGCTCCAAAGGGCGTGGGAGCTCCACCACAGGATCCTGACCGCCGAGTCGGTGGCCAGGCACACGCTGTTCAGGCAGGAAACTCGGTGGCCAGGTTACTATTACCGTGCTGATCATCCGAAGCTCGACGACAGCGAGTGGCACTGCTTTACCGGATCTCAATATGATTCGAAGACAGGTGAGTGGAAGATGTCGAAACTTCCCGTCCACCGCATTGTCGAGGGCTTCGAGTTATTCCGGACCTGACGGATGAACGGCAGATGTCCCCTAGCTCAAGAAGCAATATTTGCCAATCCATTCTTCTTTTTCAACGCATGTCGCGCGGGCCGTTCACGATCGTACGGTGGATTCGTACAAGGCTGTGGGGGTACGCCAACGGTTCTGTGCGACACGGGTCTGGCTTACCTTGCCTACGCCTTTTAGGGGAGCGCAAATCGCCGCATACCGCCTTCCCCGCGGTAGATCGGGTCAGCTATTCTCAAGAGCGGACGTCGCTTTGCAACCTGTATTTGCCGGCTGCTTCGCCCGCAATGGGTCACAACGAGAAAGTCTCAAAGCGAGCATGTATGGTCCGCTCGAAATCTCTAAGCGGAACAATAAGTTGTTAAATCATTGGACCGGATCTGACCCTGGCTGCGTGAAAACGCCGAGTCGGATAGGATTTCCTCGCGATTTGCAGCGGGGGCTTGATGAAGCGCTTCATTGAGGGGGCTGACCGGAGCCAGTGGACTTTACTGCCGGAGTGCCTCGACGATTGGGTTAGTGAGGACAATCCCGTCCGGGCCATCGATGCGTTTGTCGATGCACTCGATCTTGCTGAGCTTGGCTTCAAGGTGCAGCCGGCAGAGACCGGCCGGCCTTCCTTTCACCCCTCGGTTCATTTGAAGCTTTACATCTATGGCTATCTCAACCGGGTGCAATCGAGCCGCCGCCTCGAACGCGAGGCTGG
The DNA here is from genome assembly GCA_052144215.1 of Rhodomicrobium sp. Lineage (GTDB taxonomy): Bacteria > Pseudomonadota > Alphaproteobacteria > Rhizobiales > Rhodomicrobiaceae > Rhodomicrobium. Next base: position 24,986 of record JBKQQS010000129.1, read on the forward strand.
CCGCAATCTTGAGGTCATGTGGCTGCTGGGCAGGCTCGTCCCCGATGACAAGGTGATCGCCGATTTCCGCAAAGACAACGGCCCAGCCATCCGCAAGGTCTGCGCTCAGTTCGTCGAACTCTGCCGCAGGCTGGGGCTTCTCACCAAAGCCAGCGTCGCCATCGACGGCAGCAAGTTCAAAGCGGTAAACAACCGCGACAAGAACTTTACACGCGGCAAAGTGGAACGGCGCCGCAAGCAGCTTGAGGAGAGCGTGGCCCGCTACCTGAGCCAGCTCGACACGGCAGACCGCCAGGAGCCAACAGAGGCGCTGGCCGCCAAGACCGCGCACCTCAAGGAGAAGCTTGCGAAGCTCGATGAGGAGATGAAAAAGCTCGCGGCCTATGAGAAACGGATGCTCGCCTCTCCGGACCAGCAAATCTCGCTCACCGATCCCGACAGCCGTTCCATGGCGACGAGCGGGCGGGGCTCGGGCGTGGTTGGTTACAACGTGCAAGTCGCGGTGGACACGGAGAGCCATCTGATCGTCGCGCACGAGGTAACCAACGTAGGCAACGACCGCTCCCAGCTCGCAAACATGGCGGAGCAAGCGAAGGCGGTGCTGCAGGCGGACAAGCTCGAAGCGGTCGCTGACCGCGGCTACTTCGACAGTGTGGAAATCCTGGCCTGTGAAGAGGCCGGCATCACGGTAACGCTGCCAAAGCCGATGACATCGGGCGCGAAGGCGAAAGGCCGCTTCGGCAAACAGGACTTCGTGTATCTCGCCAGCGACGATGTCTATCGTTGTCCTGCCGGCGAGCAGCTGACCTATCGCTATACAAGCGAGGAAGAGGGAAAAACTCTGCGCCGTTATTGGACCACGGCCTGTACAGCCTGCCCACTGAAACCGCAGTGCACAACGGGGCCGCAGCGCCGCATCACGCGCTGGGAGCATGAGCAGGTGCTTGAGGCGGTGCAGCGGCGGCTCGATGAAAACCCCGAGGCCATGCGTGTGCGGCGCCAGACCGCGGAGCACCCCTTCGGGACGTTGAAGGCGCGCATGGGTGCGACGCACTTCCTGATGAAAAGGCTACCGAAGGTGGCCACCGAAATGGCGCTGCATGTGCTTGCCTACAATCTCACGCGCGTGATGAATATCATTGGCATCAAGCCTCTGATGGCCGCGATCGCGGCATAACAGCAGGCACTGTCACCGCGTTCTGCTAGAGCGTTTCACCGATTAACCGAATCGTAGGGGATTCCATTTTCCTGCGAACAGTGATTCAAGATGCTGGCTGGGCGGAGGCCAGCATCCATGACACGTCCCCTTTCGAACGATCTTCGTGAGC
>JBKQQS010000130.1:0-45813 GCA_052144215.1 Rhodomicrobium sp.
GCCATTCCTGCGTTCATCAGCACCCAGAAGGGTATCGAAACGCGAGCTATCGCCGACAACGCCGCGCTGCGCCAGAAGGCCGAGGCCGAGCTAGCCGAATGGAAGGCGATCACCGAAACCCAGATCGCCAAATACTCCGAGCGCAAGCAGCGCGCCGATGCTCGCAAAGCGACGGCCGACGCCAGGAAAGCCGAGGCCGAGCAAATCATCGCACGCGAGACGGCGAAGAATTCCGAGGTGAAGACCAGGGCGGAAGCCCAGGCCATGGAGGGCGAAGCCGCGATCAAGGAGCAGCAAGTCATAGTCGAACGCGAACGCGCCAACCAGGCCCAACGCCTCAATCAAGCCCAGGCGAGTGAAGCCGAGTACAAGGCTATTTTCGCCGCCTTCGGCAATTGGATCGCCAATAGCGACGCTCAGCCTAATGTAACCTGCTCTCTCTTCGGCAACTGTTAGACTAACGGCAGTAATTGATGGCTTCAAGCATTGTCGGCAGCCGTGCAAATGTGCGGCACTTAGGCCTCTACGCAAGCAGTTTGGATGAGCTGGCCCGGAAAGCACGTTTAGGCTGACAGCGGAAATTCGGGATAGGGCCGTCATACCCGCTTTCGGGGGTGTGACCGACATTGAGCTGAAAACAGCGGTCAGTCCCCTTGTCGGGTGAATACCAGACTCCAGCGCGCTCTATGCCCTCTTGCCTCGGTTAGAAGCTACAACGCTCCGTACATTGACACCTCGAATAAAAGGACTCTGAAAGGAACATCGCAAAAGTTCGCCGTCTAATCGAGGACGCAAACCCGCAAGGAATGTTCTTCCAAGAAGCAGCGGAATGGAGCGCTTTTATGTGGCTTAAGCGTATCATCATGATCTGTGTCATGATGTTGCTCTCTCAAGAGACATGGGCGCAGACGACCAATTTGAAGGAGGAGGTTAACGCAGCTCTTGCTAATTATGGGCCGGTGCCGGTTACAGTCCTAAAGCAGATTCCACATACGCAAACGGTTTGCGGTCCCCCTATGCCGCGTGGTCCTGACCATATACCCTATCAGCACTGTGTACAGCAAACTTACTATACGTCACAATCGAACACCGAGAAGAAACCGCTAGTCGCCTCTAATATTACAATTTTAAATGTAGAGCCTCTGTCTTGGGGAACCATTATCGCCACGCAGCTGCCCGACGAGGTCTACGCTGATTCAGCTTGGGGACAGGCGTGCGAGAACTCACCAGGCCCATTGACTGCCGGGTATAATCTAACGGTGTCGGTAAGCAGAACGGCGACTATCCAATTGTCGAAATCAGTAACTCACACTCAATCTCAATCTGTTAACTTTGGCGTATCTGCATTTAAGATATTTCGGATTGGCGGACAACTTTCATTTGGAGAGCAGGTAACTGAGGGCAGGGTAGATATCGATTCCAATCAAAAAACTGTCACATACTCACACAGTGATAATTGGTCAGTCCCCCCCGGAAAAGCCGCAGTAGTGCAATTGAAAGCATGGGCAATCCGGTATACCATACCATTTACCACAACGGTTACTATCGACGCCGATTTAAGCGCCAATGATCTAGGGTTTAAGCATCTTTCCGATGTCCTGAAAGAGCCAGCTAAAAGAACTTTCTCTATAGCCGGAACTATTGAGACAACCGATGCTTCAGAAGCTCACTATGTGGAGTACGGTGCTCCCTATGATCCGTCGCAATGTAGCCAACTTGATCTTAGACCTGTTAAACCAGGATTCGCCCCTCCAAAGACCCTTCATCTACTGGAGGAAAAGCCCCAAACACAGTGATGATGGAATCAAACAGCGGCCCTGAGGAGCCCCAACATCTGGAATCTTAACATCCGAGGCCAAATCCTCGGTAGTTCAGCGATACCGTATCGAAGGTAATTAAGGGCCGCCGGCATCCATGTCCGACATTCCGTTTCTTCGATTTTGTTCTAACAGAGCTGAGCCGCAATAGGTGCAACCGTTGGCGAAGCCATGCACGTTTGTCTAGCGCAGCACGAATTCATAAAGCCCCCAACCTATCAGCGCCAGCATCGCGGCGATCGACAGATCGACAAGGCGAGACTTCCAGCGGGACACGCCAGCCGGGGCAGGGGGCTCATAAGCGATGAACGCCTTGTCCTTTGGCCAGATATATTCGCCGCCGCAAATCTCACTCAGGAGCAGGGGCCTTTTGGCAATAAACGCGCGGCTGAGGCGGTCATGCAGCAAGGCCACTTCGGCCAGCGAGGCCTCGGCGCAGTTCAGATGCATGGCAATGCTTGGCCGCTCGTCGGCAAAATGCGCCAGAACCACATGCGCGCCGTCCGTCGCCAGCAGCCGCCCCACGCCGCTCTTGCTTTTGCTCGCCAGAGTATCGATTACGGCTCGCTCCCCCGGCGAATGGTAATGCTGCTCTGCCGTGCCCGTGCCGAACGACACCAGCTTCTCCCAGGGCCGCGCTTCCTCGAATTCCCCGTGCCGCACCAGGCCGGCCGACACGAATTGCAATTCGCCTTTCTCGTTTGGCCGGATGAAACAGGCGACGCGGGCAGGGGATATGCCGCCGGGCGCGAACAGGTTGCGGTCTTCCTCCCAGGTCACGACCGGCAGGCCTTGCGCGTCGGTTTTTAAGGGATCGAGCCGGATCGCCATCACGTCACCATCATTGGAGCAGGGGCCGCACCCGATTGGGCTTGTCGTCATAAAGACCGGCAAACAGCGGATCGTTATAATAGGCAAAACGCTCCAGCACGGCGGGCGCGTTTTCCATCGTCACCACCAGGGCGCGGTTTTTGCGCTTGGCGAACAGCAGCCGCACTTCATGCTCGGCGAGCAGGGGAACTTCGCGCCGCACCTCGCGGCTTGCCGCAGCGCCTTGCAGCAGGGCGCTGCCGACCGCGCCGGTCGCCTGTTCGTCCTCGATATCCGTCCGGCCGAGCATTTTGGACAATTCGGTCAGGGTTTCGCTGTCGTTATTACCAAAAGCAATCAGCACGCCCGAATTGGCGAAGAAGGTCTCCCAGCCCTTGTCGTAATGCTTTTTGAGCTGCCCGACATTTTGAATAACGACCCACAGCTTGACGCCGAAGCCCGCCATTTGCCCCGCCGCGCTCTCGATATCGGCCATGTGACCGAGAACCGGAAACTCGTCCAGCACGAACAGCACCGGCGGGGACACATCAGCGTCTGTGCGTTCCATCACGGTCAAGGCGAGCCCGATGAGGAGCCGCAGCCAGCGGCTATAGGTCCCCATCCGCGTCGCGGGCAGGCAGAGATAGACCGTCGCTTTTTTCAGCTTCAAATCATTGAGCCGAAAATCGCTTCTGACCAGCGCCTCGGCGATCGCCGCGCTATCGAGCCATTTCGTCTGCGTGCGCGCCGCCGATAACACCGAGCCGCGCTCGTTCTCGCCCATATTCTCAAGCTGCGCCGCCACGCCCGCGCAGATATGGCCGTAATGCTGGTTCTCTTGCGCGCGCAACAGATCGAGCAGCACTTCGAGGCCCGGCTTTTTCAGCGACGGCGGACTGCCGAACTTGATCAGATCGTCGGTCAAGGTCAGGACCCGCCGAACCGTCACCAGATTGCGCCGTTCCGGCTCCTCGCGCAGCACCAGCAGGATCAATGCCTGCAACAGCGCCTGCGCCGATTCCGTCCAATGCTTTTCGCCGCGTTCGGGATGCGTGATCAAAGCCTCGGCAAACATGGCGCTATCGTCCACCACGTCCGGCGAATCCGCATCCAGCTCCGCCAGCGGATTGAACGACGAGCGCGCGCAGCCGCTTGTGCCGAACGGATCGAGCACATGCACATCCTGCCCAAGGCCCGGCCCGCCTTTCCTGGTGCCCTTGCCGCGCCGTCCGGCGGTAATCGCGGCCAGCTCGCCTTTCGGATCGATCACCAGCGCCGAGCCATCGTAGGCGATCAGGTTCGGGATGATCAGCGAGACGCCCTTACCCGACCGCGAGCCCGCCGCCAGCATGACATGCCGGTCATCCTTCCAGCCGATCACCCGGCCCGTCCTCCGGCCCAGCATCAGCGCGTCGCCGATAAGATCGCCACTTACCTTCCAATCGCTATCGTCCCCGGCCTGGATTTCTTCCGGCAGCAGCCAGCGGGCGCGCACGCCGCGATCCCTTCCGCGCGAGGCTGCAGGCTTGCCGAGGCCGCGCGGCAGATCATTCTTCAACTTCCGTTCGAACTCAGGATCGGCCATTCATTCGCCCGCCGTTAGCGCCACCACCACGATCATCATCGCCAGAATTGGCAGCAGCATCCAGCGCAAGTTCGCCACACAGCGGCTTTTTTGCACCGGAGCGCCCAACGCGGTCCGATTTTCCTTTCGCTTCCGATTCCCGGCTTGCGCTTCGATTGGAGACGTTGCAGCGCTTCGTTTCCTTCGCCTTCATCCGCGCAACACGGCCTCTCAAGGTTGCCCAAGCCCTGCCACTCGGGGCGGCTTGCCGACGGCCTTCAGCCTCAACGGCAAAATTATTGGCTCCCCCAAGTTTTTGCGCTTGCGCACCTCGCGGGCTTTCGTCCGCAAGGGCTCCGCGCCGCTTCGCTTCTATGTGCTCGCTCAAGCGCAAAACCCCGGTTCCCCCAAAATTTAGCCGTTGCAGCGCGCCGCTAGCCCTCGTGGGCAAACGGGGGGCAACGAGGCCGCGATTGGCGCAGCCTCACAAGCGAAAGGAACCAAGACCATGAGCAACTCTCCCAAATACTACGCCTACGCCGTCAAGGATCGCGGCAAAGGCAAGAAAGGCATCTGGACCCGCATCGGCGCGGCCTGGACGACAGAAAAGGGCGACGGCATTAAGCTCCAGCTCGAAGCCTTGCCCATCGACGGCAAGATCGTGCTGATGCCGCCCAAGGCAGACGAAGCGACCGCCAATACGTTCGAAAGCGAGGTGGGTTAATGAACACCGCGCTTCACCTCAGCGCCCAACGCTCGCCCGAAAGGGCGAGCCGCGGCGCGCCCCTGACCGTCACGAGAGCCGATCACGATTTCTATCCGACACCGCCCGAAGCGGTCCGCGCCTTGCTCAGCGTCGAGAGTTTCGACGGCCTGATCTGGGAACCGGCCTGCGGCGACGGAGCGATAGCCAAGGAACTTGCCCGGCACGAGCATTCGGTTCACGCAACCGATCTTATCGACCGGGGCTATGGCACCGGCGGCCAAGACTTTCTAAGCCCGCTAACGCTCACGCGCACACTTGTCGAACAGCCGCAGGTGAAGCATATCGTGACCAATCCGCCTTACAGCTACCGGCGAGGCATCGCCGACAAATTCGTCGGGCAGGCGCTGCGCATCACGCGGCAGACCGGCGGCAAGGTGGCGATGATGTTGAACCTGGGCTGCCTTGCGCATCCCTTGCGCACAAAGAAATGGCAGGCCGATCCGCCTGCCGCGATCCACATCATGGATGAGCTGGTCTGCTGGCCGAACGGCAACCGACGCCAGGCCGGGCGCTACATCGCCGAGCATCGTTACTGCTGGATCGTCTGGACTCACGAGCCGCATGGGCCGACCAAGGTCAACTGGCTTCGCATGGCCGACTACCGCGACGGAGGCCGCCCATGAGCAATCCCCTTTCCGCGTTGGCTACCATGCCCCAATGGATGCGCGACATTCATAACTATGACGGTCTCGAAATCGCGCCCTGCGCCGTTATCGGCTTCGCCGATGGAAACGAACTTGTTGAAGTCTGCGAACCAGCCGACGCTCACTTCTGGACCGTTTACGGCCATTACCGTGAAGGCGGAGTCCTCGCTTTCGAAGACTTTCCCGATCCGGCAGCGGCCCGAGCCTTCGCCCGTTGCCTGCTAAATGCCTTCCCTAACTTGCAGCATTATGGCCTTCTTGACATGGCAGGAGGCGCACCATGAGCACCGTCCGCGAAGAATGGGGCCTTGCCTGCCAGAAATGCGGCAGCGACGCTCACCTGGAGGTCCAACTCGCAACCATGGCGAAGATTATACCCCCTAACCAAAGAACAATTGTTTCAAACAGCAGAGCAATGCTACATGCGCCCTGATCTGAAAGATAACCCATAGCTCTTTACACAGATGATTGATGTTGGGGCCGCCCCATCATCGTCGGAGCTGGTAAAGGTAAATGTCAATGCTCAAGCCAGTGGCACTCGCATTTTGCATTTCCTTCTTCCTGTTCACTTCCTCATCGGGACAGGATTCAACTACCCCAGATCTCATTGCCGACTGGACCGTCCGAATAAGTGAAACCCCCAGGTTGCCGAGCGGGCAAATTTCATGGTCTGCTAGAGACCTTCAGGCTGAACAAAACTGGTCTCTCACCGATCTCGTCACTGATGAACGCTGTTCGCCACCACTTCGCGCCACATTATTTACCGAAATCTACACAAGGCAGTCGGCGATGGCGAAAGCGGCCAGCATGAAATATCTGTGGTGTCGTATTGATGCTGGAAGCGAAGCCGAGGCTAAAAATCAGAACATTGATATGAAGGCGATATATGACGGCCTTCCTATTGATGCCTCCGCAAACGACGCCTTTAGTAGAGCCAGAACCTGGCGTCAAACCAACTGCGAGAAGCAGGATCTTCAGACGTATTTGACGGCTGCCGCGTCAGAGTTCGCCCAGGTCGTTAACACGCCGGTGGCGCTCCGTGCTCTCGATGTCTACGAAACCTGCATCCAATCTACAGCGAAAGGCCTTCATTGCCGTGCCAAGCGCTATACTTCCGATACGGTGGGATTTTACATCAGCTACATGCCTGATGGCACGAACCCTGACGGAACCATCAAAGCACCAAGAATTGTAACCTCAGCGGCGTTCAACGCGCATCAACCCGCAAATCCGGCGGACCACTCGGTTTTCAAAACAAGGCGGATTGTCCCTCCCGGCGGAATAGTCGCTACAATGGTGCAGGACGACCCCAGGAAGGAAGTGGTGTTTTCTATCGAGTTAACGCCAGGCTTTCCCTCCTGTTCCGAACCTCTCGTGGTTCCGGCAAAACCCGCTTATGATGTGGTTGCGCATGTGCAGGCTGTGCAGGGAAGCCGGACGGTCACCGAAGTCTTTTATGGCTCGGCGCATATCTCCCACTCCAAATGTGCACAGAGTACCCCCATACCGGTGCCCGTGCAGGTCTGTCCCGGCCCCGGTTATGTCCTCGACAGAAATGTTCGGGATTGGTGGAACGCTCAGCAAAATCCCGGCAATCCGTCAGGCGTAACAAAAAATGTGTGCTTTGGCGCAATTGCAGGATACATCCAAGGCGATGGCCCGAACGGTTGCATCGATACCATCGTGACCATATTGGAATGTAATCAGGGTCAGGCTCCTGCTGCTTGCGCCTATTCCTGGCAATCCGGCGCTAATGGCGGATCAACGGCTTTGGCGAGCTTTCCCGGACATAAAAATGAGGTGCTGACAACTGGTCCATTCGACCGCGTCTGGGACGATGCCGAGGGTGGCACGCAGCTTTTTCTTGAGACACCCGGACTTCCGAGCGGCCTCACAGCGATGCCGCCGGTCTGGAATGTCTCGATCAAGAACAAGATTACACAACAAACTATTTTGCTCTCGCAGCCAGGCAAGCAAGTGGATGGGCAATTCACAGCGTCCTACGACTTTGAGGCCCGCGCGCTCAGAATATTCCTCCCAAAGACCACACCCTAAGGCCAGGGAACAGGTTCTGGCTCTGATAACAGATCGCGATTAGTCTGCTCTGCCTCACAAAGCTACTGCGCTCAGCGCGGGTTACGTGTTGGCCGCGCGCCCGGTCAGCTTTACCCGGTAAGACCATACATTGCCTAGCGAACTGGGAATGTTTGGTTGGCCTCGTGCAGTACTTGCGAGGTTAATCCTCTTGCCGCAAGCGGGGGCTAGCCCTGGGCTAGCCCCCGCGATATCTACCGCCAAGAAAAGGCCGGCGGCTTTGCAGCACACCGGCCCCGTGATTTTCATCACCTTGCACGGTCATCGGCTTCCCAGCCTGTACCGTAAGCCAAGGCTAGACCCGAATCAGAAGCGCCGTCCATAGGGCCTTTGCAAAGCCAAAACGCCTCGCTAGCCTTCGGCCAACGCGCACCGCGCACGGACAGCACGCATCGCTGCCGCAACAGCAAGGGAGGGAAACGCAATGAGCAAGCCGCAATTCATCGCCTATAGCGTCATCGAACGGGAAAAGATTGCCAAGCCGCATTGGCATCAGATCGGAGCCGCCTGGAAACAGACCAAGGGAGACGGCTATAATTTGCAGCTTGATAGCTTGCCGATCGACGGCCGCATCGTGCTTTTGCCTCCCAAAGCCGAAGGCTGACGCGCCGAATTATCGCGTCATCGACCCGCCAGGCTTCGACGCTTGGCGGGTTTTTCTTTTTCCTTCGCAGAACATCATCTTGCTTACAAATATCCCGCAGGGGGCCGGGGGGACGCGAAGTCCCCCATGGGGCGAGGCCTTGGCCGAGCCCCCAAAGCAAAAAGTCGCGCGCTTTAGCGCGCGTCCACATTGCAGCACTTCACCATCAGTCCGCATCCGCAACGATTGAGACCGGCGCTGACCACAAGCGTTGCTGACCCGGCGAAGCCGGGCCGCGTTTTTTTGCGCTACCGCCGACGCAAGCACCGCCCCAAGCAAGCGCGGCGAAGCCGCGTGCCGCGCGACAATCAACGTGAGAAAGCAGCGTCAATCAGGATGAGAATGCCGCTGGTGGCGTGACGGAAGGAGGGCGTAGCCCGACTGTAGTCGCGTCATCAGCGGCGGCGCGCGTTTCACCCCTGGTGAACGGCGTCTGGCGGTCCCGGGCGGCCTGGCCAAGCATGTGATTCTTCTGAGCAAAGAGGGATCGACGCTTGCCGGGCCTCCACATCAACGACCACCAGATGAGGCTGTTCATGAGTTTCCGTAAAACACACACTGTGGCTGTTGCCGCCGCCAAGGCAGGCTTCAGCACCGCGACGGGCTACCGGATCGAGAGCGATCCGCAGCTGCCGTCGCAGAAGAAAGCGCCGCGCGGACGCCGGCGTCCCGATCCGCTCGAAGGCATCTGGGAGCGGGAGATCGTGCCGATGCTTGAGGCGGCGCCGGACTTGCGGCCTGTCGCCGTTTTCGAGGAAGTCCTGCGCCGTCATCCTGAACTTGCTCCTGGCGTGCGCCGTACCTTGGAGCGCCGCATCCTGCAATGGCGCGCGCTGAACGGCCCGGAGCGGGATGTGATGTTCCGGCAGGAGCAGGTGCCCGGCCGGCTTGGACTGTCAGACTTCACCGATATGGGGGAGCTTGGCATCACCGTCGCGGGAGAGCCGCTGGAGCACCGGCTTTATCATTTCCGCCTGGCATACTCTGGCTTCGAGCATGCCCATGTTATCCTTGGCGGCGAGAGTTTCGTGGCGCTCGCCGAGGGCTTGCAGAATGCGCTCTGGGCACTGGGCGGCGTGCCCCAGCAGCACCGCACCGATAGTCTATCGGCAGCATTCCGTAACCTCACACGGGAAGCACAGGAAGACCTGACGCAACGCTACGAGGCGCTCGTTGCCCATTACGGCATGGAGCCCACGCGCAACAATCTTGGCGTGGCCCACGAGAACGGTGCGATTGAAAGCGCCCACGGTCATCTGAAGAAAGCGGCCGGGGATGCGCTCTTGCTGCGCGGCTCGCGTGACTTCCCCGATCTGGCAGCCTACCGCCGCTTTATCGATGAGACCGTTGGGCGCCGGAACGCTCGCAACCGCAAGCGCATCGAGGCGGAGCGCGCCGCGCTGAAAAAGCTCCCGGAGCGGCGCACCGCCGATTATGAGGAAGCAATCGTCCAGGTCACATCGAGCGGCGGCTTTGACTTGCGGCGCGTGTTCTACACCGTGCCGTCACGCCTCATCGGGCATCGCCTGCGGGTGCGCATCTACGATGACCGGCTGGAATGCTTCCTTGGCGGCACGCCCATTCTCACCCTGCGCCGCGGCCGGCCGCCGCAAGCCAGCGGCAAGCGCGGCCATGTCGTGGACTACCGGCACGTCATTCATGCCCTGCGCAAAAAACCGATGGCGCTTCTCAATCTCGTCTATCGCGATCAGCTCTTCCCGCGCCAGGCCTACGCCCGCGCCTTTGAGACGCTGCTGGCAAAGGAGGGCGAGAAACGCGCCTGCCGCGTGACCGTCGAACTACTGGCGCTCGCGCATGACCGCGCTTGCGAGGCGGATCTGGCGGAAGCCATCGAGGCCGTTCTGGATGCCGGGCAACTGCCCGATCCCGCCCAGTTGCGGGACCGCTTCAAGCCCGATGCGGCGGTAATCCCGGACGTTACCGTCCGGCTGGTGCCGCTCACGGATTATGATGAGCTGGCCGTAGTTGCTGAGCCTTGCGCTTTGGAGATGGCGGCATGACGAAGAACTCCACCGCCATCGACACCGCGCGCGTCGAACTCCTCCTTACCGAACTGCGCCTGCCGGGCATCAAGCAGATGTGGCCCAAACTTGCGGAACAGGCGGACAAGGAAGGCTGGCCCGCAGCCCGCTTTCTCGCCGCGCTCGCGGAGCTGGAAATCGCCGATCGCGGACGGCGGCGCATCGAACGCCATCTTGCCGAAGCGCGCCTGCCGGTTGGCAAGACGCTCGACGCTTTCGACTTCGCCGCCGTGCCCATGATCAGCAAGGCGCAGGTGATGGCGCTTGCCTCGGGCGACGGCTGGATCGAGCAGGGTGCCAATCTTTTGCTGTTCGGGCCGCCCGGAGCCGGCAAAAGCCATCTGGCTTCCGCCATCGGCCTGGCACTCATCGAAAACGGCTGGCGCGTGCTGTTCATGCGCACCACCGATCTGGTCCAGCGGCTGCAGCTGGCGCGCCGCGAGCTTGCCCTGGAAAGCTTCATCGCCAAGCTCGACAAATATCACCTGCTCGTCCTCGACGACATCTCCTATGTCAGCAAGGACCAGGCCGAGACCAGCGTGCTGTTCGAGCTGATCGGCTCACGGTACGAACGCCGTTCGCTGCTCATTACCGCCAACCAGGCCTTCGGCGAATGGGGCAAAATCTTCCCCGATCAGGCCATGACGCTGGCGGCCGTCGACCGCCTCGTCCATCACGCCACCATCCTGGAGATGAACGTTAAGAGCTACCGGTGCAACGAAGCGCTTGAGCGCAAACGCGGCAAGGGCCGGCCGGCCAGCCGCGCGACAATCAAGACAACATCGGAGTGACGCGGCGCGTCAATCTGGGAGCAAAAACTGCTTGCGCGTGAGGGCGCCGGCGGCAATCATCATAGGGCCTGGCGATCCACCCATTCTCACCTTGATTGCCGCTCTTCTCATCCAGATTGTCGCGCGATAGCCGCGTCGCGCAAATTTTTCGGGATCGTCCATTCCGGCTTTGCAACGGCGAGGCTTAAGCCGAGCCGATGCGCGAAATTCTATCCGGAAAAGCAACGAAGCCGCCGCCGGAAATTGCCCCAGCACAACCCAAGCGAGACGGCAAGGCAAGTAGCACCGCCGCGCGAGCATTCCGTCTACGTGACAGTAACCCGCTGTTCCGCAGCCGTAATGTTTACACGTTTTTAAAGCGAATCTGAGGCCATGCAAGGAGGCGCACTTATGGGTTTTCGGAAACGAAAACCCGGCGCGCGACAGCGCGGAGGCACCGCACCATGGCGATTTATTCGTTCAACCATGATTCTTTTGGAAAGACAACGAACCGGGCAGGGGCGGCAGGGGACAACGCCGCCTACAACGCCCGCGAAAACGAAACCCGGCTCGACAAGGGCAAGGAACTCTTGCGCGCCGCCGCCGACATTGCGGCCTACAATGCCCGCGAGGAAGCGACCTACGCCGTCCGCAGTCATATCATCCCGCCCGGCCCGAAGGAGGCCGAGGCCTGGTTCCGGAGCCAAGAACAGGGCGAGCGCAAGAACGCGCGCATGTCCGACCGTTTCATCGGCGCGCTGCCGCGCGAACTGACGCCCGACCAATGCATTGAGGCGGTCGAGAAATTCTGCCGCGACGTGACGCAGGACCGCGTGCCGTGGCATTTCGCGCTGCATCTGGAACTGGATAAAAAGAACGAGCCCGACTGGAATCCGCACGTCCATATCATTTTCCGGGACCGGGATATCGAGACCGGTCGGCGCTATCTCTACACATCGGCCGGACCCAAGGAACGCGCCCAGCTCGACGCCAAGGGCATCGACTATTGGACGACAAAGGACTTCCGCGAAAAGTGGAGCGCGGACATGAACCACGCGCTCGAACGCGCGGGCCACGAGGTGCGCATCGACCATCGCAGCCTCAAGGAGCAGGGAATCGACCGTGAGCCGCAAATCCATATCGGCCCCGGCAGCCAGAATGCGGCAAAGAAGGGCCACGAGTTCGAAAGCCAGGACCGACACAGGGCGGATCGCACTATCCCCTATAGCCTGCTGGATAGCGGCAGCCGCGCCGAGCACAACGCCCGCATCGTCGAAGGCAACAAGCAGCCCGTCGCGTCGCGCGAACATCCCGAACAACTGAACTTACGCGAGGCGCAGGCGGAAGTGCGCCGCGCCATGTACCGCGAACAGAAACGCGACCGCGATGCGCTGCGCCAGGCCCAAAAACTTCAGCTCGATAAGCACAAGGAATGGGCCAACAAACTTTACGCGGACGCCCGCAATGCGGCGTTCGAGCAGGTCAAGGAACAGACCGCCGACCGCTGGAAGAGCGTTCATGCCATGCCCGATAAGGCTCAGCGCGAGCAGGCGGCCGAGGCGCTCAAACGCGAACAGCAGCAACTCTATGCCAAAGTCACCACGCTGCATATCGGTCAAGCCCGCGTCGAGAAAGACCAAGCCTGGCAGGCCTTGAACAAAGAGCAGGGGCAGGAACGCCTCGATCTGCGCGCAACGCATCGCGAGGAATATGCGGCGCTGACCCGCCAGCATACCGCCGAGCGCCTCGGGATCGCAGAGAAGCATCGCGCCCAGGAATTGCAGCGCGACGCGAACCGCGTCGCCGCGCGCCTTGGCGGCCATTTAGGAATGGCGGGGCAGCAGAGAGCCGCCGTCAATATCATTCGTCTGAAGCACAATGCCGGCATCGCCCCCGGCGCGGAAATCACGCCCGCCGAAGCGATCAAGGCCTTCATGCAGACCGCGAGGGACGAGCACGGCAAGCGCGAAAAAATCCGCGAGGGCCTTAATGCCAGAAGGCAAACGGACCGGCTTCGCGGATCGACGCCCGATCGCTTCCGCGCCCAAGCCCGCGGGGCCATGGACGGACTCGATCCGCAAACCCAGGCTCGGCACGCCGCAGCTTCCGGCCGAACGTTGAGCAGCGAGGAACGCGCCAATGCCCCGCAAGAAATCAGGGAACGCCACGACCGGCAGGACAAGAAGGCCGAGACGGAGAAATTCGCACCGCAAAGCCAGCCGCAGCAGCGCGGCAAGGACCGCGGCGGAGGTGTACGGGGCCGGTAACAGACGCGCCGCCAAGGCTCCTGCCGCGCGTCTTACCTTCCACAGGGCCACCTATGCGCCGAAAGGGCACTATTTCAGTGCCCTTTGCTAAACAGCCACAACCGACATACGCGCTTTTATCTAACACGCGGCGCGAACCAGATTCCGATTTTGCCGATGCCGCTTTGCGCATATCGAATCCCGGTTTCCGCGAGTCCCTCCCGTCTTCTTCTCAGCCGAATGCCGAGTCACAAAATCAGCCGCAAACATTACCAGCTCACGATAGCATCCAAGACGCGGCGGATATCCCCATCGATGACACGGAGATTTCAGCCATTCAGATCTTCTATAAAGGGCTGATCGCGGCGGCGCGCTCGTCCCTCGCCCCTCCCATTGCGGCTGCTTTCGTCCGGCGCTTGCGCGACGAAAAGATCATGGTCATGCGCGCCGCACAGGATCGCCTCCGAGCCGCCCGAGCCAACCGGCAAAAGCCGAAACGGCCGGCGCACTCGGCGGCCACACCCGCCTATCCCGATAGCCAGTTGGGATAGTCAACGATTCTCCGCTGTCCGGGTTCTCCTCGCAAAAGTTATAAAACGAGCAATCCAGTGTAACTTACACCAAGCATATAATGCTGCATGCGTCACCAACTCTACCGGGAGGCTATAATTTAATTCGTTTCGATCTACTAGAAATCTTAACAAATATCCTTCATACTCTTTGCCGAAGACAGTGAAAGTCTGTCTTTGGGGTCTGAAAACCTCACAACTAGCGGTTTGTTATGTGAAACCTGTCCGAAAACAGGGTTTGTTTTCGCTTGCAAGTTTCATGTGACCTGTAGCGTTGATTCTCGAAATCAGCGCGGCAGAGCGTTGCCGCAAAAACGCTGCCTCCGGCCTTTGGGCTGGGAGGCAGTGGCGCATGTCCAAGGCCTCTCGGCCTAAAGGCCATTGCAATCGTCTAGTTGCGATTTTTCAGCTCCCAGCCCACCAGGCGAAAACTTGGTGGCGCTTTTCTCGCGTTCGGGGAGAGGAAATCGCTGTGCGTTGCGTCGTGTTTCTACCCGGCTTGTTTCTGCTTTCGGCCATGCCATCGGCTTTTGCCGCAATGGCACAAAATCTTCCGTCCGCCGCCTATACGTTCAACGATCTCGCCGCTGCTTATGTGTCCGGCGGCTGGCATGGCTTCGCTGCCGGTGCAATCGTCACGTCCGGCCTTTTCTATTTCTGGCGGCGCTGGCTTTCCCGGATCGTCGAAAGCTGGCGGCATGCCACCAACCATAAGGCGACGGCCCCGCCGTGAAGGAGCCCGGACCGAACCTTACCCTCTGGCAACGCCGCGCCGAACGCGGCATCGCCACTCCCCTTCCAGCCCAAACCCTCGAAGCGCTCCTTGAGGCTCTCCGCCTTCACCGCAATGCCCGCCGCGCAGCCGCGATCGTTGGCGTCAATCCGGTCACCGCCTGGCGCATAGCTAAAAGGCACGGCATCGCGCTCATTTCGCTCTCCGAGCATATGAAGGAGCGCCGCGCCGATCCTGAATTTGCAGTGAAGCAGGCGAAGGCGGCGTCGAAAGCCGCAAGCCGCTGGCTGAAAGCACAGCACGCGAAGCCAGGATTTCATAAGAAAGCGATTGAAGCGGCACGCCGCACGCTCACGCGGCTCAATCGCGATCCTGCTTTCCGCCGGGCCTCAAGCGAGCGCTTGAAGCGCCTTTACGATGATCCCGAATTCCGCGCGAAACAAGCCGCTGCGGCTCGCGCTCCTCGCAATCGCGGCTTCGCGATAGCGCCGATCCTCTATTTGCTTGGCCTAATCGGCGTCGGCGCTGGAATTCTTTTCAGCAGCTACAGCCAGATATTCCGCACCACGCAGACCATGTCGTACACGGTCGCGGCGAAAAATGATTTGCAAGCCGCCGCCACAACGCTTGCCGCTACCTCCTGGCTCTCGAACGACAAGACGGTGCTTTGCCCGCCGATCGTAGGCAGCAACAGCCCGCAAACGCCGTCGGCAAATTGCTCGACATCCGCAAGCGCGACCATCGTGGGCACGTCGTTTGCCAACGCCTCCGCTGCACAGCTTCCCGCCAATTACGCTTCGATCAGCTCCGCCGGATCGCCCGTCGAAGTTGGCGTGTTCCGGGTCGGAACGGGCGTCAAGGTGCTCGATCCCTGGGGCCATTACTACCTCTATTGCCGCTGGGAGAACGGCATTGGCGCAGCGAACGCCATCGCGATCATCTCAGCCGGAGCGAACGGCAAGATCGAAACCACCTGCGGCAGCACAACGGCGGGCGGCGACGATCTGATGATCGTCTGGTCCACGGCCGTCACGCAAAACCGGGCCGCCGTGTGGCAGACCACGACCGCCGGCTCGTCGGTGACCGGCGCGCAATTCGGCGCGACGGGCAGCCAGGTCAGCATCGGCACCAACGGCAACGTCGTGGTCCCCGGCACGCTTGCCGTCACCGGCACCACTTCGCTCGGCGCGCTCAGTGCGACCAACATCACCGGCACGCCGATCAGCGGCTCAACCGGCAGCTTCACCACCCTTGCAGTTGGCGGCGCGGGGCAGATGACCGTCGACATCAACGGCAACACGAATACCACCGGCACACTTGGCGTTACTGGTTTGTCGACTCTGGGGCAGGTGTCCACCGGTTCCTCGACCCTCTCTTACGCCGCGGTCACCAACAATGCCACCGTCGGCGGAACGCTTGGCGTTACCGGCGCTACAACGCTCGGTTCAACGAGCGTCACCGGATTTTCGAATAGCGGCGCAAGCTTTCTTGGCGGCACTACGACGACATCGACCGCCATCATCCAGATCGGCACATCCGTGGCGGCGACCGGAACCTCGACGCCGCTCGTGACCGTCGGCAAGGGCGTCGGCTCGCCCGCCGTTTATCCTTTTACCGTCGATCAATACGGCAATGTCGCGGGCGGCACCTTCACCGGCGCGTTCAATGGCGATCTCACCGGCAGTCAATCGGGAGGTTCAGTTTCGGCAACCACGCTTAACGCATCAGGAGCGGCAGCTCTGAGCGGCACGCTTGGAGTCACGGGACAATTGAACGGCTCCAGCGCCGTCTTCTCCGGCAACGTGCAGGCCGCGAGCTTTAACGGCACTTTTAATGGTTCGTTCGGCGGCTCAATGACCGGTGTCCTTCCCATCGCCAACGGCGGCACCGGCCAGACGACAGCCTCAAGCGCCCTGAGCAACCTGTTCGGCACGGCAGGCACGATTTCTGGTCTTGTCCCTGCCGCCGACGTGGCCTGTTGCATCCAGACGTCGCAACTGAGCAATACCGGCGGCCAAGGCACATGGAGTACCGTCTATGTCGGCGCGGACGGCCGTGTCACCGGAGGTACTTTATCCGCCAACTCTGCAAATTCGATCAGCGACGGTTCGGGAGATTCGGTCGCCGTCGGCACATCGACCGGCATTACCTATACGGTCAACAACACGACCGTCGGCAACTGGACCTCGACCGGCCTGATGGTCGGCAGCAGCAAACCTGCCGTCAACAAGCTCGATGTCTGGGGCGCGCAGGCGATCGGCACTGGCTATGCCGGGGTTTACACCGCCCCGACCAACGGCCTCATCGTCCAGGGCAATGTCGGCATCGGCACCAACAATCCGGGCACAAACGCGCTTCAGGTCAACGGCACCGTCGTCGCCACCAATTTCGTCGGCAATGGCTCGGGCCTGACGGGCATTGGCAGCGGCATCATCAATAGCGGCACGGCGGGGGAAGTTGCATATTATCAGAATAACGGCAGCACGGTTGTTGGTACTTCAACGATTGAGATTGTTGGCGGCAATGTGGGGATTGGGATTACAAGCCCAGGGACAGCTCTCGATGTTGAAACGGCGTCCCAATACAACGGGCTATTTGTTGGAAACAAAACAAATGTCTTTGCGTCTCTGATTGGCACATCGTCCGGTAATGACGGTGGATTATTGAAGCTCTTGAATGGCGGGTCGCAAACGGTTCAAGTTGCCGCGAACGCGGTATCTTATTTCAACGGCGGCAACGTCGGGATCGGTTCCACAAGCCCGGCGAATACGCTCGACGTGACCGGCACGGGCATTCATATCGCCAGCGGGGTGCCGAGCGCTAGCGTTTATCAGCTCTATAACAGCTCGGGAACTTTGTATTGGAACGGCAATGCGCTGTTGACGAGCGGGGGTGGCGGCGGGGGCGTGACGGGTTCCGGTTCGACCGGCTACGACGCGATCTGGACCAGCCCGACCAGCATCGGCACCGGATTGCTTTTTGAAAGCGGTTCGAAGGTCGGCATCGGCACGGCGGTGATGACGCAGAGCCTGACCGTCAACGGCAATATCGATGCGATGGGGAGCAATAACGGCTACCTAACCGAAATCCCCAACGGTTCGACGGCAACCGTCCTCAACAAGCTCGCGAAGATGTACGGCGCCAATACCGTCACCATCGGCACGACGGGCGATACCGACGGCATGATCGGTGTCGTCGTCGGCAATGCGGGCACATCGGGCAACGCACAAATCGCGATTGGCGGTCAGGTAGGCTGCGTGTTCGACGGCGCGCCGAGCGCCGTGGGCGATTTCGTCACGATCAGCAGTTCCACAAACGGCGATTGCCATGACACAGGCAGCAAAACACGCAGCACGCTTGGCCTTCAAACCATCGGTCAGGTTCTGAACACCACCGCCATCAGCGGCAGTATCTATCCGGTCGCGCTTTCGGTGAACGGGGCAGGCGGCAACATCCAGATGGGCATGGTGCAGGCGGTCACGAACGGCGGCTCCTGTTCGGGCGCGGCGCAGGGGGCGATGGCGACCGATGCCAATGGCGACCTGCTGGTCTGCGATACGTCCACTCCAAGCATCGCGGGTTCGAGCTGCGCAGGCTTCAATCCGGGCGCTTTCACTTTCGACGAAACGGGGATCCTCTATGTGTGCGCAAAATAAAACTTTCCCAGCATCGGCAAAAAACCGCAAAGACCCCAATCCGGCGGCGAGCCCGCCATCCGCCCGACGGATTGCCTTCCGGACTTTCTTCACCGCGCTTGCGCTTTGCCTTTCTCTTTTTCTTGCCTTTCCTGCCGCCGCCCAAACCTGGCAGAAAGTCACCTTCGGCGGCAGCAGCAGCGTCAGTTTCGGCACGCTCACCACCAATGATTTCTGCGCGGCGACTAGCGGCACGGCGATCTCCTGCACCACGGCGCCGACCGGAACGGGATCGGTTGTTCTTTCGGCCTCGCCGACGCTCTCGGGCACGATCACGGGCGGAACTTTTTCGGGTAGTTTTTCCGGCAACGGTTCGGCGCTGACGAGCGTTGGCACCAGCAACCTGACGGCGGTCACCGGCACGCCGAGCGCGACGACTTTCCTTGCCGGTAATGGAACCTGGACATCCGTGTCGATCGGCACCGGGTCGTTGACCGGCACGGTGACGGTGCCGAACGGCGGGACCGGCGACACTAGCCTGACCGCAGGCAGCCTTCTTCTCGGCAGCGGAACATCTGCCGTCTCCACAATCGCCGATGTCGCCACGGGCTCGGTGCTTGTCAGCGGCGGCGTCGGAGCCAACCCGTCTTACAGTTCCGCTCCGACAATCAGCGGCGCGAACATCACCGGCATCGGCACGAGCAATCTGACGGCGGTGACCGGCACGCCGAGCGCGACGACCTTTCTTAGCGGCTCCGGCATATGGTCGACGCCGAGTGCCTCTCTGCCATCGCTGACTAGCGCGTACATATGGGTGGGCAATGGCTCAAACGTAGCAACCGGCGTGGCGCTGTCGGGTGACTGCACGATCACGAATGCAGGCGTTATCACCTGCACCAAGACCAACAATGTGGCGTTCGGCACGCTGGCGACGCTAAACGCAGCTCCAGCAGGAACACTGACGGGCACGGCGCTGGCGTCGAACGTGGTGAGTTCATCGCTGACCGGCGTCGGCACGATCACGAGCGGCATATGGAACGGCACGGGCGTCGGCATCGGTTACGGTGGCACGAATGCGACGAGCCAGACGACGAACGGGGTGAACTATTACAACGGCACGAGCATCACGAGCGGCAGCAACTTTGTCTATTCCAGCAGCCAGGTCGGCCTCGGCACGGCGACGCCGCAGGGAGAGCTGACGGTATGGGGTGGGAGCACGGTGGCGTCGGCGGCCAGCGCGACGCTCGATTATGTGTCCTTGCCTGCGGCGACGACGACCATCACGGGCACGACCGGCATCACCAACGCGAAGGGCTTCAATGCCGTCAGCCTTTACAAGCCGACCTATACGGACAGCTCGGCGGTGACGGTGACCAACGCGGCGACCTTGTACATCGACAATGCCCCGGCGCAGGCGGGATCGGTGACGATCACCACGCCGCTCGCCTTCGACGTCAACGCCGGCAGCAGCTATTTCGGCGGTAATGTCGGGATCGGGACTGCGAGTCCCCAACGCATTCTTCAAGTGCGCCCAACGGGCAGTGGAAGCTTTTTTGTCAATGGCTATTCGGATTTGACTTCCGGCGTCACTCTGGCATCGGCCAATGACGCCTATACCGGTTCCCAACCGCTGGAAATCATCGCAAGCCTTACCTCCATTATGCAAGGTAGCGTCGGCATCGGATCAACGGCTCCGGTGAATACGCTGGACGTGAACGGCACCGGCATCCATATCGCCAGCGGCACGCCGGGTTCGACGACCTATCAGCTCTACAACAACGGCGGAACACTGACCTGGAACGGCACGGCGCTGGCGACGGGCGGCATGACGTATCCGGGGGCGGGCATTCCGCAATCGACAGGCAGCGCGTGGGGCACGTCCATAACAGCGGGAACGGGCGTAGTAACGGCGCTGGGCAACGCGACGAACGGTACGGGCGGTTTTGTCACCTATTCCGGCGCGCTTGGGACGCCGACGAGCGGTAACGGCTCCAACCTTACCAGCCTCAATGGCAGCAATATCAGTAGCGGCACGGTGTCGGCGACGTACCTGCCGACTGCGGCGGCGAGCGACGTGCAGGCCGGGACCAGTTCCACCAAGGTCGCTACGCCCGCCGCTCTCTCCGGCTCGCAGGCGATTTTGACGCTGACTTACGGGACACAGATCTCGTGGAATATGGCGTCGGGCTATAATGCCGTGGTCACATTGACCGGCAGCGGCGCTACGATAGCCGCGCCCACCAATTACACGGTGGGACAAACCTACACGCTGCAAATCACGCAGGATTCAACCGGCTCGCGCACGATAGGGACGTGGCCTACCTCCTTCGATTGGGGCGCGGCCGGCGCGCCGACGCTGACGACGACCGCGAGCAAGACCGACCTTATCACCCTCATCTGCGTCAACAGCTCGCCGACCTTCTACGCCGCGATCGCGAAGGGGTTCTGAGATGATCAAGTGGCTGCTGGTCCTTCTTCTCGGCTTGCTCCCTTGCAGCGCCCATGCGCTCTATCCGTATCCGTCCCCGCTGTTTTTAACGACCCAGCCATGTCCGGCGGCAACAGCGACGTGGGGCACGAATTGCTCCGCCCCGGTCGGCATATTGCATTACGGGGACCAAGTCAGCGTCACCAACACAGCGAGCGGCTACACCGGCTCGGTGACCGTGACATGCGGGGGAGGCTATAACTATTCCGGCGCGAGCTGCTCGCCGTCTATCTCTTATGCTTACATCACTGCGACCGGCGCTGGCAGCTGGACCGTTCCTGGCGGTGTTACTTCGATCACGCTACAGGGCATCGGCGGCGGAGGAAATGGGTACTCCGGTACTGGATCCACGAAACCCGGTTCTGGTGCTGGCGCGGCCTATGCCGCTTCTACCATTACCGTTTCTACCGGCCAGACGCTTTATTACAATGTTGGCATTGGTGGCGGTACGTCAACGACAGGCGAAACCTGGGCGAATATTGCGGCGAATTCAGCTCCTACGGTAAGTTCGAACGGTATTGTTGCGCCGTATGGCCCATCTGGAGCCTCAGGCTCTGGAGGAACCGCCGTCACTTCGGGTGGCGTTGGAACCACCATTTCCTATGGAGGTAATGGCACTTATTACCTTGCAACAGGCTGTAACACGCATCCTTGTCCCGCTGGTGGCGGCGGCGCAGGTGGCCCATACGGTGCCGGACAGGCGGGCGGCGGCGGCGGCGGGATAAGCAGTACTGAGGGCGGCGGCGGCGGCGGCGGCTCTAATGGCGGTGCTTCTACAGCCGGTACAGTTGGCTCTAGTTACGGCGGCGCGGGAGGGAATGGAACAGGTGGAACGGGAGGCGGCAGCGGTGGGACAACTTCCTCTCCTGCCGGTGGCAATGGCACCGCCGGTGGTGGTGGTGGCGGCGCTTGGAACGCAACTACCGGATACAGCGGGGGAGTGGGCGGCTCCGATACAAGCCTAGACAACGCAACAGTAGGATCTGGCGGCGGCGGCGGCGGGGCAAGTGCAGTTGCTCCTAACTCGATAGGCGGTGCAGGCGGCCTTTATGGCGGCGGCGGCGGCAGCGGTCTAAATGGCGCCGGCGCTGGGGGGCAAGGCATCCTCGTCATCACCTATTAGTTAGGATCGTGCCAAATTAAAGTTCAAATCTTCATTCTCGCCTGAGAAACGGTTCCATGCGCTTGCCGACGATCGTGCTTTCGGCCTTCGCCAGAGCAAGTTAAAAAGCTATGCTCTCCTAGAAAAGCACGCAAACTGGTCGCAGCCATGACAAATGCCCCTAAACCTTCGGTGGAAGGCCTCGACATCGAGCCGACTTTCGCCAACGTTTTCAACGTCACCTTAAACCCGCTTACCACCCGCATCGCGCTTGGCGAATTCGTCGTCGGCAATGTCAAGGAAGATTCGCGCTACCGCCACGCCTTCGTCATGCCGACACCTGACGCCATCGAGCTTGCCAAACTTATTCTCGCGCTCGCCGAGCAGAACGAACAGCAAAAAGCTTCGAGCCAGCCCCCAACCATGCAATAAGGCGCGCCTTGAC
Organism: Rhodomicrobium sp.; assembly: GCA_052144215.1. GTDB lineage: Bacteria > Pseudomonadota > Alphaproteobacteria > Rhizobiales > Rhodomicrobiaceae > Rhodomicrobium. The sequence continues at coordinate 22,369 of JBKQQS010000130.1, forward strand.
CAATATCCGCAACCTCTTGTTACGCTTACGTTTCTTGCCGCTGCCTTTTGCAAATCCGTGACCGCGCCACTGCGTCCCGAAGTTTGCAAATCCATTACCGCCCCCAACCGGAGTCAGATCGAGCGTGCCGCTATTTTCGAGATAGGCCGTGATCCCGGCACCGCCATCCACGGCGTCGCGAGCTTGAATTACAAGTTCTGACACGCTTGGAAAATAAGCGGGGTGTCGTGTTCGCGGCGGGGCGCGGCGGGTTCAAACCAAGCCGCGAGGGCTCCGCGAACAACTTCTCCATTGTCAAATTCAACGTCGATTTCGAAGCCTTGGGTGTCGAACTCATGCACGTTTACCACGCGGCCAATCTCCGAGGCTTCGTGGCCGAGGCGTGTCGGACAAACACCGCCCCATTTCACCCAGCTTCCGATTTCAAAGGTCATAGGGTCCTGCCTCACTGCGGCCGCTATCAGCGTCCTGAGATATTTCATGGCCGCGCATAGGCTAAAACGATCCAAGAGCCAATTTCATCCGCTGACGCGCTGAGGGCCGGTCAAGCTCGACGCTGTTAGCCACGGCAACGTGGAACAGCACATCCACCATGAATCTCGGCTTATCGTCATCAAAAGCAGGTGGCATCGCCGTTGCGACCGCAGAATATAAAGCACCTTAGCCGAGCCTGATGCGCTCCACATCGTCGAGCGCCAACTCACCAAGGCCCGTGCGGAAAACGCTCCGTGTAGATATGCTGGATGTGGCACTATCAAGCGGTGTACGGGCTCGCAATTTATCCCCGTTGAAATCTCTTCACGAGGCGCACAATTCGACCTATACCCAAGGTAGATTGTGGACGACACGCGCAACTCTCTTTATGTACAGCCCTGGGCTATTTACCACACGCATCATAGGGGCGATGATGTAATGACAGCGCACAATCTTTCCCGGACAGCTCACGCGGCGCGTCCTCCAGTTCACGCTTGCACCTGTGATTTCGAGCCGTTGGTCCAACATGACGGTCTCTGCGTCTTACAATACGACGCTTCCGCCTATTTACGCGGGGAATTGCAAGGTAGCGAGCTTGCGGCATTCGAAGCGCTTCTGTCCAAAAATGCCGGTTGTCGCCGGGAACTGGGCGCGATCAGGCGCACCGAGCAAGCCTTGGAGCAAATCGGCGCGGAGATTCTTTTGGAACCGGTGCCGCAGTTCTTGCTGGATGTCCTCTCTGAGGCCGCCTCGGAAAACGGATTATGAAGCGCGCTAACCTTATTTCGTAAATTGACAGGATAAGGCTGCCCAAAGGGCGGGCCGATTAAGCTATGCATGGCGCAAAGCAAGCGGGAGATTGGACCTACATGTTCTTACTGGCGATAGAAAGTGACGACGGCGAAATCTATTATTGGAGCGGAGGCGAAATATGGAGCGTGCATCCGCAGGAGGCCGCAAGGTTCGTTCAAGAGGCAGATGCTGAGGCGACCATCGATATGCTAAAAAAGCCTGGTGGTATCTTCCCGTGGCCCATTTATGTCCTTCGCCTTCCGGAAGGATTAGACGATGCCTAAAGCCGGATCGCAGCCCCGTCAAATTTCAAACTGAGACACTACTTACGCCCCGGCACGCCAGCGTCTCGGTATCAGCGTCCTAAGATATTTCATGGCCGCGCATAGGCTAAAACGATCCAAGAGCCAATTTCATCCACTGATGCGCTGGGTCAAGCTCGACGCCGTTAGCCACGGCAACGTGGAACAGCACATCCACCATGAATCTCGGCTTATCGTCATCAAAAGCAGGTGGCATCGCCGTTGCGACCGCAGAATATAAAGCGCCTTAGCCGAGCCTGATGCGCTCCACATCATCGAGCGTCGCCTTGTCCGAGCGCCGGTCATAGAGCTGCGTCGTGCGGGTCGAAGCATGGTTCGCCATCGACTGAGCGCGTTCGAGCGTGCCGCCATTTTCGAGATAGGCCGTGATGCCCGTGCCCCGAAACGTATGATTGCAGGCCGCCGTTTTGATCCCGGCCGCCGTGCCGCGCCGCAAAGCCACACCCACACCCACAAACCCGTACCCGCAACCTCTTGTTACGCTTACATTTCTCCCCGCTATCTTTTGCAAATCCGCGACCGGCCAACGACGGAAGCGTCCATAAAGAAATCGCCTCGGAAAACAGATTTCCAAGCACGCTATCCATTCCTATTACAAGGGGCTCATTGCCGCGGCGCGAAGTTCGCTCAAGAGCAACGATGCCATCGCCCTGATGCGCAGATTAAGGACCGAGATAATTCTCACCATACGCGAAGCAAAGAACCGGCGTCGTGCGGCGCGCGCAAACCTAAGCAAACTCTTTCGTATATTCCTGCGCCGGCAGCCCTAACGAAAGCCGTCACAGCTCAATAAAGACGGTTCTCAACTTAAAGCAAAACAGTAATCGAGGCCTTATTAAGCACCAAGGGCGCTTGACTTGGATCAACATATGGTACTTAATTACTACTTAATGCTTGTAAAGTGTTCCGCAGTTATTGCCCTTCCACCCAAAACATTTGGAGCCCCCAATGCAAAAACCGATCAATCTAGGCCATAAGATCATCGACGCCGCCGACATTCATGCCGTCAAGCCGCGCGATCCCGAACAGAACCAAGGCATCGCCACCAGCAAAAACTTTCCTGCCGAAATCCGCGCGCTCGGCACGAGCGGCGGGCTTGTCGAAAATCTCTCCGTCCCTCAAGTCGTCGAAGCCCTCGACAAAATGGGCGAGAAGCTAACGCTTCTGCCGACCGGCGAAGCCGTCCGCGCCGAATGGATCGCTCAAATTAAACCCTTCCAATCGCGCGAGGGCGCGCCCAACAAATTCGCGTCGGCCGTCGAATTCAAGCACCCTGTCACCGGCCAGCGCGCCGAGGAATGGTTTGCGGCGCGGCCGGAACAGATACCGGGCGGGAAGGCGCCAAAGCTCGCTGACCTGGCGGGCGGTCCCAAGTCCTAAGGCTAGTCTTTGGGGTTTCGTTTTCTTGCTGTATTTCCGGGGAACGCGTTCGGGCGTTCCCTGCCCCGCCAAAGGGCAGGGGCGGGCTCTCGCAAGCCGAGCCGCGCTCACGCGCGTCTCGGCCCTTCGGGCTTCGATCCCTTACGCGAAGCCCGCCCTGTCCGATCTGTCCGCATCGCCCGAAATCCGGCTGCCCCCAGCCACCCACCAGAAAGCAGCTCCCCCGGCGCGGGGTTCAGGGGCTGCGGCCTGGTGGAGGCCGCGGGCCTCCGCAGGGCGGAGGGTAAGGCCCGCGACCTCCACGGCTCCGGAAAGCAGCTCCCCCGCGCAGCCAAGGGGCCTGAATATCCCTCGGGCCACACCGGTGCCAAGCTGGCCCGTTGCTTCCTATCTCAGGGCCGCGCTTTCGGGAAGCAAGCCCGGCTGAGTCCGCGATAGCCATGGGCAAATACGATCCCCTCAAACCGCGGCTCGATGTCCACCAGGCAGTGACCGACAAGATCGTCGCGCGCATCGAGGAGGGGGCCGGGCAATTTCAAATGCCCTGGCATAGGCCGGGCCTCTCTTTCGCCATCCCCGAAAACGCCGCCACCGGCAAAGCCTATCGCGGCACCAACATTCTCTCGCTCTGGATCGACGCCGCCGAAAAGCTCTTCGAGCGCCAGCTCTGGGCCACCTACAAGCAATGGAGCGAGCTTGGCGCGCAGGTCCGCAAAGGCGAAAAGGGCACCCTGATCGTCAAATACGGCGAGTGGATTCCGAAAGACAGCCGCACCGGGACGGAGCCTGGCGAGGCCGATGACGAAGAAAGCGGAAAGCGCCTCTATGCCAAAGCGGCCTATTTGTTCAACGCCGCGCAAGTGGACGGCTTTGCGCTCGAACCGGAGGAGCCGCGCCCGGACCTCACCACGCGTCTTGCGCACGTCGATGATTTCATCGCGGCAACCGCCGCGGAATTCCGCGAAGGCGGCAGCCGCGCCTTTTACCGGCACCGCACACCCGACGGCGGCGGCGACTTCATCCAGATGCCGCCGCGCTCGCTCTTCACCGGCACTGACACTTCCACGCCGACCGAAGCATACGAAAGCACAAGACTCCATGAACTCGGCCACTGGAGCGGAGCCGTTCATCGGCTCAATCGCGAATTCGGCAAGCGTTTCGGCGACAAGGCTTACAGTTTCGAGGAACTCGTGGCCGAGCTGAACGCGGCATTTTTATGCGCCGAACTTGGCATCACCAACACGCCTAGAGCCGATCACGCTCAATATATCGGCCACTGGCTCGAAGTTCTGAAAGGCGACAAGAAAGCGATCTTTTCGGCCGCTTCGCTCGCCTCGGCCGCCGTCACCTACCTTTTCGGCCTTCAGCCCGCCGTACCGGGAGCAATGCCGGACAGGCCGGAAAAACTTCCCGCCAATTCTGGGCCTGCTGCCAGCCCGGATGATCCCGCATGAGCAAAACCGTCGCGCGCCATCACATCGTCTGGTCGAACCCTTGGGACAGCAGCATCGTGCGCATCCGCATCACGCACACCCGCGACTATCTGGCAAAAGGCGAGGATCACCTCGCCATCGAAAGCGTCAATCCGCCCAAAGCGCCGACGCCGCTCACTGAAACCGGCTATCTCTCGCATTTCATCACCGCCGCTGCGCTCGAAAAGGCTGGCGGCCCGAAAGCCTTCGTCGCCGGCTGGCTGCAGAGAGAAAGCTTTTCGCCCGACTGGCAGAAGCGCGACCTGATACGCCGCCAGGGCGATCTCTTCAAATGGGCCGATGCCCAGGCGGAAGCCGTCAAACCCGTCCCGGCGCTTCAAAAGCCGGACCGCGCTAAAGCGCGGGCAGGAGCCAAGCAGCGCGTACGACCGAAAGCCAAGGGCAGCACGCCCAATAACCCGCAATAGGATAACATCATGAAAGCAAGTCTCTTTATTGCCTCCAGCCGCGACGAAGTCGCACAAGACGCACCGTGGGCGAAGATCATCGAGCCAATCGAGGGCTTGAAAAATGGCTGGCTTGCCTGCGATACGCGCGAGGCTTTGGAATATACGCTCGCCAACCGCGAAAAATTTCTTCCCGGCATGCGGAACGATAAGGTCTAAAGGTGTTTGTGTGCCGGTTATCAAGGGAGGTTTGGGCGCTTCCCTCCCTGAAGGGGAGGGCCGCGCGGCTCCGCACATCCGTGTGACGATCCCTAGCGCGGGCTACAACAACCGCGGTAACTCGGTTATTACGCTCCACAAGCCATTTTTAAACTCTGCTTTCAAATCCTTAGCGTAGGATTTTAGGAAGATTTTGCGATCACCCCTATGTGCCCGTAATTGTGGAAGTCGGTTGAGTTAGTTAGGGTTCCTTTGGCGATCCGATCTTTAAGAGAGCCCTTACAGCTTCTGGATTTTTTGGGGCATACACTTCATACTTCTCGCCAACTGCCTGAATGACGGCTTTTGCCACAGATGTATTTCCGGCCATCGCTTTTCCGAACCGGTCTATGTCGGCCAGAAGCTCCTCCTGATTTCTTGACGTTTTGTCAGCGAATATTTGCGGCACGATATGGCTTTTAATGACGCTAGACAGAAGTGAATTCGCGGCTTTTTCAAAATCCTTGAAGGCGGACAAGTTGCGTGTGGCTTCGGCCAGATCCCGCGCCTCGACTAGCGCTGCAGCAAAATCCGGAATGCTGATTTCTTCGCGTGCCGCAGCAAATTGACTAAGCGTTTCATTGAACTTTTCGTGCCGCTCATGGAGCTTGTCGAGATTCACAAAGGTTGGGTGGCTCCGTAGGGCGGCGATACGTTCGGCGGTGTCGGGGGCAAAAGCCGGTTTTTCTGCGAACGAAGGGGCTATAAACTTAAAATATCCATCATCCCGAGCGAATGGAGAGCGTTCAATTCCTAGCGCGCGTGCCTTATCGCGAGTAGGCAGCTCCGTGGGCATTCGACCCGGATCCTGAACGAGAGCCGCGAAGTTATCCAGTACATGTCTTAATGCGTCGGCTAAGTCCCCCAGTTCGGGCTTGTCCAGCAGGCCGGAGGCCTTGAGCCGTTCGGCGGCATCAAAAACGATTTCTCCTAACTTGCTAAAATCTACATGAAACTCGTTAGGCGCGACATAATCAGCGCCTTCCCCGAAGTTCTTGAATTTTCCCAACTCAAAATAATAAAGCTTCAGGTCGAAAGTGCTGCCTAAAGCGCGAAGGCTGGAGGCCGCTTGCGCAACGTCGTCAGGTGCATCTCTGCCTTGCGACCGGATAACCTTGCTGATGCGTTCGTTCGTATCTTGGGCGATTTTGTCTACACAGAGGGTAGCGTACTGAAAAGTGTTCGCGATGAAATACGCATTTCTGCTGTCCCTCGTATGTTCAGTTTTGAGTATGAATGGTACCAGGCCGACCTGGCGGAAGTGTATCTCTGTATCTTTCCTCAATGTCATTCTTTCCTCCATACGAATTTTATGCTATTTGTTTCTAAAATCAGATGTTTTGGCTTATACATCAAACTTCGTGCAAGTAATAGTGTTTTTTTATAGTTAATATCTGAAACTGCATGACCTAAAAAATCAGTGACGCGTTGGTTTACTTGCGTGATATTGCCTGTCAGGCGCGGATCGACGAGCGATGTTTTCTGCTTCGTTGATGCGCAGGCGTTTATTTGAACCAGGCGAACACTTATCCACCTTACTCCCGCGCGTTGCGGCCGAGCAATCGTGTCAGGCCGCCTCGCCGTTTTATCGGTTCCGGCTCCGCAAGAATGGCGATGGCACTGTTTGCGATCGCCTCAGAAAACGGAAATTTTTGCACGCTAAGACTCGGCGAATGGCCGTAACGGGGGTCATCGTAGACTCTTCCCCAAATCCTACGCTAAGCGGCATCGAGAAATGCTGAACGGGGATTGCCTCACTAGAAGCCAGGCCGCTAAATTGGCTCATGCCACGTTTTCCTCTCCAAACAACCTTGCCCGGCTTGTCCAACGTGGTCGTGAACATCAACTCGAATGGAACAGGGGGGTTCACTGATCGCTCAGGTACTCTTCGGCAATTGCAGTATGGCGGAGACCTACACGGAGTGGACCCATTTCTAACGATCACAGTTGACGATGGATCGCTTTGCACATTCAAACCTTGGCCCGGATATCCGGCTTTCTGGACCGCCTCGGGGCTGATGGTGTACACGTGCCAACAAGGCTTCGCCTCAGCAATGTATGCCTGTGCCAAACAAGTGTTGGCGGCGCACGGCGCGCAGATTGCGCCCTCCGAAAAAGTCACTGATGATGGCAAAAAGTTCTGGGCCTATTTGGATTCTAACATCAAATGGGAGTGGGTTGCTGACCAAGGCTGTTCACGGCCCGACCTTACTGGGCTACAGCCGCCGTCGCCATGACTTATGAAGATGCAATAAACACGTATCAAACTGCTCCAGAGCTTCATGCAGATCCGCCAAGGACAACTTTATCGACATGCGACATATTCATCGGCTTTAAGTCTGACGGCAGGTCTATGTTGAGGTTTAATTCCATATGCAGGATCACCTTACCTTCTTCGATAAGGATCGATTTTTCGCCATCGCGGGGTAACGAGATGTTGTTCTCGATACAAAAACGTATCATTGGCTTAAAAATATCGAAACCTTTAAAGGTAATTTCCTGACGTTGTGGCGATCCGCCATCGTTTCTTTCGACCGTCAGGATAACGGCTCCATCTGCCGTCTTGCATGCCATGATCGTGGCTTTCGGAAGAAAGTCCGGTGTGCCCCGCTGATAGCACTCATAGGCCTGACAAACCTCGTCGAGCGACATCATTATCCTGCGTACCTTCTGAACCATGACTTATCCCCTAGAAAATACTCAGCAGAATACATCGACATCTCTCATCGCAAGGGGAAAATACCATAAAACCTAACCTTTATAAAATATAAAATTACTTTCACCGTAATACAAATTAGTAACTAAATTGGTTATTTGACGGTCGTCTCAGAAAACGGAATATAATGCAGGCTAAGACCCGACGAATAGCCGTAAGCGCTTGAATTTCCTCGTCTTCGACCCCCTTAGCCTCCTCACTCCCGCGCGTTGCGGCCGAGTAGGCGCGCCAGGCCACTTCGCTGTTTCGCCGGTTCCGGCTGCGCCAGAATTGCAATCGCCTCGTTTGCGATCGCCGCATCGCGGCCGAATATGCTTTTAAGCAATTCACTCGCCTTGGCTTCGGGCATGCCCTTGCTTGCCAGGGCTTGCGCATAATAAAGACGCATGCCCGTAACCATCTCGCGTACCACCTGCCAGCGCACCGCTTCGTCATGCTCGAAAAACGCGGCCTTCGCCTTCACGACGGCGTTGCGTAGCGCTCCGCCTTCCATGCCTAAATCCGACGCCCGGATCGCGCTGTTTCGCAAGAACGCGGCGTAGAAAATCGACACCTCCAGCATCGCCCCTTGCGCGAAATTGGCGACATCGCCCTGTTTTAATGCGCCGGGACTCAACGCCGCTTTGATAAAGCCCGCGAATACGTTCTCCGCTTTAAGTCCGGCCTTCGTTGCCAGCTCGCCAAGCCCGGCCTGCAGCAACCCGATATCGGGCACCACTACCGGTTTTGAATCCGCGCGCCTGTCCATGGGCTCGGGATCAACGCGCGCCGTGTGCTCGCTTGCCCCGGAAAGACGGGCAGGGCCTGATGGCTCGATCCCTCGGCGTGGCACCAGCAAGGAGGCAGCGGCACCGTCTTGCGATTTAAGCTCTGCCAGAATATCGGCGCGAAGCGCATGCACGACCTTGCCGATTGCATACACGCTGCCGGAGTCGACGTGGTCCGCCACGCTATCGAGGCCTGCGCTCGCATCCGGCTTTCCGTTCGTCCAGCCCAGCCCCAAGAGCCTTGTTACTTCGCCCTTGCACTCCCAGAACAGGGCCAGCTTTTCCTCCAAGCCGTCGCCGTCATCGACAATACGCGCGACGACGCGCAGCACGCTGTCCTCCTGGCCGTCACGTTCGACGCGGAGTACGGCTGCGGTTTCATCTTTGGCGATATAGGCTTCGGCCCGAAAAGGCCCGCCGATCTCGGCGGCGAGTTCGCGGAACTGCCCGGCGATGCGCAGGAGAAGGTCTTTTCGGCCCGGAATGGCGGACTGAGCAGGCATGCAGGAAAGCGATAAAGTAGAAATATAGGCGGATAGGGTGAAGCTACGCTTGCTCGGGTGTTTCGTCCATAGGTTCACGGCCAGATATTGCCGGCCAGTACCGTTTCGTCCTAGCATGCGTCGGTGGAACAATTACGCAGAATATGGGAATAATCCCATACAGCGATTTAAGTCGCATAAGATATCTTATGACAAATACTGCAATAATTTCAATAGGTTATGAAAACTATGATACATGCATTATGTTAAATAACCGCGCCTCTGGCGCGCACCGCTATCAGGCCCGTGTCGTTTAGCCCTAATTCGTAGAACGGCAAAATTTCAAGCACTTCAGATGATATTTTTGTCCCCTAATTCGTAGAACTCTTATTCTAAATCGTAGAATAGAACTAGAAACCGGCTTTTTCGGTTGGTCTAGCGTTCTAGAGCTTTGACCTCGGAGATCGATGTTTCTACGAATTAGGGCACAAACTCTTGCATGTTTACTTCGATTCTACAATTTAGTGGAAGAGCTAAATTGTTGAAAACCAATTAATATTGATTCTATGATTTAGGATCAAATCACACATCTTGTTCCGGCCAGGCTTTTAAAGTGAACCGCGGCTTGCGACCTGCTTGCTGCCTCTGCCTCCATCGCGCAAAACCCCTCCGGGATTCCTGGTAACCTGCTGCAACGGTGCCTCGACATATCAAACCGTATCTCGGACATGCCAGTTGCCCAATCCAATCCCGGTTCCAGGTAAAAACCCAATTGTTAAACCGGCAGGATGGTAGTAGTGCCTAAGTTGCTAAGGCGCGCAAACTTGACAAACATCAGCTGCAGGCTCCTGAAAAAGGTTCAAGCTTGTCAAAAACTCGCAACATGTGGGTTACGCGGAGCTGCGGACAGGGAAGGCCCAATGACCCTCAGGCTTATTCATAGTTCGGACTGGCAAATCGGAAAGGTCTTCCGATTCCTGGACAACGCCAACATGGGGCTGCTCCAGGATGCGCGTTTGCGAGCGATCACCCGCCTCGGCGAACTGGCGGGTGCTCATGGAGCGCGACATGTTCTTGTTGCCGGCGATGTCTATGATATGGAGGCGCTCTCACCACGAACAATCAACCAGCCGATCGAGCGCATGCGCGCCTTTCCTGCCGTTCATTGGCACCTACTACCGGGTAATCACGACCCCCATCGTCCGAACGGACTCTGGGATCAGCTTCTTCGCGGATGTCTACCCGACAACATTCATGTTTACGTCGCGCCGAAACCCAAAATTTTGGAAGACGACGGTACTGTCCTCTTTCCAGCACCGTTACAACATCGGCGCGCTATTGCGGATCCAACTGCCTATATGGACGAGGCCGTCGTTCCCGATGGGCTGGTCCGTGTGGGACTCGCCCACGGCAGCATAACCGGCTTCGGCGCTGATGACCGCGACGTGCCTAACTACATCGCGCCGGATCGCGCCGATAAGGCAGGCCTTTCCTATCTCGCGCTCGGCGACTGGCACGGCCAGAAGAAGATCAACGACCGCTGCTGGTACAGCGGCACGCCTGAGCCCGATGCCTTTGACGTGATCGACGGCGGACAGGCGCTGCTTGTCGAAATCGAGGGACCGAGCGCCCTCCCCACGGTTACGCCGGTATCCACGGGGCATTATAGCTGGATGAGCCTGTCCCAACAAATCAACGCCCGCGAGGACATCGATTTCCTTGCCGACAAGCTGCGCGGCGTTGCCGAGGACCTCAGCAGGGTGCTGGTTCACCTTGCGGTTGAAGGTGCCTTGTCGCTGCAAGACCGGCGCTACTTCGAGGAGCGGATAGTCGACGGCGTTTCGGCTGCGCTGTGCTTCCTGCGTGTAGATGATCGGCGCCTGTTTCCGCGTCCGACTCCGGAGGACCTCGATCAGATCGACCGCGGCGGGTTTGTCAGGGCAACGGCAGAAGAGCTGAAGCGGCAATCCGAAGAGGGCGGTGCCGCCGAGCGCGCCATCGCGGCGGAGGCGCTCCAGCGGCTCTACATCGAGCACATGAAACTTCAGGCGGGGCAGAAATGAAACTGCGATCCGTAGCCGTCAATCAGTTCAAGAAGTTTACCAGCCCCATTCGGCTCGATGGCATCGGCGACGGTCTCAACGTTGTCGTCGGCCCGAATGAGATGGGCAAGTCAACCTTGCTCGATGCGCTCCGCGCGGCGCTCTTTGAGAAATACAGCTCAAAGGCGCAGCCCATCGCCGCCTTGCAGAACGACCGCAACCAGGCCTCGCCGGTGGTCGAACTCGCTTTCGAGCTTGATGACGGGCTGTACCGCATCACGAAGCGCTTCATCAAAAAGCCCTACGCGCGCCTGTCCTGCCCGGACGGACGGACGCTGGAAGGCGATGCGGCGGAGGACACCCTGCGCAGCTTGCTCGGGTTTGATGAACCCGGCAAGAGCGGGGCCAAAGCGGAAACGCTCGGCATGTGGAACGTTCTTTGGGTGCAGCAGGGGCAATCGTTCGCCGCGCTCGATATTCCGAGCACCGCCCGGTCGAGTCTCCACAGCGCCCTCGAAGCGGAAGTTGGTGCGGTCCTGGGCGGCCGACGCGGCAGGGCCTTGCCGCAAGCTGTGGAAACGCAGCTCGGCGTATTGGTGACTAGCGGCGGCAAACCGCGCGGCAGCTATAAGGAACTCATCGACCGCATCGATGCTCTTCGAGAAGAGCTTGGCGACCTGCGAGGGCGGCGCCAAGAACTGGCGCAGACGCTTGAGGACCTCGAAACCGCGGAAGAAAGCCTTGTGCGGGTGACCGCCGTTGACCGCGACCAGGCGGACCAGAAGGAGCTTGATGAAGCACGGCATCGTCATAACCGCCTTGTTGAGCTGGAGGCGCGCATAAGCGCTGCGTCCACAGAGCTGGAGTTGAAAAAGCGAAATCTCGCCCAAGCCGAGAAAGCGGCGGAAGACCGGCAACGTCTTAAGGAGGACATCAAGGCCGAACAGGCTGCGCTCGAGGAATCCGGGCAACGGCTTTCTGAAGCACGCGAGCAGGAGAAGGAGGCGCGGTCGCGTCTGGATTTGTTGCGGGCGCTAGTACGGGAGGCGGAAGCATCGGTTGCGAAGGTGGCCGATGCCGTTTCACGCGCGCAGCGAATCACCGCAGTCGTCGATCGGGAAGCCCGCATCCGCGAGCTTGAGGGCCGATGCGCAAAGGCGAAGGCCGCCGAAGACCGCCAGCGCGAGGCCCAGCAGAAAGCGGCTGCCATTCTGGTGACGGACAAATCGCTTGCGGCAATCCGCAAGGCCGAAAAGGAACAGCAAGCCGTTGCCAGTCGGCTTAGCGCCGCCGCGACGCTCGTCTCGTTCGACATCGCGCCGGAGCGCCGCGCCGGCATAGAGATTGACGGGCAGCCTCTCAGCGCCGGGCGGTCATCCGTTCAGGCGGTTGAGCCCACCACAATTGTCATTCCTGACCGCGGGCGGATCACGGTCGAGCCCGCGATTAAGGACAGGGACATATTGCTGCGCCAACACCGGGAAGCGGCGGCAAGACTTAAGGAAGCCCTAACGGCTGTCAGTGTCGCCGCCGCGAGCGACGCCGAAGAGCAATACACCACGCGGCAGCGTCTATTGCAGCAGGCGGAGCTTGCCCGGCAGGAAGCCGAACTACACGCCCCAACAGCAGAAGACTATGACGCCGGCGCCCAGGCTCTCTCCGATTATATCGAGGGAATGCGCACAATCTTAGAACGGGAGAAGACGGAGCTTCAGCTTGAACGGTTGCCCGCACGCTCCGAATCCGATGCAGCGTTACGGGTGGCCCAGGAGCAAGCAGGAGAGGCGCGTGATTCGCTGCAAACCGCGCGTGCCGCCCTCATCGGTCCTGAAGAAGCGCTGTCACGCCTTCAGGCGGACTTAGCGGCCGTGAACGCTCGGCACGAGGAAGCTGAAAAGCGTGTCGAAAAACTCCGCCGTCAACTCACGGACTCGGAGGCCGTGTGCGCTGATGACCAGCTCGCAGCTGCCATTAAGGCGGCCCGCGCCTCTCTATCCGAACAGGAGCAGGCCATTACAGGTCTTGAAGGGCAGCGAACGGACGAGACGCTGCCCCAGTTGGAGGCCAGAATCGGGCGCCTTGAAAAAGCGCTCCAGGACCGCCGCGACAAGCGTGCCACCCTCAAGGAGAAGATCGCAGGCTTGCGATCGCGTGTCGAGGCGGCCGAAGCCGCCGGACTTGATGAAGCGATCGCGCAGAAGGGCCGCGAACTGGCGCTGTACGAGGAAGAGTGCCAGCGCTTTGACCGGGAGGTCAGGGTTCTCGGGCTTTTGCTGACGACCCTGCGAAAAGCGGAACACGAGGCCAAGGAGCGGTACCTGTCGCCAGTCCTGCGGCGCGTCCGTCCCTATTTGCAGCTTCTCTTTCCCGGCGCCGACATTCGAATTGACGAGGATCTTCGCATTACCGGCGTTGTGCGCGGGGGCGGCCATGAGGAAGCCTTTAGCCACCTGAGCATGGGGACGCAGGAACAGATCGCGGTGCTTATCCGGTTGGCCTTTGCCGAGATGCTGGTCGAGCAGGGCCACCCGGCGACGGTCATCCTCGACGACGCGCTTGTGTTTTCCGATGATCACCGCATGAAACGCATGTTCGACATTCTCAACATGGCGGCGCGCAATGTGCAGGTGCTCATTCTCACCTGCCGCGAACAGCTCTTTGAAGAGCTTGGGGGACGGGCGCTGTCGCTGAAGGCCGGCAACAGCGAAGAGCTTTTGTCCGCGTGATGCTAGAAAGGGAGACGACGAACAATGAGGATAGGATCTGTCAGGATCGAGAATTTCAGGTCCTTCGCGGACGCCATCATTCCATTCAATGACTACACCTGCTTGGTTGGCCCCAATGGAGCTGGCAAATCAACCGTGCTTACAGCGCTCAACGTGTTTTTCCGCGAGTCGGAGAATCTGCCCACCGACCTGAGCCAACTGGACCAGGAGGATTTCCACTGCAAGGAGACCGGCGCGCCGATCAGGATCACGCTCACGTTTTGCGATCTCAGCGACGAAGCGAAAGAGGATTTTACCGATTACGTGCGGCAGGATCAGCTTGTCGTATCCGCTGTTGCCATGTTCGACGCCGCCACAGGGAAGGCCCAGGTAAAGCAGTACGGGCAACGGCTTGCTATGCGAGCTTTCGCACCCTTCTTCGAAGCCGCCGATGCAGGCAAGAAAGTAGCAGAACTGAAAGACATCTATTCCAACCTCCGCCAAACCTATGCCGACCTGCCGGCGTCCGGCCCCAAGGACACCATGATCCGGGCTCTGCACGATTTTGAAGCGGCCCGACCGGCTGAATGCGAGCTTATTCCGAGTGAAGATCAGTTTTACGGCTTTTCCAAAGGTGCCAACCGCCTCGCAAAACACATTCAGTGGGTCTATGTGCCGGCTGTGAAGGATGCGACCTCTGAGCAGGTTGAGGCGCGCAACTCGGCCCTTGGCAAGCTTCTCGCGCGCACCGTCCGCTCAAAGACGAATTTCGATGAGACGGTGAAGACACTTCGCGCTGGCATGCAGCAGCAGTACCAGGCGCTTCTCGACGAGAACCAGCACGTCTTGGACGATATCTCAACAGCCCTTCAGACGCGGCTTTCCGAATGGGCGCATCCGGACGCCCGCCTGCGCTTGCAATGGAAACAGGACCCGGACAAGTCCGTCCGCGTTGAAGAGCCGTGGGCGCACATTCTCGCGGGCGAAGGTGTTTTTGAAGGCGAATTGGCACGATTCGGTCACGGCCTTCAGCGCTCATATCTTCTTGCGCTGCTGCAGGAACTCGCCGGCACCGACGCCGAAGGTGCGCCCACGCTCATCCTCGCATGCGAAGAGCCCGAGCTGTATCAGCACCCCCCGCAGGCGCGACACCTAGCTTCCGTTCTGCACAAGCTCAGCCGCGGCAACTCGCAGGTCATCGTCTGCACCCACAATCCGCTGTTTGTGTCGGGCGAGGGATTTGAGGACGTACGAATGGTCAGGAAGGAACAGGGCGGCCCGTGTTCCACTATTTCGCATATGACCTTTGCAGAGATCGCCGCGGCAGTCGCCGCCGCCACTGGCGAGCCTCCCACCAAGCCTGCCGGTGCGCTTGCCAGGATTCATCAGGCCCTGCAACCGGGTCTGAATGAGATGTTCTTCACTCGCCGTCTCGTCCTGGTCGAGGGGCTCGAGGACGTGGCTTATATATTGGCTTATCTCAGCCTGCTCGATCGATCGGACCATTACCGGCGCCTAGGCTGCCATACTGTGCCGGCCAACGGCAAAAGCGAGTTGCTACAGCCTCTTGTGATCGCCAGGCACATGCGGATTCCGACATACCTCGTCTTCGATTCAGATGCTGATAAACCGGATAGGAACGGCAGCAAGGCGAAGCATGAAAAGGACAACAAAGCGCTTCTTACGCTCGTCGGTGATCCCGGCGGGAACGTGATGCCGGCGGCGACGGTGCATGGTAAGGGCTTCACGATGTGGCACTCCGATATCGGAGCGGTTGTTGAGTCCGAAATCGGCGCGGCTAATTGGGCCGCGTATCGTGCCCAAGCCGACAAGCGCTACGGTCATGCTGGGGGTCTGCGGAAGAATTCGCTCCACATCGGCGCAAGTCTTGCGTTCGCTTGGGATGCCGGGAAGCGCTCGGCAAGCCTCGAACGTTTGTGTACAGACGTTCTCGACGTCGCCAACTCTGTACCTTTCTGAACGGCTTTCCGAGGCCGCGCCCTTGATGCGCCGCGCCCTCGCCGTGTCTGCCGTGCATGTTTGATAGCTTGGAAGTGAAAGTCCTCTACTCAGCCTGATAGTGGCGAAGAGTTAAGCGATACACTGCTCCAGCATCTGTCACCGCTTGGCTGGGAGCACATCAATTTAACCGGCGATTATGTCTGGCACAAAAGCCGGGGAGATAAAATAAGGAAATTCAGGCCGTTACGGCCATTTGTCGGGTCTTAGCGTGCAAAAATTTCCATTTTCTGAGCCGCCCCCGTAATGCCTTCGAGAGTGACGTCGCCCTCGCCGATCCAGGCGAAGAAATTCCAGCCGACGCGGCCATAGGCGCGGCGCGTGTGAGGATTGCGGATGTGAGCGGTAAAGAATTCGATCAGGCGCTCGGCGAGCTTTCCGGCCCGTGCGCTACCTACGGCAAAATAACCCCGGAGGCCAAAGCCAGCCCCAGATCATCATCCTTTGAAATGGTCAGCGCCCGCCCATAACCTACCTACGTATGTGATAATGTCCTTTATCACATAATGAATAGGCAGTTAAAAATTAGTTAAGTTTCGGAACTTCTCCATCGCCGGGCGTGGGCCTGATTTCGCCCCAGGTTATTGCAACGTTCACTCCAACAGCCTCGATCAAGCCGTCACCTTGAATTCTTAGCCCGTTTAGGTTTATATTACCGGGAGAGGAGCCACCATGCGCAAAACAGGCCATACAGGCAAGAAGACCCAGGCAAAAACCGCGCGCCCGAGCGTCACGCGGCGCGCAACTGCGCCCTCGTGTCTAAAGCCCACCGGCGTCATCACCCTCAACGCCGCCGATAGCCGCAAATTGGCCGACTACCTCTCGGCACCGGCACGTGAACCGAATGACTACATGAAAGCCGCCCTTGCCGATTACCGCCGTCTTATCAGGACTAAGTGATAGCCGGCGCGCCCTTCAGCATCGAGCTTCTCGATAAGCAAGACCGCTCCACCTTCGACTCCGGCACGCCTCCGCTCGATAACTATCTTAAGTCTATGGCAACCCAAGACAGGCGGCGCGGACTTGCGACGTGCTTTGTCGCGATGCACGACGAAAGCAACACGCTCGCCGGATATTACACACTATCCGCTTCCACTGTCGCGTTGCACGATTTGCCGAAGGGCCACAATTTTGGCCGTTACACCAGCATTCCGGCCGTGCTCATCGGCCGCCTTGCCGTCGATCGGCGCTTTCAAGGTCAAGGCCTCGGACGCATCCTTCTTTTGGATGCCATGCGCCAAGTGTCCGCCAGCACAATCGCCGCCGCACTTCTGGTTGTCGAAGCCAAAGACGCGCGCGCTGCCGCCTTCTACCGGCACTGCGGATTTCAAAACTATGGCTCAGCCGGAAACCATTTCTTGCTATCAATCCAGGAGATCAGGCGCATATTTCCCGGCGGCCAACCAGCCTAAGCTACTCGCGCCGCATCCCGTGACGTACCGTCTAAGGGCGCATTCCATTTGCTTTTTGAATTCGGACTATCTTCGCCAGGCGGACACTATCAGGCTTTAATGCCCGACGACCTCAAACTTGGGGTGCGGAAATTTGCTTCCTTTCCTATCTCCTTCACAGCCGCATAGTGCTCGCTCATGGTTGCCGAATGACAACACCATGCGCTTCGTAACGTTGGATAAGTTCCGTTTATGGTCGCCCGTGGCGTGAAATCTCGCCTGCGAGTTGTTAGTGTTTGTCTTCGCTGATAAGGACTCAAGCCGCGATTGATCCTCGCAGCCGAGCCAGCGGAGAACGTTGATGACAGACCAATTCGAGCAAATCCCTTTGCGGCCACCGAGTTTGCAGAGAACCCCGCATCTCGCTGTCCCTCATTTGCTGCTTCTCGATACCCCCGGTTCTATAGCCGACACCTCCTATTGTCCGCTGTAAGGGTGTCGATAGATGATGCGACCTATGTTTGATTTTACTCAAAGAGGGTACTTTGGCTGACACTGCGCCCCTCGCCGTGACCACAAAGCTTTTGCGGCAGTCGCGCGCAGCAACCGAATTTGAGTTGTACAAGGCGGCGCTGGAATGGAACCTTGTCGACCCCATCATCATCAACAGCCGCGCGGACCTAAAGTCTGAAGCACGCTGGAAAAGCCAAGGACTGGAACCTTATCATCATCAAGTCACGAACCTCATCAACTTCTGCCGTCGCCTTCCCGTGACGCTTCTTGCCGACGACGTCGGCTTGGGCAAAACGATCAGTGCCGGCCTCGTCGCGAGCGAGCTTATATCGCGCAAACGCATTTCCAGACTTCTTATAGTCTGCCCCAAGTTGCTTGGCCCCCAATGGAAAGAGGAATTAGAAAGCAAGTTTGACATCCCCGCTGAGGTCGTGATCGGGAACCAGTTGGTGGACGCCGAACCATCAGATGACGTTGGGGCAATCATCACCACCTACCATTCGGCACGCCTTTATATCGGGCGCATCCCCAGCGACCGCTTTCAGATGCTGGTGTTGGACGAAGCCCATAAGCTCCGGAATCTGCATGGCACACCCGAGCCGCCTCAAGTCGCGAAATGCTTTCGCAAAGTGCTTGAAGATCGGATGTTCAAGTACGTGCTCATGCTGACGGCGACACCGATCCACAATCGACTATGGGACCTGTATTCCTTGGTGGATTTACTGACGGTAGCGCGCGGCCACGAAAACCCCTTTGGCGGCCCCGGAATCTTTAAGAGAAATTTTATAGCTGACAGCGCCGATACTGCCCGCCAACTCCGCCCTGAAGCCAAGGACCGCTTTCGTTCAATCGTTTACGGCTACATGTCGCGCGTCCGTCGGGCAGACGCCAATCTTCAATTTCCCGAGCGAAGCGTCTTGTTGCACCGGGTGCCCCCGACAGCCGGAGAATTGGAACTCATCCAACTCATCGCGAAGCCCATCCAATCCTTGAACCGTCTCGCCCAAATCTCAATCCTTCAGGCACTGACAAGCAGCCCGGATGCCCTGGCGGCACAGCTTGAAAATATGGCCAGAAAGGGGAGTATCCCTCAATCTCTCGCGATCAAAGTGCGCACGCACGTCAAGCAGATGCCACTCAGTGCGAAACTGACCGGGCTAGCCGCGTTGGTGGCCCAACTCAGAGCCGAAAAGCCTCAGGACTGGCGCATGGTCATTTTTACGGGGCGCCGGGAGACGCAAACCACGATCGAGGCGTTCTTGCAATCTCAGGGTATTCGCGTGGGTGTCATTAACGGTTCCACGGCCGGGCGAAACCAGGAGACTATAGGGAAGCTTAAAGCGAATCCTCCAAAGATAAACGTCATCGTGTCGACCGAGGCTGGGTCTGAGGGCGTGAACCTGCAAGCAGCAAACGTCCTTGTAAACTACGACCTTCCCTGGAATCCCATGATCGTCGAGCAGCGTATTGGCCGCGTTCAGCGCCTCGCCTCCCAACATGCCAGGGTGTTCGTCTACAGCGTTACCCTCAGCGGCACGTTCGAGGAGTACATCGTCGGGCGATTAATGGAAAAGCTTCAGATGGCCGCGCACGCCATTGGGGACGTTGAGGCTCTACTCGAAGCCACCGGGATGAATGACAGCGACGATGCCGAAGGCTTCGAAGAGCAAGTCCGCAAGCTCGTCGTCGCTTCCCTTGCTGGCATTGATGTCGAAGTTGCCACTAGGCTTGCAGAGCAGAGCATCGCAAAAGCAAGAACAACGCTGATCGAGGAGGAGCAGCGTATCAATGAACTCTTGGGGGGCATGGGTGATGCCCGTGATGTTGGTCCCCGTGCGCCCAACCTTCCTCCGCAGCACCGTTCCCTTGATGCCCAAACTCTCGTTTTGCGCGGTATCGAAAGCCTTGGCGGTCACATGCGCGAGGCGTGTTCTGGCAGATACGTCTGCGACTGGGAAGGAAGGACAGAGCATATAGCCTTCGACGAGAACCCGAAGGACCCGCTTGCTCCAAGGACGGTTTCCTACGCACCTGGCAGCGTTGCTTTTGATCGGCTGGTTTCGCGTCTAACGCAGGGTGGTATCCACGACATTCAAGATCAGAGTGCCAATTATCTCCAGAAGCTGGATGCATTATCGAAAAGCTGGGCTGCAAGCTTCGGAGGCTCCTGGAAGGGCCGTCAAATCCAGGAAACGATCCAAAAGTATTCAGGTGAAGCTCTCGTTCACGTCCGGGCAATCGTTGCCCACGACAGCTACGAGCGATTGATCTCCATCGAATGTAACCCTGATATTCATAGGACGTCGCTAAATCCTTCGGAACCGAGCCCATTTCTTGCCGTGGTCGAACAACCACAAGCCGTGGGTGTCGAAGTGCTGGCCATCGCTCAGGCCGTGAAACGCGATCCAGCAGTCGCCGAGTTCTGCCGCTTCTATGTCGAGCGACGAAATGAAGAGGTTGCCGCTGCGGGTCAGGATGCACGCAAAAGAAAGAAGATGGAAGAGGACTTCACCCCCCGCGTGGAGGCAGCTCTTGTCGGCCTTAAAGGGTCAACCGCAAGAGAAGTGGAAGTCCATGTCCGCTACGCCATCGATCATGATGAGGCGTATGAAAGCTCGCTTAAAATCGACTTCGCTAACGAATCCATCGTTAGAGAGCCGAGGTTCGGACAGTGCTCCGTGAGCGGCATGAGGGTGCCGATAGACTGCCTGGGAACGTGTGCCATTAGCGGAAAGACGGCCATGCGGCACTATCTCCGCTCTTCCGAGGTGTCAAATCGCTGGGCGCTTCCCGAGCATACGCTCGTCTGCGAACTGACTGGAAAAACCGTTTTGTCTGACGAGGCAGCAACCTCTGATGTCACCGGCAAGGTTGTCAATGTTCGGTCTCTAAGGACTTCAGACATCAGCGGCAAACGCGGCGAGCTTGACCTTTTTGGACGATGCGCCTTTACGAAGGTCGATGCGTTGAAGTCTGAACTCGCCACAAGCGAGGCGTCAGGCAAGACCTTCCGTGCCGACGAGCAATCCAAATCCGCCGTTTCGGGCAAAACCGGTCATAGTAGTGAGTTTTCTCGCTGCGAGCTTACGGGGGCGCTCCTGCTCCCTTCGGAAGCGGAACGCTGTGCCGTCACCGGAAAGCTTGTCGTTCCGGGACTTTTAGCGACCTGTGCAGTCACCGGAAAGAAGGTACTCCCAGCTCAGCTGGGCACGAGCGCCGTCTCGGGAAAAAAGGCCCTAAATCAATACTTCGTTTCCAGCAGCATTTCCGACGCACGTATGCTCGAAGATGAAGCTGTTCGCTCTCTGGGGGGAGCTTACTGTATGCCCAGCGAGGCAAAGCCGTGTTATTGGGGAGGCAAACGCTATCACCCTGACGACTTGCGGAAGTGTGCCCTTACCGGCGTTCCGATCTACACTGGGTTATCCGTGCTTGATCAAGGCGTCCCTCGTCTTGAGGTTCTAGGCAACATGCTGTCGGGAACTGAAAAACCCGACGACGGAAAGGAACTGTGGCCATTAATCGCCGAAGCTGGCGCAAAAGACCATCGCGGCAACTGGCATGTGGAATGCGCACGGCTTGGACCCGATGGGCGGCACCTCGCCGTCTGCGCGGAAATCAGGACGTGGCTTGGCCTGCGTTCTGAGTATGCCGGGCTACTTTATTCCGTCGACAACAAGAATATCGTAGGCCATGTCGCTTTGGGGAAGCGGAAGGAGCGGCATTGGATTTCGAACTGATGGACGTCCCTAAAATGCAATCGCGGACGTTTTACAAACCGGCATGCCCCGCCGTGAATTCTCACGACAATTTACGAAGCCGATGTAAAACATTTTTGCAGCAAAATCATTATCTTACGCGAAAAACAGCTAACTTTTAATCAGAGGGTCGATGGTTCGAATCCATCTGGGCTCACCAAAATCAATGACTTAGCCGATGAAGAACAGCTGATTCTGCGCGTAAAATTGTAAAACATTTTACAAACTGGAAGCTTGAGTTGCCCTATTCGCGAGAAAAATCAGCAGCCTAACTGCAGACCGCGTAAACGAACAGGTGATTTCCTATCAGCGGGTCTTCTCGCCTTGATGCAGGCACGGAACGATCATTGACCGGCGGCCGCTCTATGATCGCGATGGCTGCACGAGTACCGCCACCGTTCGATGGCAGCAGACAGATTTAGGCGCGTTTCGAGACGCACGCTTTACGCCAGATAGCAGAAGCTCTCAGAATTGCGGTCACCTTCCCTTCGGGGCCAAAAGCCGTCAAAGAATGTAGCGCTGCGCATCTGCAACCCAATCGACACTTCTGCAATTGCCGCCCTGCTTGCATTCGCTTATGCTGAAACATTGTTACATTCGTTGGGAGGCGTTTGACCCTCCTTCTGTTCTGGACGGGTGATGTTTCGTGGCGCGAATTTTTAGTGTTTCCTTCGTACTCACGTTTTTTGTTTGTCTCGGCTCCGCTAGCGGAGCCGAGAACGTCACGCCTGGGTCTGGCGCGATCTTTAGAGATTGCCCCGAGTGTCCGGAGATGGTGGTGGTACCAGCCGGTAGCTTCATGATGGGGTCGACGCAAAGCGAAATCGGGTACTTGGTCCGGCGCTTTGATGGCACCCGGTTCGAGAATGAAGGGCCCCGGCACAAAGTAACGATTGCCAAGCCGTTTGCGGTTGGCCGCACGCACGTCACACGCGGCGAATTCGCTGCCTTTGTGAAAGCCACAGGATATGAAACAAAAGGGGGCTGTTACACGGGAGTGAACAGCGAAGGAAAGATCAATGTCGATGCTTCGTGGAGAAACCCAGGCTTTGAGCAGACCGACGATCACCCGGTCTTGTGTGTGAATTGGAACGACGCGAACGCCTACGTCAACTGGCTGAACGAAAAGGTGGCAGAAAAACCCTACCGGCTGCTTAGCGAGTCTGAAGCGGAGTATATGACGCGTGCGGTAACGAAGCCTGGAAGCTATCCGCGCTTCTATTTTGGCAACGACGAAGGCGATCTTTGCAAGTATGGCAACGGGCTTGATCAAACATTCAAAGCGAGCGGTAAGGACCCAACTAACTGGCCCTACTTAGCCTGTCGTGATGGCTACGTGTTCACGGCGCCCGTCGGGAGTTTCAAGCCCAATGCGTGGGGCGTTTATGACGTAATGGGGAATGCTTCCACGTGGACACAAGATTGTGCGACGAACTATAAGGACGCACCAAGGAATGGATCTGCGCAAACGTCGGTAGATTGCAGATGGCATCAGCTGCGCGGTGGTTCCTGGAACCAGGGTCCGCAAAACCTTCGCGCAGCGAACCGTGACTTGACCGAAACCGAAAATCGGAACGACTTTATAGGGTTCCGCGTGGCCAGGACGATTAGCCCATCGCGGTAATGGACAAACCCAGAAGGGTTCACGGCGAGCCCATTTGGGCCGGTTACCGTTCGAATGCAGCAGCGCCTGAAATTGCAGCTCGTTTCGGCAGCGGGCCAACAACGGACCACATTTACCGCCGGTACGGCCGATAAGCCTTGCAAGCTTCTGGCGCTTTTTCAAGAGGCCTTCGGCGGATTGGGCCGCCATCGGCACATTATCGCTCGACGAAAGCCTTTTCGATCACGAAATCGCCGGGCTCGCCCATATTGCCTTCCTTCCAGCCGCGCGCGAGCAGCATCGCGCGAAGCTCGGTCAGCATCGCCGGGCTTCCGCAGAGCAT
>JBKQQS010000131.1:0-45127 GCA_052144215.1 Rhodomicrobium sp.
AGACCGGCGAAAAAGTGTTCGGCAGCCAGGAGAAAGCCTTCAGGTCCGTACCCTTGAGCAGCGCCGGGTTCTCGATATCGAAGCCGGCCGGAAGCCTGTCCTCGACAACGATCTCGCCAAGCTTCGGCTCGATCTCCGTGACCTTCAGCACCACGACCACGCGGTCGTTCTGCTTCAGTTTGTCGAAGGATATTTCCCGTCCGTCGGGCATGTAGGTCTTGCGCTCGATCTTGAAGCCGTTTTCGGCAGACGGCTCAGGCTCCATGCCGTCGCCCGTCACAAGCACGGACGCAGGCACGGGTTCATGGCCTATATTCTTAACGATCAGGCCCTCTTTTGCGAACTGCTCCTTGCTCAGCAGCGTCTGGAATTTCTCCGAGGAGGCATTCGGCAACATCGCGCTCACATTGATAACCGGTATCGTGGGCGCCGCGCCGGCCGCAAGATCGCTCCCGCTGATGACGGTTTGGAACGAGCCCTTAAGCGGGGCTCCGTTGACTTCAAGCGTAAGATCCTTGTTCTGGGCATCGAGCGTGCGGGCCGCGAGCAGGAGCCAGAGGCTTTCCTGCGTCGTGGTCTCTTTTTGCTGTGCCCGGAGCTTCGTGACGATATCGAACGCCTTCTGGATCTGCGGCGCCGTGGCACCGCCTTCGCCCATGAGGGCGAGCACGGCTGCCGCATCGCGGAGCGAAGTGCCGTAATCTTGGCGCCCAGCAAGCGGCACCTCCCCCTCCGGCTTAGCGAGCGAGGCGAGCGCCGCATTGAATGTCAGCGCGGAGCGTTCCTTATCGCCGAGCATGGCAAGGCCAGCGGCGAGCTGCGCCTTCGAGATGGGCGTCGAGAACGCATCGATCTTCGTGTCCGAGTAGTAGCGCAAGTCGCCGAGCACGCCGCGCCCGGCCCGCGCCAGCACGTATAGCGAATAGGCAAGCGTCTCGCCCCCGGACTTGAAATCGCGGGTGTTGTTAACGGCGTTCTTGAGCCGGTCTAGGCCTATGTCATAGTTCGTGTCGCGCACGGCGAAGCCCTTCTCCTTGGCGCGGGTCAGGAAGTCGGCCACATAAGCCGTCAGCCAGACATCCTCGTAGGAGGGACCCCAAAGGCCGAACCCGCCGGAGGAGGATTGCATCTCATAGAGGCGCGCGATGGCTTTCTCTATTGCGGGCTTCGCTTTCGGCTCTTTGCTCAGATGCGCGCGCGAGGCGACCTCGTCGTAATAGAGGAGCGGAAGTGCGCGGCTTGTGGTTTGCTCTGCGCAGCCGAAGGGATAGCGGTCGAGCGCGATAAGGAGGCCCGGCACGTCGAAGGACGCGGTGCGGCTCGCCGCGACCGATAGCTTCGCGGTCGCAGGAACGAGATCGCGGATCAACTCGCTCCCCACCCGAAGCGAGCCCGTGGATGCGGCCAAGATCTGGTTCGTCTGCCGGCGGACATTGGGCGCCGGCGGCTCGACAGGGATCGCGTAGCTGCGCTCTATAGCCACATCGCCTGGCCCCATAAGCGCAAAGGACACATGGGCATCGCCAACCGACGCAGCCCGGATCGCGATCGTCTGGCTGATGCGCTTATTCAGATCGAGCGGCAACGTACGCTCCGCAGGCCCCATAATTTCGATGCCGCCATCGGCTTTCGCCGTCAGCGTGTAATTGCCGGCGGGCGCCTCCACATTTTCGATGCTGAGATGCACGTTCGAGCTGTCGCCGAGCAGCAGGAATTTGGGCGTCGTCGCCTGGGCGACGACGGAGTCGCGGACGATCACATCCTTTTCACCGTGCCCGAGCTTGGAAGCGGTCCAAACCTGCGCCGCGAGCCGCATCGTCCCGTTGAAGGCCGGCAGCGTGAAGGTCACCTTAGCGTTGCCATTGGCATCGGTTTGCAAGGGTCCGGAATAGACCGCGAGCGGCACCTCCGCGAGCGGCCGGCCGGCCATTTCGAGGCCGCCTTCGTCGCCGCCTGAGCGGACCGCGCCGCGCACGCCCTGCATACCGTCGATGAGCTTGCCGTAGAGGTCGCGCATCTCAAGGCCGAGGCGGCGCTGAGCGAAGAAGTAGGCGCCGGGTTGGGGCGTCTTGTAACGGGTGATTTGCAGGATGCCGAGATCGACGCCCGATATGACAAGGGTCGCGTTCTCGCCCGCATCGAGGCCCGAAACCGAGGCCGACACCGTGACCGGGCCTGCCGGGCGGACGGAGGGCGGGGTATCGAGTGCAACAGACAACGTCCGCGGCTTGGTATCGAGCGGGATCCACTTCGTGCCCACGGCCCGGCTCGGCATGCGCTTTGCCGAGCTATCCATGGGCCGGTAGGCAATTGCCGTTGCATAGGCGCCGGGTCCCCAGGCAGGGTCCACCTTAAAGCTTGCCGTTCCGCCCGCCGCGCTGACCGCGATCATTTGAGACGCCAGCACCCGGTCGCTGACAATCGCAACGAGCGCCTCGCCCGCCATGCGCGGCAAAACCTGGACTTTCAACTCGTCGCCCGGCCGGTAGGAGGCGCGGTCGAGCCCGATATTCAAAATCTCGGGCGTGTCCGACGCTTCCGAGGTGTACCAGCCCGCGGAAAACGAGAGGCTCGTTGCCGGGCCTTGGGCGGTGGCGGAGGTAATGTCGAGCCTGTATGCGCCGGCTTCGACGGGTGCCTTGATCCGGATCGTGCCTGAGGCAGGCGCATCCACGCTGCCGCCGGCCACGCGGCTCTCGTAAGTGACAAGCTCGTAGGACCAGCGATTGTCGCGGCTGTACCATTGGAACTGGTTTTCGACCCGCTGCAGTTCCCATTTCAGGCCGGAAAGCGCAATCTGTTTGCCATCCGGGCCGATGCCAACCACCTCGAACTCCGCCGGCGCACCTTCGGCGACGGAGCCATCGAAGAGCGGCTTCACGCCGATGAAGCTTTTTCCTGTGTTGACCTTCAAAGCGGTTCGCTCGGCGAGCGCGCGGCCGCTAGGTTCGCGCAAGCGAATCATGACATCCGCATTGAGCGGTTTCGAGGTCTGAGGCAGATCGGGCAGAGATATGGACAGCGAGGCCGCGCCCGTCGCATCGGTGTTCGGCAAGGCTTCGAGATCTTTGCGAACGGCCGTGAATTTCTCGCTTTCCTGTCCAACGTGAAACCCTGGAAATCCGCCGATCTCATTCGAGGCGGATACGGTCATCTCGCCTTCAAGGCCGAGATTAGAGGCGGGCGCGCCGTAAAGATAACGGCTCGAGAGCGCGATTACCCCCGGAGCGGCGGCCGAAATCACCGGCTGCGCAACGGTAAGCTTCATTTCCAGCCGCTCGGGCACATAATCCTCGACGAGGAAAGTCTTCTCGTAGAGCGAGGCGCCTTTGGGATCGGCGAAGGCGGCAAGACGCCACGAGCCGGTCATCGCGGTCTCGGCCAGGGTAATTTGCCAGCTCCGTCCGCCATTACCCTGATCTGCGAGCACCTGGCGCCTGTCCTCCACTCCGTCGGGACGGTACAGCTTGAGAATGAGCGGCGTGCCGGGAACGGCGTTGGCAGCCGCGTCGCGCAAGAGCGCGGTCGCATACACGTTCTCGCCTGGGCGGTAAACGCCGCGCTCGGTGAAAATCATCGCATCGAGCGGGCCCGGAGGCGTCCGCCCGCCAACGCCGCGATCCGACAAATCGAATGCTTGCTTGGTGAGATCGAGGAAGCCGTAATCGTTATCCGCGCCGCGGGCGGCAACGAGCGCCGGCGCCATTCCTCCTGTGCCATGGGCGAGCCCTGCGTCGAACAGCGCCGCGCCCTCGCCGCCGGTCTTGACGGTGCCGAGGACTTCGTTATTGCGTGCGATGAGGCGGATCTCGGCGTCTGCAACGGGCTCAGCCGTCGCCAGAGAGCGCACATAGACATGCACGCCATCGGCGCCCGAGAACGCGGTTAGGCCGAGATCGGAAACGACGAACCATTGCGTCGCCTTCGTGCCGTAATCCTCGCTGCCGTCATTTTCGTTGTCTGCGCTTTCAGCCGGTTTCGCATTCTCCTCGCCCGCGCTCGCAGCGATGATATAAAGGCCGGGCTTCAGGTTCGGCAGAAGCGTATCGACGGGGAAAGCGGTGGTGACCTCCTCGTTGAGCTTCGAGGCAACCGCCATTTCACCGGACCAGAGCTTCTCGCCCTTCTCATTGGCAATCCGCTTCAGCTCGTAAGTCTGAAGCTGACGCTCGAAATCTCCGTCGAGCACCTCGGCAGCCAGCCGCCGGTCGCCAATCCGGTAAATCGACGCCTTCACGATCTTCGTATTGACGCTGACGACCGGGATGCCCTGCTGCCCGATGCGGGGCAGGACGTAGTTGCGTCCGGAAATGCGAACCGAAGGCGAGCGGTCGCGAATGTAGACGGTCAGCTCCACCTGCTTCGGCAAGAGATCGTCCTCTGTCGAGGGAATGCCGCTGCGAATCTTCACTTCGTAGCGCTTGCCGTGAAGCAGGTCTTCCACACAAAGCTGCGCGCCGCTCACGCGGACGGATGCGGGTTTCTCGCCGTTCACGGTCACGTAATTGGTGTATTCGACGCGGCCTTTCGCGAGATTGTCGGAAAATTGCACACAAACGCGCGGCGCGTTCGACTCATTATCGGCTGTGTAGTCGAGCATGCGGAAACCGTGCTCGTTGAAGGCTTGCTCGTACGCCTCCTGAACTTCCGCGTCCGCCGAGAGCGCCAGGCTCATTTTATAAATCCTAAGCGCGGGCCGCCAATAGTTGCGCGCGCCCAAGCTTTCGGCCAGGACTGCGAGTGCCTGTGCCTTGGCTTCCGGGGCCGTGCTGCGCGCGAATGCGAGGTAAGCCGCCGAGCCGCCATTCTTGGCGAAACTGCTCTTTTCTCCGCTTTGATCGGTTTCGATGGCAAGATAGGCGCGCGCTAGCATGAGCCAAGTTCCGGCATTGCCGGGGTCGAGAATGGCAGACGAGGCAAAAGCGCCGGTCGCGGCGCGCGCGTTTTCCGCCTCGATCGCTTTGCCGGCCTCAGCGAGCCAGCCCTTCGCATCCTTGCCTTTGGTGGGCCAGGTTGTCTTGAGCGTGTTTTCGAAAGCTTCGGCGTCGCGGACGATGAACTCGTCGAACGGGGATTTGCTCTGTTGGGCAGAGGCGTCCGCGAGGAGGGCGGCAGCAAGGAACGCAGCAAAGAAAAGGCGGACGATCAACAACATAGCACCAGCTCGGCTTTAAGGGGAGGCTTGAATACTTAGCTGCTAGGTGGCGCCAGAATTAGGGCCGGCGCAAGGCGGAAAACGCTGCGAAGCGTGGCCTTTTGGCGAATAAAAAATGAAGTTTCCGTGATGGTTTGCGGCCGGTTACTGCGCGCCTGAATTTGCGGCCTTGCCGGCCGCCGCGGTTGACAAGTCCTTGCCCCGGACAGTAAGCCGGCTTGGCCAACGGACAGGGAGCTTAAGATGAAACGCCGGGGCGCAGCTTTTTTCATAGGTGCGGTTTTGGCCGTGGGCGTTTGCCCGCCCGCGATCGCCCAATCGCAGGAGGCCGACGTCAACGCCTACATTGCCAATGCGCCGATCTCCGGTCTGCCGCGGGGGCCGTACAGCCAATGGACGGAGCCGCAGCGAAAGATGGCTTTCGGGCGCGTAGACGGTTTTTGCCGGTTCCTCTGCGTAGACAAATATAGCAATGCCTCTTTCCCGGATCGGGCTTCGGCGGAACGCGCGGCGGCGGGCGCGAAACTTTGCCTGGGTGCGTGTATCGTCAATCACTTGCCCGCGGATTATCCTGGATTGGACAAACTAAAACAGGAGCTGCGCGCCGATTGGGAAAAAGCCAGGCAGCTAGGCTCGGCGGCGCCTTGGCCGCTAGCCGGCAAGTGACGGCAAAGTCCATGCGGGCTTGAGCACATGGATATTGCGTTCGATTTCGAACGCGAGCAGAGGCCTCAACTATGAAGAGTACGTTTCGCATTTTGTGCGCGACCCTGCTGCTGCCGGCGGCGATCGCCCCGGCCGCGCACGCGAGCGGGCTGATTTTAGCCGGCATTTGCCTGCCGCTCACATCGCGGTACACCAAATGCGTCGACGGCAAGGTCGCAGAGTGCATCCGCACGCGCAACGTGACGTGCAAGACCAAGCTCTCTTGCACGCCAACCCAGCAGAGCTGCGATCTGCCTGCGGTGGCCCGCTGAACCGCATAGGCTCTTCGGTACCGGGCCCCCGTCATCCCGAAAGCCGCCTTAGCGTTGTTGCCCCTGGATTGCCGCGGGGCGATGCCCCTCGCAATGACGAAGCTCATTTTCGCAAGGCCGCGCCACAATATTGATCTAATCGCATTTATTTTCGCGCAGAGCGGGCTAGGATCTACGGGCCCAATTACCGCTTCCTATGTCCGGCGATCCATTCAATAAGAGGAGCACATTTGTGAAAACAGCGGCAATCGCTAGAACACTCTTTTTCGCAGTCCTCATGGCCGCGGTAGCCTTGCCTGGTCTCTCATCGGCGCAAGGGCTCCGGCTTCAAATCGGCCCGGGAGAATTCCGCTTCGAGCGCGAGGATGAAAGAGCCAACGAAGGAAAGCGCGCGAGCTGCGAAGTTTACGCTCAAATCTCAGCGGTGCAAGCCGAGGCGAACCGCAAGTACAATTGCGGCTATAGCGGCGAACGGTGGGACGTCAGTACCCATCCGCATTTCGGCTGGTGCCGGTTCGCGCGGCGCGAATCCCTGCGCCTCCAAGTGAAAGAGCGCGCGGAGGATCTACAGCGCTGCTTCGACCGGATGGGCGATTTCGACGAGGAACGCCGGGAAGATTACAGAGACCGCTACTAGAGCATGATCCGCAAAAGTGGACACCGGTTTTGCGATAAGATCATGCGTAAGCGAAAAACTAGACCGCATTGAGCATAGCGTGACGCGGCTTAGGCCGCTTCACGCCCGCGAGGCCCGCAATCGCTGTAACGAACTCGTTTCAAACTCCGTCCTTGCCACCGCCGCAAACGTTGCTCATAGGATCGCCACACAATTGCAATTGGTGATGCATGAGCCTTTATCGCGGTTTTCTCACGGTCGGCGGACTGACGGCGCTGAGCCGGGTCTTTGGATTTTTGCGCGACGTGCTCTTGGCCGCTGTAATGGGCACGGGCTGGGTGGCCGACGCCTTTTTCGTCTCCTTCCGCTTCCCCAATCTGTTTCGCGCGCTGTTCGCGGAGGGCGCGTTCAACTCGGCCTTCGTGCCGCTGTTCTCGAAGCGGCTGCGCGCCGAGGGCCAGGAGAGCGCGCGCGTTTTCGCCGAGCAGGCGCTGGCAATTTTGTTCGTGGGCGTGACCGCGACTGTGATCGTGGCCGAAATCTTCATGCCCTATCTTGTGGAAGCGATTGCGCCCGGCTTTAGCGGGAACCCGGAGAAGTTCCGTCTCGCCGTGCTCTTGACGCGCATCACCTTCCCTTATCTCGTCTGCATGTCGCTCGTCGCGCTCACGGCAGGCATATTAAACGCGCTCGGCAAGTTCAGCGCGCCGGCCGCAACGCCCGTTGTGCTCAACCTCGTGCTCATCGCAGTCACGCTGTTCGCGGCGGCCAGCGGCTTCTACGACCAGCCGGAAGCGGGCATCGTCCAGGCCTGGGGCGTGGCGATCGCAGGCTTCGCGCAGCTTTTCTACGTGGCCTACGCCGCGCGCGGGCTGGGCATGGACCCCGGATTCCGCTGGCCGCGGCTTAACCCGGATATGCGCCGGCTTTTGGTGCTTGCGGTTCCGGGTCTCATCACCGGCGGCATCAACCAAGTGAATATCTTCATCGGCACCATGATCGCCTCGATGCAGGCAAGCGCGGTGTCCTTCCTCTATTATGCAGACCGCATCAACCAGCTACCGCTCGGCATGGTCGGCATCGCCGTTGGCGTTGTGCTTTTGCCCACGCTTTCGCGCCATCTCGCCGATCATGACGAGGCGGGCGCCATGGCCAGTCAAAACCGCAGCCTCGAATTCGCGCTGCTCCTGACGCTGCCCGCCGCCGTCGCCCTCATCGTGATCCCGAAGCCGATCATCCTCGTGCTGTTCCAGCGCGGCTCATTTTCGGCGAACGACACGGTTCAAGTCTCCGCCGCGCTCGCCGCCTACGCTTGCGGCCTGCCTGCCTATGTCATGAACAAGGTCTTCCTGCCGGGCTTTTTCGCGCGCGAGGACACAGCCACGCCCATGTGGTTTGCAGGCGCCTCGGTTGCGGTGAATATCGCCGGTTCGCTCATCCTTTTCCCGATGTTCGGCCATATCGGCATCGCGATAGCGACCTCCCTTTCCGGCTGGACGAACGCCATACTGCTCTCCTCCACGCTGATGCGGCGCGGTCATTTCCGCTTCGACGCCGCGCTCCGCCGGCGCGCGCCCTTGCTCGTGCTCGCGAGCATTTTGATGGGCGGGGCGCTTTACGGCGCCAATCTCGGCCTAGCGCGCTTTTTCGAGGCAGGGACTGGCGGGCTGATGCATGCGGCCGCACTCGCCGCGCTGGTGAGTGCCGGCGCCATCGCCTACGCGGCGGCAGCGCAGATCACCGGTGCGATGCGGCTGTCGATGCTGCGGCGGGCTATTTCGGGGGCATGATCCATGCGTGAGCCACGGCTGTTTCGCGAACCTAACCGCGCTGCTTGAACGCTAAACTTGCGGGGAATCGAAAGCGGCGATTACCGGCTCCGGTAGTGACATCTGAGAATATTCCAGCCGAGCGCCGCCCCTCCGGCAAGAAGCGCAAGGCCCAATACTTCTAAGAGTTGCGCTCCCATATTTCACGCCCCACAAAAGATTCCGGCACGCTTAATGCCACAACTGGTGCATGCAGGAAAGGCAGGGCCGGTCCTTATTTCTCAAGGTGGTTAAAGCAGAAACGCAGGTTGCGGCGCTCCCCCGCGTGCGGCTTGGCTATTTCACCGAACCGAAAAACGCGAGCGTATCGTCCAGCACCGGCGGGCCGCGGAAGTTGAGCCAGCTTAACGCAGCCAGGATCCAAAGGTGGTCCACGCCGGGGTAGACGATGCTCTTCACCACGCCGCCCTTCTCGCGAATGCACGCCTCAAGCCGGTCGAGATTGTAGCGCCGCACCGCGGTATCGGCATCGCCATAGAGAAGCAGCATCGGCGGCTGCGACCCATCGATGAACGTCGTCGCTTGCATGGCGGGATAACGCTCCGGCGGCCCGAATATGTCTTTAAGATCGGGCTCATCGGGCGTGAACGCGTAAGGGCCGGCGAGCCCCGCGAACCCGCGCACCACCGCGGAGCGATCTTTGCCCTCCCGCGCGAGATAGGCCGGATCGGCCGCGAGCAGCGCGCCGATATGCGCGCCGGCCGAGTGCCCCGCGACGAAAATGCGGCCCGGATCGCCGCCGTAGTCCGCGATGCGATCGTAGACCCAGGCGAGCGCCTTCGCGCCGTCCTCGACGAAGGCCGGGAAACGCACGGCCGGATATTTACTGTAATCGGGGATCACCGCGATATAGGCCCGCTTCGCGAAGGCATCGCCCACGAAGCGGTAGGTCTCTTTCGCGCCCAAGGTCCAGCGGCCTCCGTAAAAGAAGACAACCACCGGCAGGTTCCGCGCCTCCCGCCCCGGCGGCGCATAAATGTCGAGCCTCTGCCAGGCCTCACGCCCGTATGCAGCGCCGCGGACGATCTTGGTCCCGCTGAGCGCGGGCGCGAGGTTCAGGAGCCGCAGACCGAGTGCATTAAGGTTGTAAGCCGTCAAGACCGCTCCTGCTGCGATAAGCGCGACGAGCGCCACCGTTGCCTTACGCCACATGATGCACCTCTCCTGCCGCCGCTGCCATCACGGCAGATAATCGCTGTGGCTCCGCCAAAAAATAGGCCGTTAATCGTCTTGCTCATGTTAAACGCCCGTAGCATCCTGCCCCAACATCGGATTTTGGGGGGAAGCCGTGTCAAGATTGATTGCCCGGTCATTTATGTAGCCGCTATCGTCTTCATCGCTCAGCCAACTTTCGCGCAATCGCCGGCGGAGGCGGAGCAGAAAAGCGGTGAAAGCCATTGACGCAAGCGGCGTCCCAGGAAAGCAGCATCTCGAAAAAGCCGGTTTGCTCGCCGCTCTTCGCTGACCTCGATGGAGGCGCGGCTTCCCGCACTGGACAGCAGGAACGGCTATCTTATGCGCCGCGAAAAAATAAGCCTTTAATCGTCTTGCTCATGTCAAACGCCCGTTGCATTCTGCACCGGACTAAGATTTTGCGGGGACGCCATGTCAAGATCGATTGCCCGTTTCCTGTTTGCGGCCGCCATCGGCTTTCTCGCCGGGACAGCCTCTGCACAAACGCCTGCGCCCGACGCCCTCATCGCCCAAGCCGAAGAGTTCGCCAAGGCAGGCGATTATGGACAAGCCATTCTCACGTCTCGAAAAGCGCTGATCGAGACGGAGAGAGCGTTCGGGGTCAACGACCCGCGTCTTGTCACGGCTCTGAAAACGCTGGCGCGGCTGTTAGAGTCGCAACGGCAATACGCCGAGGCCAAGACGCAATACCAGCGCGCGCTATCGATATTGGAGCGGGCGCACAAGCTAGACGGCGAAGAGGCCGCGGAGTTGAAGCTTAGTCTTATGGCCGTCGGATTGAAGAGCGCGGCCGGCAAAAAGCTTAGCGCCCGCACAGACGAGGATGAAGGCGAGGATGAAGCGCGCACGCGCTCGTTCAGGACGAGGGAAATTATGCCAGCTCCTCTGCCGCGAGCGGCTGCACCGCGCGCCGCGGCAGCGGGGACAGTTGACAGCATTCCGTTTTTCCCATGGCCGCCGCCGAAACCCTCTACCACCTATGTTTTCCTTAAGAGCGATCTTGCCCAGTACAAAACCGTCGGCGATGTCAGCTCCGCCATTCTGTCGGCGCTCGAACGCTCGGGCTATGTCGAGCGCAGCTTTTATCAAACGGAGCTTGGCGGCATAGCGCTTGCGACGAGACTGGAAAGGATCGGCACCGATGGTACTCCGGCCGACGAGGCCGAGCGCTGGCCGGCCGGGTTCGACAACAGTCCAGCCGGTTTTGTCGATTTCATCCGCGGCTTGTTCTATGCGAAGGCCGGCCGCTACCGCGTGATCGTGTTCGTTCTGCAAGAGGCGGCAATTACCGCGTCTCAGAAGCAGGCAACCGAAGAAGCCGCGAAGCAATGGCTGAGCGGAGGCGCGCTTCAGCTTCCACGCGAATTCGCGGACCGGCCTTTTGGGAAGGAAAGCAGCTGCACGGCCTTGATCTATGAGTTCGCGAGCGATGGGTCGGCTGTGCACGGTGTCGTCAGCTCCTTGCCCGGAAGGCAGCATCTGCAGAAAGCCGGTTTGCTGCCCCTCGTAAAACCGAATTAAGCGCCCTAACGGAAAAAAAATGGTCAAGAGAGTTTTCATCAGCTACCGGCGCAACGACACCGCGCCCATGGCCCGCCTCCTTTACGACAGGTTCTGCCGTTTGCTCGGAAAGGATAATGTCTTCCTAGACCTCGGCGCCATCGATGCGGGCGAAAACTTCGAGGAGAAGATCGGAACGGAAATCGCCAAGGCCGACGCGATTTTGGTTCTGATCGGCAAGAGATGGCTCGAGCCGGGAGCGGACGGCGAAAAGCCAAGGCTCTGGGACGACGGCGACCATGTCCGCGGCGAGGTCCGGGCAGCTTTGCAGGGTAAGGCTCTAACGCTGCCGCTTCTTGTCGACGGCGCTTCGATGCCGGCCCCTGAGCTGCTGCCCAGCGACATCTCGGAGATTTCGAAACGCAATGCCCCGCCGCTCAGGTCCGATAGCTTCGACACCGACGCCGATCATATCGCGAGGAAAGCGCTGAACCTTGCGGCCGGTGCCCTCCTGTGGGAGGAACCGCCGCTTAGCCGCAAGATAGGGAGCGCTATTGCCGGAGCCCTGCTCGGCGCGATTGCGCTGCTTGCTCTTGCGCTCGCGCACAACGCCTTTCTCAAGCGCCCGATTTCGGACACGATCGGCGACGCCCAAACAACGATCCTGATCGCCGGCGTGCTTATTTTCGGGCTCGCATACGGATTTCGTTACGGCTCCCGGCGGCGATCCCTTGTTTAGCAAACGCATCGAACGCGCCGGCAATGCCGGGCATTCAACCCTCACCCTGTCCCCCTCCCTTTGGGAGAGGGGACGATGTTGCGCGTTCAGCACCTAATTCAGGCGTCCTTCTCCCGTGGGGAGAAGGACAGGATGAGGGGCGTTGCGCCCG
The DNA here is from genome assembly GCA_052144215.1 of Rhodomicrobium sp. GTDB lineage: Bacteria > Pseudomonadota > Alphaproteobacteria > Rhizobiales > Rhodomicrobiaceae > Rhodomicrobium. Next base: position 12,162 of record JBKQQS010000131.1, read on the forward strand.
GCATGGCTGGATCTCGCAAAGGTCAGGACTTAAGTTAGAAGTGTGCATGGGACGTGCCCCCAGATGTAAACTCCGGGGGCTTGCAATTTTCCGGCAGTGCAGATCATAGTCGCGCCTTCCGCACCCGCCCCGCGGGTACGGTAGCAAAAGTGGCAAGCTCGCCAAGCCGGGCTTGCTGGCACGAGGGCTCCCGATGACCATCGAACAGCGCGTATTCTCCGGCGTCCAGCCGACCGGCAATCTTCATCTTGGCAACTATCTTGGCGCCATCACCAAATTCGTGGCGCTGCAAGAGACCTACGACTGCATTTACTGCGTCGTGGACTTGCACGCGATCACGGTCAGGCAAGACCCTGCGGATTTGCGCCGCTCCACGCGCGAGGTCACAGCCGCGTTCATCGCAGCGGGCGTGAACCCTAAGAAGCACATCATCTTCAATCAGAGCCAAGTGAGCGTCCATTCGGAGCTGGCATGGATTTTGAGTTGCGTGGCGCGGATTGGCTGGCTGAACCGCATGACGCAATTCAAGGAGAAAGCCGGCAAGGACCGGGAGAATGCGAGCGTCGGCCTGTATGTCTATCCCGTGCTGATGGCGGCGGACATCCTCGCCTACCGGGCGACGCATGTGCCGGTGGGCGACGATCAGAAGCAGCATCTGGAGCTTGCCCGCGACATCGCGCAGAAATTCAACGTGGATTTCGCCGAGACGATTGCCGCCGCGGGCTTCAAGGACGGCTTCTTCCCGCAGCCTGAGCCGGTCATCTCGGGTCCCGCCACGCGCGTCATGTCCTTGCGCGACGGAACCAAGAAGATGTCGAAGTCCGATCCCTCGGATCTGTCGAGGATCAACGTCGCCGACGATGCGGAAACCATCGCCAAGAAGATCAAAAAGGCCAAGACCGATCCCGAGCCGCTGCCTAGCGATGCAAAGGGCTTCGAGGGCCGGCCCGAGGCGGAGAACCTCGCGGGCATCTATGCTGCGCTGAGCGGACAGAGCATGGAGACGGTGCTGAGCGAATTCGGCGGCGCGCAATTCTCCAAGTTCAAGAACGCGCTGGCGGACCTTGCGGTCGAAAAGCTCGGCCCGGTCGGGGCGGAAATGAAACGGATTTCGGCCGACACCGGTTATATCGACGGCGTGCTTGCGGAGGGCGCTGAGCGGGCGCGCGCGATCGCGGATGAGACCCTGCGCCAAGTGTGCGATATCGTCGGTTTTGTGCGGGCTGTGAAACCGGCCGCCAAACATGCTAAGCTACATCACTCCTAACTTAGAGATCGGAAGCTAATGGCGGATCATGAGCCGCGCCGCCTTTTCACCGAAGGTCACAAGCGCAAGTTCTTGGTGATTGTCGACGAATCTCCCGAGGGCGAGACCGCCCTCTATTATGCGGCGCGCCGCGCCCAGCGCACCGGCGGCGGGCTCGCGCTTTTGTTCGTCATCCAGCCGGCCGAGATGAGCCACTGGCTTGGCGTCGAGCAGGCGTTCCGCGAGGAGCAGTACAACAAAGCCCGCGCTGTGTTCCGGCTGCGCAACCGCAAGCTCAAGACTTGGGGCTTCGAGGATATCGTCCCGGAGGAAATCGTCCGGGAAGGTCAAAAGGCCGAGGAGATCGTCAAACTCATCGAGGACGATCAGGATTTCGGCATTCTCGTCCTTGGCGCCTCGACCGATCCCTCAGGGCCCGGGCCGCTTGTCTCGTCGCTGGCGGCAGGTGCCAAGGCGGGCACCTTCCCTATTCCCGTCACTATCGTACCCGGAAACCTCACAATCGAAGAGGTCGCCGGACTTGCCTGACTGCCCAAGTCAGGTTTTCACTTGAAACGTGGCCCGAGACTGCATTATTAGCACTAGAGCGGCGTGCGCTAACTAGGAATCGCCGTCATTGCGAGCGTAGCGAAGCAATCCAGGACTAACGCCGTGAACTATCTCTGGATCGCCACGGCGGCTTAAGCCGCCTCGCGATGACGAATGACGCTTATTTGCCTGCTCCAACTATCCGCCTGGGAGCGAGAGGGGAATCGTAATGTTTATTCAGACAGAAACAACGCCGAACCCGGCGACCTTGAAATTTCTTCCCGGACGCACCGTGCTTCCTGCCGGCACGCGCGACTTCAGCGACGCCCGGGACGCTGCGGCGGTTTCTCCGCTTGCGGCACGGCTTTTCGAGGTCGACGGGGTCACCGGAGTGTTTCTCGGCTCCAACTTCGTTTCGGTCACAAAAGGTGGCGGCGAGTGGCAGCAGCTCAAGCCTGCCGTGCTCGGCGCGATCATGGAGCACTTCCTCTCCGGCGAGCCGGTCATGCTCGGCGGCCATGGTGCGGGGGATGCTTCCGGCGAAGATTTCGATCCCTCCGACGCCGAGGTGGTGGCCGCGATCAAAGAGCTGATCGAAACGCGCGTCCGCCCTGCAGTGGCCAACGATGGCGGCGACATCATCTTCCGCGGGTTCCGCGGCGGCACAGTCTACCTCAAGATGCAGGGCGCTTGCTCGGGCTGCCCATCGTCCACCGCCACGCTCCGGCATGGGATCGAAAACCTGTTGAAACACTTCGTTCCGGAGGTCGAGGCCGTTCAGCCAGTGTAGAGATGCCGCTAGCGCCTCACTACATGTTGTGTCAGTGTTCCCCGTAACAGGCAACAGATTGAGGCGCTCATGGCAGGGCTCATCGCGAAAGACTGCTTGGACCAAATCTTCCTTCAAGCCCGCACGCACAATAAATGGCAGGACAAGCCCGTACCGGACGAGGCGCTGCGCCAGCTTGTCGATATCATGAAAATGGGACCGACGAGCGCGAACCAATCGCCTGCGCGCATTATATTCGTGCGGACGCAGGAAGCCAAAAAGCGTCTTGAGCCCCATCTGTCGGAGGGCAATCGCGCAAAAACGATGAGCGCGCCCGTCTGCGCGATCATCGGCTACGATCTGAAATTCTATGAGCATTTGCCGAAGCTCTTTCCCCACACCGATGCGAAAAGCTGGTTTGAGGGCAAGCCGGAGCAATTTATCGAGACCTCCGCCTTCCGCAACGGGACCTTGCAGGGCGCATACTTCATCGTTGCCGCGCGTGCCTTGGGGCTCGACACCGGGCCGATGTCCGGCTTCGATAATGCCGGCGTCGACCGCGATTTTTTTGCCGGCACAAGCGTAAAGTCGAATTTTCTCTGCAGCTTAGGCTATGGCGACCCGTCGGGACTGTTTCCCCGTTCGCCGCGTTTTGCTTTCGAGGAGATTGCTACAATCGTTTAGTTCGAATGCGGCGTGGCTGTGAGAATTCTTGCGATAGAGACAAGCATGGGCCGGACTTCGGCTGCCCTGACAGCAGGGCGGGAAGGAGAGCGCACGCTCGTCCGGCGCCTCGAAGCAGGCGAGCCCCAAGCTGAGGGGCTTATCCCTCTCATCGGGGAGCTGATGGCTGATGCAGGCATCGCGTTCGCCTCGCTGGACCGTATTGCGGTGTGCATCGGCCCTGGCGGGTTCTCCGGCATCAGAACTGGCGTGGCTGCCGCCCGCGGCATCGGCCTTGCCGCAGGCATTCCGGCCGTGGGTGCAACGAGCTTTAAGATCATGGCCGCGGCCTTCGAGCGGGAGGGCGAAACGCCCCATACCTATGGCATCGCGGCTCCGGCGGGGCTGAGCGCCGTCTTTTGCCAAATCCTCGAGCGCGGCGGAATACCGGTGACTGAAATCCTGGCGCTGTCCCATAGCGAGACGGCCGCGTTCTTCGAGGGCAGGGCGGAGGTGCTAGCGGGACCCGCCGCCGGCCCTCTGTCCGAAAGCGGCTATGTTTCCTTGCCGGTGAGAAGCACCAGCCTAATGCCAGACGCTGAGACGCTCGCGCAGATCGCGCCAGGCCTCGATCCATCGCGCGATGTTCCCTCGCCCTATTATGTGAGGCCGGCAGACGCCCGGCCGCAAACAGGGCACATTATTCCCCGCAAGGACGATTGAGCGCACCGTGGCCATTCAAATCGCGCGGGCGCTTCCTCCGGATGCCCCAGACCTCGCAGCCCTCCATGCCCAAGCGTTTCCGCCAGGCTGGCTTGCGGGCGATATCGCGGCCTCTTGCAGCGATACAAACCGGATCGTTCTAAAGGCAGTGGACGGCGCCGTCTTGCTGGGCTTCGCCATTTTTCAATTCGCAGCCGATGAAGCTGAAATTCTATCCATCGCTGTTGCAGAGGAAACGCGGCGGCACGGTGTCGCATCGTCCCTCATGGAAGCCGCTATTGCGGCCTGCCAAGAAAAGTTAATCTCCTGCATTTATCTTGAAGTGGCTGAAGGAAACGCGGCGGCGCTCAGACTTTATGAAAAGTTTGGATTTCTCAGTATCGCTCACCGGAAAAACTACTACCAAGGTGCAAGGCCCGTTCCGGAAACGGCCCTCATCATGAGACTCGACACTGGGCGCGGCTTATCGCAGATTGACCGGCAAACAGGTGCAGCTTAATGAATCTGACGGGGAATATGGCTGAATTCGAGCGCGGCATGGATGCTCTGGTATTTCATGGCTGGACGATGAGAGTGCTAGGCAATTTGCGAGCCTTGGTGCTTCTTGCAGTTTTTTTCGCTATAACGCTGCCTATGATGCTCGTTCAGTATGTGCTGATAAAGCTCGGGCTTAGGCAAGCTAAGACGCTGCCCCAGTTTTATCACAAGCTCGTCTGCCGCGTCCTTGGCATCCGGGTTCATGTTACGGGGCGCCTCGCAACCGATAAGCCGGTTCTTTTGGTTTCCAATCACATATCTTGGCTGGACATACCGGCTTTAAGCACCATCGGGCCCATTTGCTTCGTGTCGAAATCCGAAACTGCGAGCTGGCCTTTTGTCGGCACTCTTGTGAAGTTGCAGCGCAGCGTTTTCGTTAACCGGACGCGGCGCACCCTCTTGAAGAATACGGCAGGCGAGATCGCCGAGCGGCTTGCACAAGGGGACAACATCGTGCTCTTTGCGGAAGGCACGAGCAGCGACGGCAACCGGGTCCTGCCCTTCCGCAGCTCGCTTTTTTCTGCCGCTTCTTTCGCCCCCACGGCCGCGAACGACAACGGCTCGGGCGCCGTTGTCCAAACCGTTACAATCGCCTACACCCATCTTCATGGGCTACCGATCTTGCGCCATGAGCGTCCTCTCGTGGCGTTTTACGGTGAAATGGGAATGCTAAGCCACGCCTGGAATTTTTTGAAGAGCGGTCCCTTGGACGTCACAATCTCGATAAGCGACCCTGTGCCGCTCGCCTCGCTGCGCGATCGCAAGGAGATTGCGGCGTTTTCCGAAGCGCGCGTCCGCCGCGATTATGTGAAGCAATTGACCTCCCGCCACCGCGCGGCGTGATCGAAAAGCGATAGAAAGATGCAAGACGCGGGAGCTGGCACGGAGCTTATGCAGCCCAATCGGGTTGCCGCACAGGACGTAGAACGGGCAAGCACGGCAAAGAAGGTGTTTATCAAGACCTTCGGCTGCCAGATGAACGTCTACGACTCCGAACGCATGGCCGATACGCTCGGCACTGCGGGCTTCATTGGCACAGACAGCCTTCACGACGCCGATCTTGTTATTCTCAACACCTGCCACATCCGCGAAAAAGCTGCCGAAAAAGTCTATTCCGAACTCGGGCGTATCCGGGTGGTGCAGGACGCGCGCAGGCGGGCCGGCCGCGATTTAACGATCGCGGTCGCAGGCTGCGTCGCACAGGCCGAGGGCCAGGAAATGGCTCTGCGGGCGCCGGCAATCGGCATCGTGGTGGGGCCGCAGAGCTATCACCGCCTGCCCGCACTGCTCGAAGCGCATGCGAAAAGCGGTAAAACGATTATCGAAACCGAATTTCCAGCCGCCGAAAAGTTCGGCGCACTGCCCGCGCCGCGGCATCGCCAGGCGCCTTCCGCTTTCCTGACCGTCCAGGAAGGCTGCGATAAGTTCTGCACCTTCTGCGTTGTGCCCTATACCAGGGGCGCCGAATATTCGCGCCCGGCCGCCGGCATTCTCGATGAAGCGCGCCGGCTCTTGGACCGGGGCGTTAGGGAGATTACGCTCCTCGGCCAAAATGTGAATGCTTATCGAGGCTTGGGGCCATCGGGCCAGCCCTTTGATCTGCCGGACCTGCTGGCCGCGCTGTCGGATCTCCCTGAGCTGAAACGGCTGCGTTACACCACAAGCCATCCGAACGACATGACCGCGAGCCTCATCGCCGCACATCGCGATCTGCCCAAGCTCATGCCCTATCTTCATCTCCCCTTCCAAGCCGGATCGGAGCGGATACTAAAAGCGATGAACCGCAAGCACACGATGGCCGATTATCTTCGCATCGTGGAAGAGCTTCGCGCAGCCCGCCCGGACATCGCCCTTTCCACCGATGTCATCGTTGGCTTCCCGGGAGAGACGGAGGAAGACTTTCAAGAAACCATGCGCACCGTCGAAGCCGTTCAATTCGCGCAAGCCTACTCCTTTAAATATAGCGCGCGGCCTGGTACACCGGCGGCGGAGCGCGGCAGCCAGATCGGCGAGGACGTCAAAGCGGACCGGCTTGCGCGCCTGCAAACGCTCCTGTCTGCGCAGCAGGCCGCGTTTAACCGGAGTATGGTTGGTTGCACGCTCGATGTGCTTTGGGAAGCCCCAGGCAAAAGGCAGGGCCAAGTGTCCGGCCGTTCGCCTTATCTTCAGGCGGTGCACGCTGAAGGCGAGCTGGCGTTGCTCGGAAGGATCACAGCGGTGGAAATCGTGACCGCCGGCCAAAATAGTCTTCATGGTGTCATAAAAAATTGGCGCACACTCGCTATATATTGAGGGATGCAGTGCAACATGCGCAGCAAAAGGATGCGGAGAGATAGTTTTTGCCCGGTGTCGAGACACCACCACCCCGGCGGACGATGAGCGGAAGTACGCGGCCCCAACCGTGGCGCGGTAGCTCGAAGCCGCAGCCAGGCCAATCCTTGTACCGAATCGAAATCACTTTCGACGATAACCGCAAGCTCGCCGATGTCCTTGGCGAGTTCGATGCCAACCTCGCCCTTCTCGAAAGCAAGCTCGGCCTTAGGGCTGTCGTTCATGGCAATGTCGTTGTCCTCGATGGCGACCAGGAGACATGCCTTTTGGGCAAGGCCGTGTTGGACACGCTTTATCAGCGCGCAAAGACCGGCGCGGCGATCGCCTCTGGCGATGTCGAAGGTGCCATGAGGCATTTGACAAACGCTAATTCGGGTTCGCTGCCCGGCCTCAAATCTCCCGAGCCCTTCCCGGCCTTCGGCGAGCTCAAGACCCGCAAACGCACGATCATCGCGCGCACGCCCGCGCAATCGTCGTATATCAAGGCGCTGCAAAGCCGCGAATTGGTGTTCGGCACAGGCCCTGCCGGCACGGGCAAGACCTATCTCGCCGTCGCCTATGCGGCGGGGTGCATCGAGCGAGGCGAGGTGGACCGCCTGATCCTGTCGCGGCCTGCCGTCGAGGCGGGCGAGCGCCTTGGCTTTTTGCCTGGGGATATGAAGGAAAAGGTCGATCCCTATTTGCGTCCGCTTTACGACGCGCTTTACGATGTGCTCGCTCCCGAGCGAGTCGAAAGAGGACTCGAAACGAAGGCGATCGAGATCGCGCCGCTCGCTTTCATGCGCGGCCGGACGCTGAGCCATTCGATCATTATCCTCGATGAGGCCCAAAACTGCACGGCCATGCAAATGAAAATGTTTCTCACCCGGTTGGGCGAGGGGAGCAAAATGATCGTCACTGGCGACCCCACGCAGATCGACTTGCCTGCCGGGCAATCGTCCGGCCTTGCCGATGCGCTTTCAATTCTTGACGGAGTCGAGGGTATCGGGCATGTCGCGTTCACGCGCGCGGACGTTGTCCGCCATCCTCTCGTCGGCCGCATTATTGAAGCTTATGAAACAAAGCGCTAAGTTAAGCCCATTATGACCGCCGAAACGACAAAGACCGTTGAGCCTCCGCCTGCCGGAGAGGAAGGGTCCAGCTCTGAAAGCGAGCCGCCGCCGTGCGTGGATATTTCCATAGAGGACGAGCGCTGGCGATCGGTCGCGGAATTTTCTGATCTCATTCCAGGACTTGTGGCGGCTACGCTCCGTGCCATCCAGCTTGCGCCGGAAACGCACGCCGTCAGCATAGCTTTGCTGTCCGATGCCGGGATCCGCTCGCTCAATAAGGCCTTCCGGGGAAAGGACACTGCGACGAATGTGCTCTCCTTTCCCTCGGTGCCTCTAAAAAACCAAGCTGGCCCCGTGTTTCTCGGAGACGTAGCACTCGCATACGAAACCGTAGCCGGCGAAGCTTTGGAACAGCAGAAGCCATTCCTCCACCACGCAGCCCATCTCGTGGTGCACGGTGTTTTGCATCTGGCGGGTTTCGGTCATGACAGCGACACCGATGCCGAGCGCATGGAAGCTGCCGAGCGCGGCATTCTCGGCAAGTTCGGCATTCCCGACCCCTATGGGGACGGCGCGCTGCCGCCTTCAACCTCCCTCTAACCTCAACATGCGAACCTTTAACTAAGCTATGTCTACACAACTCGGCCTCGAAACGGGGAAATCGAAAGCATCGCCAAGCTGGCTGCAGCGCATGGCCGCCAATTTGGGGTTCGCGAGCACGCTTAGCCTGCGCGAAACGCTGGAAAGCGCAATCAGCGAGACGCCGGAAGAGGAAGACAAGTCCCTCTCTTCGCAAGAGCGGGCCATGCTGCTCAATGTGCTTGGCTTCGGCGAGACGCGCGTAGCGGAAGTCATGATTCCCCGCGCCGATATAATCGCGATCGAAGAGGACCGTCCTGTCGCAGCTCTGTTTGCCCTGTTCGCACAAGTGGGGCATTCGCGCGTGCCGGTTTTCCGTTCCAGCCTCGATAATCCGGTCGGCATGGCGCACATCAAGGACGCAATAGCCTGGGCCGCCCGCAGCGCAGCCGGACCCTCCTCTGCCAAGAACGCGCTCGCCTCAGGGGAGTCTCTTGCCAATCCCGGCTTTGGCAGTGCGAAGCTGAACACGGCCATTGCAGAGGCCGGCCTCGTCCGCGAGGCGCTTTTCGTTCCGCCTTCGATGCGGGCGCTAACGCTGCTTGCAAAGATGAAGGCTAAAAAGATCCACCTCGCGCTGGTCGTAGACGAGTTCGGCGGTACCGACGGCCTTGTCACCTTCGGAGATTTGGTGGAAGCGATCATCGGCGACATCGAGGACGAGCACGACAATGGCAAGGCGCTGCCTATCGGCTACGAAAATGAAGCCTTCGTCGCCAGCGCACGCACGCCTATAGAGGATGTCGAGCAAGTGCTCGGCATTTCGCTGACATCGGCAGGCGTCACAGAAGATGTCGACACGTTGGGCGGCCTGATTATGGCGATGGCCGGCAGCATGCCGAAGCGTGGGCAGATCATTCCCCACGCCTCGGGTGTAACTTTCGAAATCCTGGAAGCCGGGCCGCGGCGCTTGCATACCGTACGGATATCGAAACAGCATGCTCTTGGCGCTCCGGACACGCCGCGGTTGCTTCCGCCACCTGAAAATGGGCTGAACGGCGATCCCGGCGGCAGCCTCCACGGTGCCAAAGCTGCATGAAAGCAGCCAAGACAATCTAACGTGAACCGCTAATCTGCCACACTTTCGCTCTTGCGCGAAGCTAGCCCTCTTCGGGTTTTTCCGTCATGCCTCCCCGAAGCGGCTAGGGTGGCGGAAAATCTCTCCCGGCGCGCCCGCGCCCCCTCAGCTGGATCGCTCATGGACGCTACGCCGAAGCTTATCGCGCGCCTTAAGACCCGGAAATTGGCTCTGATCGCCTTCCTGGCTGGTGCGCTTTCCGTTCTCGCGATGGCGCCATTCTTTCTGTGGCCCATCATGTTCGTGACCTTCACGGTTCTCGTCTGGGTTCTGGACGGCGTGTGTTTCCTGGAGGCAAGTGCGGAGGGGGCCTTGGCGCCGCTGCGCGAACGGGTGCGGCGCGCGGCGTATATCGGCTGGGCGTTCGGCTTTGGCTATTTTCTCGCGAGCATCTACTGGATCGGCTACGCGTTCTTTGTGGATGCCGAGCGTTATGCGGCCTTGATGCCATTTGCGGTTGCGGCGCTGCCTGCGGGCCTTGCACTTTTCTATGCTGCAGCGGCCGCTCTCGCCGCAGCGATGTGGCGGCGGGGCTATGCGCGGCTCGTAGCCTTCGCGTTCGCTTTTTTCTGCGCTGAGGCCGCACGCGGCCATATCCTCACGGGATTTCCCTGGAATTTGTTTGGGGAGGCGCTTGCCGCCAACGATCCGCACATGCAAATGGCGGCCTATATCGGCGTTTACGGTCTGACGCTTGCGGCGCTTTTCATCTTTCCCGCGCCCGCGGCCCTCATCGCGGCGCCTCATGCGCGCTTTGCGAGGCTTCCGATGCCGCTTCTCGCATCGCTCATCGCGCTCGCGGCAAGCTATGCCTCCGGCAGCCACCGCCTTCTGGAGACGGCAGGCGAGGTGGAAGGCGTCCGTGTCCGCATCGTGCAGCCAAACATTCCTCAACAAGAAAAATGGAAGCCGGAAAACCGGCAATCGATATTCGATCGCGTACTCGCGTTGAGCCGGACCGGAACCAGCGGCGAGGACATCGGTGCTTTCACGCACGTGATCTGGCCTGAATCTTCCGTGCCGTTCCTGTTCGGGTTCAATCGCGGCCTGTTCAGTGAGGAGGCCCGCAGCATCCTGGCCGCGCTGATACCGCCGCATACAACCCTTATTTTAGGTGCAGAGCGCGCGGAGGGAATACTTTCGGTTGATGCCCGTTATACCTTCAACCGCGTGTATAATAGTCTGTTCGTGCTGAGCGAGGGTGCCATAGTTAACCAAACTTATGACAAGACTCATCTTGTTCCATTCGGCGAGTACGTCCCGCTCCGCGACGTGCTGACGCTTGTAGGCATGCGAGCTTTTTCGCACCGCCTCGACGGCTTCGAGTCCGGCGTTGAGCAGGCTCCCCTGATCCATACGCCGCAAGCTCCGGATTTTCTTCCTTTAATCTGCTACGAGATCATTTTCCCCGGTCTCGTTGCAAACTTGCAGGAACGCCCGGGCTGGCTGGTGAACCTCACGAACGACGCTTGGTTCGGCGACTCGACCGGACCTCATCAGCATCTTCACCAGGCGCGCATCCGCGCAACCGAGGAAGGTTTGCCGGTCATGCGCGCGGCCAACACAGGCATGTCGGCTGTTGTGGATCCATACGGGCGGGTGCTCGCCAAATTGGACCTAGGAAAAACCGGTGTAATCGATCATGGTTTACCGCAGGCGCTACCTGCAACAATCTATGAAAAAATTCGCCGTCCATTACTTGTTGTTTTATTCGTTTTTCCGGTTCTTTTTTATTTCATTCTAGTTGCATTTAAAAAGACTGAATAAGTTTCAATTTTGAACGGGAAAACACATCTTTGCCTCGATGTACTAACAGTTTCGTCAAAGCTTCAAAGGTCTTCCGTTTTTGAGAAAAGAAGCAACTTGACGGCTTAGATTTGTGTATCTACAACTTGTAGGTAGTGAACATTGATCGTTCTTTTGAGTGCGCTCAACTTAAATATGGCAGCCAGAGAGGGGGCGGAATATGGGCATTGTGGAGTCGTCAGTGTCGATGTTGGCCGATAATGATGAGATTTATGAAACGTCCGGCAGAAAGCCGAACCCAGTCGATATTCACGTCGGAAGCCGCGTGCGCTACCGGCGGATGATCGTCGGAATGAGCCAGGAGAAGCTGGGTGAGAAAATGAACCTCACATTCCAGCAAATCCAGAAATACGAGAAGGGTACGAACCGCATCGGCGCAAGCCGGCTGTTCCAGCTCTCGAAAATCCTCGATGTCCCTGTGGGGTATTTCTTCGAGGACGCATTTGCCAGTAGCGCGTCCTCGCACACCATGCAGGGGCTGCACGAGCCGGCACAGGAAGGCTATCTTCTTGACTTTTTGAACTCACGCGAGGGACTGGACCTTAATCGCGCTTTCGCCAAGATTCACGATCCAAAAGTCAGACGGCGGGTCATCGACCTCGTAAGGGCCTTGTCAGAAGAAAAGCCTGGCGGTAAGGAAGGCCAGCCTGGGCTCGAAAACGATCTCGGTTAGTGCGGCTCCGGCGCCGCGCTCCCTCATAACAATGAAGACTGGAACGGGGCTGTGTCTCGCAAGAACTACATTTTCACCAGCGAATCTGTGTCGGAAGGCCATCCCGATAAGGTTTGCGATCAGATTTCTGACGCCATCGTCGACCTTTACCTTGGTGCGGAGCCGCATTCGCGGGTCGCGCTGGAGACGCTGGCGACCACAAACCGGGTCGTGCTAGCGGGCGAGGTGCGTGGCCCCTCTTCCGTCGGCCCCGAAAATATGATCGAAACCGCGCGCCAAGTCATTCGCGACATCGGCTACGAGCAGGCAGGCTTCGATTGGCGCAAGGCCGAGATCGATTGCTACGTTCACTCGCAGTCGGAGGACATAGCGCGAGGCGTGGACGCGGCCGGCAACAAGGATGAAGGCGCCGGCGACCAGGGCATTATGTTCGGTTTTGCCTGCCGCGAAACCGAAGGCTATATGCCGGCGCCGATCTATTTCGCGCATCGCATCCTTTTCGAGATGTCGCGGCTCCGCCATTCCGGACAGCTTCCCGAGCTTGGGCCGGATGCGAAGAGCCAGGTCACGCTGCTCTATCAGGATGGAAAGCCAGTGCGCACGACCTCGATTGTGGTCTCGACACAGCATGGCGAGGATGTCAGCCAGGAGCGCGTGCACGAGATCGTCGGCAACGTCGTGACCGAGGTTCTGCCCAAAGGCTGGATGTGCCCGAAAGACGAATTTTACATCAATCCGACCGGGCGTTTCGTGGTGGGCGGCCCCGATGGAGACGCAGGGCTGACCGGCCGCAAGATCATCGTCGATACCTATGGCGGCGCGGCGCCTCATGGCGGCGGCGCCTTCTCGGGCAAAGACCCGACGAAGGTCGACCGGTCTGCGGCCTATGCTGCGCGCTATGTCGCCAAGAACGTCGTCGCGGCGGGGCTTGCGGATAAGTGCTGCCTGCAGCTTGCCTACGCCATCGGCGTGGCTAAGCCGCTGTCGATCTATGCCGATCTTTACGGCACGGGCCGCGTGGACGAGGAGAAGCTGGAGGCGGCCATCATGGAGGTGATCGACTTGAGCCCGCGCGGCATTCGTGAGCGCTTGGGGCTCAGCCGGCCGATCTACCGCCGCACTGCCTCCTATGGCCATTTCGGCCGCACGCCCACCGAGGACGGCGGGTTCTCTTGGGAACGCCTCGACCTCGTTGACGCACTGAAAGACGCGCTGAGCTGAGAACGAAGCTCATCCCCCTCACCCTGTCCCTCTCCCTCTGGGAGAGGGAACGCTGTTGCAACGGGTTTGGCCTAACTCCCTCTCCCATGGGGAGAGGGCTGGGGTGAGGGGCGTTGCGCCCGATCGTGATGCACCCGCATTTACCATGACCAGCGAAGAGAAAAACCTGCCGGGCTCGGACGAGCGCAGCGATAGCCCACTCCGCTCCTTCGGGCGAAGGCGGGGCCGCAAGCTATCCCCGCGCCAATCCTCACTGCTGACAAACGGGCTTGAGCGCTTACGCCTCGATTTAAGCCAGCCTTTGGGAGACCGGGGGCTGTCTTCGCTTTTCGCCGATCCCATCGAAGAAATCTGGCTCGAAATCGGCTTCGGCGCGGGCGAGCATCTCATCTGGCAGGCGGAACATAACCCCCGTGCCGGCATCATCGGCGCCGAGCCTTACATGAACGGCGTTGTAGCCGCGCTTTCAGGCTTGGAAGCCCGGCAACTTCAAGGCCGCGTCCGCCTTCACGCCGACGACGTACACCCGCTGCTCGAATGGCTCCCGCCCGCGAGCCTGTCACGCGTTTTCATGCTCTTCCCCGATCCCTGGCCGAAGAAGCGCCACCGCGCGCGCCGCCTGTTCTCGCCGCCCTTGCTCGACAAAATGGCGCGCCTTCTCCGCCCCGGCGCCGAGTTCCGCTTCGCCTCCGACATCGCCGATTACGCCGAAGCCGCCATCGAGCACGCTCTCCACCATCCGGATTTCGAGCTGGCCCTAACCTTCACCTCCGCGAACCGCGACGCCCTGCCGGATTGGCCCATCACGCGCTACGAGACGAAGGCGGGCAGGGCGGGCCGGTCTTCCACCTTTATCGTGCTGAAGCGAAAGCCCTCAGCCTGAGCGCCTTTCCCCTGGATGCCCGCATCAAGTGCGGCCATGACAGCGAGCAGCTGCGCAAGGGCGCTGTCCTGCGTCGAAGGCCGGGGCGCTTGTCAGCACCGCTCCAGCGGGCCTATATTGGAAGTATGAATGAGCGCGTGAAACGTCTCGCCGAACAGGCGCAGCAATTGACACACGAAGAGCAAGCCGATCTTTTCGACCAGCTGCTTGTCATGATGCACGAGTCCCCGCCCCCGATGGGCAAAGATTGGGAAGAGGAAATAGAGCGCCGCGTTGCGGAAGCCGATCAAGGCGAAGTTGTACTCATAGACTTCGACGAAGCGGTGCGTTCAGTGCGCGCGAAGTTGTGATCGTTCGATTGCATCCGAAGGTACTCCAGGAGCTTTCGGACGCTGCCGTCTACTATAGGAAGATTTCAAAAGACCTGGCCAAACCGGCTTCTGTTAGAAGCTGAACATGGCCGCGCGCAGATCGCGGACTTTCCGGAAGCTTGGCCTCCCGCCTCCTCCAACACGCGGCGTTACCTTCTTCCCAGCTTTCCATATCAGATCGTTTATCGCATGCGTGGCAGCGAGATACAAAGCGTCGCGCTCGCGCATTTCAATGAGGAAAACGCGATATTGGCAGCGCCGGCTTACAGATAAATAAGCCGGGACAGGTGCGCCGGGCGGCAAAATTCTAATGCCGCCCCATCCCCATCAAACCTCTTGAACCGCGGCCGCATTTGGCTTACCTTCTGAGTAGCTCAAATCAATCTCTGACAAAGAGTGGTCCGCGCAGGTCCGCTCTTTTTCTTTATCTGGCGCGCGGGACGCGCCGGTGTACCGGAGCGTATGGAACAAGACCCGGAAACGGAACATGAAATGCGGACGGCCGCAACCGGAGCCCCCACGGAGCGCTTTCTCCGCGAGACGGGCCCGGCGGCCGGTCTCGCCGCGCTCGTCGAGCCCGTGTTGGAAGACCTGGGCTACCGGCTCGTGCGCGTGGCGATGTCGAAACGCGACGGCGGAACGATCCAGATCATGGCCGACAAAGCCGGCGGCGCCATCAATGTGGACGACTGCGCGGTGATCAGCCGGCGCATTTCGCCCCTGCTCGATGCGCACGACCCCATCGAGGGCCGCTATTACCTCGAAGTCTCCTCGCCGGGCATCGACCGCATTCTGGTCCGCCCGTCGGATTTCGAGGATTGGGCGGGCTACGAAGCGAAGGTCGAACTGAAAGAGCTGATCGATGGCCGCAAACGGTTCCGCGGCATCCTCGAAGGCTACGAAGACGGCGAGATGCGCCTGCAGGTTCAGCTCGACGAGACGGGCGAGCCGGAGGTCATCGGCCTTCCCGTCGATCTTATTCACGATGCGAAGCTCGTGCTCACCGATGAGCTGATCCGGGCCTCGCTCGCAAAGGCAAAGGCCGGCGGCAAGAAATGGGCCGAAGGCGGCGAATTGGAAGAACCAGACTTGAAAGATTCGGAGTTGAACGATGGCCCAGACCGGGATTAGCGCGAACCGCCTGGAACTCTTACAAATCGCAGACGCGGTGGCGCGCGAGAAATCCATCGGCCGCGAGCTCGTGCTTTCGGCGATGGAGGACGCGATTCAGAAGGCGGCCAAATCGCGCTATGGCAGCGAGAACGAGATCCGCGCCGAGATCGACCCGCGCACGGGCGAGATCAAGCTGTCGCGGCTGCTTGAAGTAGTCGAGAAAGTGACGCTCGATGCCACCCAGATCAGCCTCAAAGATGCGCAGAAGCGCAATCCGGAAGCCGAGGTCGGCGACTTCATCGCAGAGCCGCTGCCGCCGCTCGATTTCGGCCGCGTGGCAGCCCAAAACGCCAAACAGGTCATCGTGCAGAAAGTGCGCGAGGCCGAGCGCGAGCGCCAATTCGAGGAATATAAGGACCGCGTCGGCGAGATCGTCAGCGGCATCGTGAAGCGCGCCGAGTACGGCAATGTCATGATCGACCTCGGCCGGGCCGAAGCCATCGTGCGCCGCGACGAGACGCTGCCGCGCGAGAATTACAAGCTCGGCGACCGCGTCCGCGCCTATGTCTACGATGTGCGCCGCGAGAACCGGGGCCCGCAAATCTTCCTGTCGCGCACGCGGCCCGAATTCATGGCGAAGCTGTTCGCGCAAGAGGTGCCCGAGATTTACGACGGCATCGTCGAGATCAAATCGGTGGCCCGCGATCCCGGCAGCCGCGCGAAAATCGCGGTGGTGTCGAAGGACACCTCCATCGATCCCGTGGGCGCCTGCGTCGGCATGCGCGGCAGCCGCGTGCAAGCGGTTGTGAACGAGCTACAAGGCGAGAAAATCGATATCATTCAATGGTCGCCCGATGCTGCGACCTTCATCGTGAACGCGCTGGCGCCGGCCGAGGTCGCCAAGGTGGTGCTTGACGAGGAATCCGAGCGCATCGAGGTCGTGGTTCCCGACGAGCAGCTCTCGCTTGCCATCGGCCGCAAAGGCCAGAACGTGCGGCTCGCCTCGCAGCTCACGGGCTGGGACATCGACATCATGACCGAAGCCGAGGAATCCGAGCGGCGCCAGAAAGAATTTGCCGAGCGGACGGCCGCATTTATCCACGCGCTCGACGTGGACGAGATGATCGCGCAGCTCCTCGTCTCGGAAGGCTTCGCCTCCGTGGAGGAGCTTGCCTTTGTGGACTCTTCCGAGGTTGCGAGCATCGAGGGCTTCGACGAGAACACGGCGCAAGAGATTCAAGAGCGCGCGCGCGAGTTCCTCGAGCGGCAGGAGGCCGAGCTCACCGAGAAGCGCCGCGCGCTTGGCGTCGAAGACGAGCTCATGGAGGTCGAGGGCGTCACCACAGCGATGCTGGTGGCCTTTGGCGAGAACGGCATCAAAACCGTGGAAGACCTCGCCGATTGCGCCACCGACGATCTGGCCGGCTGGCAAGAGCGCGCCCACGGCCAGACAAAACAGCATCCGGGCATTCTGCAGAGCTTCAACCTCACGAAACCGGCCGTCGAGCAGCTGATCCTGAATGCCCGCGTTAAGGCGGGATGGATCGAAGCGCCCGAGCCTGCCGAGGAAGAGGAGCACGAGGAAACGCTTGAAGAAAGCGTCTTCGGCGATGCCCCGGCAAGGCCCGGCGAAGGCGAAGAGGCGAGCCATGCGGGTGAAGAAAAAACTCTCTGAGGAAGAACCCATACTGGAATTCTTAGAGGAGGGCTCTCATTTAACAGAGAGCGGACAAGACGGCGGCGAAAGCGTACCCGTAAGAACCTGCATCGTGGAGCGCGCGAGAAAGGAAAAACCCTTTCTCCTCCGCTTCGTTCTATCGCCCCAAGACAATGTCGTCCCCGACATCAAGGGAAACCTCCCGGGGCGAGGCGTTTGGGTGACAGCGAAAAAGGCGGCCGTCGCCGAGGCTCTAAAGCGGCGGGCCTTTCAGCGGGCATTCCGCAAACCAGTGTCTGCGAGCGAGGATCTTTCCGATCAGGTGGAAGAGCTTTTTAAGCGATCTGCTTTAGAACGGTTATCGATTTGTAATAAGGCTGGGCTTGTGGTTGTGGGGTTTGCAAAAGTCGAGGAAGCGCTTAACCGGGGGGGGGGGGTCGCCGGTCTACTTCATGCCAGCGGCGCCGCGGAGGGCGGCAAAGCTAAACTCGATAGGAAGTTTGCGGCCTTATATTCAGAAAAAGACCACATCCCTCCGAAAAATTGCTTCACATCTGCCGAAATTAGCTTGGCGACGGGGAGCACGAATGTAATACATGCGGGAATTAAAGATGGCGGGGCCTCCCGCGCATTCTTTGAAGCTCTCGATCGTTTTAGTGGCTATTGCACAGGGGAAGGCGTAGAAATTCCCCTGCGCCAGGGTAAAGAATGAGCGAAACGAAAGAAACGGACAACAAAACGGCAGGCGGCCGGAAGACCATGTCGTTGAACGTGAAGCGGACGGTCGAACAAGGCCACATCCGCCAGAACTTCAGCCATGGCCGCTCCAAATCCGTTCTTGTGGAGACGAAGCGCAAGCGCCCAGGTCTCGCTCACGGGCTGGCGGAAGAGCCGCTAACGAAACCTGAGCCGGCGGCGCCGAAGCCGGAGCATCGCGCTTTCCAGAAGCCGCAGCCCGATCAAGGGCGCGGAGATAAGCGCGCTCAAAAGGTGCTGCGCGAGCTGTCCGCCGGCGAGATGGATGCGCGGGCGCGGGCGTTGATCGAGGCCCGCAAACGCGAAGACGTCGAGAAGCGCGAACGCCTGATCGAGGAAGCGCGCTTACGCGAGGAGGCGAAAAAACGCGAAGCCGAGGAGCAGCAGCGCCGCGCCGAAGAAGAAGCTCAGCGCAAAGCAGCGGAGGAAGCCGAAAGGCTAAGAGCCACCGCAGAGGCTGCGCAAGCCGCCAGCGCCCCGAAACCGGAAGAAACCGCCCCGCGCACCGCCGTCCGGCCGGCTGAGCCGCCACGCCGGGTCGGGCCCGACAGTTTCCGCTCTCTCGCACCACAGCAAACCCCCGAAAGCCGTCAGCAAGCTGGTGCGCCCCGTCCCATGCAAAGGGATAGCGGAGCGCCAGCGCACGATGGCCAGCGCGCCCCGTCCCGCGATGCAGCCGGGCGGGAAGCGCCGCGTCCTCAAGGCCGGGAAGGGTTTAGAAGCGAAGGCTCGCGCCCTGGCGGAGGCGCGCCGCGTCCAGGCGGCGCCGCGGCCGGCAGTTCCACGCGGCCCGGTTTTGGCGCAAGGCCCGGAGCAGGTGCCGGTCCAAGGCCCGCGCCGGCCCCTGTTTTAGATATTTCCGGCCGCCCGGAACGGGTGCGCGATACTGAGGCTCCGGTTCGCGTCCGCCCGGCCGACGAGGACGACGAGCGCCGCGCAAAGCGCGGCATACCCGGCAAAGCGCCGGAACGCGCAGCCCCTGTCAAGAAAACGGCCGTTGAGCGGCCTGGCCGTCAGCGGCTTACACTTTCGAATGCGCTCGACGAGCAGCAGCGCGAGCGTAGCCTTGCATCGCTCAAGCGCCAGCGCGAGCGCCAAAAGCTTCAGGCGCTCGGCGCACAACAGGAGCGCGTGAAGATTCAGCGGCAAGTTCAATTACCAGAGGCGATCACGATCCAAGAGCTCGCCAACCGCATGGCCGAGCGCGCCGTCGACATCATCAAGTTCCTGATGAAACAGGGCCAGATGCTGAAGATCAACGACGTGATCGACGCCGACACCGCAGAGCTGATCACGGCAGAGTTCGGTCACACGGTGAAGCGTGTTTCCGAGGAGGACGTCGAGGAAGGCTTCATTGGCGAGACCGATTCGCCAGAATCCTTGAAGCCGCGGGCGCCGGTTGTCACCATCATGGGACACGTCGACCACGGCAAGACGTCGCTGCTCGACGCCATCCGGCAAGCCAATGTCGTTGCGGGCGAGGCCGGCGGGATTACCCAGCATATCGGCGCGTATCAGGTTCTCACCCCTGCCGGCCATCCCGTCACCTTTATCGACACGCCAGGCCACGCCGCCTTCACCGCGATGCGCGCCCGCGGCGCCAAGGTAACCGACATCGTCGTGCTGGTCGTAGCCGCCGACGATGGCGTAATGCCGCAAACTGTGGAAGCCATCAATCACGCCAAGGCAGCCGGCGTTCCTATTATCGTGGCGATCAACAAGATCGATAAGCCGGCCGCCGATCCGTTGCGCGTGCGGACCGACTTGCTCGCTCACGATATCGTCGTGGAAAGCATGGGCGGCGACACGCTCGAGGTCGAGGTTTCCGCAAAGCAGAAACTCAATCTCGACAAGCTCCTTGCCGCGATCCAGCTGCAAGCCGAGGTTCTGGAGCTCTCCGCCAACCCAGACCGTCCCGCCGAAGGCATCGTCATCGAAGCCAAGCTCGAGCGCGGGCGCGGCCCTGTTGGCACGGTTCTCATTCAACGCGGAACACTCAAAGTCGGCCAGCTCGTGGTGGCAGGCCGGGCCTGGGGCCGGGTTCGCGCGCTCATCGACGATAAGGGCGAGAACGTTATGAGCGCTGGACCGTCAACCCCCGTCGAGGTGCTCGGGTTCGATAGCGCGCCCGACGCCGGCGACCAGCTGGCCGTCGTAGAAAACGAAGCGCGCGCCCGCGAACTCACCGAGCACCGCGTCCGTAAGCTGCGCGATGTGAGGTCGGCCGGTGCCGGTGCCCGAACGCTTGAGCAGATGATGAAGCAGGCCGGCGCGGGCGGTAAGAAGGAATTCCTTCTCATTATCAAGGGCGACGTGCAAGGCTCCATCGAGGCGATCAACGCCGCGCTCGAAAAGCTTGGCACAGAAGAAGTCGGGGCTCGCATCATCCATTGGGCCGTGGGCGGTATCGCCTCGTCGGACGTGGCGCTCGCGGAAGCCTCCGGCGCTGTCATCATCGCGTTCAACGTCCGCGCCGACGCGCAAGCCAAGCAACAAGCCGAACGGGACGGTGTCGAGATCCGCTACTACAACATCATCTACGATCTCGTCGACGATGTGAAAAAAGCGATGTCCGGCCTTCTTGCGCCGGTCGTGCGCGAAGAGTTTCTCGGCAATGCCGAAATCCTGGAAGTGTTCAACATTTCGAAGGTCGGCAAGGTCGCGGGCTGCCGCGTCACCGAAGGCAAAGTCGAGCGCGGTGCCGGCGTCCGCCTCATCCGCGACAATGTGGTGATCCACGAGGGCAAGCTCTCGACGCTCAAGCGCTTCAAGGACGAGGTGCGCGAGGTGCCGGTTGGCCAGGAATGCGGCATGGCCTTCGAGAACTACCACGACCTCAAGCAGGGCGACACGATCGAGTGCTTCCGCACGCATATCGAGACGCGGAGCTTATAAGAGCAAATCCGGCCGCCCGGGGCAAAAGCCGTCCGGCCGGATCGCTTGCGTTCTCGCGGGGCAGGGGCGGCTGTGAGGCCGCTGGTAGTCGCCGGAAGGGTTCAGGCCCGCCGTGGGCCATGTGTGGACGGCTCCCGGCTGTCAAGGGAATCTCGCATGCTTGCAGCGTTGGTTGGAGGCAGCCATGTGTCCGGCCTTCATATGCGGCTCACATGGCCGCTGGCCATAATGCCTTCCGCGGATCGGGTCCTGGTCAAAAGCTCGCATTTGACAATGCTCTGGCCCAAGCGGGTTGTCCCGATCACCGGATCGACCAGTTCTGCATTACATGCTGGTCCGTTAAACTTAGTTTATTGCGCAGGTAAACCAAGAAACCAGACCGTTGGTCGCATAGCCGCCCGCGCACAACCCAATGTCATTCACAGCTGAATCTCGAACTTGCATAGCATTATCAATGCCATAGCTGCCGATCTCTCCACTTAACACTTCAGCAAGGCGCTTTCTCCAATAATCGCGCCTTAAGCCAAGCGGCAGGAAGGGTCTAAAATCTGTGGCCGGAATGATTGACGCGGGAACAGCCCCGCGCCGCCACCGCGAAAAAACTTGCCGGAGATCTTGGTGAGCCCCGGAGTTAAGGCGTCTTCTCGCCCGCGCCTTGGCCGGTTTCAAGCGCGGCCGTCGTATCGGCAGGCCGCGGGCCGAACCACTGCCCCTTCGGCAAGAGCCGGTCCTTCAGGAAGGCGAACAGCACCGGCGGGCGCACGGTCTCATAGAAATCGCGGCTTGGCGGAGCGAGCATCACCACGCCGGCGAGCGCCACGCCCATAGCTGCGGAGGCGCGCCAGGAGTGGATATCGAGCAATTTCAGCGCGGTGCCGAACGACTTTTTGATAGCGGCGCCCTCGATGTCGACGGAATAGATCTCGTCGAGCACGAGATGGATGATAAAGCCGATCAGCACGAACAGGCCCGTGAGCCAGGCAAGCGCGGCCGGCTCGTGGAAGACGCGGTCGAAAATGATTGCGGTCAGCCCCATGAAGAACGCGCCCGCGAGCAGCGAATGAAAGATGCCGCGATGGCGCGTGCGCTCCTGGAACAGCTTGTGTCCGCCATAGCGGACGGCGAGATAGACGCCAGTCCAGACGATCCACAGCTCGGCGATGGAGTATTGCTGCTTCAAGCTGAACAGCGCGATGAAGGCGCTGACGGCGCCGAGCGCGCTGAACAGCATGCGCGACGGGATCGCCTTATCGAGGTCGATATCGGGCAGGATGCCGCCGATGGTGCCTGCGAGCGTGAGCGTCAAGAGATAATTATGCGGCGCAGCTTGCCCCGCCAGCGCCACCGTCGCGCAAAGGCCGCTGCCGACAGCTGCGACCGCCAGATGAGTATTGAAGTTCGCCATTCGTCCCCTCCGTTAACGCGACATTAACCGATTCGCGACGGACGCGGCGTGTTGTCTGTCCTTTTCTTGCGCGCGGCTGGGGATGACGCGGCTAGGGCCTTTAATGCTGCGCATAGGCTACTCTCGATGCACATCGAGTCGATCAGCTCCTTGCCGCGCTGAGTTTGCGCTGGGACGCCGGGCAGCCTTGCCTGCATTTCCATGACGCCGGTGCGGCCAGGTTTGGCAGGTGTTTGGTGGCACCCCGGCTGGGTATTACCGGCGCTGCCTAAAAATAAACCGTTGCGGGCGCGCGGCACTGAAATTAGACATGGTGCACTCATAGAAGAGACAGCCATGGCAAAATCGAAAATCGACCAGGCGACGGTGAAGCGGATCGCACATCTGTCGCGCCTCAAGATCTCGGCGCAGGAAGCGCAAAGCCTCGAACGCGAGCTGAACGGCATTCTGGCCTGGGTCGAGGAGCTGAATGCGATCCCGACCGAGGGCGTCGAGCCGCTAACCTCTGCCGGCGCGGCGAAGCTCAAAATGCGCGCCGATGCGGTGACCGATGGCGGCCGCCCCTCAGACATCATGAAAAACGCGCCGAAATCCGAAGATCATTTCTTCCTCGTTCCGAAGGTTATCGAATAACCCATGTCATTGAATGAACTGACTATTGCCGAAGCGAGCGAGAAGCTGCGCTCGAAAGAGATCAAGGCAACCGAGCTGACCGAAGCGTGCCTTGCCGCCATCGAGGCCGGCAACAAGGCGCTGAACGCCTTCATAGTTGTGACCGCCGATAAGGCGATGGAAGCCGCCAAGGAGTCGGACAAGCGTTTCGGCGCCAAATCGAAGGCCGGCATCCGCGCGCTCGAAGGCATCCCGCTCGGCATCAAGGATCTCTATTGCACAAAAGGGGTTCGCACCACGGCCTGCTCGCACATCCTCCACAATTTCGAGCCAACCTACGAATCGACCGTCACCCAAAATCTATGGGATGCGGGCGCGGTCATGCTCGGCAAGCTCAATATGGACGAATTCGCCATGGGCTCGTCCAACGAGACGAGCTATTTCGGACCGTGCATCAGCCCCTGGCGCGCCGGGAACAGCACGGAAAAGCTCGTGCCCGGCGGTTCGTCCGGCGGCTCGGCGGCAGCCGTGGCGGCCGGGTTATGCCTAGGCGCAACCGCGTCCGATACCGGCGGTTCGATCCGTCAGCCCGCAGCGTTCACAGGCACCGTCGGCATCAAGCCCACCTACGGCCGCTGCTCGCGCTGGGGCATGGTTGCCTTTGCCTCCTCGCTCGACCAGGCCGGCCCGATCGCGCGCTCGATCAAGGATGCCGCCCTGCTGCTTCAGGCCATGGCGAGCCACGATCTCAAAGATTCGACGAGCGCCGATGTGCCCGTGCCAGATTTGGAGAAGGCGCTCGGGCAGCCCGTGAAAGGCCTCAAAGTCGGCATTCCGAAAGAATACCGCGTGGACGGCATGGCGGCTGAGATCGATGCGCTTTGGCAGAAAGGCATCGAGATCTTCAGGCAAGCCGGCGCGAAGATCGTGGACGTTAGCTTGCCGCACACCAAAGCCGCGCTTCCCGCCTACTACATCGTGGCGCCTGCCGAGGCTTCGTCCAACCTCGCCCGCTACGACGGCGTCCGCTATGGGCTCCGCGCAAACGGCAAAGATATCACCGGCATGTACGAGGCGACGCGAGCGGAGGGTTTTGGGGCCGAGGTGAAGCGCCGCATCCTGGTCGGCACCTACGTCCTGTCGGCCGGCTATTACGACGCCTATTATCTGAAGGCTCAAAAAGTTCGCAGCCTGATCAAGCGGGATTTCGACCAAGCCTTCGAAAAGGTGGACGTCATCCTGACGCCGGCCACGCCAACACCAGCCTTTGCGCTCGGAAGCCAGGGCGGCGCCGATCCGGTCGCCATGTATTTGAACGACATTTTTACCGTGACCGTGAACATGGCAGGTCTGCCTGGGCTGTCGGTGCCTGGCGGCCGCTCGGCGGAGGGGCTTCCGCTCGGGCTTCAGATCATCGGCAAGCCGTTCGACGAAGGACTTGTCTTACGCGCCGGTCAAGTGATCGAGGACGCGGTTGGCCGCATGCCCATCCCTGCGCCTTGGTGGCGCGAAGGCGATGGTACCCCGGCCAAGGTTGCGGGCTCCGTGAAAACCCCCGCGAAGAAACCGGCAGCGAAAAGCGGACCGGCTGCGGCGGGCAAGGCAGCTGCGAAAAAGCTGGCGTCCAAAACCAAAGCGGGAAAAAAGCTCAATGGCGCTTCGTAAAGCGGAAGAGTGCGAAAACATGGATCAGGTGCGCGTCGAGATCGACCGCATCGATGAAGCGCTGCTCGATCTCGTCGCCGAGCGCTTCTCTTACGTGGACCGCGCGTGGCAGCTCAAAAACAACCCGGCGGACGCAAGTGTGCCTTGGCGCATTCGCCAGGTGATCGACAAAGTCGAGGCGCGCGCCAAAGAGCGCGGATTACCGCCCGAGCTCGCCGTTGCGCTTTGGCGTCAAATGATTGGCTGGTTTATACAGTACGAGGAAGAGAAGCTCGCGAAACGGTCCGAAAACCCGAAAGAGTAAGACGATGAAGCTGAGATTGCTTACGTTCCTTTTTGCCGCGGCGGCCATCGCCACTGTATGCGTGAATTTCGAAGCGAAGGCCGAAAACTACGATCTTACGGTCGAGGTCAGCGGGCTGCACAATTTTAAAGGCCAGGTCGTACTGGTCCTTTGGCCGGGGGCGAGCGAAGCGTCGAAATTCCCCGACCCAGGCAAGATGCAATCGCGCGACGAGCACGATGCCGGTGTGGTTTGCGACCTCCAAAAATACGCGATCTGCAGCAGACGGGTCGAAAGCTTGCAAAATCTCACCGTCTTCTACACCTTCAAGTCGGTGCCTGCAGGCGATTACGCGGTCTTCGTGTTCCATGACGAGAACAACAACGGCATTCTCGATACCGGTCTTATGCAAAGGCCGCTTGAGGGGCGCGGCTTCAGCCAAGTTCTGCCCGAGGAGTTGAAATCCTTGTCACGCAAGATTCCCTTCCAGCGGGCGAAATTCACCTTGAGCGGGCCTAAGACCATCACCATTGGGTTGAAATATCCGCCGCGCCTGTAACTCCTGTTTTACCGGCCGGCCTCTGATATCAAATGGCATTAACAGTGACCCATGTCGTGTCATTCCCGCGAAGGCGGGAATCCAGTAATCGCAACGGTAAAGATTCTAGAACTCAATGCCATAGCGAAGTGTTTACTGGGTCCCCGCCTGCGCGGGGACGACGTCCGGAAGGGTCAGAACTTTCGGCACTTGGTATGACATCACATAGCGGACTGAAATTTTATGAGTGAGACAAGACGGGAAAACCTGATCGATGGCGCAACCGGCGCTTGGGAAGTCATCGTGGGCTTAGAAGTTCATGCCCAGGTGCTTTCGAACTCGAAGCTCTTCTCGGGGGCTTCGGCAGCGTTCGGCGGCGAGCCAAACTCCCATGTCAGCCTTGTCGATGCGGCGATGCCCGGCATGCTGCCGGTCATCAATGAAGAGTGCGTGGCGCAGGCCGTTCGCACAGGGCTGGGCCTCAAGGCGCAGATCAACCACCGCTCGGTGTTCGACCGGAAGAACTATTTTTATCCCGATCTGCCGCAAGGCTATCAGATCTCGCAATATAAGCATCCCATCGTGGGCGAGGGCGTGGTCACGGTCGATCTCAAGGATTATTCCTTCGATGTCGGCATCGAGCGGCTGCATCTCGAGCAGGACGCCGGCAAGAGCCTGCACGATCAGCATACCGAATATTCCTTTGTGGACCTGAACCGCGCGGGCGTGGGCCTGATGGAGATCGTGTCGAAGCCGGATATCCGCTCGTCCGAGGAGGCCAAGGCTTACATCAGCAAGCTTCGCACGATCATGCGCTATCTCGGCACTTGCGACGGCAATATGGAGGAAGGCTCACTTCGCGCCGACGTGAACGTCTCGGTGCGCAGGCCCGGCGAAAAGCTCGGCACGCGCTGCGAGATCAAGAATATGAATTCTATCCGCTTCATCGGCCAAGCCATTGAATATGAGGCGCGCCGCCAGATCGGCGTTCTGGAAGACGGCGGCACCATCCAGCAGCAGACGCTGCTGTTCGATCCGAAAACCGGTGAAACTAGGCCCATGCGCTCCAAGGAAGAGGCGCACGATTACCGGTATTTTCCAGATCCCGATCTCCTGCCTCTCGTGCTCTCCGATGCCTTTGTGAAGAACCTTCAGAAGGGGCTGCCCGAGCTGCCGGACCAGAAGCGCGCGCGCTTTATCGAAGACTATGCGCTTTCGCCTTATGACGCAGGCGTGCTGATTGCCGACCGCACCTCGGCCGATTTCTTCGAGGCCGTTGCCAAAGGGCGCGATGCCAAGCTCGCCGCGAATTGGATCATGGGCGATTTGTTCGCAGCGCTGAACAAGACGGGCAGGGACCTGTCGGATAGCCCGGTTCCAGCCGCCCATCTCGGCGAGCTGATCGATCTGATCTCCTCGAATGTGATCTCGGGGCGCATCGCCAAGGAAGTGTTCGAGATTATGCTCGAAACGGGGCACGCGCCCGCGAGCATCGTGGAGGAGCGCGGCCTGAAGCAGGTCACCGACACGGGCGCCATCGAGAAGGTCGTGGACGGGATCATCGCCGCGAACCCGAAGCAGGTGGAGCAGGTGCAGGTAAAGCCCAAGACGCTCGGCTGGTTCGTCGGCCAGGTGATGAAGGCAACGGGCGGGAAGGCCAACCCCGATGCGGTGAACGCCATCCTGCGGCAGAAGCTGAAGGTGCCCGAGGAGGTCTAAGACCCGTCTTTTCCTTGCGTTTCTTCCGTCTCTCCTGCGCCGAACTTGCCGGACTTCCATAGGCGCACGCCTGAATCGGCAGTCCGCACGTCTTTCCGGCACCGTCCTTAAGGTGTAGGCTTGGCTGGGGCTGTACGGATGCGCCGCCGGGATTCGCCCGGCTTGTTTCAGCGTTTGGGGGAGCGCTATCGTAGATGCTGGCCGCAAAGCTTCTTTCTGCCTTTTTGACCGATGCCTCGCTGCTGCTCATCGACCACAAAGGTGCCGAATATCATTGCGGGCCTAAGACCGTGAAACCATCGATTGCCGTGCGCCTCCGCAACCCGGCGGATCGCTGGCGATTCTTGCTAGCGCCCAGAGTGACATTCGGGGAGGGCTACACCGCAGGGGAAATCGTCATTGAGAAGGGCAGCTTGAGGGACCTTGTGGCCCTCATCTCGAAGGCGCACCGGACTTGGCGCCAGACTACACCCCGCCCTTTGCAGAACCTGTTGAGGTCATGGTCTGCCGCAACCAACTTTATTCACCAAGTCAATACTAAGGCGCGCTCACGCCGGAACGCGCAACATCACTACGATATCAAAAGCAGAGTATTCGAACTTTTCCTCGATCCTGCGATGCAATACACCTGCGCCTATTTTACGGAGGATGTATTGCCCGCTGCCGCCGGACCTGCGCTGCAGCGTTACTTCGAGCATCGCACCGAAGACCTCGACGCCGCGCAGCGCAGGCGCATGGCCCATATGATCGCGAAACTTAGACTCGCGCCGGGAATGCGCGTCCTTGACATAGGGTGCGGCTGGGGCGGCTTAGCCATCGAAATGGCGCGCCAGTGCCAAGTCGAGGTGCTTGGCATCACGCTTTCGAGCGAGCAGCTGGCCTATGCCGAGGATAAGGCCAGGAAGGCAGGCCTGACCTCGCAGGTGCGGTTTCTATTAGCCGACTACCGCGATGCCGGGGGAACATTCGATCGCATCGTCGCGGCCGGTGTGCTCGAACACATCGGTACCGTATATTACAAGACGTTCCTCCTGCGGTTGAAAGCGCTTCTTGCGCCCGAAGGTATCGTTTTGATCGATGCGGCCGGCCGGGTAGACGGGCCGGGCGGTACCGATTCGTGGCTTCGAAAGCATATCTATCCAGGCGGTTACATTCCTGCACTTTCGGAAGTGCAGCGAGCCGTCGAGGCGTCCGGGTTGGAGACCCTCGACGTCGAAATCATGCGCATGCACTACGCGTTTACCGTTCGCGAATGGGAGCGCCGTTTTATGTGTGCCCGCAACGAAATCTCCGGTCTCATGGGGGAAGAGTTCGTACGCATGTTCCAGCTGTATCTTCTCGCAAGCGAGATGAGCTTCGTTTATGGGCAGTTCGTGAACTTCCAGCTGCAACTAAGCAATAGCCGTTTCGCCGCTCCGGTAACGCGCGATTATCTGAGCAAACACGAATTCGCGGGCTGCCCAACGTAACACCTCGATATCGTTACTTAGTCGCTCACCGTCGTCCGTCCGCGGGCCAGCCAATAGCCGAGCAAAAAGCCGAACGCGACCTGCCAGATCGTTATCAAGAGCATGGCCTTGACATTGCTGAATTCGTGCGCGCCTTGCAGCACGATGAACGTATCGACGCCGCTAATCACGGCGCCTGTCAAGATGACGACAAGCCATCGGAAAGCGCTCCGGAATTGAGGCATGACCAATCCAAGGCTTACCATGGCGCCGCCAGCGATCAGCATGCCGACAAGCAAGCCAAGCGAGATGCGCGATAGCACTGTATTGCTGCCGATTATGGCATCGCGGCTTTCGGCAAGGAGCTTCTTGTCGGCCTCGTCGAGTAAGCTTCCGGCTTTCTCAAGGATCCTCTGAAAGCCCGTCTCGGTCTGGTCCTTGGTTTGGTGCTTGGCCAGCTCAAGCGTGAGGCGGCTGATCGGAGGGGCGGAAACCAAGTAACACGCCGTTACCAGAATAACCGGCACTACAAACGACCACCAGTGCCTGAGGCCCCATTTCCAAACCGCAAATCCGATGGGCAGGCTGAAGACGAGGCCAACCTCGGGCGCCGGCAGCCTACCCCCGAATGGCAGGGTGACATGATGTACTGCCTGGCCGTCGCTTCTAAATGAAAAATATGAAAGCAGCCCGAAAACCAACGCAATTAAGCTTACCTGAAGCCCGACCGTTATCGCATATTCCAATCCGCGAAGATCGTCGGCTGCTGCGGCGACTTCGGCGGCGATGTTTCCCTGCGGCTCCAGAATCGTCACCGATTTCGCGAAGGCTGGAACCTTCGCCAAATCGGTGTCTGCGATCTTTACCGGCAGCAGTTTGCGGCTGGCTACGCGCCAATGCTTGCGAGCAAACTCAAGCTCCGATAGCGTATACCGGCCCTGCTCCACGGATTCCGGCGAAATCAGAAAGATCATAAGGTCCGAGCCTTTGATCGCGTCCTCGATCTGGGCGCCGTAACTCTTTCCCGCCGGAAGGTCATCCTTGTCGAGGAACACTTCATGGCCGCGATTGCGCAGCGCGAGGGCAATGGGTTCGGCGACAGCCCGCCGCTCGCTCGCATAGGACAAGAAGATGCGCATCGTCCCCCCAATATGGAATGTTAACCAACATTAAGCTCGATAGTGCTTTGCAAACCGCGGTTGCGCAAGCTTCACAAGCCGGGCGATGCGGGGCGGTAGAGCTACCGCTGTGTCCGGCTGTGCCGTTGCCTCAACGCCGATCCATCGATTGGCCATATCGACAACTTCCCCGATTACAGGCATAAGTGCGGCAAGTTCGCGCAGCCCTTAGCCCGCCTTCCACTTATGAGGTTCTCCATGCCACATGCGATCCGCGTTCATGCGTTCGGCGGTCCAGAAGTCATGCAATGGGAAGAGGTCCAGGTTGGCGAGCCCGGGCCCGGCCAGGCGAAGATCAAGCAACACGCAGCCGGCGTGAACTATATCGACGTCTATCACCGCACCGGCCTTTATCCGATAGCGTCTATGCCGTTCACGCCCGGTAGCGAAGGCTCCGGCCAAGTCGTGGCCGTGGGCGAGGGCGTGACCGATATCGCCGTGGGCGACCGCGTCGCCTATGCAGGCGCGCTTGGCGGCTATGCCGAGGAGCGGCTGATCCCCGCCGATAGGCTCGTGAAGCTGCCCAAAGAAATTTCTTACGAGACCGGCGCGGCGATGATGCTGCAGGGCATGACCGTGCGCTATCTTCTCAAGCAGACTTATCCGGTTACCAAGGACAGCGTCATCCTCTGGCACGCTGCTGCCGGCGGCGTGGGCCTTATCGCATGCCAATGGGCCGCTCAGATCGGCGCGACCATGATCGGCACGGTGGGCTCCGATGAAAAGGCCAAGCTCGCCAAGCAGAATGGCTGCACGCATGTCATCAACTACCGAACCGAAGATTTCGTGGCGCGGGTGAAAGGAATCACGGGCGGCAAAGGCGTGGATGCCGCCTACGATTCCGTCGGCAAAGATACCTTCCCGAAATCGCTCGATTGCATCAAGCCGCGCGGCCTATGGGTGAGCTTCGGTAACGCCTCCGGCCCCGTGCCGCCCTTCGAGATGGGCATTCTCGCGCAGAAGGGATCGCTCTATGCGACGCGGCCAACGCTGTTCACCCATATCGCCACGCGCGAGCAGCTGCTCGAAACCGCGAACGATGTCATCGACATGGTCCAGTTCGGCCGCGTGAAGATCCGGGTGACGAAGGGCTATCCGATGGCGGAAGCTGCGCGGGCCCATCGCGACCTCGAAGGCCGCGCAACCACCGGCTCCATCGTGCTCCTCGCCGATTATGCCGAGCGGCGCGTCACGCCGATCTACGGCAGCGACGGCGGCGGCGGCGAGGAGTAAGAATAAGACCCCCTCAAAGCCCAATCAACAAGAGCTTGATGCCCCGATAGCCCGCGGTCTGGACGCGGGCGGAGCGGGCTTTTATAGCTGGGCGAAGACAGCTTTACTTTTTGGAGGCGACCGGTGCTCGATCTCAAATGGATCCGGGAAAACCCGAAGGATTTGGACAAGGGCCTTGCGCGCCGCAGCTTCGTCCTGAAGCCGGAGGATGTGCCCGAACCCTACCGGAAGCATGGGACCGTCTCGGAAATCATCCTCGCGCTCGACGAAGACCGGCGCGCCAATACCAAGGCGCTGCAGGACTGCCAAGCGCGGCGCAACGCGGCGTCGAAGGAGATCGGCAAGGCCAAGGGCAAGGGCGGCGATCCCGCGAAGGCGGAGGCGCTGATGGCTGAGGTCGCCGAGCTGAAGGACAAGATCGCGAAAGGTGAGTGGTACGAGCGTGAGTTCGACGAGCAGATGAAGGGCTTGCTTGCGAGCATCCCGAACCTGCTTCAGGCGGATGTGCCGGACGGGCCGGACGAGAGCGCGAATGTCGAGATCCGCAAATGGGGCAAGCCGCGCAACTTCAAGAAGGCCGGCTTCGAGCCGAAGCAGCATTTCGAGCTTGGCGAAGCGCTCAAACTGATGGATTTCGAGGCTGCGGCGAAGATTTCCGGCGCGCGCTTCACGGTGCTAAAGGGAGCGTTGGCGCGGCTTGAGCGCGCGCTCGGCCAGTTCATGCTCGACGTGCAGACCGGCGAGCATGGCTATACTGAGGTCAGCCCGCCGTTGCTAGTCAAAGACCCTGCAATGTTTGGCACTGCGCAACTTCCAAAATTCGAGGCGGATTTATTTAAAGCTACGGACCTGGTGCCTGAAGTTCTTGCGAAAGCTATTCAGAATGATCTTGACGCTATTGCTTCAGGCCGTGGAATTCTGATTGCGCCCAGCACGGAGCCCTTGATTGCATTAGAAATAGAGAATGCGATCAGAAACGCTGAGGGGAATCGCTTCTTTCTCATCCCCACATCGGAAGTGCCACTGACGAACTTGGTGCGCGACAGCATCCTCGCCGAGGCCGATCTGCCCTATCGCTTCACGGCGCTGACGCCGTGCTTCCGCGCGGAGGCGGGCGCGGCCGGCAAGGATACGCGCGGCATGATCCGCCAGCATCAGTTCGAGAAGGTCGAACTCGTCTCGATCACCACGCCCGAAGCGTCGGCCGGGGAGCAT
This sequence comes from Rhodomicrobium sp., assembly GCA_052144215.1. Classification (GTDB taxonomy): domain Bacteria; phylum Pseudomonadota; class Alphaproteobacteria; order Rhizobiales; family Rhodomicrobiaceae; genus Rhodomicrobium. The sequence goes on from JBKQQS010000131.1 coordinate 44,420, forward strand.
GAGCGCATGACCCAATGCGCCGAAGAGGTGTTGAAGCGGCTGGGGCTGCATTTCCGCACCCTCGTGCTCAGCACCGGCGACATGGGTTTTGCTTCGAGGAAGACCTACGACATCGAGGTCTGGCTGCCGGGGCAGGGAAAATTCCGCGAGATTTCCTCGTGCTCCAACTGCGGCGATTTCCAGGCCCGGCGCATGGCGGCGCGCTGTAAGGCGGCCGACGCCAAGTCGACGCGTTTCGTCCACACCCTCAACGGCTCCGGCGTCGCCGTCGGCCGCGCGCTGGTCGCGGTGATGGAGAATTATCAGGGCGCCGACGGCTCGATCACCGTGCCGGAGGCGTTGCGGCCGTACATGGGAGGGCTCGGGCGGATCGGCGGGTAGTGGTCAGGATCTTGCGCTTGACGCCTCGCTCGAGCGGCCGCCCAACCGCCGGAACCGACCCGCAGCGGACATTGCGGACCCCCTTCTCCCTTGGGGAGAAGGGCCGCGGATGAGGGGAGATTCGCCTGTAGTTTCATAGCCGTGGTCACCTCACCCCTGCCCCTCTCCCATCGGGAGAGGGGTTCTACGGTGGGCGTCCGCCCTCCGCCCTTTTGTGACGTTCCCGGACGGCCGCCGGGCGTTGGGTTTCGACTTCTGGTCATAGCCGGACACGGCGAGCGAGTTGGGCGTCGGAGGCCGGTCGAACGGGACCGCTGGAGCGTCCTT
>JBKQQS010000132.1:0-15089 GCA_052144215.1 Rhodomicrobium sp.
TCGCTAAAAAGGCTGGAAAGCCTCACGCCTTTCCTTCACCATTACAACTACCACCGGCCGCACTTCGGCATCAAAGGAAACACTCCTGTGTCCCGGTTGCCGCAGAATAACCTGTTGAGACACGACATCTAGGCCGCGGGAAATGCGAGCCTGATCCGCTCGATATGGGGCGAGATGGGCGAGGCGCCCTCTTCAACGGCGCTGTAACCTTCGTTCAAAAGCCGGTCCAGCCGCAGAATACGCTCGTAAAGCCGGTGGCTTTCCGAAATCAGCCGCTTAAATGTTTCCGGCAGGCCGTTGAAGCCATCGGGGTGTATGCCGCTCTGAGCGGAAAGAGTGACTCTATGACGGTGCGTGTGCGCCTCCGCCGCCGTGATTTCCCCAGCCGCAATGGCGCGCCGCACAAGGAGCCATGACGCAAGCTGGGTCAGCCGCGTCGTCAGTTTTATACTTTCCGAGGTGTAGGCGATGCTTGCCGGGGGAGTGAGCTGCTTCGATTCGAGGCGGCCTGCGCGATCGAGATAATCTGCCGTCTCTTCCACAAGTGCCATGCCTTCACGGTAGAGACCGGCGAACTGCTTGGAAGTGGTAAACCTGTCCCGGAAGGACAGAAGGGCGCCGCTTGAACGGTTCCCGGACGCAGTTGAGCTTTTCATATTAGTCCGCCTCACGCATAACAAACCGGCACAACCGGGACCGGCGCAGAAACTCGCACATCCCATGCCCGCATGGCAGCTACAGCCTCTCAAAATGGTGAAGACGGAAGCTCGCCGCGTGAGAGCTTACCGCAAAATAAAGCCACATCAAGAACGCGGCCCAAAAAGTTTTGGATAGGGTTCCGCTCATCGTCTGCCCCGCACACGTTCCATGCCGCGACGGTAGCAAGCCCGTCTTAACTTGGGGTAAAAGAGAACGGACACGAGTCGGGCTTTGCTCAAGTGCTGGAGAAAACCATGAAAACGATCATCATCCGCGAAGCCGGCGGACCGGAAATGCTCACGCTGATAGAGGCTCCGGTGCCGGAACCCCGCCCAGGCGAGGTTCTTATCAAGGTTGCGGCGGCAGGCGTGAACCGGCCGGATGTCCTGCAGCGCATGGGCCTTTACCCTGCCCCGGCCGGCGCCTCAAACATCCCCGGCCTAGAGGTGGCCGGTGAGATCGCCGGTTTGGGCGAGGGCGTTTCGCTTTGGCAGCTAGGCGACAGAGTTACCGCCCTGACGCCAGGCGGCGGCTATGCCGAATATGCGGTTGCCCACGAAGGCTCCTGCATGCGCGTGCCGAGAGGCATGAGCATGGCCGAAGCGGCTTGCATCCCCGAAACCTTCATGACGGTCTGGCACAATGTTTTCGAACGCGGCGCGCTAAAAGCGGGCGAATGCTTTCTCGTGCATGGCGGCTCCAGCGGCATCGGCTCGACGGCTATCCAGCTTGCGGCGCATTTCGGCGCGCGGGTTTTTGCGACTGCCGGCAGCGAAGAAAAATGCGCCTATTGCGAGAGCCTCGGCGCCGAGCGCGCCATCGATTATAAAACCGCATCCTTCGTGAGCGAGATCAAGGCTGCAACGGCCGGACGGGGCGCCGACGTCATCCTCGACATGGTGGGCGGCGACTATGTGAAGGACAACATCGCCTGCGCAGCCGAGGATGGGCGGATCGTTTCCATCGCGTTCCTGAAAGGCTCGCGCATTCAGATCGACCTCTTGCCCATCATGCTGAAGCGCCTGACGCTCACCGGATCGACGCTGCGCCCAAGAAAGCCCGAGTTCAAGGCGCATCTTGCCCGCGAGCTTGAGCACAAGGTCTGGCCGCTTCTCGAAAGCGGCAAGGTAAAGATCGTTATCGACAAGGTTTTTCCGCTGGCCGGGGCCGCCGAAGCGCACCGGTATATGGAAATGGGCGCGCATATGGGTAAAATCGTGCTGACGGCCGTTTGACGCCGCATTGCTCCGGTATCCTGGCCAAGAATTATACCGAATCCGGTTGCATCACTCCTCGCCATCATACCGGTTACGGCGCGCAGAGCGCCGTCCCGGGATGACAATGGCGGCCGGGGAAGTACTCAGCCGGATTGCGAATTACCCAGCAAACCGCGAGCGCGAGATGCGCGTGAAAGTCCCGGATTCGCACGAAAAGACATAAGCGGAGTGAGCAAATGACATTAGCATACGGTTTCGTTAAGGCGAAGATGACATCCCTGCCAAGGCTTCAGTCGAAGCCGGTGCCTCACGATAAGCTGGAAGAAATACAGTATCACCTTCACTTCGCCTTGGATGTAGGCGGCGCGGACTGGGATATCGCCGCCAATGTGGGGACAAATAATGCGGCGGACCTGCTCAAATACAAGATCGTCCAGAACTTCCATCACCCCATCGTAGAAACTCTGCGCACAGCGCCGGCAGGCAAAACGAGCCTGACCGGTACCTGCACCCTGCCCGCCCTCGACTTTCTGCGCAGCACTATTCTCGATGGCACCGGCGGCTGGCTGCAAAGCGATGTGCTCGACGGCAGCCCCGGACAAGAACCGCCCACTCAGCTCGACGCCTTTCTTTCCAAAGCCTTCGATAACAAGGATGACGTCTACGTTTTCGGGCGTTTTTATACCGATGGCAACGGCGTCCATGACGTGCATATGAATCAGGGTTCCCGCGGCCGGTATATCCACCGCGCAGGCGACGACAGGAACGACCACAACGATATCTGGCAGGACGGGGCTCTCATGCTGGATTTGGGTGTCGCCGGCTGGGTTGCCTATTTTGCGGCCTTCATGCAGCAAACCCTACCGGCCGATGAGCTCGGCAATCCGGTTCCCGGCGGCCATACGATTTAACGCTCCAGCGGGCTTAGCCATTGCGCCGGATGTCTTGACCGCTCCACGCGTCGTCCCCACGCAGGTGGGGACCCAGTAACCGCTTCGCTATGTCATCGATTTCGCCAGTCATTACCGTTGGGATTACTGGTTTCCCGCTTTCGCGGGAATGACACGGCACGTGCCGGCGCATATAAGACTTGCTATGGGCCATTGCGCCGGGCCGCGCCGGCAAAGCCCTTGAACGCCGCGCAATTGCGTTATATGCCGCATGCAGCTTGGCACACGGGACGATCATGGACCACGACAGCTATCCAGACAGCTATATCGCGGGCATTTTGCAGGAGGCGAAAAGCTTCGCGCTTGTAGGGGCCAGCGCGAACACGGTGCGGCCGAGCTATTTCGTTTTGAAATACCTGCTGGCGAAGGGCTACCGGGTTTATCCAATCAATCCCGGGCTCGCCGGCGCCGGGATATGCGGCCAAAAAGTTTTCGCAAGCCTCGCCGCGCTCGAGGAGCCGGTGGACGTCGTCGATATCTTTCGCAACTCGGAGGCCGCGCTTGGCATCGTGCAGGATGCTATCGCGCTCAAGGACAAGCTCGGCATCAAGTTTATCTGGATGCAGCTTAGCGTGCGCAATGACGAGGCGGCGCGCCTCGCGGAGGAAGCGGGCCTGAAGGTTGTGATGAACCGCTGCCCCAAGATCGAATATGGGCGGCTTTCGGGCGAGATCGCCTGGGCCGGGGTCGACAACCGGATGATCTCAAGCCGCAAGCCCGTGATCCTCGGCAAGGGCTATCAGCAGCTCTCCATTCGCAAAGACAGGCCTTAAGTCCGGCCGCCGCGAAAAAAGCATTCCGCTAAGCGCGATTGATTTTCCGCCGCAAATCGATTTGGCTAGAGGCTAAACTTTTAGGAGGTTTCAATGACCGGCCAACGCACGCCAGGTTTCAACACGCTTGCGATCCATGCCGGCGCCCAGCCCGATCCGGCCACGGGCGCGCGCGTGACGCCGATTTACCAGACGGCGTCCTACGTCTTCGACAATGCCGAGCATGCGGCGGCACTGTTCAATCTCGAAGCGTTCGGTAACATCTACACGCGCATCATGAACCCGACCCAGGCGGTTCTGGAGGCGCGTGTCGCGGCGCTTGAAGGCGGCACGGCAGCGCTCGCGGCGGCGTCCGGCCATGCGGCGCAGCTCTTGGCTTTCCATGTGCTCCTGGAACCCGGCGACGAATTCATTGCCTCCCGGCAGCTCTATGGCGGCTCGATCAACCAGTTCAACCACGCGTTCAAAAAATTCGGCTGGAACGTGGTCTGGGCGGACGGCAACAACCCGGCAAGCTTCGAGGCGGCGATAACCCCCAAAACGAAACTGATTTTCATCGAATCCATCGCCAATCCGGGCGGCATCGTCCTCGATGTGCCGGCGATTGCGGCCATCGCCAAGAAAGCGGGCCTTCCGCTGCTCGTCGATAACACGCTCGCCACGCCCTATTTGTTCAGGCCGAAGGAGCACGGCGCCGATATCGTGCTGCATTCGCTGACGAAGTTCATCGGCGGCCAAGGCAACTCCGTCGGCGGCATTCTCGTCGACTGCGGCACCTTCGATTGGATGAAGAGCGGCCGTTATCCGATGCTGTCGCAGCCGAACCCCTCCTATCACGGCATGGTGATGGCGGAGACCTTCGGCAATTTCGCTTTCGCGATTGCGGCGCGCGTGCTCTCGCTGCGCGATCTCGGCCCCGCCATCGCGCCGTTCAACGCGTTCTTGTTCATCAATGGGACGGAGACGCTGCCCTTGCGCATGGCGCGCCATTGCGAGAATGCGCTCGCCGTTGCAACCTGGCTTGAAAAGCATCCCAAGGTTGCGTGGGTGAACTATGCGGGGCTGCCGGGCAACCGGTATCACACCCTGGCCCAGCGTCTTATTCCCAAGGGCGCCGGTGCCGTCTTCACCTTCGGCCTAAAAGGCGGCTACGATGCCGGCATCAAGCTTGTCGCCAACGTCGAGCTATTCTCGCATCTGGCCAACATTGGCGACACACGCAGCCTCATCATCCACCCAGCCTCGACGACGCACAGTCAGCTTACGCCGGAGCAGCGCGCGGCTGCCGGCGCCGGCGACGATGTCGTGCGCCTGTCCGTCGGCCTAGAGGACAGCGCCGATATCATCGCCGATCTCGATCAGGCTCTCGCCGCCGCTTAGCGCGTGATCCGCAAAAGCATGCCCTCGGGCTTGACCCGGGGGTGGACACCGGTTTTGCGGATCATGCGTAAACAGAAACTTAGAGCGCTATCGCCTTTGACTCTATCAAAGGCGATAGCGCTCTAAGCGCGCGAGCCTAGCACGCGGTGGACCGTCCATAGCGCGAGCGCAAGCACAACGATCGCATTGGCCTGATGGGCCAGTGCGAAGCCGAGCGGCACGCCGTAAACGACGGTCGCTACGCCGAGTGCGATTTGCACCAGGATGGCGGCGCCAACCGCGATGGCCGGAGCCCGGAGCGCGGGCAGACGCCAGATGGCCAGCGCGAAGCCGGCGGCGTAGATCGCGATAAAATACGCGATAAGCCGATGGACGAATTGCGCCGTTAGCGGATTTTCAAAGAGGTTCATATACAGCGGCGAGTAATAGTCCATGCCGGGCGGAACGATCTCGCCGTTCATCAACGGCCAGGTATTCGATGCGAGCCCCGCTTTAAGCCCGGCGACAAACGCGCCCGCTATGATTTGCAAATAGACGAGCCCGGCAAGAATGACAGCCCCCACCACCGCAAAGCGCGGCGAGCCTGCGGCCTTTGCGGCCTCCTTTTGCGGCGCTTCATCGCGGATCGTGAGCCCAAGCCAGAACGCGTAAGCCGCGATCGCCGTGGCCAGCGCAAGATGGGCAGCCAGCCTGTACTGGCTCACACTGACACGCTCGGAGAGGCCGCTCATGACCATGAACCAGCCAAGCGCTCCTTGCGCCCCGCCGAGGATGAACAGCGCTGCGACGCGGGATATGAAGGGCTTCGGAATAGCCCGGCGCCAGAGGAAATAGACAAACGGCAGGAGGAAAACGAACCCAGTGAGGCGCCCGATAAGCCGGTGCGACCACTCCCACCAGTAAATCGCCTTGAAACTTTCAAGGCTCATCCCTCTGTTGACGAGCTCGTATTGAGGGATATGCCTGTATTTCTCGAAGGCGTCTTGCCAGGCTGCGTCGCTGAGTGGAGGCAGGGCGCCGAGGATTGGCTGCCATTCGGTTATCGACAACCCGGAACCAGTGAGACGCGTGGCTCCTCCCACGATCACCATGGCCAGCACAAAGCCGGCCAAGGCAAAAAGCCAAATCCGCACCGCCGGAAGCCATTCGGCGGTAGAGGGGTAGCCGGTCAGTCCGGGCCGGCCGGAATCAGCGAGCGAAGTCACGATACGGGGACACCTTCCGTTTGAGGCCTAAACTGCACTAGCGCCAGCGGGCTATAACATAAAGCTCGCCAAAGGTCGTACGAGGGTCTGTCCTGGTCTACCGGAATCGCCGCGAAGTCCCCCCTCGCCCAAGCCCTCTCCGCGAGGGGAGGGGAAGTCTTAGGGGTTGCAGCAGCGTCCTCTCTCCCCTTGTGGAGAGAGACAGAGTGAGGGGGTCTAAAGGTGTTTCCGCCTATACAGGACAGACTCAAGAACGCGCCTTAATAGGCGCGCTCGAACAGACGCATGAACGGTTCGCCGGTGACGGGATAAGCAAGGGCCAGCGCGTTATCGGTCGGGATTGCATCCCAGTCGTAACGGTAGCGGAAGGGGAGATCCTGGTCGTAGGCGTAGTGACTGTACCCGTATCTCCCGTAGCAGCCGTGAGTGCACGGAGGAACCGCATAGCAATTGTAGGCGCACCAGTGGCTGAACTGGCCTGAGTTCCGCCGGTGCCGGCTGTGATAGCGGACCTTAAGGATCATCGCAGCGGGTTTGGCGATTTGCACCGCTGAAGCGGGTAACGCGCGTGCCTCGCCCCCAAAGATGGCGGCCGCAAGTAAGGCTGCGGTAAAGCAAATGAGTGTTTTCATTCGATGAGTCCCTGCTTGAAGGCCCTCGGCCATTGGGAGAGGCTAACCGATTTTTGTGAAATTATCGCTAAGAAAGCGTTGAGAAAAGGAAACCCGATCCTTCTTGAAACGCCGGCGCTGGCGGTTCTCAAGATGAGAGGGGAGGTTGCCTCCCCTCTTATGCTCTTAGGGCACGATCCGCAAAAGCCGGAACCGGTTTTGCAATAAGGCTTGTCCTCGCGGGAGTGGGGATCGCGCGCAATCGAAAGCGTGAGACGCGCGCCCCCGATTCCATCGAAGGCGATATTGTTCCTAGAAGAGCCAGCCGAAAAGGCCGCAGCCGCAACCGCAGCTCCAGCAGCTGCCACAACCGCAACCGGTATATCTAACCGTGTAGGTGTACAGGCCGCATCCGCCGCACACGTGGTGGTGATAATGGTGCCTGTGAACGCAGTAGTGTACTTTCACGGCGCTGCTATCCACGTGGAGACCGTTTGCGCCGCTTCCGGTAACGGCAAAGGCGCTTCCCGAAACGAGGGTGGCCGTCAGCATGGCTGCGGCCGCGACGATCAGCTTCTTCATTGTTTGTCCTCGACTGTAAATCCCAAAGACTCGCAGCCGTAACGCTGCGCGTCTCATGGTAAGTCTCAGCCTATAACGAAGTGCTTAATACGGATAATCAACTTAGAGCGCTGTTTCATTGCAAAACAATTGACTTGCACGACGTTTAAGTCACGACCCGCTTAATCAAGCGTTATACCAAATCCGGCCAATCGCTTCGCCGGCCCCTGTCGTCATCCCGGAACGGCGCCCTTCGCGCCGTATCCGGGATCTTTACGGGCGCAGTGATTCTTGCAAGATCCCGGATACCGCCTGCGGCGGTTCCGGGATGACAGCCGCGAGCTATTCAGCCGGATCCTGTATTATTCAAAAACGCTCCCGAACCGCTAGAGCTATAGCCGTGCCGAGTAAAAAAGCTGGCACCTTGCTAAAAGGTGCCAGCTCGATTTCAACCTACCCGGCTTATTTGCTGTCTTGCTTTGGAACTGCGGGCTTGTTTTCCTGCTTGAGCTCGGCCGGCTTACTTTCTTTCTTAGGCTCTGCCGGCTTATTTTCCTTCTTCGGCTCAGCGGCGCTCTTCGTGACTACTGCCGGCTTTTGGGCTTTGGAAGCCGCATGCTTCTTGATGTGCCCGTGCTTCTTCGCATGCTTGTGTACATGCGCATGCAAGCGGGCGTGGCGATGCACGTGGCGATGCACATGGCGATAGCCGGCACGATGGCAATGGCGGCGATGCCGGCGATGTGCGGTGGCGTGGCACTTCCGGTGACGCTTAGCGTGGGCGGATTTTTTATGAGTTTTCTTGCCGGCCTCTGCGGCCTTGGCGCTCTGAGGCTGGGCCGCCGCGGCGTGCTCAGCTTTCACAGCCTTACCGGCTTCGGACTTAGCCGCCGGTGTCTTCGCAGAGCCGTTCTTGATTTCACCGGCCCCCGCCACGGGCTTGACCGGAGCCGGGCTTTCGGGCTTAGCCGCCACATCCGGTTTAGCAGGCTGCGCGGCGGGCGCCGGTGCGGCGCTACCGGCGCTTTTCGCACTGTCCGGTTGCTTCTTGGCATCCGTCTTGTTCTGCCCGGCGGCTTTACCGCCGTCAGCCGGGACGGCCTGAACTTCGGTCTTGACCGGAGGAGTTCCTGTATTTTCGGCGGCGAAGCCGCTGCCTGCAGCGGAAAGCACCGCGGCAAGGCTAACGAAGGCAACAACTAACTTTTTCATACTACACACCGGAGTTGAGTTTAGTAAGGTCACGGCCTGAAGCGCTTGCGGCGCATCGTCCGCCGCCGCACATGTCTGGAGCGAAAATCCCATTGCTTTGAGACACTAAGCAGGGTTTCCTCCGACACTAAAGCTAGCTAAAGAGAAAAACTGCCGCAAAAACAAGCCTTAAACTTCAAATAGCGTTAACCGTTGCAACAATGACACAGACAAGAGATAACGAACAGCGATGAACAGCCGTCTGAAAAAGCTAATTGGAACAATGGCATTCGTTGCAGGCAGCACCTGCTACTTCTTCTTTGCGATCACAGTCGCGGTCGCCCGCCTGCCCGGCACCCCGATGAAGGTTCAGCTTCTTTTCTATCTGGTGACTACGCTGATATGGCTTGTCCCTGCCGGCATCCTCATTCGCTGGATGCAAAAGCCTCCGCCTCGCAGTGCGGAGTAGACAGCGGAACTTCGATCGCAGCCGCTGCGCGCAAAAAAAAACGGCCCCGGGAAGGGGCCGTTCGTCGAAAGCACGGTTAGTGATGGTGGTGCATATGTCCGTGGCCGCCGCGGTAGCCACCGCGGTAGCCGCGGTAATAGCGGCCGCCGTATCCCCAGCCGCCGCCATAGTAGCCATAGGGATAGCCGCAGTAAGGATCGCCATAATAGCAAGGCGCGCCGTAGACCCAGGGAGCGCCCCAGCCCCAGCCGCCGCCGCCCCAGCGGCCGCCCCAGCCGCGATGGCCCCAGCCGCCGCGGCGGAAAACGAGGGTAAGCTCCCCACCCGTCTGAGTTGCGGCTTGCTTTTCTATTCCAGCAACCCCGCTTAAGGAGCCCGCGCCCGCATACGCAGCCTGCCCGCATAGGGACAAGCCGAGCATCGCGGCGCCTGCAATCAACAGATATTTTACTTGCATCTTAAAACCTACCTTTTGTCAGGTTTACGATACTTTCCTCGGCCCTCGAACCGGCAGCTTAACGCCGCCGGCAATTCCGCTAGTAGGTCGCTAGCGTCCATAAAATATTATGCCGTTCTCCGACAAATGCTAGATGCTAATTGTATCGCGATTCGATTCCGGCCAATGTTATGCAAACGCTTAGCTAACGCTGGCATAGCACATTTCGACGAATTTCCGGAGCAGCTTTAAGTAGTGCTAGCAGGAAAGCTACACCGGAAACAGCGCAGGTCTGTTCCGGCATGCATAATTCTATTGCACGCGAGAGCTTCCGGCCGTCCGGGTCTATTCTTCGCTGTTTGCCGTTTAGTGCCGCAAGGGCCGCTTTCGCGGCCCTCCGGCAAGCGTTGCCTTGAAGACTTAGTAGCAGAATTCCCAAGCGTTCACGCTGCAATAACCGGGGCCATACCCAGCATTAATGCAGTTCCAATAGCAGCTGCCGCCGCCGTACCACCGTCCGCCGCGCCAATAGCCGCGCCGTCCGTGCCCCCAATGTCCATGCCAATGACCTCCTCCGTGGTGGAAGCCGTGGTGGCCACCGTGGCCGTGCGGGCCGTGATGCGGGTGCCCGGCTACTGCAGCCTGTCCAAACAAAGACAATCCGGCGATTGCTACCCCTGCAATCAAAAGATTTCTGATCGACATTTTAGGACCTACCTCTTTTATCGAGTTTGCGATCCCTTTTCTCGGCCACGTGCCGGCAACTTAACGCCGCCTGCACCTGCGCTGGCAATAGTCCTCAGCGCTTGTGCGATCATAGACCTTTTTCTGCGAAACTCTACGCATAAAATCGTAACCTGCCGTAAACCGAAGCCGCCGGTCCGCATCCACCCCGCAGAGCTCAGAGCGAGCTTATCGAACTGCAAAGGGAAATCGCCCGGCCGGCTGAAAGGCGCGGTATTGCGGCTCAGCCGTCATCCGCGCACATGAGCGTGTGAAGAAATCGCCGGCAACCACTACTGTCATGGCCGGGCTTGACCCGGCCATCCAGGCTGTCTTTGATATATCTCGCTTTTTTTCCTGGATGGCCGCATATTCTCGGACTTGATCCGTGGATCAAGTGCGGCCATGACAACAGTGTGCTTTTGCGTGCGTTCGATTTCTTCGCACGCTCCTTCGCGGGAATGACACCTTGGGTGAAAGCGCAAGGTTCTCGCACACCGAACCCGCCCTTCCCGCAAAGCCATGCACAAACGAAAAAGGGCCGCTTGCGCGGCCCCAAATCGTCCGGCAATCCGGCCGTTTAGTAGCAGAAATTGAAGGAGTAGGCGCTGCAGTAGCCAGGACCGAATCCGGCATTAATGCAGTTCCAGTAGCAGCTGCCGCCGTACACGCCGACCGGGCCCCACCAGTACCAAACGCCGCCGTACCAATATCCGCGGCGGCCGCCACGCCATCCCCAGCGTGCGCCGTGCGGAACGCCCTTGCCGGACCACTTATAGCCGGGACCCTTGGAGCCGGACCACTTGGAGCCAGGACCCTTGGAGCCGGACCACTTGGAGCCGGACCAGGAGCCGGGACCCTTGGAGCCGGACCAGGAGCCGGGACCCTTGGGGCCGCCCCCCACCAACGTAACCGCGCTCACGGACTGGCCCTTAAGCGCCGCGCCCTCCTGGACAACAGATCCCGCCGATGCTGCCTGCACCGGGAGAGACAAACAAACTGCCGCGACCGCGGCGGCAATCAGGTGTGTGAGTTTCATCTACAACCTTTTTTTTAACGAAGTTGACGGACTCATTTCCCGGCCAAGGTATCCGCCGATGGCTTAGCGCCATACTCGAACTGCGGTGAAGCTCCCGCATGCGGGGCACTTAACACCCCCATTGTGAAAAAGAAATGGCGGAAGCCGTAACGTATGCGTAACATTTTATATCGCAGTGTACGGCAAATGCAGCACAGGCTTTGCGGGCAGGGGCCCGCCGAGGACCTTCGCTTAACCGCATGCCTTCGAAGGCGGCTTCCCCCAGACGCTACAAAGAACGCCGCCGCCCGGCCTTGCCTTAGGCCTCGAAACCTTCGACGATAACGATCTCGGCCGTGGAAACGGGAACCCGATGGGCACGCGCCGCTTGATAGGTAGCGGAATCGAAGCAATCGAGCGCCGCCTGGTACGAAGGAAACTCGATCACAACGTTACGTGCGCGCGCCTGGCCTTCGGCGGCAAAACATCGTCCCCCCCCGCACCAAGAACTGTGCCCCATACTCCCTAAATGCTGGGCCCGCACCTGCAACATAGGCCTTGTAGGCTTCGGGATCGTCAACATCCACACGCGCAATCCAGTACCCCTTCGGCATGACCGTCTCCGTTGAAAAAGCAAAGCCGCCCGGCTTTACAGCCATATTATAGGGCCGTGCTCGCGATTTGTAGCTGCACTTGCGGCTTTCGCCCTCGATTCGAAGGCAGGCCGCGATGCTGGCTTCGAAACAGCGCGCAACCGGTAAGAAATACGCTTGCCTTGGCACGCCCGAAACGCTATCTCTGCCGGATGGCGGCGTTTGCCGCCTTTTTGCATGCCCGTGACGGCATCCGCCGTCTGTCAGCAGGATCCCTGCAAAGGAGGGCGTGCTCCATCCGTCTCTCAACTGGAGCACTGTCATGACAAAGCGCGTTAGCGCCAAGCATAAAATCGACCGCCGCCTCGGGGAAAATCTCTGGGGCCGCCCGAAAAGCCCGCTCAACAAGCGCGAATACGGCCCCGGCCAGCACGGCCAGCGCCGCCGCAAGCCCTCCGATTACGGCATCCAGCTCGCCGCCAAGCAGAAGCTCAAGGGCTATTACGGCAACATCACCGAGCGCCAGTTCCGCCGCTACTATGCCGAGGCGATCCGGCGGCGCGGCGACACCGGCGAGCATCTCGTCCAGCTCCTCGAGCGCCGGCTCGATGCCGTCATCTACCGCATGAAGTTCGTGCCGACCGTCTTCGCCGCACGCCAGTTCGTGAGCCACGGACACGTGCGGGTCAACGGCCGCCGCGTCACCATCTCCTCCTACCAGGTCAAGGACGGCGACACGGTCGAGGTGAAGGAGAAGTCGCGCGAGCTGCCGATGGTGCTGGAGTCGATCGTGCTCGGCGAGCGCGACGTGCCCGACTATCTCGAGGTCGACTACAAGAAGATGCAGGGCAAGTTCGTGCGCGGGCCAAAGCTCGCCGACGTCCCATATCCCGTGCAGATGGAGCCGAACCTCGTCGTCGAGTTCTATTCGCGGTAGAGCGAGTGCCAAATCGACCCGCAATCCACATGACGGGAGCCGGCCACGGCCGTCTCGAGGTTGTCGGAGGTATCGGATGGCCGTTGCAGACCCCAACCGGGTGATTTTGACGGGTGAGAACCCGTTCATCCGGCTCAGCAAGAACGACGGCGATCCCACCACGACGAATGCGAGCTTCTGGCGGATCATCTTTTGTCCAGCCGGACCGGGACATGTGCTCTATCTCAAAAGCGAGCTAACGGAGAATCGCTGGCGCATCTACTCCGACAACATCGCGATGGCGCGTTGGCTGCAATCCACCGTCCAGGGAATGCTCAATCCCGAGACCGCGGACGCGGCGATCCCCGTGCTCGATGCTCAGTTCACCAAGTCGGGCGACCCCCGCTATTTCTGGACGGAGCGGGTGGTGTCGAGGGAGGAGGAGATTGCCCTCACCTGGTATGAGATCGGAGATCCGTTGCTCATCCACACTGAGCCCAACTCGGAACCGGGACGTCCTTACGGCGTGTGCACGATTCTTATTCCCGCTCTCGGTGCGCGCCTCGCGCGAAACGGCATCGAAGCAGCGGGTCGGCCATGGCCGAAGCAGCGCGAAGGAAGGCCATTCAGCACATGCGCGTTGGCATTTTCGGAAAGCTGGACGGAATCCCGCTAGGCTGCCCTCCTCTTTCCTTGCGCTAGAGCAGTCCTACTCCCCACCGGCCCAAAGGCGCATGACCTGCGCCGGTGAGCTTGGTGTCGGAGCGGCGTCAGTCCCGGTTGTCGTGGTCGCTTAGGTGCCGCCGTCGGAGGTCAGGTCCGCGACGACCGCGTCGCGCTCGAGCGCCGGCCATAGCTGAGCCGGATCATTGGCATGCTCCTGCGCGATCTCGAGGCAGGCGTCGACCACGACGGGGTCGAGCCGCGAGCCCCGTCGGTTTGCCAACTCGGCGAGCGCGGCTTCGAACTTGCCTGCGGGGCGGTAGGGGCGGTGCTCCGACATCGCCTCGAGCACGTCCGCGACGGTGATGATCCGCGCTTCCTCGATGATCTCGTCGCCCCTCAGTCCAAGGGGGTACCCCGAGCCGTCGAGATACTCATGGTGCTGCCCGACCATTGCGGCGATGGGCCAGGGGAGCGTGATGCCCTCGAGGATGTTCTGCCCGATCGAGGCATGCGATCGCATGATGCTGCGCTCGGCTTCGCTCAATGCCGTGGGCTTGGTGAGAAGCTCCGCGGGGACCGCGACCTTTCCCACGTCGTGGACGAGCGCGCCGAGATACAATCCCTCGAGCCTCTCGTTGTCCAGCCCGAGCCGTCGCCCGATCTCGATGGACAGGTTGGCGACTTGACGCTGATGTCCGGCGGTGTAGGCGTCTCGTCTCTGGATCGTCCTGGCGAGCGATTGCACGGTCTGGACGAGGGTCAGACGCCGCTCCTCCTCCGTCCGCACCGGGATGGTCACGTCGGTCAAAACGCCCTCGAGATAACGCCCGCCCCCGGCATCGGACATGCGCACGGTGACCCGATCGTCGACCCAGCGGATCTGCCCGCTCGCCGTCTTGACGCGGTAGCGCTGGGTGAGCGTCTGGTTGCCGCTTGCGATGTGCCTCTCCAGCTCGGCTATGACGCGCGGATAGTCCTCCGGCATCACGATGTCCGCGAGTCTGGTCCGGCCATCGGCCAGGTCGCGAAAGCCGCACCTTTTGACGTTGCGCGAGACATATTCGATGGGAAAGTCGGAGGTGAGGCGGGCCCGATACACGATGGTGCCGCTATTCTCGACAATCTGGTTGGCGATCGAAAGCTGGTCCTTCAGCCGCTTCACGTCGGAGCGGTCGTTCACGACGGCAAAGGAGCCGAGAAACCGGCCCGCGTCGTCGTAGACCGGAGAGGGCACCACGCTGATGGGGACGGTCGCGCCGTCCGGACGCAGCGCCGCGAGCTCGTAGGGCGCGCCATCTCCCGCCTTTCGCCGGAAGAACGCAACCTCGAATGCCGCACGAGAGGATGGCGTCAGCAATCCGGTGACAGGCGTGCCGACAATATAATTCGCAGTGGTGGCGAGCAAATCGCACAAGGCCGGGTTGACCCAGCGCACGATCGCATCCTCGTCGACGACGATGACGCCGACCCGAAGCTGCGTGAGCAGGGCCTCGATCGTCAGCTCGAGAAATTGCGAACGAAATGCTTCCATGCCCGACCCGCCCGGAAATCGGTGCCAGTGTAGACACTGCTGAATGCCGACGCTCGCAGCTTAACCCTGTAATTGTAAAAAAATAATTATCAACCTGCATTTCGGTGACGGACGCCCGCTCCGCCCAAATATTGCTGAATGATAACCTGG
>JBKQQS010000133.1:0-66738 GCA_052144215.1 Rhodomicrobium sp.
AAAATTTGATCATTCGCACACCCTGATGGGCTTCCGACCGGCGCATCCCAAACCTCGAAAGGCTCAGAACTTACCGGACAGATCGTGCGCTACCTAAACCGGACATATCATGTGCTACCGACAGTCCATGCTCGCCGGCTATCCGTATCTCGAAAGAGAAGATATAATTCAGGCGCTCCGCCATGCGGACGAGCCGGAGAAGGCAACCGGGCAGAGGCCATGAAGCCATCCGAAATACTCGCGTTGAAGCGCCTCGCGGCGCGGGAAGCGGTTGGACGCTTTCGCGCGGCGAATTTACGCGTCTTCGGATCGGCGGCGCATGGCGGCGACCGGGAAGGCAGCGATCTCGATTTGCTAGTCGATACGCTGCCGGGTGCCACGCTGTTCGATCTCGGCGGTTTGCAAATGGAACTGGAAGAGCTATTGGGCGTGCCGGTCGACCTCTTGACGCCCGGCGATCTGCCGGAGAAGTTCCGCGAGAAGGTTCTGGCGGAAGCGCAAACGGTATGACAGGGAACCGTCTTTCCGATTATCTGGATCATATAGGCGGGCGGCGGCCGATGCGTGCAGCTTTGTGGAAGGTTTGAGCAAGGACGAGTTTCTCGCCGATAAGCGAACGCAGCAAGCTGTCATTATGAGCCTGTTCATCATCGGCGAAGCGGCTACGAAAATTATGGACCTGCATGCGGAGTTCGCGAACGGGCATCCGCAAATTCCGTGGCGCAGCATGCGCGGCATGCGCAACCGGATCGCCCACGGCTATTTTGAGATTAACCTCGATATTGTTTGGGAGACAGTGCAAACGGCGTTGCCGGAGGTGCTGAAGAACCTGCCGCCTGGCAGCTCTTAAGCAAGCTTGTGCAGCTTAGCAGCGAAGATATGCCAAAGAAAAAAACCTAACACCATCGCTCAAGACGATTGGGATGCGGTCGATTTTCCAGAGATCCCGGAAGAGCAGTTGCGCAAGATGAGGCTTCTGCGCGAAAAGCCGGCGCTGCTCAGAGCGCTTAAGAAGGCACAGCACGCGCTTAAGGCTGAAAAAGAAGCCGCGAAGTAGGTGGGCCTCGCAGTTCCGTTACATTGGGCTCGCAGGCATTTTTTTAGAGCGCTTTTGAAGCAGCGACAGCCGCCCGCACCCCGTCCATCATCTCCTCCGCCTCAAGCTGCAGGCTCGCCTGCGCCAAAATATCCTCGACGCCGGCGCCGCGCACCTGCTCGATGCGCACATCCGTCAGCACCGGGATCGAGAACGGCGAGGGCCTATCGAGCGGCATGAACAGAATGCGGTCCTGGAAGCGCGTCAGCAGCTCGGACAGCCGCTTCAAATCGAGCAATTCGCGCTCGGCGTCGCGCCGCGTCACCTGCAGCAAAATGTGATCCGGCTCATGCCGCCGCAGCACGTCGTAAATGAGATCGGTCGAGACCGTCATCTGCCGCATGGTTTTGCGCGCGGCGTTGTTCTGCTGCTCCACGATGCCGGTGATGGTCGCGACATGGCGGAAGGAGCGCTTCAGCATGCGGCTGTCGAGGATCCATTCCTCAAGCTCATCGCCGAGAATATCGGGCGCGAGGAACTGCGCGACGTGGGCGCGCGAGATGGCGCAAAGTCCGGAAATCACGAGCCCATAATCGGTGATCTGGAAGCTGAGCGGCTTCAGCCCGAGATGCTCCATGCGCCGCGTGATGAGCATGCCGAGCGTCTGGTTCGCTTTGCGGCCGGCGAAGGTGTAAAACACCGTGTGGTAGCGGCGCTCGAAGAAATGCTCGACCAAAAGCGCATCCGGGCCGGGGATGGCGGAGAAGCGCGCCTGCAGATCGAGCCAGTCGCGCACATCGTCCGGCAGTGCTCGCCAGTCTTTCGGCCTTGCCAGCAACTCCCGCACGCCATCGGCAAGGAACGTCGAAAGCGGCATCTGTCCGCCGGAATAGGCCGGAACTTTCGGCTCGCCGCCGGGAGCGGGGCGCGCCTCCACCACCATGTCGCGGATGCCGAGGAAGGAAAGCACCTCGCCCGCGAAGAAAAAGGTGTCGCCGGGCGTCAGGCCTTGCGCGAAATATTCCTCGACCTCGCCGAGGATGCGCCCGCCGCGGCCGGTGCCCCCGGCGCTGCCGCGGCCGCCGATGCGCTTCACCTTTAGCCGCGCCGCCTCGACGATGACGCCGATATTCTGCCGGTGCCGGCGCACCGTGGCCGCGTTGGCAATGCGGTAGCGGCCGTCCGGGAGAGGCACGAGGCGCCTGTAGCGGTCGTAACTGCGCAGCACATAGCCGCCATCGATGGCGAACTGAAACAGGCGATCGAAAACGCCGCGGTCTAGGGCGGCATAGGGCAGGGCGGTGCGGATCTCATCGAATAACGCATCGGGATGCACGGGTTCGGCGCACGCGCCGCTCAAAATATGCTGCGCCACCACGTCGAGCGAGCCGGGGCTTGGCGCTTCTCCGTCGAGCTGGCCGTTTTCGATGGCGGTAAGCGCCGCGCGGCATTCGAGCGCCTCGAACCGGTTGGCGGGCACAAGGAAAGCGCGGCTCGGCACATCGAGCCGGTGGTTCGAGCGCCCGACCCGCTGCAACAGCCGGCTCACGCCCTTCGGCGCCGCAACCTGAATGACGAGATCGACATCGCCCCAGTCGATGCCGAGCTCCAGCGCGGCCGTTGCGACGACGCTGCGGATCTTCCCCGCCGCCATCATGGCTTCGGTGCGCCGCCTCAGCTCGCGGTCGAGCGAGCCGTGATAGAGCGCGATGGGCAGATTGTCCTCGTTCGCGTCCCACAGCATTTGCAGCATCAGCTCGGCCTGGGCGCGGGTGTTCACGAAGACGATTGAGGTGCCGGCCTCCCGGATCGCCCGGTAAATCGTGGGCACGGCGTAGCGCGCCATGAAGCCGCCATAGGGCATGTGCGCATCTTCGGGCACGAGAATACGGATATCGGGCTTCGAAGGCAGGCCCGATTGCAGCACGCTTGCGGACGCGCCCGCTGGGCCGAGCCAGGCAGCGAGCGCGTCCGGATCGGCGACGGTGGCGGACAGCCCTGTCCGTAAGAGCTGCGGTGAAAGTGCGGACAGCCGCGACAGCGCGAGCGCCGTGAAGTCGCCGCGCTTCGAAGCGGCAAAGCTGTGCACCTCGTCCACAATGACGGCGCGCAAGCCTGCGAAAAGCCGCGCCGCATCGGGCTGCGACAGCATGAGCATCAGGCTTTCGGGCGTCGTCAGAAACACATTCGGCGGCGAGCGGCGCTGGCGGGCGCGCTTGGCGGGCGGGGTGTCGCCCGTGCGGCTTTCGACGGTCACGCCGAGCCCCATATCCGCGATGGGCCGTATCAGATTGCGCTCGATGTCGTTGGTCAGCGCCTTCAGCGGCGAGACGTAAAGCGTATGGATGCCGTGCGCTTGCGTCTCATGGATGTCGATCAGCGAAGGCAGGAAGCCCGACAGCGTTTTGCCGCCGCCGGTCGGCGCAATGAGGAGCGTGGATTGCCGCGCGCGGAAGGCCTCCGCCATCGCGCGCTGATAGGGGTGCGCCTGCCAGCCCCGGCGCGCAAACCAGGCTTCTACATAAGGCGGCAGGCTGGCCCCTGGATGCAAATCCGGGGGGCTGGCCTGCAATGTCTTGATAGGGTGCGGCTTCGCCATGGCTGCCGGTGATGTAGGCAATTCAAGCCCCCGCCGCTAGACACCGCAAGCGGCGGGGTAGATAACCAAAGTCAAGACACCGGGCTGGCCGGCGGTGCGGATCCGGCAGCGAAGGCGGCAAGCTCGCCAAGGCGAGCTTGCTGGGAGAGAGCTGGGGTGAGGTCTCAAGGCGCTCCAATTAAAATGGGACAGACGCTCATCCTTCGCTTCAATTGGCCGGATAAACTTGAACGTAATCCGCCGGCCGAACCTTTGGCTTGTTGGGAACCGCCTGCGCAGATTATGTTTAGCTCATGAGACATCCGCGCGAATGGATGGAGGTGCGCCCCGGGGGCCTTTATTGCAAGCCGGGCGGGTTTTTCATCGATCCCACCCGTGCCGTTCCCGAGGCCGTGATCACCCATGGCCATTCCGATCATGCGCGTGCAGGGCATGCGAAAGTGATTGCAACGCCGGATACGCTTGCGATCATGGCTTGCCGCCTTGGCGATGGTTTTACCGCGCAGCGTGTCGAGCTGCCTTACGGCCAAGCGATCCATTTGGGCGAGGCGCGCGTCACGCTTTACCCTGCAGGCCACATCCTCGGCTCAGCGCAAGTGCTGATCGAGCATGGCGGCAGCCGGCTCGCCGTTTCCGGCGACTATAAGCGCACGCCAGACCCAACCGCGCGCGAGTTCGAGCCGGTCCCTTGCGATGTGTTCGTCACCGAGGCGACATTCGGTCTACCGGTGTTCTGCCATCCCGATCCGCAGCACGAGATCGCAAAGCTTCTCGCCACGCTTGCCGTCTTCCCAGAGAGCTGTGTGACGGTGGGATGCTATGCGCTCGGCAAGACGCAGAGGCTGATCGGCGAGCTGCGCCGCGCCGGCTACGATAAAACCGTCTACCTTCACGGCGCGCTGATGATGCTGACGCAACTCTACGAGGAGCGCGGCGTTGCGCTTGGCCCTTATGCGCCTGTCCCGGCGGACAACCGCAAGAACTTGGCCGGGGAGATTGTGCTGTGCCCGCCTTCGGCCTTGGCGGATCGCTGGTCGCGCACGCTGCCAGACGCCATTGCGGCCGCGGCTTCGGGCTGGCTGCAGATCCGGGCCCGCGCGAAGCAGCAGCGTGTGGAGGTCCCGCTCGTGATCTCGGACCATTGCGATTGGCCGCAGCTGATCGATACCATTCACGAAACGGGCGCGGCCGAAATTTGGGTCACGCATGGGCGCGAGGAAGCGCTCGTCCATTATTTCCGCAAGGCCGGCCTCACAGCCCGCGCGCTGTCGCTACTCGGCTATGAGGACGAGGGGACGGAGTGACGCAACCGGCAACCAAGCAGGATTGCGCTCCGCGTCACCGGCAGAGTCTTCGCTAGCTATGACCCCTTTACACCAGAAGCGGCCGGAATGACGAAGCCTGCCTTGGGCCATAACCGGACTCAGATGCAGCGCGAGAACGACGGCGTTGGTTTAGCTCGACGTGTTAGCACAGATTGCCAGTTAGTCCGTGATCGGAGCGGCTTGCGCCTCGGTATTGGCCGTAAGGGCCAATCGATCAAGGGTCGCCTTCAATCCCACAGTGTCCGGACAGATGACCAGCCGCGTCGCGCGTCCCCATTTTAGATGCATGACGTGAACGCCACGATTGGTGGTGCGAACGCCGTCGGTGCCTGAATTGGTCTCCTCCCATTCAACGAGCACGAGAGTATTCCACGGGCCCCCGCTGACCCATATTTGGCGAAGCTCAAACTGAATGTCCGGCAGAAGTCTGTAGAGCCGCTCGTACCACCGCCGGGTTGCGGCAAGCGTCCTTCTTGAGCCCCCTAGCGCAGTGTCTCCGAGAAAGGAATGCTCGAACTTGTCTGCGAAGGCCTTCAGAACGGGCTCAGCGTCCCCGTTACTAACTGCATCAAAGAGATAGCGAATGCGCTTGCGAACGAACGCGTGGTACATCTTAGCCTCCATAAGTTCATTCATTGAACTATCTATAGAGGATTGAGTTCAATCATGCAACTGGATAGGATGAGCACATGGAAAGAACCAGTTTTGCAGAGATGCGGTGTTCGTTGGCACGCGGCCTCGACATGATTGGCGACTGGTGGTCGCCTTTGATTATCAGGGACCTATTCCTCAACGTTACGCGGTTCGACGAGCTAGTTGAGGACCTGGGGATCTCGCGCAATCTTTTGACGAGGCGGCTCAAATCGCTCGCCGAAAACGGCGTGATCGAACGCAAGGTTTATCAACGGCGGCCGCCACGATACGAATACCGGTTGACCGAAGCCGGACGCGATCTTGTGCCGGCGATTTTGGCCCTGACCGCCTGGGGCGACCGTTGGGCACAGCCGGAGGAAGGCAGCCCAATTCTGTTTGTTCACAAGACCTGCGGACATCAATTCCAGCCGCAGGTCACATGCTCGGCGTGTGGCGAGGTGATTAGCGCGGATAAAGTAACGCCGATCCCGGGCCCTGGCGGGGCTTCGGCATCGGGCACAAAAATCGTGGCAAGACGTCTACAGGGTGCGACATAGGATGGTCACGGCAGTGATGCATGAGGATCGCTAACCGTTGTGGGTCAAAATCGCCACAGGCCGCCGGCGCCAAGGGCCGCTACGAACCGGAAAGAGACGTAGAAACCGCCGGCGCGGCCGCATGGCCTCGCCTCACGCGAAGAGCTTGCCGCGCATGACAAGGCAAGCATAACCGCCGATCCGGACGCGCTTCAACTTGCGGCCCGCCACTTCGATCTCAAGCTTGATCTCGGCTGGGCGTCCCATTTCGATCCCCTGCTCGATGGTGAACTCGCTCGTGCCTTCGGGAAGCTGATCGAAGCGCAGAAGCACCGCGGAAAATGCAGCTGCCGCCGATCCTGTGGCGGGGTCCTCCGGAACGCCAACGCCCGGCGCAAACATGCGGGCATGGAATGCAGCGCTATGCTGGATCGTCTCGCGGCAATAGAGGAAGACCTTGCCGTTTGCACCGCCAAAGGCCTCGTCCCAATGCTGGGCCACGATTTGCGCGCGGGCTATCGTTTCCAAATCCCGCACGGGCACGAAAGCGAAGGAGGTGCCGGCATCGTATTGCGAAGGCCGGTGATTGGCGAAACCGATCTCCTGCGGTGCAAGGCCGAGAGCGGCCGCGATACGATCGTCGTGAGCGGGCGCTCCGGAAAGCTCGGGCAGTTTCGGCACGTCGAACTCGGCATAGGGCGCGTGGCCCCGCCTGCCCACGACGCCAACCCGGACGCTGCCGATATCTTCCTCCAGAACGATCAGCGCGTCGCAGTCGGCGGCTGCCCCCGAGACCCTATCGTCGGCGAGCTGGATGGCGGCACCGACCGTCGGATGGCCCGCGAATTGAAGCTCGGCGAAGGGTGTGAAGATGCGGATATAGGCGGTGTGAGCTGGGAGGCGCGGCGGCAGCACGAACACGGTTTCGGAAAGATTGAACTCGCGCGCGATGGTCTGCATCTCCCCGGAGGATAGCCCCGCCGAATCGAGAACGACCGCAAGCGGATTTCCAGCTAGCGGCCTGGCGGTGAACACGTCCCAAATCGCATATCGCCGTTCCATTGCCATCCTTGCTTCTGCGCATCCCGCTACGATTGGACCGCACAATAATGCATTCGCAAGATCTTGGCACCGGAATAAGCGAACGGCTGTTAGATTCCGGTGCCGCGCGGTTTTGCCATGGTTTGAGACAATTTACCGGCGCCCGATTGTAAAGGGGTGCCTGAGTCGCGGGCTGGTGGAGAGCGATTCGTTTCGTGTTTCATAACAAATACCGCTTTTGCGCTAGCTGTGGCTCATATGCCACCCGTACACCCACCGCTCCGGGCAGAGCGGCGCTACGTTAAGTGGCTGTCATTGCAAGAGGATTTGTAAGTGGATGACGGTTTGTCCACCCGCCGGGCGGTTCATCTCGCAGGTGCACAGCTTTGTTGCGTGCGCCGGAAGCGGGGGCTAGTATCTGCCTACCGGTGAACGGCAGGCGCTGCCAGGGGGGTGGGGGCGTGAGCTGTAGTTCATACGTTGAAAACTAAAGACGACTAGATGGGGATTAGAGAGAGATGAAACTCCTTTCCGGCATTCTCGGCCTCACGCTTACGAGCGTTGTGGCTATTGCCTCCGCAAGCGCGGCTGACATGTATCGTGCGCCAGACGGCGGCGGCTACAAAGACGGCCCGGTTTACGCCGAGGTTAACTGGAGCGGCCTTTATGCAGGTGCTAACGCTGGCTATGGCTGGAGCGCCAACACCGACTACCTCGATCCGACTGGCGCTTTCGGCGGCGCGCAAATCGGCTATAACTTCCAGCGCGGCCATATCGTGTTCGGCCTGGAAGCCGACTTCGAAGGCGCCGGCATTTCCGACAGCAACACTTATGCTAAGTCGGAGATGAATTGGTTCGGCACCGTTCGCGGCCGCCTCGGTTACACCTTCGGCAGCGCTCTCCTCTATGCGACCGGCGGTTTCGCATATGGCAACGTAGAAAACAGCTTCTTGAGCTGGTCTGCTAGCGAAACGCAAACCGGCTGGGTTGTTGGCGGCGGCGTGGAATATAAACTCGCTGCGAATTGGTCGGGCAAGATCGAATATCAATATCTCGATCTCGATGCGAGCAGCGCTTCAGGTGCTGGTCCGCTCGGCTCAGGCGCGGGGAACGATACGCAGGTTCACACCGTTCGCGTTGGCTTGAACTATTTCTTCAACAACGCTTACTCGCCCCTGAAGTAGTCTCTGCTTCTTCGAGATTCGAAAGCGGCGCCTCCGGGCGCCGTTTTTGCTTGCTGCGGGCTAACGCGGCGTCTACCGCGGGGCATGTTCCTGCCCTGCAAGGCGCGAAATTCCATGTTGCGCAACCATAAGGCGTGCGCGGCTTTTACGCAACTTTAAGTAAGCTGCGATACTATTCTCCGGTGGCCTATCGTGAACGCTGTTACGGGGAAGTATTATGATTCGCAGAGTTTTGTTGAGTGCAGTCAGTGGTGTTGCGCTCGCGTCGCCGGCCTTCGCAGCCGATATCTACAGTCCAGGTCCGGTGAACTATGCGGCTGTTGCCATGCCGGCCTCAGCCTGGTCAGGGTTCTATCTTGGCATCAACGGCGGCTATGGCGGCGAAAGCGGCCTCGGGTTCAGAGACAATGTCTATTATACCGGCACATCGCCTGCAACTCCCTACGCCAGCCTCGTAGGGTCTACGAATATAACGGGCGGGTTCGGCGGCGGGCAAATTGGGTATAATTTGCAGGCCGGCAATATCGTCTATGGCGTCGAGACCGATATTCAGGGCTCGGGGATCATGGGCAGCGGGACTCAAGGCTTCCTGGGTGCCTCCGGTACGAGTTTCTGCCCCAGCACGGCATTATGCGGAGCCAAAAACGATCTAAACGTGGATTATTTCGGCACGGTGCGCGGACGCCTCGGCTACAATCTCGGAGGCACGCTCCTCTATCTTACTGGCGGTTTCGCCTATGGCGGCGTCAACTCGTCCACGACATATGCCGACTACATCGCCCCCTCCGGTGCGCCGCAGCTAAACTTACACGGCAGAGTTTCAAACTCCGAAACTCTCACCGGCTGGACGGCGGGCGCCGGCGTCGAATACAAAATCAGCCCGAGCTGGTCCCTTAAAGGCGAGTATCAGTTCGTCGATCTCGGCTCGATATCGGCAGGCCCCGGCGCGACGGCAGTATCGACATCGGCACCGTCTTTAACATATCCGCTTAACAGCAAGTCGCAGCAAGTCGAGTTCAACACCGTGCGCGTCGGCGTGAACTATTTCTTCAATGCAGCCTACGAGCCGCTGCCGCTCAAGTAGTTTCAACATTGCCAAAAGAGAGACCGGCGGCGCTTCACGGCGCCGTTTTTTTTATGGATTGCAGAGGCTTTCACGTTGCTAGCGTGCAACAGGGTAGAGCTATAAGCGCAGACTATGCGAGTTATGGCTTTCCGGGATCATCATAGGTGGCTAAAAGTAAAGGCAGTGAAGTGCCGCGTATGAGTGCACGAACGATGAGGGAGTGATGTAATGCTTCGACGTGTTATTTTGGGTGCTGTGAGTGCGATTGCGCTTACCGCTTCTGCGAACGCCGCCGATATGTACACGCCGGGTCCGGCTGGCGGTTATAAGGATGCCTATGTTCCGGTTGATACTTGGGCCGGCTTCTACGTGGGCGTCAACGGCGGCTATGCTTGGGGCAACGACTCGACCGTATCCCTATCTACTACCATCCCCCCCTCGGTAAGCTCGGCAAGCTTTGCTCCCGACGGCGGGTTTGGCGGCGGCCAGATTGGCTATAATTGGCAAGGTTTGCTTCATCCGAACTTGGTTCTCGGCATTGAAGCGGACATCCAAGGCGCGGACATTAGCGGCAAGGCAACCGTCGACCCTGTTAGTGCGCCTATTGCGACGGCGGAGAGTAGGCTCGATTGGTTTGGGACGGTCCGCGGCCGTTTGGGCTATAGTTTTGGTAGCGCTCTCCTCTACGCGACAGGCGGCTTTGCCTATGGTGGCGTCGAAGATAAGCTATCGGTAACCAGCAGCGGCCACACAACCATTACAAGCGACAACTATACGGCCACGGGCTGGGTTGTCGGAGGTGGTGTCGAGTACAAGCTCGCTCCGGCGTGGTCGGTCAAGGCCGAATATCAATACATCGATATTGATGATCGTGTGAACCATGTGACAGCATCGGCGACTTTCGATCATGCGTATAACACCGTTCGGCTGGGCGTGAACTATCATTTCCTGCCCGCCTACGAGCCTCTGAAATAAGCCGGTCCCCATCGGCATGCAGGGCGGCGCCTCCGGGCGCCGCTTTCATTTCAGGCCTCGAAGAACCCGGCGCGCCTTTACGCTCCGTGCGGCTGTCCGGCCTCATTCGCGCCCACAACGGCGAGCGCCGTCATATTGACAAGTCCGCGCACCGATGCGGAGGGCGTCACGATATGGGCGGGCTGCGCCGCTCCAAGCAGGATCGGCCCGATCGAGATCGCGGAGCCCAGCACCTTGATGGCGTTGTAGCCGATATTCGCCGCGTCGAGGCCCGGCATGATGAGCACATTGGCATCGCCGGTCAGCTTCGAATGCGGGAAAAGCTCCTGCCGGACGGCCTCCGAGAGCGCGGCGTCGGCCTGCATCTCGCCCTCAGCCTCGATGCCCGGCTCGCGCTGCCAGAACAGGGCCAGCGCGTCGCGCATTTTGCAGGCGGTCTCTGTCGTTGCGCTGCCGAAATTGGAGTGCGAGAGGAAAGCGAGCTTCGGCGTCATGCCGAAGCGGTTGACCTGCCGCGCCGCAAGCACCGCGGTTTCGGCAATTTCCTCGGCCGAGGGATCGTAGTTCACCTGCGTATCGGCGATGAAGAACGTGCCGGACGGCAGCACGAGCGCACTCAAAGCGGCGAATGTGGATACGCCGGGCCGCTTGCCGATGATGTCCGCGATGTCCTTCAGGTGCCGGTCGAAGCGCCCGGCCGTGCCGCAGATCATGGCGTCGCCGGCGCCGCGCTTTAAGAGCATCGCAGCGATCACGGTATTGTGCCGGCGGACGGACGCGCGCGCGTCCGAAGGCAGAATGCCCTTGCGCTCCGTCAGCCGGTGGTAATCCTCCGCCATTGCGTCGGTGCCCACATTATCGGAGGGGTCGAACAGCTCGAAATCCCGCCCCGGTTCCATGGGAAGGGCGAGCTCGTGCAACCGCTCCTGCATAAAGCGCCGGTTGCCGACGAGCACCGGCTTGGCAATGCCTTCCGACAAGACCTGATAGGCCGCTTGCAGGACCTTGATGCGGTCCCCCTCCGCGAAGATGACGCGCTTGGGCGCCCTTTTCGCCGCGTCGATAACCGGCTTCATCACAAGCCCGGAGCGGAACACGAAGCGCGAGAGCTTGTCGCGATAGGCATCGAAATCCTGGATCGGGCGCGTGGCAACGCCGGAATCCATCGCGGCTTTCGCGACGGCTGGGGCGAGCTTGGTAATGAGGCGCGGATCGAAAGGCTTGGGAATGATGTAGTCCGGTCCGAACGCGAAGCTTTCGGCGCCATAGGCCGTGAGCACGATATCGGAGGCTTCGGCTTGCGCCAGCTCCGCGATCGCCATCGCGCAGGCTTTTTTCATTTCCTCGTTGATCGCCGTTGCGCCGGCATCGAGCGCGCCGCGGAACAGGAATGGAAAACACAGGACGTTGTTGACTTGGTTCGGGTAATCCGAGCGGCCGGTTGCGATGATGGCATCGGGGCGCACAGCTTTCACATCCTCCGGCATAATCTCGGGCGTCGGATTGGCTAGCGCCATGACGATGGGGCGCTCCGCCATGGTCTTGACCGCCTCCGCGCTGAGCACGAGCGGCGCGGAAAGGCCGAGGAAAATGTCGGCTCCGGCAACGGTTTCCGCGAGGCGGCGGAACGGCGTAGCTCTCGCATAGCGGGCGAGATAGGGGTTCATTTCCTCGGTGCGGCCTTCATAGACGACGCCAACGCGGTCGCTGACGAAAATATGCTCGCGCTTAAGCCCAAGGCTCACAAGCAGATTGAGGCACGCGAGCGCCGCCGCCCCGCCGCCGCACGCTGCGAGCCGCGCCGCGCCAATATCTTTGCCGGCGACCTTGAGCGCGTTCAGAATCGCGGCCGCAACCACGATTGCCGTGCCGTGCTGGTCGTCGTGCATGACGGGGATGTGCATGCGCTCGCGCAGCTTGTGCTCGATCTCGAAACACTCCGGCGCTTTGATATCCTCGAGATTGATGGCCCCGAAGGTCGGCTCTAGCGCCGCAACGGCATCCACGAAGCGGTCCGGGTCCTTCGCGTCGAGCTCGATGTCGAACACGTCGATCCCTGCGAATTTCTTGAAGAGAACGGCTTTGCCTTCCATGACAGGCTTCGAGGCCAGAGGGCCGATATTGCCAAGGCCAAGCACAGCGGTGCCGTTGGTGACCACGCCGACGAGGTTCGCGCGAGCCGTGAGCCTCGCTGCGGCGCGGGCGTCGGCCACGATCTCCTCGCAGGCAAACGCCACGCCCGGCGAATAAGCGAGCGCGAGATCGCGCTGCGTCGATAGCGGTTTTGTGGGGCTAATCGAGAGCTTACCCGGCGGGTTCGCCTCGTGATATTCGATGGCGCTGTCTTTCAAATCTTTCGCCATGGCGCTCCTCGCTCGCTGCCTGGTTTGGAATAGAACTAGGAAGGTGATGGGCGCCCGTGTCAACTCTTTGAGCTTCAGCTTCCACCGCGCGCGGTATCTCACCAGATATTAGCCGCAATTAACGCAAACTCGGAAAATAAGCGTCCGGGAACGTTCTAGCGTCCGCCTTTATTGTCCCCGCATTCGTGCAACCGATCTTCAACGAGCCCTTCCGGAGCCCCGCCTCATGCCCCAAACCGGCGAAACGCGCCACGAAAGCTTTGCGGCCTATCTCGCAAGGGCGCTCATTGCAAAAAAGGGCTACCGGCCGGGCACGGTGCCGGAGGCGCACGCGCTGTTCGAGCATTGCGACGCCGTGCTGACCCGCGCGGACGGACTGACGCTTTCGATTGTGGCTATCGTCGATCGCGAAAGCGATCCTTCCCGGCGGTTCGGGCTCACCCAAGAAGCGCTGGAGAAAATCGGAACGGACTGCCTGCGTTACACCGGCAGGGCAGGCTATAGGAAGCTGCCCGTTTTCATCGCGGTGATCGAAGCGGGTGCGGCACCGGTGCCAGAGGAGGAGATCGCCCGGCTCGCCCTGTTGAAGAGCCGCTCTGCTTTTTCGAAGGTCGTAATCTCGGCCTTCGAACTCGACAGCTCCGCGCAGGAGGTTTGGACCAACACGCCGCTGCGCGGCCGCGCTATGCGCTCCTTCCTGCAAGGGCTTATGGTTAGCCCGCGCCTCGGCCACGCCGAACTGATGCCGAAGCCGCCGGCGGCCATGCCCGAGCATCGGCCGTTCCTTCTGACTTATAGCCTTCTCGCGGTCCTTTTGGCGGTCTTCGCGGGCGAATATGTCTTCCGCACCGGCCCCGAAGCCGGGTTCTTGGACCCAAGCATCAAAACGCTGATCGCGCTCGGCGCTCTCGACAAGAGCCTTGTGCTCGAAGGCCAATGGTGGCGCCTGTTCTCCGCGCCGCTCCTGCATGGCGGGCTGCTGCACATCGTTCTGAACGGCGTCGCGCTGTTCTTTGCCGGTGCGGTTCTCGAAAACGTCATCGGCCGGGCGTGGTTCGCGGCCGTGTTCGCGGTCAGCGGCGTGACGGGCGGCGCGATGTCTCTCGTAATCAATCCGCCTGCAATCGTTTCGGTTGGCGCATCGGGCGCCATCATGGGCTTGTTCGCGGCGGCCTTTGCGGTCTCCTATCGCTATCCAACCGCTTCTCCGATGCGCAGTTTTTTGCAGTCGGGCTCGTTGCGTGTGCTGATCCCATCCATGCTGCCGCTGTTCGATGGTCTTTTCGGCCAAAGGATCGATTACGCAGCCCATCTCGGCGGCGCGATCGGCGGCGTTGCGTTGGGTGTGGTTTTGGTGGCGGTGTGGCAACGGGAGGATAGGCTGCCGCCCTACCGCAAGCTCGCCTGGCTTTTGGCCGCTGCCGGTTTGGCCGGCGCCCTTTATAGCGGCGTGCAAATTGCAAAGGGTTACGCCCAGTTCGATCTCGAGTCGAACCTCATCCCCGAGGCGCAGCTTCCGCGGGATATGGCTGCCGCGAAGGCGAAATCTGCGAGCCTCGTTGCCGCCTATCCACGCGATCCGCGCTCGCACATGTACCGGGCGCTAGACCTGATGGACAAAGGCGAAAGCGCGGACGCGGAGCGCGAATGGAAGGCCGCGCTCGCCGAGGGCGAAATGCTGCATGCGTTTTTCAAGCCGGCGTTCGAGGAGTTCATCCGCGCAAATTGGGCAGCAGCGCTGAAGGAGAACGGCAAGGAGGCCGAAGCTCTGGAGGCCGCGAAACCTGTTTGCGCCACGAAAGGCGAAATCCGGGACGAGCTGGCGAAAGAGGGGCTTTGCCCGTAGCCCCTTTGCCGGGCCGCTGCTTGTCATCCGGCGCGCGGCTCACGGCATTAAACGGCGCCGCGCCTTCTTTGTCATCCCGCTTGTCCTCGGACGTGATCCGTGGATGCGCGTTGCGGCATGAAATGCCGCTGCGCAGACACGGGATCTAGTGGTCCAAATCTTACGCTTGGTGCGCGGTAGCGGTACGTTAGGTCGCGGTGGGCCAAAACCGGAACTGTCCGGCTATAGTTTGCCCTCATGGAGGACGTTCGCCCGGGCAGACACGGCAGCGAGGACCGTTGACGCCAAAAGCGCGGCCACTGCGGCGAGCGAAGCAATGTGCAAACTACCGAGCCTCTCGAAGAGAACTCCAGCGGCCAGCGGCCCGATCATTTGACCGGTCGCGAAACTGGCTGTCATCAGACCGATCGCCCCCTGCGCTTGCACCCCCGCCAGTTGCCGCGTAGCCATCAGGCCCAGCGCTGTGAGCCCCATGAAGGTCCCGCCGAGCAAGATGGCAGAAAGCGAGACGCCGGCAATCGACACCCACTCGACGCTTGCGGCGACGCCAGCCGCTTCGATGAAACATGCAAGGGCGAATGCCGCCATCAGGCCCAGCCGCTGCCCAACCCAAGACCAAAGCGCCACGGAGGGAACGGCGGCGAACCCGAAGAGAGCCCAGATCCAAGCTTCCAGCGCGTGAACCTCCGGCGCCATCCGCACAATCGTAACGAGGAACGTTGCGGTAATGACATAGCCGAATCCGAATAGGCCATAGGCAGCGGCCAGCAACGGCAGCCCGCGAGCCGGTCCTGCAACCGATGCAAGCCGGGGTGCAGGCAGGACGGGCGCGCGCCTAGGGATGAGCACGCTAACGAGAGCGGTGGCCGCGAGAGCGATGATTCCGGCTCCAATCCAAAGGGTTTGCCATTCGGCACCCGCCGCCAGCATCGCGGAGACCAAGGTTGCCGATACCATGATGCCAGCCCCAACCCCTGCGAAATGCAGGGCCGGGAGATGAACTTGCCGCGCGGCCGAAAGTTGCTCAAGCACCAACGCTGATGCGAGGACGATCACAAAGGCACTTGCGGCCCCACCAGCCAATCGCAGCACCAAAAACGTCCAAAGATGAGAATCCAGGGCCATGCCCGCCGTGGTCACGGCGCTAAGGACCAGTGCCGCCAGGAGCCAAAGCCTTTGACGGCCGGGAGAAATTTTGCGTGTGGCGGCCATGGCCCCGGCGAGATACCCAAGGAAATTCGATGAAGCCACATACCCCGCATCGGCTTTGCCCCAATGAAGTGCGTCGAGCATCACCGGCAGAATCGGCGTGTAGACGAAGCGTCCGATACCGATGGCGGCAGCCATGGCGAGCATTCCGCCAAACGCAAGTCTCGTTGATGAAGGCTGTTGCATCGTTCTGTTACGGTCTGCTTTCAGATGGGCGGAAGCTAAAACCGTTACGGGCCGGCGTCTAACGCATTAATCAGATCGTGGCAATCACCGCCAGCGATTGCCGGCTCATTCGGCCGCGAGAAGCTGAGCAAATGCGGGCCGCGCGCATTGGAGAAAGGCGCGAAGTGCGCTTGTCGTAAAACCATCGCGGCGCCGGATGAAAATGGTTTCAACCCGGCCCTCGCTGCGCGGCAAGGCGTGGATCGCCACGCGGCCCTCGCGCCATACGGATCCAATCAGGGCTTCCGGCAACAACGTCACCCCGAGACCGGAACTCACGCAACTGATGATCGCTTCGAGCGTACCGAATTCGAGGTAGCGCACGTTCACAATACCTCGCCTCGCGAGGATGACTTCAAGATGGAGGCGATAAGAGCAACCTGCCCGCAGGACGATAATTTTGAAGTTGGGTGCGCGGGCAAGGGCTTCGAAAGCGGTAACTTTCGGCGCCGTCAAAATCACGAGATTTTCGGAGAAGAATGGCTCAACAATCAGATCGGGGTGATGAACGGGGCCGCACACGAAAGCGCCCTCAATGCGATGCTCGAGAACCTGCTCGATCAACTCGCAGGACGTACCCGTTTTGAGCGAAAGGTCGACAGCCGGATAGGCTTCAGCAAATGCCTGAATAACGGGTGATAAACGCAGCGCCGCCGTTGTTTCGAGCGAACCGAGGGCCAGCGAGCCGCCTGGAGTACCATCGTCGATCGCTGCGCGTTTGGCGTCCTCCAGCAGATGCGCAACCCGGAGTGCATAGGGCAGCAACCGGCGCCCTGCATCGGTCAGAGTCACACCGCGGTTTGTCCGATAGAACACCGCAACGCCCAACTGGTCTTCGAGCGCTTTAATCCGCGCCGTTACGTTCGATTGGACGGTATTGAGCTCCAACGCCGCCTTGTTCATCCCGCCCAGTCGAGCAACGGCCTCAAATACTCTAAGATCAGCAGCGTCCATCGGTGCCTCCGCCAGTTCCCGGCTATATGGGAGTGCAGGGAGCGGCCTCAAACCATCGGCTTGGCTTTCCAGACTAGCCAGAATGTCTCAATTTGGTTAAACACTGCCGTCGGGGCAGTACGCGGAGCGGGCGCCAAGCGTTAGACTTTGAGCACTAGCAGTATTCACTCCGGACGGGATGCTCAACGCAGGTGACAGCCAATGGTAAATTTGCGGTTGCAGAGCAAGAGGCCATTTTTCGCGCCGTGACATGGTTAAATTTAGCATGGTAAATGGGCGCAGATTTTTACATCTTCCCGCCGCGAAACTCGCAATTTTTCGCATTTTCACCCCAAAAAGTGCGATTCAAAAAGTCCGTTAAATATATTTAATTGCTCGAATTAACCCTAAAACCCACTCTTGGGTGGCATCGTTGCGCTGGCACAACCCTAGCGCCGTCCTGCGCTGCAATTTGGTGTTCCTCCGCATTGTCAATGCGTTAGCTCGCCAGGCTTCGCCGCTTAAACGTTTCGCAAGGCGCTTTCGGTACAATAGCGCCCTAAAGGAAACGGCATCGATCTAGAAAAAAACTGCGGAATAAAGCGAACAACTGAGGTTAACGGCGATTTAATTTCAATCGGAAGCAGGAGGCTCCCTGCGATGTTCAATTTCAAGAGTCCGTCATGATTTCTCCGGCCGGAGCCGGCCCTGCAAGGTCGGCGCCTGCGCCTATGCCGGCGCCACCGGGCTCACATCCACGCCCACCTCAACCTCATGCTCGCCGCCGCCGAGCAGCACCCCGCTCACCGGGCTCACATCCTGAAAATCGCGTCCGAAGGCCAGCGCGATGTGCTCCTCCTTCGGTGTCACATTGTTGGTCGGGTCGAAATCCACCCAGCCCGTTTCGGGCGCCCAAATGGAAATCCAAGCGTGGGACGCATCCGCGCCGGTGAGCTTCGGCTGGCCCTCGGGCGGGCGGGTGAGGAGGTAGCCGCTCACATAGCGCGCGGCGAGGCCCAGCGTGCGCAGGCAGGCGATCTCCATATGCGCAAAATCCTGGCAGACGCCGCGTTTGGTGCGCAGCACCTCCTCGACCGGTGTCGCAATATCGGTGGAGCCGCTCCGATAATTGAAGCCGTGATAGATGCGCGAGGTGAGATCGAGCACGGCCTCGAGCAGGGGCCGCCCTTCCGGGAAACTCGGGCGCGCAAATTTGTAGATATCGCGCGACGGGGAGATATAGCGCGAAGGGCAGGAATAAAGAATGGCCTCGAAAGTCTCTGCGCCGAGATTGGCCCTGAGCTGCGCCGCCACATCGTTCCAGCTCGGCGAGTGCGCGGGCTCGAAGTTCTGCGGCGCGGCTACGCGGACTTGCGCGCGCGAGTGGATGACAAGCTCGGTGTGGTCCTGCTCGATGGTGATGATCGAAGCGGGGTTGCCAAAATCGTCCGTCAGATCGGATCTAGAGGCGGGAGCCGGATCGATAAGAAGGCTGTGACGCAGCACCGTTTGGTGGGCGTGGGCGCGGGGCTCCAGATGCAACAAATGGTAGGATTGCGAAACCGGCGCCGAATAGCGGTAGAATGTGCGATGGTTGATCTCGAAGTTCATAAGTGCCGCCCGAACCGGGTGTAGACGCGCCGGAGCTCGTCTTCGGTGAGGTTGAAGTAACGCCGGGTAATCGCTTCGGAGAGCTTCGGCAAGCCTGAAATTAAGTGGTTCAACAGCTCCTGCAATCCGGTCCTCGTTCCGGCGGCATCGGGAAGGGCGAGGTCCGAAACCTTGGCGAGGCGGACGCGGGTCAAAAGATCGAGAATGAGCCGCTGCTCCTCGGTATGCGGGGAAAGCTGGGACGCTTGGGGGAGGGCGGCTAGGTGGTCGGAGATCATGCTGAGCTGGAAGCCGATGCCGCGCGGGTTCGACTCGTCGACCATTAGAAGATCGAGGATTAGCGACAGGACCGGTGCAAAGAGATAGCGCTGCCGGAAGGTAATGATGCTGTCGGCGACGTTTAAAACGAAAAACAGCCGCGCCGTTTCCTCATCGTCTCGCGGGGCTTCGGCGAACAGCGCGAGAAGAAGCCCGGCAAGATTGAAGGCTCGCTCGATGCGCCGGCCCATGTCCTGGAAACGCCAGCCGTAGTTGCGTGTCATATTCTCGGCTGTGAGCCCATTGAGCGATGCGAGCGTGACGATGCCCGCATTCAGCCGGTCGAGCAGTTTAACCGAATCGGAGATCTCGGCGGGCTGCGGCGAGACGATATTCGAAAAGCGCAAGAGAGTTTGCCAGACCTCAAGCGAGAGGCGTTCGCGCACGATGCTGCCGACACGCAGCATGCTGCTCTTGAGGCCTGGCAAACTGTAGGTGCGGCCGGGCTCGGTCATGAGTAACCGGACGGCCTGCTCGATGGTTCTGGCATCGGTGCCAAGGCTTTGCAGCGAGCCCGGCGGCTGATCCTTTGCGAGGATTAACTCAAGAGCCTTCGGGCCCCCGTCTCCGGTGCCAGCGGTTCCGGTGTCGTCGGCACGCGTCAGCGCTCCACGCATAAGCCGCATGACCCAGTCTGCGCGCTCGCCATAGCGTCCGAGCCAATAGAGATTATCGGCGATGCGGCTTCGGAGCACGGGTCCTGTCCGCAAAACTTCGGCCACCTCGCCGGCCGGGCGCATCAATGTGATGTGGGGTACGGCTGCCTCCTCCTCGGAGCAGACCCAAACGTCGCGCGAATGTCCGTCCATCGCGGACATGGCCACGCCGGGCGTGCCGTCGAGCGACATAGCGAGCCCCCCCGGCATCAGCCTATAATCTCCGTCGACCGCCGACACATAAAGGCGCATGGCGAACGGGCGGGCCTTGAGGCCTTCGGCGGTCCAGGAGGGCGCTGTGGACGAATCGTGGCGCTCCTCCGCGACGTAGTTTTGGCCATTAAGCTCAAGCTCGAATTTAAGAGCGTCGAGCTCGCGTCCCGATAGCTTTTCGGGCATGACGCCTTGCTCGGCCCGGCCGGGACGTCCCGTGCCTTCATGGGCACGGCGTATCACGAAGCGCTCCGGATGCTCGAACGCGAAGACCCGCGCGTCTAAGTCGCCTAGCCAGCGCCGCTGCGTATCCTCTAGGATGAGGTCTTGGCCAAGCAACGTTTTGGCGATTTGCGGAAGCCAGGGTGCGAGCCCGCGGTTCTCAACCACGGCAGTGCCGAGAAAATTGATCAGAAGGCGCGGGTTCTTGCGTAACGCCTGCACGAGCCCGACCGGGCCAGCAAAGCGGTTGGGATCGAGCTCCAGCGGATCGCAATGGGATCCCTCGACGCAGCGGATCATGAGATCGACCGGTCTGAGGCCCTCAAGCGTCTTCATGTAGACGCGGCTTCCGATCACGCGCAGATCGCCGCCCTCCACGAGCTGAAAGCCGAGATAGCGCGAGAGATAGGCGTGGCTGAAGTAATCTTCGTGGCGGGGCCCTGGCGTAAGCAGCGCGATCAGCGGGCTGTCTCGCTCGATGCGGCGCAGAAGTTCAGTCTGCAGCTGTTCGAAATAACGGGCAAGCCTCACGCCGCGGCAGGCGCGGAAGACATCGCCCATAAGCTGGCCGTGAAGCAGGCGGTTCGCCAGTGCGAACCCCACCCCCGCAGGGGTCTCGGCATGCACGTCGATGATCCGCCAGACCCCGCCTGTGTCGCGCACCAAATCGGCGGCGAAGAAGTTAATCAGATGAGTGCCAGGCTTGGGATCGCGGCAAGCATGCAAGAATGCGGGGTCGCTGAAAACGAGCCGCGGCGGCACCTTGCTGGATTTGAGAAGCAACTGGGGGCCGTAAAAGTCTTTCGCGATAAGATCGAAGAGCATCGCCCTTTGCACGAGGCCGCGTTCCAGATGCGCCCATTCGTTTGCGGATATGACGATGGGAATAAGGTCGATCGACCAGGGCTGGCGGCTTCCGGGCTCGGCAAAGAGATCGTATGCGATGCCGTTCTCCAGGACGAGGCGGCGCAGGCGCTCTTGCCGCTGGACCTGCTCGCCGGCGGAGAGCGTACCGAAACTTTCCGCGAATGCTGTCCACGACGCCCTTGCGGTGCCGCCGCTGCCAACGGCCTCGTCGAAACGGTTCTCAGGCTGTCGGTATCCGGATAGGAAATCCTGCGGCAATGACGCTTGGCTCACGGTGCTGCTCATCGCCTGCACTGAGCCGCTCCCGAGCCGGCCGGAAGGCAATACTCCACCATCGTCTTCATCCCGGCCCTCCCTGGACGATCGTTTAGCATCGCCCGTTCGATCAGTCTAACATCCCTTAAAATGCTCCGCTAGCGCGGCGGGGCGATAGGCCTGCTTAAGCTTTGGGCGGGAGGCGACAAGCTTGAGCATTGCGGCTAAAATGAGATCGAGGCCGGCTAGAAGGAAGGCCTCGTTAGAAGAGCTTAAGGCCCGGAGGCAGCGGCAGGCCGCCCGTGAGCGCCTGCATCTTACTGGCCATGGCCTGCTCCACCTTCTGCTTCGCGTCGTTATGAGCCGCGACGATGAGATCTTCCAAGATCTCCGCGTCATCGGGTTTCATCAGGCTTTTATCGATCGACATCCGCGCCATAGCCCCTTTGCCGTTCAGGGTAACTTTGACGAGCCCGCCGCCGGATACGCCCTCTATCTGCATGGTCTCCAGCTCGGCCTGGAACTCCGCGACTTTGGCTTGAAGCTCCTGCGCCTGCTTCATCATAGACATCATGTTCTTCATGAAACTCTCCTTGTCTTGGCGGTGGCGCGCTAATCCAGCGTGCGCACGCTCTTGATTTCGGCATCGGGAAAGTGATGCAGCACGTTCTTAACGGCGGGATGCTTGCGGACGTCCTCGACGGCCTGGGCGGCCTCAGCCCGGCGCCGGACGCCGAGCGGCTCGAGGCCGCGTTCCTCGGAAAGCGAGACGACCCAGCGCTCGCCGGTCCAGCTTTGCATTTTGCGGGACAAATCCTGCGCCAGGTTTTGCGGTGCGCCATCGAGGAGGTGCAGCTCTATGAAACCGGGCCTGAATTTCACAAGCTCCGCCTGCTCCTCAAGCGCAATCTTGAGTTTGATGTCCCGGAGCTGACCCGCATGGGCAACAATATCCTCAAAGGAGGCGAATTGGGCTGCCGCCGGATCCGCGGTGCCTTCTCTGGTTTGCGCACGGGCTGGCGCCTGGGCGGTATCCTTTGTGCCGTGGCGTGCCGTCTCTTTGCTTTCGGAATGTGCCGCCGGCTTGCCCGCAAGATCGCCAACGATGTCCGCAGGGGAGGGCAGCTGTGCCGCGTAGCACATGCGAATGATGAGCATCTCGGCGGCGGAGAACGGCCTTGGCGCGCGGGCGGCCTCGTCTAGCCCTTTAAGCAGCATCTGCCAGGCGATGGCAAGCCTCGGCACCGCAATCGCGCCCGAGAGCTTATCCGCGCGGGCTTTATCGTCGAGGGAGAAATCTGGCGGATAGACACCGGGCACCGCTTTGAGGCGGCTTAGCGCATGGATCGCATCGGCGGTGTCGGTGAGGATCATGAGCGGGTCGCCGCCCTTATCGTGAAGGGCGTTGAGAGCGGAAATCGCGGACCCAGCATCGCCTTCGAAGATACGTCCGAGCAGATCGAAAATTGCGCCGCGCCCGGAGAGACCGAGCATTTCGAGCACGGCCGCAGGCGTGAGGTGGCCCTGGCCAAGCGTCAGGGCTTGATCGAGCAAGGACAAGCCGTCCCGCACCGACCCTTCAGCGGCGCGGGCGATGAGCGCGAGCGCGCCCTCTTCGGCTGTGTGCCCCTCTTTGTTGAGAATGCCGGCGAAATGAGCGCTCAGCATATCCGCATCGACACGCCGCAAATCGAAGCGCTGGCAGCGCGACAGGATGGTGACGGGAACTTTGCGGATTTCGGTCGTTGCGAAAATGAACTTGACATGCGGCGGCGGCTCTTCGAGCGTTTTCAGTAGCCCGTTGAACGCGGACTTCGACAGCATGTGAACTTCATCGACGATGAACACGCGGTACCGCGCCGATGCCGGCTTGTAGCGCACCGCCTCGATGATTTCGCGGATGTCGTCGATGCCGGTGTTGGAGGCCGCGTCCATTTCGAGCACATCGACATGCCGGCTTTCCATGATGGCCCGGCAATGCACGCCGAGCTCCTCGATGTCGAGCGTCGGCTTGTCCGGCCGGCCAGGGCGCTCGTAATTCAGCGCCCGGGCAAGAATGCGCGCAGTCGTGGTTTTGCCGACGCCGCGCACGCCCGTGAGCATATAGGCCTGGGCGATCCGGTCCATCTCGAACGCGTTCTTGAGCGTCCGGACCATGATATCCTGACCGATGAGATCGGCAAAGGTTTGCGGGCGGTATTTGCGGGCAAGTACGACGTAAGGCTCTCGCGCTTGCGCCTCCAAATCCTGCGATGGTTTCTGCGCGGGTGCCCGCGGCTTATCGCTGGATTTGCTCATGGGCCACGAAAGGCAAGTTCTTTGTCCGAAAACGAAAGCCGCGCTGGCCGCGCGGCGGTGAGAGGCTGGACGGCAACCCGCATCGGGCTCGTTAGGGCTGCTTCCTTCCGGACCTGACCCGGTTGGCGAGAGACACGTCTGCGCCAACCTCCCGTCCCATATATCGCCGGCCGGAAGCCCTCGCGCAAGAGCGGTGTGCGGCTCTGTGCGCGGTTTCTAATCACACGGCTATTCTGCCCCTATCGAAACCGGGTCTAGCATGCGCTCGCTCTGCGGCGCGAAACTCTCGGCCCGGGCGACCTCCCACGGATCGCGGTATTGCGGTTTATCGGTTCCGGCAAGCAGCTCGCCGGGATTGAGGAAGGGAAACAGTTCAGCAAAGGTCACGACGCGGTCGGGTGCGGCGCGATGCATGAAATGGAAGGGGCGCAGCTCGCTTGGATGGTCAAGGCCGGCAGCCGCGACCAGCTCGGCCAGGGCTTTTACAGTCTCTTTGTGATAAGAGGCCACGCGGTGAAACTTGTCGGACACGGCCAACGCCCGCTGCCTGATCGGATCTTGGGTGGCAACGCCGGTTGGGCAGCGATCCGTATGACAGCTTTGGGATTGAATGCAGCCCACGGCGAACATGAAACCGCGGGCCGCGTTGCACCAGTCGGCGCCGAGCGCCATCACGCGCGCCATGTCGAAGGCGGACGTGATCTTGCCCGACGCGCCGAGCTTGATCTTGTCGCGCAAGTTCACACCCATGAGCGTTGAATGGACGAAAACCAACCCGTCCCGGAGCGGCATGCCCATATGATCCATGAATTCGAGCGGTGCCGCGCCGGTGCCGCCTTCGGAGCCGTCGACGACGATGAAGTCGGGCGTGATGCCGGTCTCCAGCATGGCTTTGACGATGGCTATGAATTCCCAGGCGTGGCCCACGCAGAGTTTGAAACCGATGGGTTTGCCGCCCGACAGCTCGCGCAGCTCCGCTATGAAATGCATCATTTCGATGGGCGTCGAAAAAGCCGTGTGCCGGGCCGGCGAAACGCAATCGCGGCCCGCTTCAACGCCCCGTATGCGCGCAATTTCGCGGGTCACCTTCGCGCCGGGCAACACGCCGCCATGGCCAGGCTTTGCCCCTTGGCTGAGCTTGATCTCGATCATCTTGATCTGCGGCTTGGTGGCGGTCGCAGCGAAACGCTCCGGTGAGAATGTGCCGTCCAGGTTGCGGCAGCCGAAATAGCCCGAGCCGATCTCCCAAATGATGTCGCCGCCGTTTTCCTCGTGATAGGGGCTGAAGCCGCCCTCGCCAGTATCGTGAGCGAAACCGTCCATCTTGGCGCCCTTATTCAAGGCGCGGATGGCATTTGCTGACAAGGCGCCATAGCTCATCGCCGAGATGTTGAAGACGGAGGCCGAGTAGGCTTTAGTGCAGGCAGGGCCGCCGATGGAAACACGAAAGGGCTCGCACGCCGGCTCTTTGGGCGCAATCGAATGGTGCAGCCATTCGTAACGCGAACCGTAGACGTCATATTCGGTGCCGAACGGCCGCTTATCGAGCTCGCCTTTCGCCCGCTGATAGACAATGGCCCGTTTGTCGCGCGCAAAAGGCGCGCCGTCTTTGTCGCTCTCGAAGAAATATTGCCGCATCTCCGGGCGGATGGCTTCCAAGAGAAAGCGGATATGCGCGGCAATCGGATAGCTGCGAAGGATTGCATGCTTCTTCTGAATAAGATCGCGCAAGCCAATCAGCGCGAAAAATCCGAAAATGGCGAGCGGTACCGCAAGATAGCGGCTGAGACCGGGATGCCGGTAATTCAGCGCGGCAAGAGCGGCCGTGCCGCCAAGCGCAATGGTAAGAACGATATAGCGGGGGTGAAGGGAAGAAGGAGCATTCTCATAGGCGCGTTCCTCGCCAGCTTTCGTTGCGCTTCCCTTATAGGAAAGGTTCGATGTCGCTTTTGCGAAAGCTCTGGCTGCAGTGCGCGTGCGCAGCGGCGGCGGGCGTGCGAATCCGGACCTTGCGATTTTGAATGGGGTGATAGGAAGTCAGGCCCGCGCTTCTGCCGTTCCGCTCTTGTGCATAGCGCTGTGCCAATGCGCAGCGAGGCGCTTGCCGAAAGCCTTAGGCTTTTCCGCATAAAGCCGCTCGCCTTGCGAGGCGGCCTCGCTCAACAATTCCGCCTGCTTTTTTTCGATGCACCGGCACAGCATTTTGACGTCGTCCGGGCTACGGAAGACAATCCGGTTTGTGAGAATGACTTCGCGCATGACCGCGAGATCGTTATGCTGGCCCAGGATGCCTGAAAGGCGGCGCGTCGCCGCTATGCGTGCCTTCGCCTCTCTCGGCCACGCATCTTTCAAAAGCAGCATATGGCGCCAGTGCCGCTGCACGAGTTTGCGCCAATCGTGCACGGCCTCCCCGGCGCCGCTATCGAGCGCCTGCTTCATCGAATGCCGGCCCTGCCGGTAAGTGGCGGACGCCGATTCGAGCAAATCGCCCATTTTTATTCCGCGCAAATCGAGCTTGGAGAGGCTCCTTTTGGCTTTTTCGAGCTCTTTTAAAACCGGTTCAAGGCCTGCGTGACTGAGCTTTTCTTCGACCCGGTCGCGCCGGGCTACGAGAAACGAGGTCAAGTCGGAGAAAGTGCGGGCGTTCCGGCCGGCGCCGAAGTCTTTCGTCAGAGCCTCGGCGGCAGCGATTGCGACTTGGGCATCCCGGCCCGAGGAAAGCATGCGTGCGGCCGAGGCAATGAGCTTTTGGCTGGCCTTTATCTTACTTCCATGCGCGGCAGGCGCCACGAGGCCGAGAAGCGCGCGAGCCCTTTTGAAATGTTTTCGCGCGGAATGGACGGCCGTGTGGTCGTGGCCTGCCGATTTCAGGCGCGCGATGGCAGCGTCGAGCTGATCGGCGGCGATAGCTGGTACGGCCTCCTGCAGCGGCTTGTCCGCGCTTAGGCGATAATGCATTTCGAGTATGCCCTCGGTTGAATTAGGAGAGCTTCTTAGAATCCACTTAACCTTAGCTTTAGTCAAGCTCCAATTAAGCGGCAGCTCCGATCGTACGGCGCCGGGGGTAGGTGCGGCACACTCTACCGGCCTCCGGGCGGTCCCGCGGGCGCGCGGATCCTCATTTTTGATTTTTGCATTTTTGCGTTGGACGTATCGAAGGCAGGAGTGCCAGCTCTCGCTATTTGACCCCTTTTGCGGCCAGGCGGG
This sequence comes from Rhodomicrobium sp., assembly GCA_052144215.1. Lineage (GTDB taxonomy): Bacteria > Pseudomonadota > Alphaproteobacteria > Rhizobiales > Rhodomicrobiaceae > Rhodomicrobium. The sequence continues at coordinate 26,619 of JBKQQS010000133.1, forward strand.
GGCCATATCGCTTGGCAGAGCTCTGGATGCGGTTCACCAGCCGGGATTTCAAGAATTCCATGAGCTCCATCGCCGCGCCCCGCTTTCACCGGGATTCAGGGGAGGGCAACCCTGGACGCACCCGCAAAGCGGGCGCTTCGGTTTGCCGCAAATCCCACCGGCAAGTTTACGATCCGTATGCAGCTGCGGGCATGCAAATCGATGCTTGAGGTATCAGAGTTAGGCGAGTATGAGTGCAAACTGATGTATTTGGGGACTACTTGCTGTGCTAACCGGAACCCAGTTGCGCGCCGCGCGCGCACTTCTCGGCATCGATCAGAAGACGCTAGCCGATCAGGCGGGTGTATCCTTGCCCACGGTTCAACGCATGGAGTCTAGTCCGGGCACTGTCCGGGGTGTCGTAGACACTCTCACAAAAATCGTCGAGGCGCTCGATCGCGCGGGCATCGAATTGATCGGGGAGGGCGTTCAAAGCAACGGCGGGGGCCGTGGCGTCCGTCTAAAGAGGCCGGCCGGGAGGGCCGCCGAATGATGGAGGAGGGGCCGCTCGATATACTTGCCGTGGCGCTCGCCATTTACGGGGGCGCCGCGCTTTTGAGCGTCATTCTGCCCCGGCGCCTGCTCGGGATCGTTTACCCCGCTTGCATCTTGGCTGCCGTTCTGGCTTGTGCAGCGGACCTTTCCGTGCTCGCCGGGCAGTCGGATTTCAAGGCGCAGCTGCCCATTGGGCTTCCCTCGGTCGGTCTCAGGTTCCGTCTCGACGGGCTGGCGGCATTTTTCGGCTTCATCGTCAATCTCGGTATCGCGGCTTCGAGCCTTTACGGCCTCGGGATCGGCAAGGCCGAGCTCTCGAAGCGGATCGAGCCCTTTTATCCGGCCTTTTGTGCCGCTATGAACGCCGTGCTTCTGGCGGACGACGCCTTCGGCTTTCTCTTCTTTTGGGAGCTTATGTCGCTCAGCTCCTGGGCGCTCGTTGTCGCACGCCACGAGGAAGAGGAGTGCCGCAAGGCCGGATATGTCTATCTTGTCATGGCGGCGATGGGCACGGCCGCTCTGCTTTTCGCCTTCGGCGGCATGGCGGGCGCGGCAGGCGGCTACGGCTTCGATGCCATCCGCGCTCATAAGCTCACCCCCCTAATATCCGCTCTGGTTCTTGTGGCGGCCCTTTTCGGGACGGGATCGAAGGCGGGCATCATGCCGCTTCATGCCTGGCTGCCTTTGGCTCATCCCGCTGCACCGAGCCATGTCTCGGCGCTCATGAGCGGTGTCATGACCAAGGTTGCCGTCTACGCGATCATTCGCATCGTTTTCGATCTTCTCGCCAATCCGCCGTGGTGGTGGTCGCTGCCTTTCATCATTCTGGGGGCAGCCACGGCAGTGGGCGGGCTTCTTTACGCAGTTCAAGACCGGGACCTAAAACGTGTCCTCGCTTACTCCACTATCGAGAATATCGGAATAATCTTCGCCGGCCTTGGTTTGGCAATCGCATTCAAGGCGACCGGCATCGTTGCGGCTGCCGCCGTAGCGATGGCAGCGGCGCTGTTGCATTCGCTGAACCATTCGTGGTTCAAATCGCTGTTGTTTTTGGGCGCTGGCGCGGTGCTTCATGCCACGGGGCGCAGAGACCTCGACGGCTTAGGCGGCCTCATTCAGCGCATGCCGAAAACCTCCTTCTTCTGGCTCGTTGGCGCGCTCTCGATTTCTGCGTTGCCGCCGCTCAACGGCTTCGTCTCGGAATGGCTCTTGTTTCAGGCGGTGCTCGCGGGACCGGGATTCCCCGAACCCATTTTAAGATTTCTATCGCCAGTGCTGGGCGCGATGCTAGCCCTCGCAGCCGGCCTTGCAGCAGCTTGCTTCGTGCGTGCATTCGGCACGGTCTTTCTCGGCCGGCCGCGGAGCAAGGAAGCGGCCGAGGCGCACGAGGTTCCCTTTGTGCAAACCCTTGCGATCGGGCTACTTGCGGTTCTGTGCGTCCTCGGCGGCCTATTTGGCGGTTTCAGTGCCTACGCGATAGGACCGTTATTGAAAACGCTCGCCGGGAGTGAGCTCACGGGGCTTCTCAATGGGCCGACCAAGCTATCGCTCATTGCCTTCGATCCAGAGCGCAGCATCTACGATGCACCCACAATTGCGCTGTTCGTAACGCTCTCGTCGATCACAACCATGCTGTTCGTACATCTTGTTTCCAACCGCCGGACAAGGCGCGCGCCTGCTTGGGACTGTGGCTTCCCCGACGCATCCCCGGCCACGCAATATACGGCGTCGAGTTTCAGTCAGCCGCTGCGGCGGGTGTATAAGGGCGTGGTCCTTGGCTCGGCTGAGTCTCTCGACATGCCGCCTCCAGGCGACTTGCGGCCTGGGCATTTTTCCGTGCGCTTCGAGGACTATGCGTGGCGCAATCTCTATGTAGCGCCGGCGGAGGCGCTTCTGGCGGTGGCAACGCGTTTCAACGCATTCCAATTCCTCACGATCCGGCGCTATCTCGTGCTCATGTTCTGTACGCTTATCGCTCTTCTCATCGTAACGGCTGTGTGGATGTGATGGCTTCTCAGATCCAATCGTTTATGGCCCAGGGCGGCCAGATGTTTCTGGTGCTTGCCATTGCGCCCGCCGCCGCCGGTATCACGCGCAAGGTCAAGGCGCGCCTGACACGGCGCCAAGGGCCGCCCGTGATTCAGGTCTACCGCGACCTCCTAAAGCTCATTCGCAAAGACTCGGTCCTTGCCGGCAATGCTTCGTGGTTCTTTCGCTCCGCGCCTTATGTCATCTTCGCGTTGACCTGGGTAGCCACCGCGCTCGTACCCACCTTCGCATCGGGGCTGATGTTCAACTGGGCGGCGGATGTGGTCGCGCTTGTCGCACTGATCGGCGCGGCGCGCGTGCTCCTCGCGCTGGCCGCGATGGATGTCGGCACAAGCTTCGGCGGGATGGGTTCGTCGCGCGAAATGATGATTGCATCGCTTGCGGAGCCGGCGACCCTGCTTGTGGTGCTGACGACCGCGCTGACTGCCGGTACGACACGCCTTCCCGAGGTGGCTCAATTCCTCATTAGCCAGCCTCTCGAGATCCGCGTCTCGTTCGCGCTGGCATTCGTCGCCCTTTCTATGGTCGCGCTCGCCGAGAACGCGCGCATTCCCGTCGACAACCCGGCCACCCATCTCGAGCTAACAATGGTCCATGAAGCCATGGTGCTCGAATATTCCGGCCGCCACCTCGCCATGATCGAGGCTGCAGGGCATCTCAAACTTGTCCTTTATATGTCGCTGATTATCTGCCTTTTCTTGCCCTTCGGCATGGCTCCCCTAGAAGGAGAGCCGCTCGTTTGGATGTTCGGGCTTGGCGTTTACCTCGCAAAGGTCAGCGTTTCCGCTGTGGCCTTAGGTGTTTGGGAGGTAAGCATCGCCAAAATGCGTGTGTTCCGCGTTAGCGAGTTTCTTGGCAGCGCATTTGTGTTTTCGTTCCTGGCCATCCTTTTGGCCTTCCTTTCGAGGGAGGTGCTCCGGTGAGCCACGGGTATGACGTCGCGCACTTTCTAGCGGGTACAATGCTGGTTGCCAGCTTCACGCTCCTCTATCAGGACCGGATATTCGCGGTGCTGAACACGTTTGCGGCGCAGGCCATGGCGCTTGCACTCGCCGTGGCCTGGCAGGGATACGTCCAGCATCATCCCGATCTCTTCATTACGGCGGCTATGGCCTTCGGCTTGAAAGGCATCGTCATCCCGCTGGCCTTGAATCGCATGGTGGTGCGCCTCGGTATCCACCGCGATGTAGACCAGGCTGTGAACGTGCCAATGGCGATGTTTCTCGGGCTCGGGCTTACGAGCTTGGCGCTGCTGCTCGTATTGAAGGTTACCCCGGGGGCCGCGTCATTCACGCGCGAAGGCTTGGCGCTTGCCCTCGCGATCATTCTGCTCGGCTTTTTGATGATGATCACGCGGCGGAACGCGGTGACCCAAATCGTCGGCTTCATGTCCATCGAGAACGGACTCATCCTTGCGGCGACGGGCGCGCGCGGAATGCCGCTTGTCGTGGAGGTGAGCGTGGCTTTCTCGGTCTTGATTGCGCTGTTCGTTTTTGCGGTCTTCGTCTTCCGCATCCGCGAGCGCTTCGACAGCGTCGATATCGAGTCCCTCGACCGTGTGCGCGGAGAGCGCCGATGAACGAAGCTGTCTATGCCGTCGCGGGAATCCCCGTGATCTCCGCGCTCCTGCTGGCTCTCATACCGGGGTATAGGATCACCGCCATCGGCAACGTTATCGCCTCGGGGCTCACCTTCATGGCGAGCCTTTCGTTCCTGGCGATGCCTCCGATTGTCGAGAATTACGTCATTCTCGATAGCCTCAATACATTTTTCATCGTTCTCAATACCCTTGTGGGGTTCACGACCTCGGCGTTCAGCGCCAGCTACATCGGTCATGAGATCGAAACCGGCCACCTTACGCCGCTTTTCGTCCGCTTCTACCATGCCCTGTTTCAGGGAATGATGGCGTCGATGAACATAGCCCTTCTCGCCAACAATATCGGCGTCATGTGGGTGGGGCTTGAACTTGCGACGCTGATGACCGTGATCATGGTCGGAATTTACCGGACGCCGAACGCACTTGAAGCTGCGTGGAAATACTTCATCCTCGGTATTGTCGGTATCTCGCTCGCGTTTTTCGGCACAATCCTCGTCTATTTGGCGGGCCAAAGCGTTCTAGGCGAAGGGCTGCCCGCAATGACGTGGAGCCGCCTCTTGAGCAGCGCGCCGCAGCTCGACGCCGGTCTTCTGAACCTCGCATTCATCTTCCTGCTTGTGGGCTATGGCACGAAAGTGGGGCTCGCGCCCCTTCATGCATGGCTGCCCGATGCCCATGCGGAAGGGCCGACACCGATATCGGCAGTGCTGTCCGGCCTTCTGCTGAACGTGGCGCTGTTTGCGCTTCTGCGCTTCAAGATGCTGATCGCGGCCCATCCGGGCGCCCTCAAGCCTGGCCCAATCATGATCGCCATTGGGCTCCTCTCCCTTATTTTCGCAGCGTTCATGCTCTACCGGCGCCGCGACATCAAACGCCTCTTCGCCTATTCATCTATTGAGCACATGGGGCTCATTACCTTTGCCTTCGGCATGGGCGGCCCGCTGGCAAATTTTGCTGCGCTTTTGCACATGGTCATGCATAGCCTGACGAAATCGGCGATCTTCTTCGCTGTTGGGCACGTCGCGCAGGCGAAAGGCACCCAGCGGCTCGCGGACATCAGGGGCTTAAGCGTGTCGCATCCAGCGCTCGCGGCAGGGCTAGGCCTCGGCGTGATCGCAATTTCGGGGCTGCCGCCCTTCGGTGCTTTCATGAGCGAGTTCCTGATTCTCACCACAACATTTGCGCGCGAGCCGCTGCTTGCACTTGCGGCCGCTTTCGGATTGCTCGTGGCATTCGGAGCTTTGCTGCTCCGGCTGCAAGGGGTTCTTTTTGGCACGCCAGCTGGAACGGATCATAAGGTGAATGCGTCGTCGCTTCCCCTGATCGTCCATCTCACGCTTGTGCTCGCCGCCGGTCTCTATCTGCCTGCGGCTCTGATCGCCTGGTTCCAGCGTGCAGCGGAGCTACTCGGATGAAGGATTACAGCGAGGCTGACGCGGCAGTTGGCGGTATTGCGTTATCGGCCGCGACGGCAGGCCGGACGGCCGGCACAGATGGCTATATCCGCCTCGAAGCCGGCGAAGCACTTTGGACAGGACTTTGCAAGGGATGCGCGGCCGGCTGGCAGGACCTCAGTGCGCTTTGGTTCGACAATGGCCGCATGCATATGGCCTTGTGGGACGCCAAAGCCCGCCGCGGCGCAATCGTTTCGATTACCGCGGAAGGCGGTGCCTACCCATCGGCCGGGCTTTATCATCCGCCCGCCCTGCGTCCCGAACGCGCGATGCGCGATCTCTATGGCACCGAGCCGCAGGGGCTTCCAGACACGCGCGCCTGGCTCGATCACGGCGTCTGGCCGTCGAAGCCGCTCAAGACGCAAAAGGGCTACCGGTTCCTCACCGTGGAAGGCGAAGGTTTGCATCAGATACCGGTGGGCCCGGTCCATGCCGGCATCATCGAGCCGGGACATTTCCGCTTCACGGCGAACGGAGAAACCGTGGCGCGGCTCGAGGAGCGGCTCGGCTATGTGCACAAGGGCATCGAGGCGCTCTGCGCCGGTGCCACGCTCGATCGCGCCGGAAAGGTTGCCGCGCGCATCTCAGGGGACAGCACCGTTGCCTATAGCTTCGCCTTTGCGCGCGCCGTGGAAGCCGCTCTTGGCTGGGGGGTGCCGGAGCGCGCGGTTCTCCTGCGCGGTATCATGGCCGAGCTGGAGCGCCTTTCGCATCACGTGAGCGATGTGGGCGCCATCTGCAACGATGCTAGCGTTGTCGCTATCCACGCACGTTGTGCGTTGATCCGCGAGGATATTCTGCGCACGGCCGGTGCATGCTTCGGGCACCGGATGATGATGGACCGCATCGTCCCTGGCGGCACGGCCTGCGATCCCGGCCACGAGAGCGCTGGCGCGATCCGCGCTCTCTTAGACCGCCTGGAGCCATCTTTCGCCCAGGTGGTTAACGCCTACGATCAATCGCCGTCGCTGCAAAACCGCGTTCAGGGAACGGGCGATGTGTGCCCCGAATACGCCCAGCAATTCGCGGCCGGTGGATATATCGGGCGCGCCTCGGGCCGGCCGTTCGATGCGCGGCGGGCGCTTGCCTATCCGCCATACGGCAGCGTCGAATTCGAGGTGCCGGGGCGCATGACGGGCGATGTCGATGCCAGGGTTTGGATTCGCATCGAGGAAGTCACCCAAAGCGTGCGGATCGTCCGGCAGCTCCTGGACAGGCTGGAGCCGGGGCCGGTCATGGCGCCGCAGCCGCCCTTTAGGCCGGGCGAAGGCGCGGCGATGGTTGAGGCCTTCAGAGGCGATCTATTCCTCGCCGTCCGGCTCGGCGGCGAAGGCAAGGTCGCCCATCTTCACGCGCGCGATGCATCGTGGTTCCAATGGCCGCTCCTCGAAAACGCCATCAAGGACAACATCGTCGCCGATTTCCCGCTCTGTAATAAATCCTTCAACTGCTCCTATTCAGGGCACGATATCTAGGCCCGCCCATGCACATTCTTTTGATCGGCGCACTTTTAAAAGGCCCCGCCGTAACTCCGGCCCCCGATCCCGGCGCGGAAACGGTCGAGGAGCTGGCCAAAGCGCTCGGCGAACGCGCGCGCCGCAAGCTCGGCCGCTCGCTTGCCATCCGCGAGGTGGATGCGGGCTCGTGCAATGGCTGCGAGCTTGAGATCCACGCGCTCAACAATCCCGTCTACGATGCGGAGCGCTTTGGGCTTAAATTCGTGGCCTCGCCGCGCCATGCCGACGTGCTGCTGGTCACGGGCCCTGTGACATGGAACATGCGCGAGGCGCTGGAGCGCACCTATGCCGCGGCACCCGATCCGAAATGGGTGGTGGCGGCCGGCGATTGCGCGGGGAGTTGCGGGGTGTTCGCGGGCAGCTATGCCTGCGTTGGGCCGGTTTCGGCAGTGATCCCCGTCGACCTGCACATTGCGGGCTGCCCGCCGCAGCCCATCGAGCTGCTGAAGGGGCTGATCGGGCTTATGGATGCTGCGAGCCGCTAGGCACCTCTCACCCCGGCTCTCCTTCCGGCAAGCTCGCCTTGGCGAGCTTGCAATTGAGAGCGTCCGCATTTGCAGGCGGATGGAGAGAGGGAGTAGCTCGCGCTTGAAACAGCGTTCCTTCTCCCCTTGCGGGAGAAGGACAGGATGAGGGGGCCTTAACGGCGCTAATGCGTCCAGCTGCCAATGCGCCCATATTTGAAATTATCGCTATAGGATTTCTTGGAAAGCGCGCGCGGATGCGGCTCGAACACGCGGTATGCAATGCCGTTCTTTTCCGCGTAAGCGATCGCCTCCTCCTTGGTCTCGAAGAACATCCGCACCTGCGACAGCATGTCGTTCGAGCTGGTCCAGCCCATCAGCGGCTCGGACTCGCGAGGCGTTGCGGGCTCGTAGTCCAAAAGCCACTCTTTCGTCTTCGCCAGGCCCGACTGCATGGCGGTTTTCGCCGGCTTATAGATTCGCGCGATCATGGTGCCCCGGTTCCGGTGGATTGGTTCGCTCGCGAATTTGGCGCAAGCGGGCGCAAATGACAATGGCAAAGCGCTCGCGCCGGCGCTTAACGGGAGGGCTTATCAAGCGCGGCGCTGACGGGTTCCATCAAGCGGGAAGCAGAGAATAACCAGCGGCTTGAGAGTGAGTTAGGTAATTTGACGCGCCTCAGCCGCGTCGAGTATTGCCTTCATGGCGTCCAAGCGGCGGCAGCGCGTGGAGATCCCGAAACGGAAGCGGCACCGATGGAACGTGGTGCCGCTCCGATGACCGGTATGGGAACCGGCTATTTTAAGGGTTCGTAGCCTGAAAGAAGGTGGTAATTCACGCCGGCTTTGACTGTATCGACGGTTAGATGATGATCGTAGCTGCAGCACTCGGCATTGATGTTTGTGGCAGACTGCTCATTGCCAAAATCGAAATGCAGGTACTCAGCCTTCACGCTCCAAGCCGGCGTAAGCGAATATTCGACGCCCCCGCCGGCGGTCCAGCCAGTAAACCCGCTGGCAGCGGTTTCTGGAATGCTGGCGTTATCGGTCACGTGCACCTTTGCGGACCCATCAAAATAAGCAAAACCGCCCTTGCCGTAAACCAAGACGGGACCGAAAGCATAGCCAAGACGGCCGGTTACATCGCCGTAAAAGCCGCCCGACGCGTTGGTACGGAAAGGAATTATATTGACGATTTTGCTGTTAAGAGCGCTGCCACTCAGATCCATGCCGCCGAGATCGGCTTCGATGCCGAAAACGATATTGCCCCGCTGAAGATTGTAGCCAAGCTGGCCGCCACCGAAAACGCCGTTTGCATCTAAGCTAAATGGATGTGTGGTATCTACCGGATTGGCATCGTTTACCGTTGCGGCGTCGCTTCCCCATGCGCCGCCAACATGCGCGCCGACGTAAAATCCAGCCCAGCTGACTGCGGGAGCGGCCGGCCCATCCTTATAGCCACCAGCATCAGGTGCGCGATACATGTCGGCAGCGTTCGCGCCGGTGGCCATGGCAGCTACGCTTACAGCGGTAAACAAAACTCGACGAATCATTAGAGTGTCCCTCAAGTGTGTAGGCTAGAAGCCTTCCCTCAATTTCTTCCTATCAGAAGCAGCCAGGCTTAATAAGCGCTTTTCGAGAATGACGGCCGGTTAAGCGGTGTTTTGTTGCGCTTTGGCAACAAAAGCAACAAAGAGCGCTTGCCTTCTTGTGGGCCTGACCTCACGAGCCCCTTGCTGGTCGCAATTTCCGTCAAGCTTCGGGCGCACCACCTTTTCTCGGCGCTGCTTAGATGGGTAAGCTGCCGCACTTCGTTAAAATGATGTGCATTCTCGCTTGGGCGGCTCTGGGTCAACTGTGAGCGTCGTTCTTATGCATCGCGTCTTTCCGCTTTACGTTCACTAAGCCGCTCTTCGATCCGTGGGGTTAATTGCGCAGTTCTTTCTAATGCAGCGCCTCATTCCTCATCGTCATCGCCGGGGCGCATCGCCATGACAGCCGCCCCCATGGCCGCGCTGCCGAAGGTGATGGCGAACCCGGCCGCTAGCAGTAGGATTGGCACGGAGGGCGAGGGGGAGTTCCAGATCAAGGTTCGCAAATGTCCGGTATCGGTCGCGATCAGGGCTACGAGCAGCGTCCAGCCGCCCGTGACGCCGATCGCGCAGTTGACAAGCAGGAACCGTATGAGCCGAGGCACGGTCCGCCACCAGCGCCGGATGGGCTGCAATGTGACCGGCATGCGCTCGCCCTCCCGCCGTTTCGCCTTGCCGCTTCGATGATGGTGCCGGCGGGCGGAAGAGAGCAATATGGTGTTCCGCCGCATCGCGGTTTGCCGGCGTTCGATTGCGTGCAATAACAGCCGCAAAGAGCCGCGTCAGCAAACGGCGGCCAGGAGAAAATCCGCTTTGAGTCGCCTCAGCCTCGACCGTCTGCCGCCGGCCTTGCAATGGCTGCTCCTCGCGAGCCTCTCGGCGGCGTTTGCCGCAGCGTTGCATTGGGCTGGCATGCCCGCCGCGTTTTTCCTCGGGCCTATGGCCGGCGGCGTCATCCTCGGCGTGTATGGCGGGACGGTGCGCGTGCCGCCCCTGCCGTTTACCGCCGCGCAAGCGATCATGGGATTGTTCATTGCAAGCGCAATCACGCCCGCGATCCTGCGCTCGTTCATTAAAGACTGGCCGGTTTTCCTCGGCGCGGTTTTCTCGATCCTCGGCGCCGCGAGCTTGCTTGGCTGGACGATGGCCCGCTCGCGCGTTATGCCCGCCACCACGAGCATCTGGGGCTGCTGGCCTGGGGGAGCGGGCGCGATGGTGGTCATGGCGGCAGAGTTCGGAGCGGATGCAAGGCTCGTGGCCTTCATGCAATATTTCCGCGTCGCCTGTGTCGCAGGCCTTGCCTCGGCGGTCGCCGCAATCGTAACCGTGCATGGCGGAGCCGCATTGCCTGCAATCCAATGGTTTCCGCCCGTCCAGCATCAGGCCTTGGCCGAAACGCTGCTTATCGCCGCCGCAGGGGCTTTGGCTGGGCGCGTTTTTCGCATTCCATCGGGGCCGATGCTCGTGACCCTAGCGCTGGGCGCAATCCTGCATGTTTCGGGAGCCGTGGAATTCGAATTACCGAAGTGGCTGCTGACCGGCACCTACGCGCTTTTAGGCTGGAGTGTCGGGTTGCATTTCACCCCGGCCATTGTCGCGCATGCGTTGCGAGCATTCCCCAAGGTTTTGCTCAACGTGGTGCTCTTGATCGGGTTTTCCGCGAGCGTCGGTTATCTCTTGACTTGGACGCTTGGGATCGATGCCTTGACCGCCTATTTGGCCACCAGCCCCGGCGGAATGGACTCTGTCGCCATCATCGCCGCGTCGAGCGATGTGGATTTGCCGTTTGTGATGACGCTGCAGACGATCCGCTTTTTGGTAATCGTGACAGCCGGGCCGCCGGTTGCGCGGTTATTGGCCCGGCAGCTGAAGGATGGCGCCGGACAGAGCTAATTGCCGGTTGGCAAGGGAAGGCTGATGCCCTCTTTCGCAAGCTGCTGGCGTATCCATTGGAATTTCTCGTATTTCGAAATTTCGATCGGACCGTCATAGGCCTCGCTCTGCAGCTTCCGCGGCGGGTACTGCACGTAAGTTTGCATAAGCTTTTGGATTTCGCTGTTGAAGCTCACCATGATCCAGGTGTGCTCGGTCCAGTTCGTCATGAAGACGTCGTAGCGCTCCTGCGGGTCCTGCCAGAGGTCGAAAACTTGCGGTACGGTGGCGACGTACTTGCGGGCGCCCTTCCAGCCGAGATTCGTATCGACAGCCAAGCCGCCGGTTTGCTGCCCATCGTCGCCGCGCAGGTTGAATACGGCCTTGTAGTTTCCAACGCGAACCGCTCCGGGCGTTAGCTCGTCCTCGGTAAAGTAGAACCAAGACTTGCGGGCCGGTTTGCCGGTGCCAAGTAATGCTGGCGTCATGTCGTAGCTATCGAAAATTATGGGCTGCCCGTCGCGGTCCTTCTCCGGCAGCTTGACGCCTCCGGCGGCTGCAAAGGTCGCCATGAGGTCGAGGCCGCCGAGAATGTCGTGGTTTTTCGAATTGGGCTTGATCTTGCCTGGCCACATCGCAATGGCAGGAACGCGGTTGCCGCCTTCGCGGACGGTGCCCTTGGTGCCGCGGAATGGCGTGTAGCCGGCATCGGGATAGACGTCCTGCCAGGCGCCGTTATCGGTCGTGTAGAAAACGAGCGTGTTTTTGTCGAGGCCGAGGGCGCGAAGCTTATCCATGATCCGTCCGATGCGGGTGTCTAGCTCGACAATGGAGTCGGCGAACTTAGTCTTGGACATGGATTTGTGCTCGAACTCCGGGGCCGGCAGGTTCGGCTGGTGGACCTTCATGAAATTGACGTTGATAAAGAAGGGCTTGCTGGATTTTGCGGCCTCGTCGAGAAATCCGAGCGCAGCTTTCTCGACATAAGCGTCGAGGAAAGGAATGCCCACGACTCCCCGATCGGGCGTATCTGTATATTCGCCGTTGACCTTGAAGTCCTCCTTCGCAGGCTCGCCGGCCTTGCCGGAAAGCGAACCTTTTGTCACCCGCTGGAACATCGCCCTAAGCTCCGGGTCCATGTCGGGGAACCATTTAGCATCGCCATAGGTGTAAGCATTGAGATGGTAAAGGAAGGCGTATTTCATCTCCTCGTAGCCCTGGGCGTTAGGCAACGCGTAATCCGATTCCCCCAAATGCCACTTGCCGGTGAAGTACGTCTGGTAGCCACCTTGCTTCAACACCGAAGCCAACGTCCATTCGGCTGCGGGAAGGCCGCCCCCCTGGCCCTGAAAAGCCACTGTGGTCATACCGCTGCGGTTAGGAATGCGTCCGGTCTGCATCGCCGCACGGCCCGGCGTGCAACTCGGTTGGGCGTAGAAGGAAAAAAAGGTCATACCCTCGTTTGCCAGCCGGTCGAGATTTGGTGTGGGCATGCCGCGGCCTTCGCCGCCGCCATAAGCGCCAAGATCGCCCCAGCCCGTATCGTCGGACACAATCAATAAAATATTAGGCTTGTCTGTCTGGGCGTGTGCAAGCGGAGAGCAGGCCGCAAACGCTGCAATGAAATTAATGGCACCTAGCAGTCTATACCATCTGCTTTTCATAAGCTTACTCCTTTGGCGGTGACCTCCGGCATTTCGCGAATGCCGCAAAGGGTTAAGTTAATGCATCAGCGATAACCGGTTAATACTTCAGTAAGCATCCCAGCTTGTGTATGGCTGTCAGTAAACCGTCCGCAAACGAGTATTGTTCCGCTTGAGGACCGCCGCGTATCCTTGTATGCACGAGCCAAGATAAAGGATCTCTCATGGAAGCGTTGGGCACACTGATTGTAACCGGAGCTTCGCGGGGCATTGGCGCTGCCATTTCGACCCTCGCAGCCGTACGGGGGTATACGGTGGCGGTAAATTACAGCTCGGATGAGACGGGCGCCGCTAACGTAGTGGGGAGGATATCGAGTGCCGGGGGCAAGGCGTGCGCCTTTCAAGGCGACGTGGCCACGGAAACCGGCGTTTTGCGCCTATTCGCAGCCGCGGAGCGGGAGCTAGGCCCCCTATCCGGCCTCGTCAATAACGCGGGCATCACCGGACGCCTCTCGCGATTCGAGGATATCGAAGCCGGAGACTTAGCGCACGTGCTCGCGATCAACGTCGCCGGCTCCATGCTTTGCGCGAGAGAAGCGGTGCGCCGCATGTCCACGAAGCGCGGCGGCAAAGGCGGGGCGATCGTTAACATATCGTCGCGCGCCGCGCGCACAGGCGCCCCCGGCGACTTCGTCCATTACGCGGCCAGTAAAGGCGCCATCGATAGCTTCACCATCGGTCTTGCGCGCGAGGTCGCGGCCGAGGGCATCAGGGTCAACGCAGTCGCGCCGGGGCTGATCGAGACCGGGATCCACGCGGCAGCAGGCGACGCGGGGCGCCTTGAGAAAATGGCACCGTCCGTCCCAATGCAGCGCATAGGAACGGCCTCCGAAGTGGCTGCGGCCGTGCTTTTTCTTCTGTCCGCGGAGGCGTCCTACATCACGGGCGCAATTCTTCCGGTTGGGGGCGGCCGGTAAGCCGGCTAGCCCTTCTCGCATTGAAACGAGCCGGGCTGGCGTCCCCACTCGCGCGTGCCCGGATAATGGGTGAAATGGTCCTTGTCGACCCAAACAACGCTCCCATGGCAGCGCGCTCTCGCCTCGGTCTCGTTTGCAAAGCCGGAAGGCGCAGCCGGTTTTGCGGGCGCGGCTACCTTGGCCTTCTTGCTATCCGGCGCGCCATTTTCGCCGGCCTTGCCCGCATTTTCCGATTTGCTCCCAGGCGTTGACTTGCCGGCTGCTTTGGGGGCGCTTTCGGTTTTGCTGCTGGATTGGGCATTTTCGCCGGCTTTTTTGGGGCTTTGCGCCGAGGCCGCGTTCGAGGAGGCAGCGGGGCCTTCCGATTTTGCGTCCGGTTCGGTCTGAGCCGATGCGGCGGTGGCGGCTAATACCAGGACGCTCACGGCCCCGAGCAGCCTTAAGCGTGGCAACAAGCTGGTGCACATGTGAATTTTTCTCCTAGCTGGTTTCCCTCATTTGCTTTTTTATAACGCGGCCTGAGAATTGTCTGTCAAATTTTGTTGAATCGCGCCGCGCCTCCACAGCAGCATGCCATTCTTGCCGGGGCGTTTAGCCGATATCGAATTTCACGCCCTGCGCAAGGGGCAGCGACGAGCCGTAATTTATAGTGTTGGTTGCACGCCGCATGTAAAGTTTCCAGCAATCGGAGCCCGATTCGCGGCCGCCGCCGGTCTCCTTCTCGCCGCCGAATGCGCCGCCGATCTCTGCGCCCGAAGGGCCGATATTGACGTTGGCGATGCCGCAATCGGAGCCCCGCGCCGACAGAAAGTGCTCGGCTTCCCTAAGATCGGCGGTGAATATCGACGAGGACAGACCTTGCGGGACGGCGTTGTGAAGCGCGATGGCTTCGCTAAGGTCGCGATATCTCATGACATAGAGGACCGGCGCGAAGGTCTCCCATTCCATAGGACCGGTTTGGCTGGGCATCTCGGCGAGGGCCGGGCGCGCGTAGAAGCCGCCCGCAGGCACACCGTCCTTCACGAGCGTGCCGCCCATCAAGATGCCCCCGGCAATTTCCGCCGCGTCGAGGGCTTGTTGCATCGCCTCGAATGCAGCTTTGCCAATGAGCGGGCCAACAAGCGTATCGGCCTCCAAGGGATTGCCAACTTTGACCGAGGCATAGGCCTGCTTGAGCCGGGGAATTAAGCGGCCGTAAACATCTTCGTGGACGAAGAGACGCCGGAGCGACGTGCAGCGCTGGCCAGCCGTCCCCATTGCCGCGAAGGCAACGGCGCGAAGTGTCAATTCGAGATCGGCGGAAGGGCAGACGATGGCGCCGTTGTTGCCGCCGAGTTCAAGGATCGCCCGGGCGAAGCGCTGCGCCAGCCGAGGCGCCAGAGCGCGCCCCATCGCGGTTGAGCCGGTCGCCGACACAAGGGGCACCCGCGGGTGACCGGCGAGGGTTTCGCCAGCTTCGGGGCCCCCAACCGCGATAGCCGACAAATGATCCGGCGCGATACCGCCGTCAGCCCTGAAACGCTTGAGCGCGCGCTCAAATAACGCCTGGGCTGCAAGCGCGCAAAGCGGCGTCTTCTCCGAGGGCTTCCAGACGCAAGCGTTGCCGCAGACAAGAGCGAGCGCTGCGTTCCATGCCCAGACCGCAACCGGAAAATTGAAAGCGGAAATGATCGCGGTCACGCCGAGTGGATGCCACGCCTCCATCATGCGATGGTTCTCGCGCTCCGACGCAATCGTCAGCCCATAAAGCTGGCGCGAGAGGCCCGCCGCGAAGCCGCAGATGTCGATCATCTCCTGTACCTCGCCCAGGCCCTCGGATAGGATTTTGCCGGTTTCGAGCGTTACCAGCTCGCCGAGCGCGGATTTATTCGCGCGCAGCTCCTCGCCGAACAGGCGGACGAGCTCGCCGCGCTTTGGCGCGGGCACGTCGCGCCATTGTAGAAACGCTGCGTGTGCCGCCTCGGCGAGAGCTCTTATTTCGCCGGCACTTGGCGGGCGAAGCCGGCCAATAACTTGCCCTGAAATTGGACTGGAAACCTCAAGCCCCCCCTGCCCATAGGCTTCGCCTGGCACGCCGAAGCCGGTAAGAATTGCCTCAACGCGCGCGGCAAGGTCTTGGGTGCCTGCAATTACCGTCATCGGCTTGGTCCTTATGCTCCCCGGGAAGCCGCGTAAGCGGCCTATGTTGATTCCCGTCAACGCGAAGCTGCTGCCTTTCATGAGAGTTTAATATGAGCAGCTTTAATAGGAAGCATATTTGAGCGAAGCCCCCGGAGCTAACGAGTGTTGTAGCGGCTTTGAGGCCGCGGAAATCGACCGTTCGCACGCGCTTCAGGAACGGTTTAAAGCAACTTTCGCAAAAATTTTCAGAGATCCGGCCGCCCCGCGCACCGTCGTTATTGTCCCGAGCATCACCTTCGACCGTGAGGTTATGGCAAGAATAACAGGGGCAATCCATTACGAAGAGCGTATGCTTTGCCTGCTCCTTCTGCTGCGCTTTCCGCGTGCACGGGTTGTTTACATCAC
The DNA here is from genome assembly GCA_052144215.1 of Rhodomicrobium sp. GTDB lineage: Bacteria > Pseudomonadota > Alphaproteobacteria > Rhizobiales > Rhodomicrobiaceae > Rhodomicrobium. Next base: position 42,843 of record JBKQQS010000133.1, read on the forward strand.
CAGCACACCGATAGCCGAGTCTATTATCGATTATTACCTTCATCTTTTGTCGGGTATTCCCGGTCAGCATGCGCGCAAGCGCCTGGTTTTGCTGTCCTGCTACGATAGCTCCGATGTTCCGCTGACTGCGAAAATCCTGGCAAGGCCGCGGCTTATTCAAAAGATCCGCGATGCGATCCCCGATCCTTGCTCTGCGCACTTAAGCTTCTTTACGGTGACGCCGCTTGAGAATAAGCTCGCGCTGACACTCGATTTGCCGATCTATGGTTGCGATCCGGCCCTGTCATGCTGGGGCTCGAAAAGCGGTTCCCGGAAGATTTTTAGGGAGGCGGGCATCCCGCTTGCCCAAGGCTTCGAAGATTTGAGGGACGCAAGCGACATCGCCGGTGCGCTAGCCGAGCTGAAGCGGACGAACCCGCAATTGCGGCGCGCGGTGGTGAAGCTCAACGAGGGGTTCTCCGGTGAAGGAAACGCCATTTTCGATTTTGCCGGTGCTCCTAACGGTAGCGGCCTTAAAGCTTGGGTCTTGAACAAGCTGCCGAGCCTCGGTTTTGAAGCGCACGGTATGGCGTTGGATGCCTACCTCGAGAAGTTCCAGTCTATGCAGGGCGTCGCGGAGGAGTTTCTCGAAGGCGCATCGAAGCGCTCGCCCTCGGCGCAGTTGCGCATTGATCCGGCCGGTCGCCTGGAGCCGGTATCGACGCACGATCAGGTGCTCGGCGGGCAGAACGCGCAGGTCTTTCTCGGCTGCCGGTTTCCTGCCGATGCGGCATACCGTCTCGCCATTCAGGAAGAGGGCCGGCGCGCGGGCGAGGTTTTGGCGGCCAAGGGTGTGCTGGGCCGGTTCGGTGTCGATTTCATATCGGTCAGGGATGGAGCGAATTGGCGTCACTACGCTATAGAGATCAATTTGAGGAAGGGTGGCACCACTCATCCGTTCCTCATGTTGCAATTCCTGACCGAAGGATGCTACGAGCCGGAAACGGGCCTGTTCCTGGCGCCTTCGGGCAGGGCTTGCTATTACTACGCGTCCGACAATCTGCACTCCGATTGCTACCTCGGCCTGACGCCTTCGGATCTCATCGACATCGCCGCAACGCACGGGCTTCATTTCAATGCGGCGACGCAGGAGGGCGTTGTTTTTCACCTCATCGGCGCACTTTCAGAGTTCGGCAAGCTCGGTATTCTCTCCATCGGCAACACCGGGGAGAAAGCCCACGCATCGTACCTGCGCAGCGTCGGAATTCTCGACCGGGAGAGTAAGCTGCCTAGCCTGCCCGGGTGCGCATAGTTCAGCTCTTCGACCAGCGCGTGGCGCTTTCCTCGTCGCTTTCGCGCGCAGCGACCCAATGGCGGCCCGCAGCCGTCTCCTCGGTCTTCCAGAACGGCGCATTCGTCTTGAGATAGTCCATCAGGAATCGCGCCGCCTCGAAGGCTGCGTCGCGGTGGGCAGATAGTGCGATGACGAGGACGATGTTGTCGCCGGGCAGGAGCCTGCCGGTACGATGCACGATGAGGCTATCGAGAAGGGGCCAGCGTGCGTGTGCCTCCGCCTCGATGCGGGCAAGCTCTTTCTCCGTCATGCCGGGATAATGCTCGAGCGTCATGGCGGTCACCGCGTTCGTTGCGGCTTGATCGCGCACGGTTCCGATGAATGCGGCGATGGCGCCCACATCTGTGCGGCCGCTTCGCAATGCGGCAATCTCGGCGCCGATGTCGAAATCTTGGCTCTGAACGCGAATCATAGCTGCTCCCTGCTTCGATCATATAATACGCTCGCGTCCCTCCGGGTACAGGCAAACGAAGCTCGCGCGCTTGTGGCACTCTATTAGTGGCTTACCCGGTAAGGTTCGCATGGCGGCTTGCGCAAAGCAGGCATGTTTTGGCGCGGGCACTAGCCCTCGCCGCGGGGCCATGCTAGGTCATTGCCGGAACAGCAAGACAGACCCTCTAAGCGAAACCTCATGCGCACATATCTCGATTTCGAAAAACCCATCGCCGAACTTGAAAGCAAGATCGAAGAGCTAACCGCGCTCGGCGAAGAAGAGAGCGCAGTCTCGATCAAGGAAGAGATCGTGACGCTGCGCGAGAAGGCGCAGGCGGCGCTGGAGGAGACATACGCGAACCTCGATCCTTGGCAGAAGACGCAAGTCGCAAGGCACCCCGAGCGGCCGCACACCCTCGATTATATCCGCGAAATGATCGTGGATTTCACCCCGCTCGGCGGCGACCGCTACTTCGGCGAAGATCGCGCTATTACCGGCGGGCTCGGTCAATTCCATGGCCGGACGGTTATGATCCTCGGACATGAGAAAGGCGCCGATACGCAAGGGCGGTTGCGGCATAATTTCGGCATGGCAAAGCCCGAGGGCTATCGCAAGGCGGTCCGGCTCATGCAGATGGCAGACCGGTTCGGCGTGCCCGTTATTAGTTTTGTCGATACGGCTGGCGCCTATCCGGGCATCGAAGCCGAAGAGCGCGGCCAGGCCGAGGCTATTGCCCGCTCGACGGATTGCTGCCTTTCGCTTACCGTTCCCATGATCGCGGTGATTATTGGCGAAGGCGGCTCCGGCGGTGCCGTAGCCATGGCTTCTGCGAACCGGGTGTTGATGCTGGAGCACGCGATCTACAGCGTGATTTCGCCAGAGGGAGCGGCCTCGATACTGTGGCACGATAGCACCAAAGCTCGCGATGCTGCGACAGGCATGAAGATTACGGCGCAGGATTTACTTCAGCTTGGCGTCATCGATGGTATCATCGCCGAACCGGTCGGAGGCGCGCACAGGGACCCGGAAACAGCCATCCAAAGGGTTGGCGAAGCGATTGAGCTTGCGCTGCTCGATTTCGATGGCATTGAAGGCGCGGACATACGCAGACAAAGACAGGAAAATTTCTTGGCGATTGGAAAATCGCTTCCCGCTTACAGATAGTTTGATCCAGCTCAAGCCGGTGGTCCTATTTTGGCCCTATTAAACCGGCGAAGTTGGGGCCGTGGGGCAGGGCGAATCAGGAGCTTACAGCTTAGGAATGCGGTTCTTAAGATCTGCACCCCGAATGCAACGGGACCTTAAGGGAAACCATCGATCCTCTCCAGCCAGTGCAAGAGGGCACGGGGTGAAATCGATGGGACTTGTGTTGCGTTTCGCGCTGCTGGCGCCGTTCCTCCTCGGCTTGGGGGGATGCTTAAGCTTTTTAGGTTTTGGCAGCGCTGGCGTCGACTCGACGCCGCCGGCAGAACGGCAGCTGCCCGCCTCGACGCAGGCGCTTCTCGCTATTAAAGGCATGAAGCAGGAATCGCCGATCTTCGTTCGCATTTTCAAAGAAGAGTCGGAGCTGGAGGTCTGGAAGTTCAAAGACGGCCGTTTCCAGCATTTCCGGACATATCCGATCTGCGCTTGGTCCGGCGCCCTTGGCCCAAAGGTGCAACAGGGCGACCGGCAGGCTCCGGAGGGTTTCTACACGGTTAGCCGCGGGCAAATGAACCCGCACAGCCTCTATCACCTTGCCTTCAACATAGGCTTCCCGAACGCGTACGATCTATCCAATGGGCATTCCGGCTCGGCACTCATGGTGCACGGCAACTGCAAGTCCGCCGGATGCTACGCGATGACCGACGCCTATATCGAAGAGATTTACATCTTGGCCCGCGAAGCCTTCAACGCAGGGCAAACGAAGTTTCACGTCCAGGCGCTTCCCTTCCACATGACCGCGGAGAACATGCAACGGCACCGCGATAGCCCGTGGTTTCCGTTCTGGGTCAAGCTCAAGGAAGGATACGATGCGTTCGAGGCAACCGGCAAACCGCCGATTGTCAAGGTCTGCTCGAAGCAGTATCTGGTCAACGTCCGCTTCCCCGGACAGGCTGCCGACCCGGCGCCCGACGCGCCGTGCCCGGTCTACGCGAAAGTGGATCCTGTCTCCACGCCAGGCATCGATGGAGTGCCGGCCACTGTTTTGGCCAGTCTGAGCAAGCCGGAACCGGCTCCTGCTTCGCCTGCATCAGGGCCGGTGATGATGATGGCGGCCGATAAAGCGCAGGGCCCGGCGGCACCGGTCGTGGATGTGTCCGCGTCCGCTGTTATTACGCGCGAGGCACAGAAGCCTCCGAGCTTGATCGCGAGCGCGCAGACGCCGAAGCCGCCTGCCGCGCCGGTCTATACGGCTCCTGCCTCGCAGCCCGGAGGGCAAGTTCAAACTGCGCAATCCCGCCCTGTGGCAGGGAGCTCAGCGCAGCCTGTGAGCTTTCAGATTGGCTCTGCTTACGCGGCCACTCAGACTGGGGCCGGGTCCAATACGGGTGCGAACGGCGGGGCGGCTTACGACCTCGATCCCAATGCGCTTCAAAAGCCGAACCGCTCAGGAAAAGGCGGCAAGCTAGACACTCAGCCCGCAGACAACGCGTTATCCATCGGCGGAGGGCAGGCGCTGCAACAAGGGCTGGGCAATTAGCCCGGCCGCCTTGCTACATCAACCGGGCGCCGCGGGGCGCGCGGGCAACTCCAAACTTAGCATCGGGCACAGCAGCGATCCCAAATGGGAGCTCAAGCTGCACAGGGGCTTGGGCGGCGGGGGTATCTTGCCGCAGAAAGCCGTTGCCTGCTTTCTTTATCGAGAAAGCTCCGCCGGTATGAGCAGCTTTGCGGGTGAAAGAGGGTGCGGCGGTTTCGGAAACTGTACCCGCGCGAATTGCCTTCGTCCTTGCGTCGAGGAGCACCGCATTGACGATGGAACCAAGCTGCCGCCATTGATTATCTTCACTCACGGTCCACTCCATTATTTACTAACTGCCGCCGAGGCCATAAGCTCGGCTTCGGGTTTGAGCATCGGGTGAGTCGGTGGCTCAATTACGACACTGCAAGAACATTCTGATGAATTTCCAAGAAAATGCAAATCGATAAGCCTTTCCCGTTGCTAGTTATCTACGGTTCTATCGGCGGAGTGACCCCCTTTGCGGTACCATGAGCATCGTTCCCGGAAGGCAAGTTGGGCCTATCGCATTGCAATTCTTAGCGTTCTGGTCTTCGCTGGGGCCTTCGTTTGGCACCGGTTCTTCGGCCTTCCCACGCCCCTCGCCTTGAAGGTTCTCGGCGGCGCGGTGGCGGTCGCGATGATCAGCCTTACGCTTGCTGCCGCTGCGCTTGTGAACATCTGGAACGAGGGCAGCACCGGGGCGGGCCGCGCATCCTTTGCGATGTTTCTGAGCCTGCTGCTGCTTGCCGTTCCGCTATGGTCTTTGCCCAATCTCTTAAATTTGCCGCGGCTCTACGATGTGACCACCGACACGGCAAGTCCGCCGGCCTTCGACAGGATTGCAAAAATCCGGCAGGGCCAAGCCAATGCGGTACATTATGAGCCGTCGTTCGGCTCGCTTCAGAGGGCTGCCTACCCCGATATCAAACCGCTCGTGGTTGCGCGGCCGCTCACCGACGTTTATTCGGCGGTTCGCGAGACTATTAAGGGGCTGAACTGGAAAGTTATCGACGAGCGCTCGCCCGAGGGCGGCAAAACGGGCTACATCGAAGCCGTCGATCGCACTTGGATATTTGGCTTCACGGACGATGTGGCGATCCGCGTTACGGGATCGCCAAAAGCGGCGAAGATCGATATCCGCTCCTCGTCGAGGTTTGGGCAGCACGATCTTGGCAGAAATGCCCAGCGCATCCGGCGTTTCATGACGGAGGTTAAAGCGCGGCTTGCCGAAATCGAGCGCGGCGAACGGATGGAGCGTCTTGTCGCCTCACGGGAGGCCGCAGAAAAGGAGCAATCCAAACGTCGGCGGGGCGCGCGCAAGCAGGATCAGGATGACGACAATTGAGTGTTCGCGTAACGGGCTACCGGCTAAGAAGAGCGCGCCGCATTGGCTTTAGCGCGAAAAGCGCGAGGAGGCCCGTAAGGATGTCCATTGCGATCACGAGGCCAAAAACCGGTATCCAGCTTCCTGTGGCCTCGAAAAGTTTCGCGGCGGCGGGCGCGCCAAGGATCGAGCCAACGCCTTGCGCTGTATAAAGAAAGCCATAGTTTGCCGTGGCATGGCGCGTGCCGAACGTATCGGTTAGCGTGGACGGAAACAGCGAGAAGATCTCGCCCCAGCCGAAGAAGACAAGCCCCGAAAGCAGCACAAGCAGGAGAGGGTCGCTGCGAAATTGCAGCATGAGCCAGATCGCAAGCCCCTCCATTATGAAGGCAATGGCCATCGTGTGCTCCCGCCCGATGCGGTCCGACAACCAGCCGAAGAAGGGACGGGTGAGGCCGTTCGTGATGCGGTCGAAGGTGAGGGCGGCTGGAATCGCAGCCAGAGTGATACCGGCAATGACAACGGTTGTGGCGCTTGTAATGCCGAAGGATTTCGAGAAGCTTACAAATTGTGTGATGACCATGAGGCCGCCGGTCGACATCATGCTCATCATAAGGAACATAAGCCAGAAAACCGGCGTCCGAAGCATCTCGCGGGGGCTCACATCCGGGGCGTGAGAGGTGCCGGAAGACGCGGGGCTTGGGTTCGCCTCGCCTGGGTGAGGCGATCTCAGCAGCAAAGCGGCGGCGAAGCCGGCGATGGAGAAAATCGCCCCAAAAGTCCAAAGGGTTTGCTGATATCCCTCTGACTTGATCATGGCATCGATCGGGAATGTCGTCAGCATCGCGCCGAAGCCATAGCCCGCGGCGGCGACGCCCGTCGCAAAGCCCCGGCTGCCGGGAAACCAGCGCACCATCAGACCGATAATGCCGACATACACAATGCCAGTTCCGATGCCGCAGAGCACGCCGTAGGTTAGATAAAGTCCCGTAAGGGTGGAGACCGTGCTCGCTGCCATCCAGCCGGCTCCGCTGAGAACGGCTCCGCCGGCGATCAGTAGCTTGGGGCCGAAGCGATCTACAAGGTAGCCTTGCAGGGGCGAAAGCCAGGTTTGCAAGACGATGAGGACCGTGATCGTCCATTGGACGTCCGATAACAGGCCGCCGGTTTTGGTTTGAAACGATGGCGTGAAAAGCGTCCAAACATATTGAGGACTTGAGATCGTCATCATGACGATGAAGCCCAGGAGCAGTTGCATATACCGAACTGGAACTGCGTTTATGACGGACGCGGTTGTCCTTGCGGTGACCGTAGACATAGCCCCTCCTTTGAGCAGCTAGCGCTGCCTGTAAGGAAGCAAGCATCATGCCAGATATGCCGTAAGCTGTAGGCGGGACGCTATGATGAAGCCGGCTCCGGCGCTCTTGCCGCTGGCGCCGATTGCGCGGGCCGGCGCAGCCGGTCGAGCCACAGATAGATCACCGGCGTGGTGTAGATCGTGAAAAGCTGTGAGACGGCGAGGCCGCCGAAAACGGTGAAGCCAAGCGGCGTACGCAGCTCCGATCCAGGACCTGCGGCAAGAATCAACGGCAGAGCGCCGAACATGGCGGCGAGCGTCGTCATGAGGATCGGCCGGAAGCGCTCCATGCAGGCTTGGTGGATGGCGTCTTCGCTGGAAAGGCCGCGCACGCGCTCGGCTTCAAGCGCGAAATCGACGAGCATAATGCCGTTCTTCTTCACAATGCCGATGAGAAGGATAATGCCGATCAGCGCGATGATGGAGAGCTGCTGGCCGGTAATTAGCAGCGTGAGCAGCGCGCCGAAACCGGCCGACGGCAGCGTCGAAAGGATCGTGAGGGGGTGGACCAGGTCCTCGTAGAGAATGCCGAGCACAAGATAAACCGCAATGAGGGCTGTGAGGATCAAAAGAGCCGTCGAGGACTGCTGCTGTTGCAGGGCGAGCGTCTCGCCGGCAAGCTCCACATGGACGGATTCCGGTACGTGGAGATCATGCCGGATTTGCATGATTTGCGGCAGCACTTGGCCGATGGTGACGTTCTGGGTGGTGTTGAAGCTGATCGTAACGGCGGGAAACTGACCGGTGTGCGCCACGGTAAGGGGAACGCCTGTAAGGCTCAGCGTTGTGACGGCCGAGAGCGGAACCTGCTGACCGGCCCCGCCATTGATGAAGATACGTTCTAGTCCCTCCAAGCCTCGTTGAACGTCGAGGCTGGCTTCGAGGACGACGTTGTACTGATTGCGGAAGTCGTAAATGGTCGAAACCGCGCGCTGCGAGAAGGCATCGTTCAGCGCATTGTCGATATCTTTCACTGCGACGCCATACTTGGCCGCTTTGATACGGTCGATGCTGAGCGTGGCTTGCGGTCCGCCTGACTCGCGGTCCGAATTGACGTCTACAACACCGGGTACGCGCTTGATGCGATCCTGAATCTTGGGAAGCCACTCGACGATATCTTTGAGTTCGGGACTCCATAGGGTGACTTGATACTGCGACCTGGATTGCCGCGCTCCGAACTGAAGCTCTGAGCCCGGATACATAGTCACTTCCACGCCTTTGAGGGCCAAGAACTTGTGGCGGAGCCTTGCAATGACGGCGAGCGCCGGCGTCTCGCGTTCGGGCAGCGGCTTTAGTGCCATGAAGAAGCGGGCCTGATTGCTTGCTCCAAAGCCGGTTGTGCCTCCAATCGAGACGGCAACGCCTTCCACATCGGGATCGTTGGCGATAATGGCGTTGATGTTCTTCTGCAGATCCTCTAACGCATCGAAGGAAATTTCGGGCGCCGCCCGGGCGACCCCGATGACGAGACCCGTGTCTCCTTGCGGTACAAGAGCGCCGGGAAGCACTCTGAAGAGCAAAACGGTCATGACTATAGAGGTCAGCGTGATGGTCACCATCAAATAGCGATGATGAAGAGCGAAAACCAAAGACCGTTCGTAGCGCCTCAGCAACGCCTCGAAGAACGGTTCGATACGTCTATCGAGCCATGTCTCTCGCGGGTGCGGAAGCCGGCGGATAAGTCTGCCGCAAATCATCGGCGTCAGCGTCAAGGATATGACGGCGGAGATCAAAATCGCGTAAGTGAGGGTCCAAGCGAATTCCCGGAACAGGCGCCCGATGACGCCGCCCATGAATAGGAGCGGGATGAAGGCCGCGACGAGCGAGATGCTGATGGAGATGATGGTGAAGCCGATCTGGCGCGAGCCTTCCAATGCGGCTTGCAGCGGTTTCAGCCCGGCCTCCATGTTGCGGTAGCAGTTCTCGATGACCACGATGGCATCGTCGACCACGAAGCCAACACAAATTGTCAGCGCCAGCAGCGACATATTGTCGAGGCTATATCCCGAGACCCACATCAAGGCGACGGTGCCTGCGAGCGATAGCGGCACGGCAACGCCCGCCGCCAGCGTCGGTACGCCCCGGCGAAGGAAAACGAGCACCACGGCCATCACCAGCACGATGCTTGCAATCAGCGTTTTTTGGATATCGAAAATGCTGGCGCGGATCGTTTTCGTCCTGTCGTTCAGGACGGTGAGCGTAACGTCGGCAGGCAGCAGACGGTGCAGCTCGGGCATGAGCGCATAGATCTGATCCACCGTCTTGATGACGTTCGCATCCGAAGTCTTGAAGATAATGAAAATGACAGCGGGAGATTTGTTGTAATAACCCGCTGCGAGCCGGTTGCTGGTACCGGTCGAAACTGTTGCCACATCGCCGATGCGGACGACGTCGCCACCCTTAACTTTCACGACGAGCGAGGCGTAATCGGCCGGCTTTTCGATTTGGCCATTGACCGTGACGAGGGTGGACTTATCGGGACCGTCCATATTTCCAACCGGCACGAGCGAATTGGCTTGCGTAATCGCGGTTCTGACATCCTCGAGGCCAAGACTGCGCGTTTGCAGCTCGGCTGGGTTGGCCACCACGCGGACCGCCGGAGTTTGCGCACCCCCGAGCAGGACCTCGGCCACACCGTTAACTTGGCTGATGCGCGTGTTCACGATCAGGTCGCCAAGATCGTAAAGGTCGGTCGCCCGCCGGTTCGGCGACGTCATCACCAAAATCATGATAGGCGATCCGGCGGTGTTCGACTTTCTGATCGTCGGACGGCGGGTGAGCGTCGTTGGCAGGTCTGCCTGCGCCGCATTGATCGCAGCCTGAACGTCACGCGCGGCGTCGTCCGCGTTGCGCGACAGATCGAATTGCACCTGGATGCTGGTCGAGCCGATTTGGCTTGTCGAGGTTAGCTCGTTGACGCCCGCGATTTCTCCGATGCGCCGTTCCAGAGGGGCTGCGATGGTGGCGGCCACGGTTTCGGGATCGGCGCCGGGCAGCGAGGCGCTCACGCGCACCGCGGGCTGGTCCACATTCGGGAGGCTGGAGACGGGCAGGTTGAAGTAGCCGACGACGCCTGTGAGGAAGAGCCCCATCGACAAGAGCGTCGTTCCGATTGGCCGCCGGATAAAGAGTGCGGATGGATTCATTGGGGCACCGTCGCCGGCGCGCCTGCCCGCGGAGGTGTCATCGCGTGCGCGGCGCAGCATACTATGATGCGCTGCAGCGTCATTTCATGCGCCAGCGCGCGCGGGATGACGTTGCATTCGGCCGGATGTTCGCCGGTTGCCGTTCTCATCCGGCTCCTCCGGCTTCGGTAGAGGGCTCGCTCGATGGCTCCTCGGTCACGCCGATGAGGCTTTCGACGCGGCTTTTTAGGCCCTCCATCGCGAGGTAGATGACCGGCGTGGTGTAGAGCGTGAGGAGCTGGCTGAGGAGCAACCCGCCGATGATCGTGACGCCGAGCGGAATGCGAAGCTCGGAGCCGGGGCCATGACCCAGCACCAGCGGCAGCGCGCCGAGGAGCGCCGCAACCGTCGTCATCATGATGGGGCGGAAGCGCAAGAGGCAAGCTTCCCGGATCGCGTCGAGCGGCGCCATGCCCCGGTGCCGCTGCGCGTCGATGGCGAAGTCGATCATGATGATGGCGTTCTTCTTCACGATGCCCATGAGAAGAACGACGCCAATCAGGGCGATGAAGGAGAACTCCATTTGAAACAATTCGAGAGCGAGCAGCGCGCCGATACCGGCGGAAGGAAGGGTGGTCAGGATTGTGAAGGGATGGATGAAGCTTTCATAAAGGACGCCGAGAATAATGTAGATGGTAACGACCGCGGCCAGGATCAAAAGCGGCTGGCTTTTGAGCGACGCGTTGAACTCGGCCGCCGCACCCGTGAAGCTTCCCACGATCGAGCTTGGGATACCGACGCGTTCGCTCGCCTCGGCCATCGCTTTCACGGCCGCATCGAGAGAGACGCCAGGTCCGACATCGAAGCTGATGGTCGCCGCTGGATATTGCTGCACGTGGTTGACCGAAAGGGGCGCTACGGTGCGCTCGATTGTGGCAAAGGCAGAGAATGGAACTTGCGCGCCGCGGCCTTGACCAACCACCGGAACTGCGCTGATGGCCGAGCTTGTCGCCCCGCCGCTACTGCTGCTGGAAAGACCCGTGGTCGAGTTTCCGCTTGTCGAATTACTGATGGCGTTGCCTGGAACGAAAATTGAGCCGAGCGCCGCGGCGTCGGTTTGATATTTGGGGTCGACCTCAAGCACCACGCGATATTGGTTCGACTGACCGTAAATCGTCGAGACTTGCCGCTGTCCAAAGGCGTCGTAGAGCGTATCGTTAAGAGCCTGCATGGTCACGCCGAGCCGGCCGGCAATGACCCGGTCGGTCCAGATCATGATCGCGTTGCCGTCCTCTTGGATGTCGGACGAAACATGGCTCAGGCGGCTGTCTTGCTTGAGCTCGGCGGTCAGTTTCTTTGCCCGTTCCGAGAAGCCCGCGCGGTCGAGGCCAACAACGACATACTGATATTGGGTGTGGCTCCGGCTGGTGCCGATCTGGATATCCTGGACGATCTGGAAGGTTGTGTAGATGCCGGGAATTTCCCGTGCGGCCTGGGTCAGGCGTTGCATAATTTCTGTCGCGCTCGACTGCCTGTCGTTCTTGGGCTTCAAGGTGAGCGCGAAATGAGCCACGTTCGGCGTGGCATTTGTTGTCCCAACGCCAACCACCGAAACGGCGCCCAGCACGTCGGGGTCCTTGCGGATCACATCCTCGACCTGTTTTTGCAGGCCGTTCATACGCTCGAACGACACGTCGGGCGAAGTCTCGGTATCGGCGGTGAGAAAACCCGTATCCTGATCCGGCAGAAAGCCTTTGGGGATGGCGAGATAGAGCGTGATCGTGAAGACGAGAGTGAGAGCCGCCACGATCAGGGTCAGAAACCGGAATCGCAGCACGACATCGAGTGTGACCCGGTAAAAGACATAGAGCGCGTTGAGCGGAGCCTCGGTCAGCCTTGCATACCAGGGGGCCCTTTCGCCATGGCGCGGCGCGCGGAGCAGCCTCCCGCTCATCATGGGAGTGAGCGTCAGCGCGATGACCATCGAGGTCAAAACCGCGATTGTCAGCGTCAGTGCGAATTCGTGAAAAAGCCGGCCCACGATGCCGGTCATGAAGAGCAGGGGGATGAACACCGCGATGAGCGAGACGGTCAGCGACACGATGGTGAAGCCGATCTCGCCCGCGCCTTTGTAGGCCGCTTCCATCGGCCTATCGCCGCTCTCGATGTGGCGCATAATGTTTTCGATCATAACGATCGCGTCGTCCACGACGAAGCCCGTCGCGATGGTGAGGGCCATGAGGGAAAGATTGTCGAGGCTGAACCCGGCGAAATACATGATGCCGAACGAGGCGATGAGCGAAAGCGGAAGCGTGACGCCCGCGACGATGGTAGCGCTAAGGGTGCGCAGGAATAGGAGCACCACCAGCACGACCAAGACCACGCTCATCGCTAGCGTGAATTGCACCTCGGCGACGGAGGCCCGGATGGTGCCGGTGCGGTCCGCTGCCACCTCAACCTTGACGCCTGCAGGCAAAGCGGCGGAAAGGCGCGGCAGGATCTTCTGTAACCGGTCGACAGTGCCGACGATATTGGCGCCGGGCTGGCGCTGCACATCGATGATCACGGCGGGAACGCCATTATAGCGTGCCGCCACCTTATTATTCTCAAGGCCCGCAAGAATGGTGGCAACATCCCGGAGCATGACCGGCGCGCCGTTACTATAGGCAACGACCACCTCTTCGTAAGCCTTCGCCGTTTCGAGCTGATCGTTGGCGCCGATCAAGAACGATTTTTCCGGCCCGCTCAATAGGCCCTTCGAGCCCGTCACATTGGCGTTGGCGATGGCCGCGCGAACCGTTTCCAGTGCGAGGCCGTAGGACGAAAGCTGGGTGGGATTGGCCTGTATGCGCACCGCCGGGCGGATATTGCCTTGCACAGTAACCCTGCCAACGCCTGTGACCTGGCTGAGCCGCGGGCTCAAAAACGTGTCGGCAAGGTCGCTCAGCCGTTCCATCGATAATCCGGTGGAGGTGAGCGCTATGGTCAGGACCGGCGGGTCGGATGGATTGACCTTCGCGTAGGTGGGCGGGTAGGGCAAGTTTTGCGGGAGTTGACCGCCGGCCGCGCTGATTGCGGATTGAACGTCTTGTCCCGCGGCATTGATGTCGCGGTCGAGGCTAAACTGCAACGTAATTTGGCTGAGCCCCTGCGAGCTCGCCGAGCTCATGTTTTCGAGCGAAGGGATCTGGCCGAGCTGCCGCTCCAGCGGCGCGGTAATGAGCCGCGCTATGGTATCGGCGTTGGCGCCCGGCAGCTGCGTCGTCACCTGGATGACCGGGAAATCCACCTGAGGCAGCGACGAGATGGGCAGAAAGTTGTAAGCGAGCGCGGCACTGAGCAAAACCGCCACCGCGAGAAGCGAGGTGGCAATCGGGCGCGCGATGAAGGGCGCTGAGATGCTCATGGTTTCGCAGAACCCTGGCCCGCAGGCGCTACTTCTGCAACTCCGGCTTGCTCACCGCCTGCCTGATTCTGCTTCCTGCGGTGGCGGTGCTCCCCATTTGGAGCGGCGGCCTCGCCCGAAGCGGCCTCTTGACGGCGGGGCCTGCGTTGCTCACTGCCTGCGCTTACGGCAGGCGCTGCGGCTTGCGGCCCTTCTGCCGCCGTTGCCGCTGCCCCGGAGGTATCCACCCTCACCTTCGAGCCGTCTTGAAGGCTGGCGAAGCCGGCTGTTACGATCGAATCTCCTGGAGCTACGCCGCTGGCGAGCACCGTTTCGCGCTCGCCTTCTTGCACGAGCGTGACGGGCGCAATTTTTGCGGTACTTTCGGGCGTGATAAGATAAACATAGCTACCGCTTGCGCCCTGCTGCACGGCAACTGAGGGAACGACCATGGCGTCCGGGAGTATCTTGAGCTTCAGTCTCACATTTACGAACTGACCGGGCCATAGGCGGTTTTGCTCGTTCGGAAAGGTGCCCTTTATTCTGTACGTTCCAGTTGTCTGGTCTATTTGGTTGTCGATGACCAGCAGTTTACCCTCGCCGATCACTTTGTTGCCCGTAACGGCTTGAAGCTGAACCGGCCCCAGGGCTGAAGCGTCGAGGACATCGCCCACGGTGTTCTCGGGAAGCGTGAAGACAACGGCAATCGGTCTAAGCTGAGTAATGATAACGATGCCGGTCGCATCCGCCGAGCTGACGAGATTTCCCCTGTCGACGAGACGGATGCCCGTTCTACCAGTCAGCGGTGCCTTGATCGTTGCCCATTGCAGGTTAGCCCGCGCATTATCGATCAAAGCTTGATCGAGTTTCACCTGGGCCTCGTCTTGAAAAACGGTCCATTTTGCGGTGTCGGCCTGCTGCTGCGTGGCAGCATTTGTCTTGACTAGGTCCGCATATCTTTTCTCGTCGAGGCGTGCATTGGCAAGTAACGCTTCGTCCTTTGCTTTCTGGGCAACGGCCTGGTCGTAAGCCGCCTGATACAGCGCAGAGTCTACTATGGCAAGAACGTCGCCTTCTTTGACCTCCTGGCCTTCGGTGTAAGGCACATCGATGAGGCGGCCACTGACCTGGGTACGGACGGTCGCGGTATTGAAAGCTTGAACCGTGCCGACGCCGTTCAAATAAACGGGCACGTTGGCGGTGCGGACCTTCCCGGCGACCACGGGGACGATCTGCTCGCCGCGCCGGTAACCGCTGCCGCCGCTCCCCGCGTGCCGCCCGCCTCCGCCCTGACCGCCAGCAGCGGGACCCTGGGCCGAATCGGTGGCTGCCGGTGGAAGGATTTGATCTTTGTAGATGTAGGCAAGCAACCCGGCTGTAAGCAGTACAAAAATCAGATAGGGCGTTAGCCGTTTCATGGAGCCTTTGCTTTCACTTCTATTACCGACGCAACTTCTGCAATGCCTGCGCCTTCGGGCTTATACCATCCTCCGCCGAGGGCCTGGTAGAGGGAAACTGCATCTTGAAGGCGGGTTTGCCTAATCTGAGCATAGTTGATTTCGGCCGCGAAGAGGGTTTGCTCAACTTGAAGAAGCGTTGTCACGTCGATGATGCCGCCCTTCAGCTGCTGCTCCGATAGTTCGAAGGCACGCCTTGCGGAGAGGACGGCCTCGTGCTGCAATCGCTCTTGTTCCGCGTCTTTCTTATAAGCGATCAACGTGCTTTCGACGTTTTGAAATGCAGTGACGACCGTTTTTCTATAGTTCTGAAGGTCTGCGCCGTAGGTGGCTTTATTGAGGTCGAGAGTGGCCTGCAAGCCGTACTCGTTCGTGATCGGCTGAGTTATGCCTACGGCCATGTTATAGAAGGCGTTTTGTGGCTGGAAAAGGGAAGCCAGAGCCGCGCTTTGTAAACCGCCCTGGCCCGTGAGCTGGATAGCCGGAAACATGGCTGCGCGTGCCGATGAAACGTCGAATTTGTCTGCAGCGAGTTGGGCTTCGGCCACCGCTATGTCGGGCCGCCGGCACAAGAGGTCCGATGGCAACCCGGAGGGTATGACCGGCACTGTAACTGAGAAAAGCTTCTCGGCCTTGTAACTGAAGAACTCCGGTGCCTGGCCCACGAGCACGGCCAATGCATACTTATATTGCTGGAGGTTACGCTCGAGCGGCGGAATAGTCACGGCGATATTGGCGACGAGCGTTTCCTGCTGCGCGACATCGAGGCCGCTAGCGGTGCCCTGCTTGAAGCGGTCTTGGATGGCTTTGAGGATCCGCTTAGCGGCTGCCAAGTTTCTCTTGGCGATGTCGATCTGTTCTTGTGCGCCAATCGCCTCGAAATAGGTTGTGGCGATGCTCGCGTCGGTCGTAATGGTGGTTACGGCGGCGGCGAAGCTCGCATTCCACTCATTGGCCTTAGCCGCGTAGAGAAGCGAGCGGTATTGGCCCCAAATATCCAGCGTGTAGCTCCCGCTCAACGCCCCGGTAACCGTGGTCGTCCTCACAGCCTGCCCATGGCTATGGGTTAGGCTTTGACTTGCCCCGGTTCCTTCGGTCGTAACGACCGGGATGAGCTGCTGGGTCGCGATGCGGACCTGGGCCTCAGCCTCTTGAATGCGGGCGATCGCCGCGCCGATGTCGAAGTTGAAGCCGCGGCCGAGAGCGACGAGCTCGGTGAGATACTTGGATTTAAAGGCGGCAAAATCGTACGGCGTGGCGGTCGACGGCAGCGCCTTTCCCTTTTGATTTATATATAGATTTGCAACCTCAATTTCAGGCGTGGGCACATGCGGGTCGAGAATGGTGCAGCCCGCCAAACAGCCAAGCACCGCAAGCGCGCTACCCGCAAAGCGGAGCTTACTCGCCAGCCCCGGTCTGAATTTCCTCTCGAACGTGTTCCGCATGCCCGCCTATCGCAGAAGAGTTGTGCCCAAGCGATTCCCTGCCCCGCATAGCGAGATTCGCCCCTTGTCGAACACTGCGAACTGAAACTGTTAAGAGGTTGTACTGGGATTGCCAGCGAGAATTTGTAAGGACTCGCCGCTTCGACACACTTCGAAGGCGTGCGTGCTCTTTTCGCACCAGATCGAATCCCCGCATCCTAAGCAGATTCCGTTGGCCTAGCCAACAGAAGCCCGCTTAGGATTTTTCATTTTCGCAGAGTGTTACCGCAAAGCCGGAAAGGCCTTTCCCGTTTTCACGGGGACGCCATTTGCGAACCCTGCTTAGCCGGAAGAAAGCTGCAGCGGCTGTCCCGAATAGGAGATCAACTCTAGCAGCGTCGTCTCGCTGAGACGGCCGGTGAGCGGCAGGCGCCGGTGCCGTTCGAAGTCGTGAACCGCGCCCGCGGTCCAGACGTCCATCCGCCCGGAGAGGGCTCCGCGGAAAAAGCCGAGCCCCAAAAGCGTCTTCTGGATCTCGGTGACGAGCCTTTGATTGGCTTCGGCGCGATCGGCGAAAATCCCGCGGGGCGCTTGGTTCAGATCGAATAGCATATGCTTGAGCAGCGCCTCGGCCGGCTCGCCTGTCAGCGGCATGTTATTGTCGAACTCGTAGGCAAGAACCGCAAGCCGGAGCCCGTTATTTTGGGTGAGCTGATCGGCGTATCCATGCCGCGCAAGCTCTCTATGCAGCGCAGCATGCAGGCGTTCGGTGGGGGTCTCACGGGAGAAGGCGGCGGGTGCGGCAGCCGGAGCAGCCTCGTTCAAATAAAACCGGCCGTCGTTCGATGCGGGAAGCATGCGCGGGCGTTCCTGCAAAAACAGCGCGTTACCCGCTGTCGCAAGAAAGATTGCCATCATGGCCAACAGTACGAGGCGCGCACGTAACGGCGTCATGGCTGCATAATCGCATAATTCGCAAATTAAATAAAGGTTGGAGGAGAGGTGAGATGAAACAAAAACGATGATGCTGTAAGCATGAGCGTAGGTTCGGTGGCAAATCTTAAGGCAAAAAATGAAACTGCAAAAGATTCTCGAATAAGTTGGTTAAAACAGTAGCGTTGGGATTTTCTGTTCTTTGTTCTGGCGGTTTTATGATGCCTCCCACGAGTAAAAGTGCGGGAGTGTCGTGATATGTTATTTCTGCTGCGGCTCGCTTTTTGGGTCATGCTTATTTGTTTGCTGCTTCCCGGCTCGCGTGAAGACAATCGCCGCTTGATGAACTCGGCGGAGCGGACCGTCAGCGACGTGAGGGGCTTCTGCCAGCGCAATCCGGACGTTTGCGAAGATGCACGCATCACCATGACTTCGCTTCTGACGAAGCTGAAAAACGGAGCGGAACTGGTCCAAACTTGGCTTGCGGCCGAGGCGAGAGACGGAGAAGCCGGTACGGCTCCTTCCGCACCGGCAGCTCCTCAGGAAAGTCAGCCGGCACCGGGAGGTGCCGCGGGGCAGCCGTTGCGCCTCGTGCCGAGGTGGCAAGATAGTCTCAACCCCGCGGACAAAGTGTTGCCCTGGCGCGGGCCCGCGCAACTCTAGGCAGAGTTCGCAAAAGTACGCGCCCGCGAAGAGCACGGCGGGCGCGTGCGCTATTCGAGGTGCGGGGCTACAAGGTGCTCCACAAGGAACCATGTTTGCTTCTCGTTGAGACGGATTACGTCGCTCACGAGAAGGTCGTTGGTGCCGTCGTCGCCGGCTTCGCCTGCAGCTTTTGCAGCGTGGCGGCTGGACGCAAGAATATGCCGGTGCGCTTCGGCGAGCCGGGTAATCTGCATTGCGGGCGTCTCGCGGCCCTTCGGAGGCCTGCGGATCATGGTCATTTCGGCAACATCGGGAGCCATCGCCACCGATACGCCGCCGAGCGACATGATCCGTTCGGCGATTGTGTCGACGAGTTCCGACTGCTGCTCATAATGCGCGTCGAAAAGCAGATGGAGCTGATAAAAAGTAGGCCCGCTAACTTGCCAATGGTGTTTTTTGTACATGTCCCGCAGCGTCATCGTATCTGCAAGGATCTGGTTGAGCGCTTCGATGCTCTGCACGCGGACTTGTTCGCTTAGCGCGATGGGAAGGTCCGTCAGTGTTCCCCAGGGTTGCGTTTCCTGTCCCTTCTCAAGGTCGAGGTGCGGCTGCGCTTCGAAGGAGCGATGGATTGCCTTCGGCGGATATTTAGCGGACGGTTTCGTACTCATGGGTCACCCGGTTGGTATGGCTCTAGTTAACGGCTTTAGAAGCGGTGGCGGAAGAAACTGTTCCCCCCGCGAGGCGGCGAACGCCGCGGCCGTGAGCCGCGGGTTAGGCATAGAGCGAGATAATCGTCCTCACAAGATCGGATTGGCTGCGGGCTCCAGTGCGGGCGAAGACGTTCTGCAAATGCCAGCGGACCGTTGTGATCTTGAGCCCTTCGCGGGCAGCGTAATCGCGAAGAGATAGGCCGTTGGCGAGGGCGGAAGCAAGGTGTGCCTCCGCAGAGGTTAATTGAAAAGCGGCAGCCAGGCGCCCGGCCGGAATCTCGAGGCAGCATCGGGGGGTGCGCAGGGAAATCTCGAACCAAATGCCATGAGCTTGGGCTCCGGCTCCAGCGAAGGGCGGTACGGCGAGAGCTTCAACCTTAAGAATTTCCGTCGCTCCGTCCGGAACCTCGAACCTAAGAAGCCGGGGTCCGCCCTTGCCGCACTCCTTGGCGAGAGTCCTTAGCATTTTTCCGAGCCGCGTGTCCGCGCCGGCGCAGGCGAGCCGCAACGTGCCTTGCGGCGAGATGGCTATGCCGTTTTGGCGAAGCGGCCGGCTGGCGGCGAGGTTCATGAAGCCGATAGTCAGATCGGGCCGTAACAGGAAAACTGGAAAAGGCCTGAGATCGAGAACGGCGCGCAGGAGAGACAGCGGGCCGGCAGCCTCGGGCGAAGTATCCGGCCCGAAACGGGCGGGCTCGCGTGCACCCGATGCCGGCCGGTCTTGTAATTCGAGAGACAACGCAAAACACCCGCCAGGCTAAGAAAGCCTAGCCAATGCCTACTTTTGTACAAACAGTCAATACACTCTTTCCAGATTCCATGAAATACGCGCGGCCGGCGCGTGTGTGCTACAGGAGTGCGAGCGAGGCCGCGCCGGTCAGGACGCGGTAGA
This sequence comes from Rhodomicrobium sp., assembly GCA_052144215.1. Taxonomy (GTDB): domain Bacteria; phylum Pseudomonadota; class Alphaproteobacteria; order Rhizobiales; family Rhodomicrobiaceae; genus Rhodomicrobium. The sequence continues at coordinate 62,568 of JBKQQS010000133.1, forward strand.
TGGCGAAGGGGATGAGGGCCGCGAAATCGTGACGGTGAAAATACCGCATCGGGAAGGCGGTGGTTAAATATGCGGCGATACCGGCTACGGTGACTTCCAGCGGTATGGACTGTCCGTGCTCAGCAAACAGCGCCTTGGCCTTCTTCTCCAGCGCAAAGCCAATGACAGCCGCAGGCAGTGCCGCGACGATTAGGAGCAGCAGCATGCGCCTGCGGTTCGCCCTGGCTGTCCTCGCCGCCAACGAACAGGCCTACGAACAGCTCCCGCCAATCGTGCCAGAAATAAATTAAGAAGCGCCGCGGGCTTGCCGGAGCGCCTCGGGGCTGCTAAGCAAACCCCCTCGGGGAAACCGACGCGTGCTTCGAAATGCCCGCGAAAGCCGGGCATCAAATAAAAGCCGGGCATCAAATAAACGCAAGCGCCAGAAGCACATAACGGGCGGTTGCAATGATTTGGACTCCCGCTCTCGCGGGAGTTTCGGCGGGTGAGCATCCGTTGGCCGGGTTACAAATTTCTACTTAGGTGCCGCCGTCAGCGTTGCTGGAGCGAGGGACAATGGCCGCCGAGTGCATGAATGGCTTCGATACGGGTTTCGTGAGCCTTGGCTACGCGAAGGTCGCGGTTTTGGGCGTGGTGCAGGGCATTACCGAGCTGATGCCGATCTCGTCGACCGCTCATATGCGCCTCGTGCCCGCAGTGCTGGGCTGGCGCGATCCGGGCTCGGCATTTTCGGCGGCCATGCAACTCGCCGCGCTTGCCGCCGTGGTCAGCTATTTCTGGAGCGATGTCCGCGGCCTGGTGGCCGGATCGCTCTCCGCCGCCGTCCGGCGCGACTGGCGCGACCGGCATTTTCAGTTCGCGCTGGCCATCGTGCTGGGGACGATACCCATCGTTGTTTTTGGAAAGCTGCTGGAGCCGGTCCTCAATGCCTGCAACTCACCGATCCGAGCCTTGGTGGTGATCGGCTGGGCCAGTCTCGCTATGTCGCTCTTGCTGGCCTTGGCAGAGATCACCGCCCGCCACAAGCGAATGATGGAAGACTGGACTTTGCGCGATGCGCTCCTTGTCGGCCTCGCCCAGGCGGGCGCGCTCATCCCCGGCGTCTCGCGCTCCGGCTCGACGCTGACGGCGGCTCTGTTCCTCGGTTTCAAGCGTGCTGAAGCGGCACGCTTTTCCTTCCTGCTCGGCCTGCCTGCCATCACTGGCGCGGGACTGGTGGAGCTTTTCAAGCTGCGGCACGCCGGTCTCGATGCGCATGGCTGGAGCGTGCTCGCCGTCGGCCTCGTTGTCGCCAGCATTTCAGCCTTTGCGGCAATATGGAGCCTCTTGCGGATTCTGGAACGCTTTTCGGCGTGGCCGTTCGTGGTTTACCGCGCGCTCATGGGCTTGCTGCTCGTCAGCGGCGTTTACTTGGGCTGGTTGAGTTGAGGAGACGCCTGCCGGAAGGGACCCGGCATACCGTTCTCATTCTGGAACGTGACCTATGACGGCTGACGGCGCGCGCTATCCGGGCGCCCCGGCGTGACGGCGGACTGCAAGAAACCATCGGCGGCCAGGAACGCCGCAGCGGCTTTGGGCTCGCCGATAAGCGCCCGGAGCGGCTTCTCGAAAAGAAAACCGGTCACCCCGGCCGGAACGGTTCCGGCGACGATCGGCAGGAGAAGGCGGCGGCGGTTTTCGCCTTGCGCGTCCTCCCCGCCCTGGAAAATGCCGGGGAAAAGCTCCCGCCAATCGCGCCAGAAATAGAGAAGCGGCGCGGTAGCGGTTCCCAAATGAAGGACGGCCAGGAAGGGCAAAAATTCAGGTGAGCGCAGATTGATGCCCGGCGCGATGAGCGCAGGCACCGCGACCGCGTGCCCGGGGCTGGAAATGGGGAAAGCCGGAGCCAGCCTCAGGCGCAAAGCAGCCAAGCCGGGACATTGTGATTGCCCGCCCATTTGTGCCGCGGTAGTGTGTAGCGCGCCGGGAGGATTGACGAGGACATGCTTGTCGGGTTGCGAGGCAAGGCCAGCCTCGATGAGGGATGGCTGGGCAAGTTGCGCCAACGCACTCCGGCCGGTGCTGCCTTAGCTGCCGCATCCGGCCTCATATATTTCTTCGCCGCTTGGTTTACGCTGCCTTTTACCACACCGGAGGGGGTAGCTGAGTTCTGGCCGGCCGCCGGCATCGCCGTGGGCGCCCTTATCGTTCTGGGGCGGGCCGCACGCCTGCCCGTCGCGGCAGGGGTGGCGGGCGCGAGCTTTCTGGCTAACTGGCTCTTCGGCCGCACCGTTCCCGCCTGCTTCGGGTTCGCGCTCGGCAATGCCGGCGTAGCGCTGCTGGTCGCCGCGCTCATCGAGCGCTGGTTTGCGCAGCCCTTCGAGCTTGACCGCCTGAAAAGCGTGCTCGGCTTGGTTGCGGCCGCGGCAATTGGCGCCGCTGCCTGGGAAGCGGTTACCGCCGTCATACTCGAACTCGCCGGCCACACAGAGGCTCCATTGACGCTTCTGTGGAGCCGGCTCGGCTGGGCGAACGTCACCGGTATCGTCATAGTTGCGCCGTTGCTGCTTGCCCTGATGCCGGCGGTGCGCAAGCCCCCGCCCCGGGCTATACTCATCGAGGGCAGCGCCGTGCTGATCCTGCACGCGCTGGCCTCGGCTCACGCCTTTGGCCTGCTTCCGTTCGCGTTTGGCGGCTGGATGCTCGTGGCTCCGCTATCGACCCAGATGCCGCTGCTCCTGTGGCTTAGCGTTCGCTGCGGCCCGCTTTTCGCCGCCGCGGGATCTCTGGTCCTCGGACTTTCCATCTTCGTATCGTTCATAATCGAGCGCGGCCGCTTCGCCGACGCGGCTTTTCCTCTGGACGAGCGGCTTTTCGCGATGCATTTCGCCATGCTGGCCACCACTTTGATCGCGCTCGCAGTCGCCGCACTGATCGCCGAGCGCAGGAACGCCGAGCTGGCCGCCCGCCAGAGCGAGGCGCGGCTAAGACTCAGCATCAAGGCCGGCAAGATCGGGACTTGGGACTTCGACCCGTATACCGGGCTATTCTCAGCGTCGCCTACGGCTGCGCGCTGTTTCGGCCTGCCATCGGGCTCGCCGCTGCCGCTCTCCGCTGTCACGGGCGCACTCCACCCAAGCGACAGGGAAGCTTGGCAGGCTCAACTCAAGCGTGTTGCCGGCGAGGGCGGCGGGTTCGAGTCCGAGTACAGGGCCTTATGGGCGGACGGGAGCGTGCGTTGGCTGCGTCTGATGGCGGCCGGAGACGGCGACGGCGTCAGCGGCTCCCGCCAGGTCGCCGGTGCCGTCCGCGATGTTACCGGGCAGAAGTCGATTGAATCCTTGAAGGAGAGCGTCGAGCAATGGCGCTTGTTCGTCGAGCAGGCGCCGGCCGCGCTCGCTATGTTCGACCGGCAGATGCGCTATCTCGCCGCCAGCCAGCGCTGGATAAAAAATTACGAGCTGGGTGACCGGAATCTGATCGGGCGGTCGCATTACGAGGTGTTTCCCGATCTGCCAGAGAGGTGGAGGCAGGTGCACAAGCGGGCACTGGCCGGCGAGGTCGTCAGCGCCGGGCAGGACCCATTCGTGCGTGCCGGCGGGCAAACAAAGTGGCTGCGCTGGGAGGTTAGGCCCTGGCGGGCAGCCGATGGGAGCATCGGCGGAATTGTGATCTTTAGCGAGGACATCACCGCCAGCCTCGAGGCCGAGCGGGCGCTGCGCGAGAGCGAGGAGCGTTTGCGGGCCATCGTCGGCACGGCCGTCGATGCCATCGTCGTCATCGACGAGGCAGGCGAGGTCCAATCCATCAATGCGGCGGGGGAGAGAATATTCGGCTACACGCCCGGCGAGATCGTTGGCAAGAACATCTCCATTCTGATGCCCGAGCCTCACCGGTCGGACCATGACGGCTACCTCGAAGCGTATCGCCGGACCGGCAACGCCAAGATCGTCGGCATCGGCCGCGAGGTCGAGTGCCGCCGCAAGGATGGCTCCGTTTTCGCCGGCGACCTCGCGGTAGCTGAATGGCGTGTCGCGGACAAACGCTATTTCACCGGCACCATTCGCGACATTACCGAGCGCAAGCGCCACGAAGAGCAGGTCGATCTGCTCATGCACGAGGTGAACCACCGTGCCAAGAACATGCTCGCGGTGGTGCTGGCTGTGGCCCGGCAGACCCTTGCAACGAAGCC
>JBKQQS010000134.1:0-7680 GCA_052144215.1 Rhodomicrobium sp.
CGTCTTCGCTCGGGAACATATCCATGAAATCGGCCATGTCCGCAGGATACTGCTTCATGCCTCAAACTACTATATCTAGAGGCACGGGAGTCAACTGCATAGCCCAGGATTCTTGCGCGGGTTAACCGAATATTCCAATCCTGGATTGTAGGTGCGCGCAAATACAATCCGGCGCTCTTCTGTACCGGTGCCAGATTTTATTGCGCATTATCAATGCGATATCTTACCCAATGGCGCCGCTTAAAGCTTCGGCAAGGCGCTTTCGCTATAATGGCGCCTTACCGGCAAAGAACGGCGCCCGCAAAAAGCCTGCGAAAAAAGCGAAGAACTTAGGTGAACGGAAAATTAATGCCAGAGCGGCGGCAAAAGGCTACAGCGTCACCCCGGAAAGCGCCCCGGCGCGTATCCGGGGTCTTGCAGCATACCCGGCTTCGGCGTTTGGCAAGATCCCGGATAGCCGCACGCGGCTTCCGGGATGACCTTGTGGCTCAATCATCGAGGCACTGTATGTAGAAAGCAGCATATTGTCCCGCGCGCCAAGTTGGGTCTATAACAGCGGCTCGTTGTTTCAGGCCCCTTTCCATGGAGACAAACGGTTGCGCGGAGAGGCTCCAAGCCCCCGGCCGGGCGTGCTCGCGGTCGACCCCTACGTACCAGGGCGCTCGAAGCTTAGCGGTTCCGGCCCGGTCATCAAATTGTCGTCGAACGAAACGCCGCTCGGGCCCTCCCCGCTGGCGGTTGCGGCCTATCGCGAGGCGGCGGCGCATCTCGACCGCTATCCCGATGGCAGCCACACGGCGCTTCGCGAGGCGCTCGGCGCGGCGCATGGGCTCGACCCGGCGCAGATCGTCTGCGGCAACGGCTCGGACGAGCTGTTTCACGTGCTGGCGCAGGCTTATCTCGGGCCCGGCGACGAGGCGATCTACACCGAGCACGGCTTTCTTGTGTACCGCATCGCGATTCTAGCGGCCGGCGCCACGCCGGTGATCGCGCCCGAGCGCAATCTCACCGCCGATGCGGATGCGATCCTGGAGCGTGTAAGCCCTTATACGCGCGCGGTTTTTATCGCAAACCCCAACAATCCGACGGGCACCTATCTTGCCGCGGCCGAGGTACGCCGCCTGCGCAATGCGCTGCCAGGGCACGTGCTCCTCGTGCTCGATGGCGCCTACGCCGAATATGTGACGAGCGCCGATTACGAGACCGGCATCGAGCTGGTTTCGGCCGGGCAGAACACCATCATGACGCGCACCTTCTCGAAGATTTACGGGCTGGCGGCGGCGCGCGTCGGCTGGGCTTATGCGCCGGCGCCGGTGGCTTACGCGCTGAATCAAATCCGCAGCCCGTTCAATCTGGCCGGGCCGTCGATGGCGGCCGCGATTGCGGGGCTGGCGGACGAAGCGCATATCGCGCGGGCACAGGCGCACAATGAGCTGTGGCGCGCAAAGGTCACGCACGAGCTGCGCGAGATGGGCTACGATGTACCTGAAAGCGCTGCGAATTTTGTGCTGATCCCGTTCGGCACCGAACCGGGGCACACCGCGCAGGACGCCGACGATTATCTCGTCGGCAAACGCATTATCACCCGCCAGCTCGGCGCCTATAAGCTGCCCAATGCGCTGCGCATGACCATCGGCCTCGAACAGGAGAACCGCGCCACCCTCGACGCGCTCCGCGAATTCGCAAGCCGCTGACCATGCCGTGTCATTCCGCAGACGCCGCAATGTCATTCCCGCGCAGGCGGGAATCCAGTAATCGAGACGACAAAGAATGAACACAAGGCAAGCCATAGCATGGTGTTTACTGGGTCCCCGCCTGCGCAGGGACGACACCCGGACCGGCAAACAATGACCGAACCCATGTTTCAAAAGGTAGCGTTGATCGGCATAGGCTTGATCGGCTCGTCGCTCTCCCACGCGATGCGGCGGGCGAACCTTGCTGGCGCGATTACGGCCGCCGCCCGCACCGAAGCGACACGCGCCACTGCGCGGCGGCTGGAGCTTGCGGACGAGGTATTCGAGCACGCCGCGGACGCGGTTCGCGGCGCGGATCTCGTCATTCTCTGCACGCCCGTCGGCACGTTCGGCGCGCTCGCCGCCGAGATCGCGCCGCACCTCGAACCGGGCGTCATCCTCACCGACGCCGGCTCGGTGAAAACCGCCGTTGTGCGCGATATCGGCCCGCATGTGCCGGAAGGCGTGCACTTCATCCCCGGCCACCCCATCGCCGGCACCGAGTTCTCCGGCCCGGAATCGGGCTTTGCCGAGCTGTTCGACGGGCGCTGGACCATCCTCACCCCGCTGCCCGGCGCAGATGAAGCCGCGGTGGCAAAGCTGAAGGCATTCTGGGAAGCCTGCGGCGCGCAGGTCGAGATCATGACGCCTGAGCATCACGATCTGGTGCTCGCCGTCACCTCGCATGTGCCGCATCTCATCGCCTACAATATCGTCGGCACGGTCCACGATTTGGAGCGCGTGACCGAGAAGGAGGTCATCAAATTCTCGGCGTCGGGCTTCCGCGATTTCACCCGTATCGCGGCCTCGGACCCAACCATGTGGCGCGATATCTTCATGAACAACAAGGAGGCGGTGCTCGAAATCCTGGGCCGTTTCACCGAGGATCTCGCCAGCCTGCAAAAAGCCATCCGCTGGGGCGATGGCGATACGCTGTTCAATCTTTTCACGCAGACGCGCGCGATCCGGCGCGGCATTATCGACGCAGGGCAAGAGACGCCGGCACCGGACTTCGGCCGCAAGATCCCGGGCGCCAAGCCCGCACGGAACAAAACGGCATAGGGAACAGTGGATCTCTGGGTTTTCGCTTATGGCTCGCTCATGTGGCGGCCGGATTTCCGTTACGGGGAAGCCTCGCACGCGCTCCTCGAAGGCGCGCACCGGGCGCTTTGCGTCTATTCGGTCGTACATCGCGGCGTTCCAACCGCGCCTGGGCTGGTGCTTGGGCTCGACAAGGGAGGCCGCTGCGAAGGCATGGCATTCCGGGTGCCGGCGCCGCTCGTGAAAGAGACGCGGGGCTATCTCCACCGCCGCGAGAATGTGACCAATACTTATGCTGCGTTGATGAAGCCGGTGAAGCTGCTGGACGGCAGCCACCGGAGCGTACCGGCGCTGTGCTTCCTCGTGAACCGGTATCACCGGCAATATGCGGGCGATCTCCCCATCGAAAAGCAAGCGCACCTCGTCCGGCGCAGCGCCGGCGCCTCAGGCGCGAACATCGATTACGTCGTCAATACCGTCGAGCATTTGCGCGCGCTTGGCGTGCACGACAACCGGCTTGAGCCGTTGATGGCGGTGCTCGGCCATAGCCTTGTGAAAGCGAAATGCCGCGAGCCGCAAGGTTGAACGGTTTCCGCTCCGCAGCATATTACGGGCATATAAGCATCATTCCGGAAAACGAACTTGCGGTTTCCGGGTGAAATAACGCGAAAACAAAGACTCAAAAAGCGGAGTGCGCACATGCTCGATAGCACAACAGCCCGTGACCGGATTATAGCCGCTGCGCTGCGGCTGGCGGAAACGCGCGGCTGGCGCGAGCTGAGCCTCGGCGAGATCGCGGCCGCCGCGGACATTCCGCTCGCGGAGATGCGCCGGGAATTTCAGAGCAAGGGCCAGATCCTGGCGGCTTTCTCGCGCGCGGTGGACCAGGCCGTGCTCGAAAAATTCGCAAAGCCCGGCGCCGATGTGCCGCGCGACCGTCTGTTCGATGTGCTGATTACCCGCTTCGAGATCATGCAGCCCTATAAGCCCGCGATCCGCCGTATCCGCGACGATCTGGGATTAAGCTTCGGCGAGGCGCTCGCACAGCTTCGACCCGCGCTCAAATCGCAATATTGGATGCTAGCTGCGGCCGGTATCAATGGCGAGGGAGGGCGCGGGCTGCTGCGCGTGCAAGGCTTGCTTGCGATCTATGCCCGCGTGTTTCCGGTCTGGCTCAGCGATGACGATCCAGGCCTCGCGCGAACCATGGCGGCGCTTGACCGGCGCTTGCGGCGGGGCGAATCGGTGCTGCGGGGGATCGAGCGCATTCGCGAGGGCTGCGGAAGCTTCGCGCGCGCGGTTCGCGGGCGGACGGAGCAAGCCGCGGAACCGGCTCCGGCTCAAACGGACGCACCCGCGCCACCCGCCGGGCCGCAGCAGATTTGATGGGCGCGTGCCTATTCGTCTTCGCGATTTGAGCGCTCTATTGAGGCATAAGGTGCGCGTTTAGTAAGGCTTAAGACTTTAGGCAGCAAACTGGCTTAGTTAGGTTTCTGGGTAGGAAGTCATGCATATATCGCTGTACGAGATCGCCGTTTGGCTCATTATCGGCCTCATCGGAGGAACGCTCGCCGGTTTGATCGTCAAGGGCGACAGGCGCGGCTTCGGACTCCTAGCCAATCTTGGCCTCGGGCTCGCCGGCGCCGTGATCGGAGGGCTTTTGTTCCGGCTCTTCGGGCTTTTCCCAAACCTCGATAAGATCTCGATCTCCCTGAGAGATGTCGTTTCCGCGCTCGCGGGCTCTATCTTGGTGCTGGGCCTTCTATGGCTGTGGCGCTGGCGGGCGGGCTAAGCCCTGTGGCTGGGGCCGGCCTCCCAGCAAACCCGCTGCGCATTTGCGCCGCACGGTCTCCCGAAACAGAAAAGGCTCGAGATCTTCCGGTCTCGAGCCAAGCGCAGCTTTCGGCCAGCTCTAGAACTTAGCCACGGGGCGCGGGTGCGCCGACGGCGGTTTCCTTGGTGCAGCGATCGAAGAAGCGCACGCTGCCGTCTTCCAGATATTCCTTGGCGAGGCAGGTGCATGGCGCAGGGGGCGCGCCCACGGCAGCGTAGCCATCCGCCACGTAGCCCGCACCGTCATCGTACCAAGCCCAGCCCCTTGGGCCAAAGCGCCAATGTTGATGCCAGTGAGCCCAGCGATGTCCGAAGTGATGAGGGCCGAAATGCCGCTCGCCGAAACGGAGTCCGTTGAAACGGCGGCTGAAATGCTGTCCGCCATCATGGCCGCCGCCGTAACGGAAGCCGTGGCTGCCGTTGAAACGGCCGGCAGAAGCGGGGAAATTGCCGCGGCGGCGAGGATGGCGGCCGTTGCGAGAGCGGTCAGGGTCAGATGCTTCAACATGGTGATCTCCTTTAAGATTCGAGGCGTAAGAGAGGAGAAGGAAGACGGGGGAACATCCGATCTCCATCTTAGGGGCACGCTTCGTGCGATATTCATTTGTCGCGGGCTGCGCGGGAAAAGTTCATGAGGCGTAGAAAAAAAGCCTGCCTCAACGGCTGCTTAGCGGCTTTCAAACTTTAGCCGTGCCGGGCGCAGCGCATCGCGCCCCGCCAGCGCTAACTTAAGACCTGACCGTTGTGAGATCCGGCCATGATCATGGCCGGCCGATCCGCATGCGCGGGGATGAGGGCTGAGCCCCGGAATACACGCTATTCAGCCGGCCGGCGCCCTGCGCGCCGGAGCTTGGGCGAATTGCGAAAAAGGGCGGCACAGGCGCGCCGCCCTTTTGAAATCCTAGAGGTCTGCGAGGAGGCGCTCCGCGCTGCTTTCCTGCGCGGTCCCTGGCTTCTCCTCGACATGAAGCGCCTTCACCACGCCGTCGTCGAGCAGCATGGCGTAACGCTTGGAACGTATGCCGAAACCTATTGCGCCGCCGTCCATCTCAAGACCGATCGCCTTGGCGAAATCGCCATTGCCGTCGGCGAGGAAGATTACCGTATCGCCGGCGCCGCTCGCCTTTGCCCAAGCATCGAGCACGAAAACGTCGTTCACGGCCGTGCACGCGATAACGTCCACGCCTTTAGCCTTGAACGCCGCTGCGTTCTGCAAGAATCCCGGCAAGTGCAGGCCGTGACATGTGGGAGTGAAGGCGCCCGGAACTGCGAACAGGACGGCTTTCTTTCCCTTGAAAAGCGCCTCCGACGTAATTTCAGATGGACCCGTCGCGGTCATGATTTTGAACGTGGCATGCGGCAGCGGACTTCCGACCGTGATCGCCATGAAAGTCTCCTTGGTGCTGAGTTGATGAGTGCTTTTGGAAAGCTTCTGTATAGCCGGCGGGGCACAGGAAATCCATGCAGAACCAGTCATTCACCATCTCGTGAGCTAGAGGCGGACTTCGAAACCTTTCGCCAATTGCGGACGCATCCGCTTCCTGAGATGGTTGGCATGCCGGGTGCCTGCCGGCCAGAAACGGGAGAACTTACATGGATTCTCTTTACACGGCTACGTCGCGCAAGGTTGCTTGGCGTCTCATTCCCTATTTGATGCTTTGTTATTTTGTGGCTTATCTGGACCGGGTGAACCTAGGTTTCGCTGCCCTTACATTCAAAGGCGATCTTGGCTTCAGCGACGCCGTCTATGGGCTCGGTGCGGGCATATTCTTCGCGGGGTATTTCATTTTCGAGGTGCCATCGAACATCATTCTGGAAAAAATCGGCGCGCGCGTCTGGATAGCCCGGATCATGGTCACCTGGGGTTTGGTTTCCGCCGCTATGGCCTTTGTACAGGGCGAAACGAGCTTTTATGTCATCCGCTTCTTGCTGGGCGTGGCGGAAGCCGGCTTTTTTCCGGGCATCATTCTTTACCTCACCTATTGGTACACGTCGGCCGAACGGGCGAAGATGGTCGGAATGTTTATGACGGCCATCGCTCTGTCGGGCATCATCGGAGCGCCGCTTTCGACCTGGATTCTTACGAGCTTCAGCGGCGTTTCCGGCCTCAAGAGCTGGCAGTGGCTCTTCATCCTGGAAGCGGCTCCGGCTATTCTCGTTGGCATCGTCACCTACTTTTATCTCACCGACCGCCCGCAGGACGCCCATTGGCTTACCGCTGAAGAACGGGAGTCCGTGAGCCGCCATCTCGCCGCGGAAAAAGCCAGCCGTGAAGCTGTCCGCAAGTTTTCGCTCGGGGAGGCTCTGACACATCCGCGCGTGCTCGGCCTGGCGCTCGTCTACTTCGGCATTGTGGTTGGGCTGTATGGGCTCGGCTTCTGGCTGCCGCAAATCGTGAAGGCCTTCGGATTCAGTACGTTCATGACGGGCTGGGTGGTCGCCATTCCTTATCTCTTCAGCGCGATCGTCATGGTGCTGTGGACGCGGAATTCCGATCGTACCGGCGAGCGCGTGTGGCACCTTGCGACCGCATCGTTCCTCGGCGGCGCGGGCCTCATCGCAGGCGCCTACCTTGGCGATCCTTTGATTGCGATGGTGGCGCTAACCTTCGGTTCGATCGGTATCTATGCAGGGCTGCCGACATTTTGGACGCTGCCGACGGCGCTGCTGACCGGAACCGCGGCGGCAGGCGGCATCGCGCTCATCAATGCCATCGGGAATCTGGGCGGGTTTGCCGGTCCTTATCTCGTCGGCTGGATACGCGACACCTTCAAGGATCCGGCGCTTGCGACGGCCTCGCTCGGCGCCTTCGTGATCCTGTCGGGAGTGATAACGCTCGTCATGGGGCACGACAGCCGGATGGAATCGCACGCTGCAAGCCAGCGCGTATCGTAAGGGCACACAAGGCACTGGCCCGGCATGGCATTTTCTCCAAGTTCTGCGAATGATAAACCAAGCCTGTCGATAGCTAATTAAGTTGGCCGGTTTAGGTAGCGCATCAAATGTCCGCTGCTTCTGCTTTTGTTCTGCTGTGGGCGGGTGGGCAAGTTTCAGACTTGTCCATGCCGTCCAC
>JBKQQS010000135.1:0-97377 GCA_052144215.1 Rhodomicrobium sp.
CGTCTTCGCTCGGGAACATATCCATGAAATCGGCCATGTCCGCAGGATACTGCTTCATGCCTCAAACTACTATATCTAGAGGCACGGGAGTCAACTGCATAGCCCAGGATTCTTGCGCGGGTTAACCAAGAAATGTGACCGCGGATTGTATTGGCGCACAAATGCAATCCGGCGTTCTTCTGTGCCGCGATTGGAGTTTCTTCTGTATTATCAATGCGCAAGCCGCCCAGCGTCCTCGCTTAAGGCTCTGGCAAGGCGCTTCGTCTATGATGGCGGCTTCAGAAAGCACCGTCGAGCGGGTGAAGCAAACATGGTTAGAAGCGGCAATCAAAAACGGCACGCCCTGCGTGAAGGCAGCGAGTTTGGGCCAATCATGGTGAAGTATCCGTGAAACGGGCTAGACCGGCATCAACACCCACATGTCGAGGTCGAGGAGCACGGCGGGGTCGTACTGATCGCCAGTCTTGAGCGGGAAGCCGGCCGCGGGCTTGTCCTTCAGCGCAACGAGCCGCAGCCGCAGCGCACCTACATCGTGCCTGTCGAGACTCGCTTTATCCAGCACCTCGCTATAGGCATAAACGGTGTCGTCAGCGAAGGCCGGCGAGACGTGCCGCCCGCCATTGATCGCGGCGACGTGGAAGGCGTTCTCAAGGCCGTTGAAGCTCAGCGCGCGGGCGAGCGAGATGATGTGTCCGCCATAAACCAGGCGGCGGCCGAAACGCCCTTGGGCTTGCTCATGCTGGTTGAAGTGGACTTTTGCCGTGTTCTGATAGAGGCGCGTGGCGAGCTGGTGCTCGGCTTCCTCGATGGTCATAGCGTCGATATGATCGATCTTCTCGCCGATCTCATAGTCGCCCCAGCGATGGCGGCTGCCTGAAAGCGCTGTGTCATAGCCGAAGGCATGGAGGCGCGGAGAGCAGGCGCCGAGGACGGCAGGCTCGACAGCTTCTTTTAGCTGCGGCACATGGGCTTCCGGCGCTGGAGCGTCCTCGTTGCGCTTGCGAACCATCACCCAGCGCACATAGCTTAGGACCGTCTCGCCAAGCTGATCGCGCCCTGTCGTACGCACATAAACGACGCCGCTCTGCTTGTTCGAGTTTTCGCGCAAGCCGATCACCTCGGAAGCGGCGGAGAGAGTGTCGCCCGGGTAGACCGGTTTCAGGAAAAGACACTCCGCATAGCCGAGATTGGCGACCGCGTTCAGCGAAATGTCCGGCACGGTCTTGCCGAATACTGTGTGGAAAACGAGAAGATCGTCGATAGGGCTCCTCGGGTAGCCGATCGCCTTGGCGAACGCGTCCGACGATTGAACGGCGAAGCGCGAACCGTAAAGCGCGGTGTAGAGCGCAGCATCGCCCGCCGTGAGCGTGCGGGGCGTTGCGTGTTGTATGACCTGGCCGAGTTTGAAATCCTCGAAGAAATTACCTTGCCGCGCCTTGCTCACGCCGCCTCCCTCATGTTCCAGACGTTACCTGAGGAACCTATATCACCCGCCGGTGACTGGAGGGAAGAAGGCGATTTCGCGAGCTCCCTGCAAACTCGACGAAGGCTGGGCATGGGTATGATCGACGGCAACGCGGATAATGTCTTCGCGCTCGAAGGCAGCCGCGTAGCCCTGCCCTCGCGTTTTCAGCCATTTTATGGCATCGGCGACGGTTGCAACGGAATCGGGAAGCGCTGCCTTTTCTTCGGCAATGCCAACGCGCTCCCGCACCCATGCAAAATACTTGAAGGTCACTTCCATTTTTGCTGCCATATTCCCGCGCAAGTATAGCGCCTTGCTTCAGCGCCTATTTTTTTCCGTCGCGGCAAAAAATATCGTACACAACCGAAATGACGCGCCGGATATCGTCATCGTTGACACGATAATAGACCGTCTTGCCATCGCGCCGCGTTGTCACAAGGCCATCCAGCCTGAGCCGGGCCAATTGCTGCGACACAGTGGGCTGACGCAGGCAAAGGATGTTTTCGAGCTCCGTGACCGACCGCTCCTTTTCCGCGAGAAGGCAAAGAAGCAGCAGACGCGTCTCATGGGCGAGCGCCTTAAGGAAATCGCTAGCCCGCCGCGCATTCTGCATCACCTTTTCCACCTGCGGCGAATCCACAGCTTGGTCTTCCATCTTCGCGGAAAGCGTTAGTTCTTCTGTGCTCAAGGTCATCGTGCTCTTCCAGGGCGTAGCTAACCGTCCGCTGAACCTTCTGTGCGAACGCCGGCTCAAATTTCACATTCCAGCCTTTCGGCTTTACCTTGTGCGACAGGGCAAGGCCTTAGACATTACTATATTAGAATATGGGGACTGGTGCGTCCATGAAAAGGATCCCGTGCACCTATTTTGCAGTGCACAAGCGTCGCTTTAACGCACCAGTCTTCTCTCCGGCTTTAGCAAACTCGAATGCTGGATAGTTCCTCACCCTCCGGATCGAGCACGTGCACGGCACAGGCAATGCATGGATCGAAGCTATGGATTGTGCGCTGAATTTCCAGCGGCTGCTTGGAGTCGTGGAGGCTGTGGCGATCCATAAGAGCGGCCTCATACGGCCCTGGCTGTCCTGCGGCATCCCTCGGACCGGCATTCCAAGTGCTGGGCACGACTGCCTGATAGTTCGCAATTTTCCCGTCCTTGATGACGATCCAATGGGCCAGCGCACCGCGCGGCGCTTCCATGAAGCCCACGCCCTTCGCCTCTTCCGGCCAAGTGGAAGGCTCCCAAAGCTTCGGATTGTGCACTGCAAGATCGCCGGCTTTGATATTGGCAACTAGCGCATCGAGCCAATTCTGCATCTGATCGGCCATGATCTTCGTTTCGAGCGTGCGCGCCGCTGTCCGTCCGAGCGTGGAGAACATCGCCGTCAGCGGCAGATCGAGCTTTTTCAGCGCGAACGCCGCCAATTCCTTGGTCTGCTCGTGCCCATTGGCATAAAGCAGGAGCACGCGCGCGAGCGGCCCGACTTCAACCACCTTGCCGCGCCAGCGTGGCGCCTTGAGCCAAGAATAGCTTTCGTCCACGTTGAGTTGCTCGAAGGGCGGCTTGGGCCCTGTGTAGTCGAGCACCGTCTCGCCGGCATAGGGATGCAGCCCGGCTGTCTTGCCGCCAGAGTAATCGTACCAGGAATGGGCGGCAAACTCCTGAATTTGGGCCGGGTCGTTCAAATCGACCGGCTCGGCCTTGGAGAGATCGCGGTTCAGGATCACGCCCGCCGGCAAGAACGAGTGGAGCTTGCCGTCCGCGCCCGGCGTTGGCAGATCGCCATAGCACATGAAATTGCCAACGCCCTCGCCGCGTGCGAACCAGTCCTTGTAGAAGCCGGCGATGGCAAGCGTATCGGGTACATAGACCTCATCGACGAAGGCTTGCATCGATTTGATGATGCTGCGCACTTCTTGCAGGCCGACGATGCTTAGCCCCGTGGCTGCGGAATCGGCGCCCGTAACGGCGGGATCGGCGCTGATGGGGCTTGGAGCGCCGCCCACGAGGAAGTTCGGGTGCGGGTTCTTGCCGCCGAAGATGGCGTGCAGCTTCGCCACGTTGCGCTGCCAGGCGAGCGCTTCGAGATAATGCGCCACCGCCAGGAGGTTCGCCTCGGGCGGCAGCTTATACTCCGGATGCCCCCAAAAGCCATTGGCGAAAATGCCAAGCTGGCCTGCCTCGACGAAGGTCTTCAGCTTCTTCTGCGTGTCCGCGAAATAGCCGGGGCTCGATTTCGCGTAAGACGAGATCGACTGGGCAAGCTCCGAGGTTGCCTTGGGATCGGCTTTGAGTGCGGAGACGACGTCCACCCAGTCGAGCGCGTGCAGGTGGTAAAAGTGCATGACATGATCGTGCACATATTGCGCGCCGATCATAAGATTGCGGATGAGATGCGCATTGGCGGGAATGTCATAGTTCAGTGCATTCTCGACGGCGCGCACCGACGCGATGCCGTGCACGAGCGTGCACACCCCGCAAATGCGCTGGGCGAAGGCCCAAGCCTCGCGGGGATCGCGTCCCTTAAGGACGATCTCCAGCCCGCGCACCATAGTGCCGGAGCTGTAAGCTTTAGAGATTGCGCCGGAGCCATCGGTCTCGGCCTCGATGCGCAGGTGCCCCTCAATGCGGGTGATGGGGTCGACTACGACGCGGTTCGACATTATTCACCCTCCAGATTGTCAGCCACAAGTTCGAGCAGGCTTTCGGTTTTCTTGTCCCATTTGGCGTGCTTGGCGCCCATGGTGAGCGTGATGCGGCATTGCCCGCAGCCCGTCACGAAACGCTCCGCGCCCGCATCCTCGACCTGCCGCCGCTTGATTTCGAAGGCGCGGTTGCGCAAGGGATCGGCGCGCGCGCAAGAGACGACGCCGCCGCCCCCGCCGCAGCAGAAGGCGAGGGGGCCGTGATCGGCCAGCTCCTTGATTTCGAAGCCCAGCGCGCGCAGCACATCGCGCGGCTGCTCCTTCAAGCCGCCCCTGCGCACGACTTGGCAGGGATCGTGGAACGACGCCGTGGAGCCGATTGACTTCACACTGATGGCGCCGCTGTTGATCGATTCGGCCAAGAACTCCATCATATGGATAATGCGTATGGGCGGCTGATAACCGTACCAGCGCGCGGCCTCCCAGCGCGCGGCGCCGTAAGCATGGCCGCATTCGGGCAAGAGCAAAGTGTGCGCGCCGATCTCGATAGCCCTATCGATAATCTTTCGCGTCATCTTCTCTTGCAGCTCGACGTCGCCATTGATGAAGCCGATGTTCGAGGCTTCGAAGCCGTCGGAGCTGTAGGTCCAGCTCACGCCCATCCTGTTCAGGATCTTGGCGATATCGGCGAGAGCCTTGGTGTGCTCGGTCAGCTCGGCCGGCGCGACCGTCACCAAGATATCGGCTTTGGGAAGGTCCACATTGATTTTAACGCCGTACTTCTCTGCGGCCTCGTTGACGATGTCCGCGAAGTCCTCCGGCGGCGTTGCCGGACTGCCCCACTTCTTTGTGGTGCGGTCCATCAGCTCTAAGCGGTCGGGGACGAGGCCCGCCGCATACATGCCGTGCCGGGCTTCCTTCACAAGCTCGGCGATATCGATGCCCATCGGGCAGGCCAGCGTGCAGCGCCCGCACATGTTGCAGGAGTCGTACAGGAACCGCTGCCACTCCTCCAATTCCTGGATGGTTACGCTGGGCGCAATGCCAAACAGACGGAAAAGCGGCGCGAATGGCCCGAAATGCCGGCTATAGGCCTGCTCGAAAGGCCGAAGCTTATAGATAGGCGTATATTTCGGGTCTTGCATTGTAATGTAGAAATGGCAGGCATTGGCGCACATGCCGCAGCGCACGCAGCTTTCCATTTGGATGGATGCCTGCGCGCCGAACTCCTTGAGGAAAGTGCGCATGGCGTGGTTGAGGCGGTCCTTGTCGGACACTTCGCCCTGTACTTCATAGGGCGCGCCCGATGCTGTTACGCGCGCGGTCATATCTGTGCTCCCCTATGTTTGAGCCGGACGCCCGTTGCGCCGCGAGACAAGAAGAAGGTGAAGGCGTGCATGAGCTTGCCGAACGGGAACCAAATGAAAAATAGACAGATGCTCAGGATGTGCAGGGCGAGCAGCGTCTCGTAACGCGCGCCGACCTGGATGATGGCAAGAAGGCCTGTCGCGACCGGCAACAGCGTGACGAGCCAGCTTATGTAGTCGTCGGTGCGGGAGATGAGCTGCAGCACCGGGCTCGTCAGGCGATGCAGGAGCCCCGCGATGAGCGCGAAGAGCGTAATCGCGCCAACCGCGTAAACGACGTTCGACGGCAGCGCGGGCCAGGTTACGCCGAAGAGGCTCTTGATGAAGAGGATGTGCGGCGCGAACAGGAAGACCACGATGGCAAGGCCAATATGGAAGACATAGCCGTTGACGAACTGGAACACCGTCGCTTTCACGAAGGTGTTATGCGGCCACATTTTCCGCAGGTTAGCTTGCAGCACCGCTACGACAGCGTAGGGTGCAGTTCCCCGGGGCGCGGAATGGTCCCTGCGCCAGGGAAGCAGTAGCAGGCCAAGCAGCCGCCAGATCACGCCGAATACGAAAATCGCGAGCGAGACTTGGAGCGCCGGGCCGCGAGCAAACTCAAGAAGGTCCATGGATCAAGCCTCCTCTGACTTCTTGGTTTCTGATTTATAGGCATTTTGAGACGAGCGGGCGAGCCATGCCGCGGCTCCGCCAAGGACCGCACCGGCGGCGGCAGCTTCGGTAACGTGCTCGCGCACGCTTGCCAGCGGTGTTGGCAGCGGCCGGTAAAATCCGCCTTTATCCCAGAAATCCGGCTCCGAGCAGCCAAGGCAGCCATGGCCGGATTGAATGGGGAAGGAGACGCCGCCATTCCATTTGAGGGTAGCGCAGGCGTTGTAGGTGATAGGACCCTTGCAGCCAACTTCGTAAAGGCACCAGCCTTTGCGTGCGCCTTCGTCGTCGAAGCTCTTGGCGAAGAGCCCGCGCTGGTAGAACGGACGGCGATAGCAGCGGTCGTGGATCGTTTCACCGAAGAAGGCTTTGGGCCGCTTCAAATCGTCGAGCTCGGGCAGCTTGCCAAACGACAGAATGTGCGCGACCGTTCCCGTCATCGCGTCCGGGATCGGCGGGCAGCCTGGAATATTAATGACCGGCTTGTCCTTCACGATGTCTTGGATGGCAACCGCTCCCGTAGGGTTGGGATCGGCATGCGGGAGCCCCCCGAACGCCGCGCAGGTGCCAACCGAAATGACGGCGAACGCATCTTTCGCGGTCTCGTGCAGTGTTTCGAGGTTCGTGCGGCCCGCAATCGTGGAGTAGACCCCACCGTCCTTCATCGGAACCGAGCCGTCGACCATCACGATGTATTTGCCTTTATTCTCGGCCATCGATTGCAGCCGCGCATTCTCGGCCGCCTCGCCGGAGACGGCCATCAAGGTGTGATGGTAGTCGAGCGAGATGAAATTGAAGATCAGGTCCTCGAGCGTGGGGCTGAAGGCGCGCGTTAGCGATTCGGTACACCCGGTGCACTCTTGAAAGGAAAGCCAGATCACGGCCTGCCGCCTCGCCTTGGCGAGACCCTCGGCCATCGCTTCGGCGGCCGAGGGCGGCAGCGCCATGAGGGTTGCCAGATAAGACGAGTATTTCAGGAAAGCGCGGCGCGACACGCCCCGCTCAACCAGGAGCTCGCCTAACGTTCGAGTTTCAGCCATGCCCGGCCTCCTCAAATTGTGCCTCTGCGAAACCGCTAAGGATAGCGCTCAAGCGGCGTTGAGCGGCCTCTATGTCCGCCGGATGCGCGAGCAGGAATTCCGGCGCGCGCGCAACAACCACCTGCTCCGCGGCGATGCGGCCATCTGCACCCTCGTGCCGGACCCACCACACGCCCGCGAATTGCGTTTCGGTCACCGTGGAGGTGCCCCCAACGGTCACGAATGCCTTGACCTCACCCTCGCCGAGCCGCGTCGCGAGCTGCTGCCTGTCCCAATCGGTCATCGGCAGGCTCCTTAAATCTACGGTCCCCGTCGCACCCGTATCCAGGAGGCGCTGCATGAGGACCGGGATCTCGCGAAGCACAGCATCGGCGAGTTCCGAATTTAAATTTTGGGCCAGGAGTGTCGTCATGGCTGCGCCGTCCATCTTTCCACAAGCTCGGACACGGCGGCGCAAGCGGCTGGAATAGCGCCGGCCACTGCCGCAGATGGGGTCATTCCCCATTCGACGGTCTCAGGCTGTATGGCGACAAGCGCGCGCCGCGCAGGCAAGGTGCCTGTCAAAGCCGCTGCGCTAACAAGATCGGAAAGAGCAACCTCATGGACGGTCTTTTTCCGGCCGCTGAGCTGAGCGTCCATGGCCTCGCCCTCGAAGACCCGGATCGTTCCGGGGGCCGCGTTCAACTCTGCTGCGTCGACGGCTATGAGAGCGGATGCGTCCTCGATCTCGGGGAGCAGCGCAAGACCGATGGTTCCTCCATCCCGGTAAGTGGCATGGCGATGTCTTGCCGGATCGCTCGACAACCGATCGATTACGGCGGGGCCTGCGCCATCGTCGCTGAGTAGCCGGTTGCCGATTCCGAGGACGAAAACCATAGGGGCCAACCTTCGATTCGCCGTATTCGCATATTCATATTATTGATATTTGGCGAGCGGCAAATTGATCGGCATCAATTTGCTCGACGATTTCAAAGATTTTGCAGGACTAAAGTGCCGCACCTGCCAAGGGCCTGCTGCAGGTTCGCGATACCCCGCAGCGCTGCCGAATCGAACGCTTGGCCGCTCTTAAGGTTTCATCGGCAAACGCATTGCCGTATCGGAATTCGAATATAGATTACTGTCGGGCCAATCGCGCATTGGGCCGGGACATTCGCCACTTGAGGAGCGACACGATGAGCTATCATTTCTCGAAGACACTCGATGTTCTATTCGACATGGCCATCGCCAAGGCAACGGAGGCGCTAAAGCGCGAGGGCTTCGGCGTTCTCACCAAGATCGACGTTCAGAGCACGCTGAAGCAAAAGCTCGGCGTGGATTTCCGCAAATACCGGATATTGGGCGCATGCAACCCCGGCCTCGCACACCGGGCGCTTCAGGCGGAGGACAAAATCGGAACGATGCTGCCCTGTAACGTCATCGTCCAGGAGCACGCGGACGGGAAGGTTGAGGTTTCGGCCATCGACCCCATAGCTTCGATGCAAGCGGTTGCAAATCCCGGCCTAGCAACCATCGCAACCGAAGTGCAAGGCAAGCTGCGCAGGGTTATTGAAGGGCTTTAGGCGCCGGCACCGGAAACAGGCACAAAAAAAGCAGCCGCTGGGCTGCTTTTTTTCATTCGATTGTCAGGCGGCGCTCGCAAAGAGCGGTGCAAGCTTATTTGAGAGGCTCAAGCTCGCGGCGGCCATCGAAGTGGTAGACGATGCCCAGCGTGGTCTCGACTTGGTACATGCTGAGGGAAATCGGCTGGGAGCCAAAACCTGCAGGAGCGGTGCCCTTAACCGTTGTCTCCGGGGCATACATCGCGGCGAACTCCAGATCGATCTTTTCCGACCATGCATACTTGAAGCCGCCTGTGATGTGGTTCTGCACGACGCCGGGTGCGAGGATGTTGAGCATAACTTGACTCGAGGGGATCACCTGGTCGTTGTAGGAATAACCAGCGCGGAAAGTCCACTGAGGATCGTAGCGCCATTCAACGCCGAGCTTGTACACGTTGATATCTTGCCAGCCAAACCCTGGGCCGTTGCTTGAGCCGAAAAGTTGCCCAAGCGACGTAAAATTCGCCACCGTGTTTGCGATGGAGGGGATATCGCTGTAGAAGATGTGCTTATAGTCGAGCATCACCGTCACGCTCGGCCTGACATTGTAAGCCAAGCCCGCGGTTACGGTAGCCGGAATGTCGAAGGCGCCGTGCTGCGCAAACAAGCCGCTATAGACATCGAAATCCGTCATGTAGATACGGCTGGATCCCGCCACAGCGAAATGGAGGTCTGGGCTGTAGTCGTATTCGATGCCCGCGCGGACGCCGCCGCCATAGGAAAAGGCATAACCGTTGTCGCTCAAATTGCTCGGGTTCGTGGTGAAAGCTGGACTTTCGAACGCACCTAGCCCAGTTGCCTTAAACGTTTGCATCGCGAGGATGGGAGCGACGCCAACGGAAAACTGGCCGAAGCGCTGCGACAGCGACACCGACATGAACGCCTGCTGCAAATCGACGCCGGTGGGAGCGGAGCCGAAACCAGCTGGTGTGGCCGGGAAAACAGCCACTGGCCACGTCGTGTTCATGCCGCCATTACCGTAAAGACCGACGCCAAGTACGGTGTCGGGCCCTAAATGATGGGTCCAGGCGAAATTGGGGATACCAAAGATATCATTGTTCGAGTCGTGGCTGCCAGGCATTACCGCGCAAAATGAGCCACAGCCGTTATTTACCGCATCGTAGGAGCGGAACGGCATGAACGCCGACATCCCCAGCACCACTTGGTCGTCTACATTAACGAGACCCGCCGGGTTCAGCGAGATGGCCATGGCATCCTGGCTATAGGCGACGCCAGCGCCCGCAACAGCGGTTTGGTTCGCGCCGTACCCATCCATGAAATAGCCGTCCGTCGCGAAAGCGGCGGGGCACCCCATCCCTATCGCAAGCGCAGCGGCCGCTGCTGACAGACTGAAATGCTTATTCATCTTCTCCCCCACTAAGCGTGTCTTCCGCCGCCCCCAAGCGGCCCGTACATCGGGATATTCCAATTCTCGTATGCATCCTAAAGCGCCAGCCCGACATTTGCTGTAGCGCGCGCGCAACAGTGGCGTAAGATATTACATATCATGGCAATTTCGCTGCTGTGGACAAGAACGCAGATCTTTTCTCCACTCTTGCGTCTTGCACACCATAAATGCATAGCATTATTGTCGTAATAGCGATGCTAACGCTGCCCGCGTGCGGGGGCAGCGCGTTACCGGCAAAGTATGCCTCCTGTGGAAAGTGACTTTGACTTGTAACAATTACCATGTACAACCGCAGTCAGTTGTGGACGCGTAAGTGTTGGAGTTTGGGCATGATCAATCGTGAGGAGATCGACGAGCTGTTTCGCTGTTTGCTCGCCGGTGCCGGTGCTCCTGTCAATGAGGGGCAGATGCGTTTCGAGCAATCGCAGCAGCTGCTGCAAGCGTTCGACAAGATTGACGATTCACAGCTTCGGCAGGAGCTGATCCTTTTGATCGAAATCGTCTCCAAAATGCCGGAAGTCTTGCACCGGAAACGCGACAGCTGGGGAAAAGCCAAGCTCGCGCAGTTCCATTAAGCAAGAGCGCAGCGCCCAAGCCTAACGGATTGGCGCCGGCAAATGTTTTGCGATTTGGCTCCGGCGTTAATTGCTGGCAAGAACCTGTTTTACGATCGCGCTCGCTTTTGTCATATCGAGCTGACCGGCGTATTTGGACTTTAACACCGCCATAACTTTTCCCATGTCTTTCACGCTGCTGGCGCCAACCGCGGCAACCAGCTCGCGCACAGCGGCCTTCGTGTCCTCCTCGCTTAACTGCTTCGGGAGGAATTGTTCGATGACCGCGATCTCCGCTTCCTCTTTGCTCACGAGGTCTTGCCGCTCACCTTGCTTGTAAAGCTCGATCGACTCGCGCCTGGACTTGATAAGACTTTGCAAGAGATTGAGAACCTCGTCCTCGCTAATCTGCTGATCCCCGCGAGCACGGGCCACGTCGATATCCTTTTGCTTGATCGCCGCGTTAATCATGCGGATCGTTGTCGTCGCAGGCTCGGCCTTCGCCCGCATGGCCTCTTTCAAGGCTCCGGATAGTTTTTCTCGAATCATCGCAGGGTTCCTTTCCACTTCTGTCACTTTAACGCTTACCGGGCGCCCGGCTAAACCGATTATACGTTGCCGTCAGAGGTTCCTCACTGAAAAGCCGCGCACGGCAATCTCAGCGCCGCTTTTTAAATCCCCGTCCGGCGTCGAATCGGCCATCATTCCAAGAACCATAAGACCTGAGGACAGAAGTCCGTGAAATCGTTCCATGCAGTATTGAGCGGCGGCGTTTTGCTCGTTGCCGCTTTTGCTGCCCGTGCAGCGCTTGCGCAGTCCGAGGCTTGCAAACTGCCGCAGCCGGACGCCGGACGGGTTCTCTTTGCAGAAAACTGCACGGCCTGCCATGGCGATCAAGGCAAAGGCGGCGGTCCGCTCGCCGAAGCGCTTAGTCTCTCACCGCCAGATCTCACCAGGCTTTCAACCCGGGCGAATGGTGCTTTTCCGTCCGCTCACGTGCTATCGATCCTTCGGGATGGAGGCGGAGAGACAGCCGGGGGCGACAAGACTATGCCCATGTGGTCGAAAATCTTTGCGCATGAATGCGGCGAGGCTTACGGCCGGCAAGCCATCGCGGAAATCAGGCGCTACATCGAAACGTTCCAGGTGCGTTAGAGCGCCGGCGAAGCTAAGAGGCGAGCGCTGCAATCGCCGCGCAGATCGCACCTGCTCAATCTTTCTTGCCATCCCGCGGCTTTAGCTCGGCAATTGCCCGGGCCATCGACACGAATTCCGACGGCATCATCACCACCGTCATCGAGTTCTGCTCGGCGCCGACCTCGGTGATCATCTGCATGCGCCTCAGCTCAAGCCCCGCCGGACTATCCATGATGATGAGCGCAGCGTCGCGCAAGCGTTGCGCGGCTTCCATCTCGGCCTCGGCCTTGATGATGCGCGCGCGCTTTTCCCTGAGCGCCTCGGCCTCTTGCGCCATAGCGCGCTGCATGGACTCCGGTATCACCACGTCCTTCATCTCGACCATCTGCACCTGAACGCCCCAAGGCTCGGTCACATTGTCGATAGCTATCTTCATTTCCTCGCTGAGCTTATCTTTTTCCTTCAGCACGTCGTCGAGGCTGTGACGGCCGATGATATTACGGAGCGTCGTCAGCGAGATTTGCGTAACGGCTGAGTAAACGTTGAGCACGCGTACGACCGATTTCGCTGGATCGACGACCCAATACCAGACAACCGCGTCCACTTTGACAGGGACATTATCTCTGGTAATGGCGTCCTGCTTCTCGACGGCAGCAGTAACGATACGCTGGTCGATCAGGGTCTGCCGCTCGATGAAGGGGATCAAAAGATAAAGACCGGGGCCCCGGGTTCCAACGAGGCGGCCCAAGCGGAAAATGACGCCGCGCTCATATTCGTTTGCAATACGCACGCTCATGGCGAGCAAAATGACGATGGCAACAACGGCCGCTGCCGCCGGCGGAATCCAAAACATCGCACCCTCCTTGCCCGGGCCAGCCGGACACCTGGTACGGACTTTATAATCGCATTCGCAAGCGCCGGCGTGGAAATTCTATCGCGAAACGACGATCCGCGTTCCGCCCGAGCTGCGAACGATGCTGTAAAGCTCGGCGGCGTCGCTGGGGTCCAGCCGGATGCAGCCGTGAGAAGCTGGGCGGCCAAGATGGCCTACATCGTAGGAGCCATGGATCGCGTATCCGCCCCGGAAAAAGATCGAGTACGGCATCGGCGAATTATGATACTTGCTCGACCGGTGGTAGCGGTCGAAAGAGGTCGGACTATAGACGCCGGACGGCGTGCTGTAACCGCCTCGCGCCGTCGAGACAGGCCACGCGTGCTGCAGGTACCCGTCCACATAGACGTACATCATTTGACGGGATTTGCTCACCCGTACAACGACCCGGGCGTCCGCAGCAGAAGAAATCGCCGCACAAGCTAGCAAACTTGCGGCCACCAATAATACTTTACGCATGATTAAGCCCCCAAACCTAGAGATGCATTTGCCCAGAAGCAGCCGAGCCGCCTCACTTATACATCAATTTGAGGCAGATGCATTAAGGGAGCGTTCAAATTTTTGCTTACGCTTCAAGGTTGCGCAAGGTCACGAGAGCAATTTCCGGAGGCACGAGGAAACGCACGGGGAGACCCGAAAGCCCAAGCCCGCTCGACACGATCATGTGCCGTCCCTCTTCCTCTATGTGACCGTATGCGTAGCGCGAATATTCGGCCGGGACAGCCGGGCGGCCGACGAAGGGAATGTAGACCTGGCCGCCATGGGTGTGTCCTGCCAAGGTTAGGGTAATGCGGGAGGGTACTTTTTGGAAAATATTGGGCTCGTGAGCGATGAGAATTGCCGGCGAGCTGTCGTCGATCTGTCGCAACGTACCTTCGAGGTCGTCTGCGCCGGCTATCTGGTCGCCGAGGCCAGCGATCCAAAACTGGCTTTTGCCCCAACCCACCTTCACCGCGGCATTTTCCAGGAGGTGAATGCCGGCTTTCTCGAAGTGCTGCCTGATAAGCGGAACCTCGCCGGACCACCAATCGTGATTGCCGAGCACGGCGTAAACGCCAAGCGGAGCGTGCAACTCCGCCAGTGCCGCGGTCCATTCGGAAACAGGGACGAGCGCAGCGTGATATCGCAGCCGCAACGCATTCACGTAATCGCCCAGAAGCACGACGATGTCGGGCTTGAGCCAGTTCATGCGCTCCGCAATGGAACCGATACGCTGGGCGGGCATCCACGGGTCCACGGCGTGGATATCGGTCAGTACGCCAATTCGCAAGGGCCGGGCGTTTATCGGCCAGCGTTCGTGACGGACTGTCCACTCCTTGAGCACAAGGCTAAAACCGGGCTCGAACGCAAACGCGTCGGCCGCACTCAGCACGCCAGAGCTGGCGGTTGCGGCTCCCAAAGTTATGAGGCGGCGGCGTGAAATCATAAGCTAAAGCTAACTTCAGGACTTTAACGGATTATTGGCCGGACGGCGTCATTTCCTTGCCATCGCAAATTATCTCCGCGAAAAGGTGCGGATCTGCGTTTCCTCCGGAAAGGACGATCGCCACCTGGCGGCCTTTGGCAGGGAACGCACCAGAGAGGATCGCAGCAAGGGCGACGGCGCCTCCTGGCTCCACGACTAGCTTCATTTCATTATAGGCGTATGACACCGCCTCCCTCACATCGTGATCGCTAACGGCAATGCCGCCAGCCAGCCGGTCCTTGTTCATGGCGAAGGTCAATTCGCCAGGCTCCGCAATCAGGAGCGCGTCGCAGATCGAACTGCCAGGATGCTCGTTTCTCTGGCGGCTACCGGCCGCGAGCGAGCGCTTGTAATCGTCGAAGCCTTTCGGTTCCACCGTATAGACTTCGGCATCCGGAAAGCTTTCCTTGACAGCAAGCGCGACACCGGCCGCCAAGCCTCCGCCGCTCGCGGGCACCAGCACCGCGTCGATTGCAGCGCCTGCGGCACCGGCTTGGCGGCAGAGCTCCAGCCCAACCGTTCCCTGGCCTGCGATCACATAGGGATCGTCGAAGGGAAGAACGAGGGCTGCGTTGAGCTTATCGCAAAGATCGCGGGCTATAGCGTTGCGGTCCTCGGTTTCCCGGTTGTAGAAGACCACCTCCGCGCCGCTGTGGCTCGTGCGCGCTATTTTCAACCGGGGCGCATCCGAAGGCATCACAATTACCGCATCCAGCCCGCAAAGGCGCGCGGCCTCGCCCACGCCTTGAGCGTGATTGCCGGACGAGCACGCGACGACTCCGCCCGGGAACTCGTTCCGGTCGACTCTCGACACGCAATTATAAGCCCCGCGGAACTTGAAACTGCCCGTTCGCTGCAGAGTTTCGGCCTTGCAGAGAATTCTCGCTCCGAGTCTATCGTTGAGGGCAGCCCACTCGATAAGCGGCGTTACGGCAGCGTACGGCCTGATCCGCAACTCGGCGTCTTTCAGGTCGTCAATCGTTGGCAGTTTCATTGCGGACCCCGCAGGCCTATGCTTTGGATCATAACGAAAACATCGCCGTTTTGTCACGAACTAGCGGGAGCCAGAGCGGAAAATCCGTTGGCTTCCGCTACGATATCGCGGAAACGCCGCGCGCACGCGCCCCAGCTGAACTGCTCCGCATAGCTACGGCAAGCCGCGCGATCGATTGAAAGCGCAGCAAGCGCCGCATTCTTTAGATCGCCGGCAAGAATGCCAACGCTGCCATTTGCAACGACATCCTTCGGTCCTGTCACATCGTAGGCGGCCACGGGGACGCCGCAAGCGAGCGCTTCGAGCAGCACGTTTCCAAAAGTATCGGTTAAACTTGGAAACACAAAGACATCCGCCGACGCATAATGCTCGGCGAGCTCTTGCCCGAATTTCGGACCTGTGAAGGTTACGCGGGGGTAGCGCTTCTTCAGCTCTTCGAGCTGGGGACCTCCGCCCACGACCGCCTTGCTGCCAGGAAGGCCGAGGCTCAGAAAGGCGTCGAGGTTCTTTTCTACGGCGACGCGCCCGGCATAGAGGAAAAGCGGGCGCGGCAAGCCGAACCGGTCCACAGCGCGCGGACGGAAGAGTTCAAGATCGACGCCCCTCGACCAGAGCCGGACGTTCTTAAGGCCGTGCGCCGTCAAATCCTCGCACAGCGAGCGCGAGGCGGCCATAACGCCAGCGCCGGCATTGTGAAACCAGCGCTCGAAGCGATAGCCCCAAGATAGCGGCACAGGGAGCCGTGCTGCGGCATATTCCGGAAAGCGGGTGTGATAGCTTGTGGTGAAGCGGCGGCCGGCACCTACGCAGTAGGCGCGCGTCGCAAGGCCGATCGGCCCTTCGGTCGCAATATGGATGAAATCGGGCCTGTCCCGCTCCACGCGCCGTGCGGCATCGGAGGGACAGGCGAGTGCAAGCCGGATCTCGCTATAGCTTGGCAGCGGCACGGTCCTGAATTCGGATGGGGTCAGAAACGACAGCGAGAAGCCCGCGCCCGGCCCCTCGCGTTCAACATTCGCATAGGTGTTTACGACGCCGTTCACTTGGGGCTTCCAGGCGTCCGTGGCGATGAGAATGCGCATCAGGCTGCCGGCATGGCAGGCGTTTTCGGGGAGGCAGATTTATGCCCGCGGAGCCGGTCGGTCCAGCGGATGATTTCGAGCCGCCCATCCGCCCTCTCGGCAATAGCGGTTCCACTTTCCACCCAGTCGCCGGTGTTCACATAGCAAATCCCATCGACCACATGGATGGTGGCGTGATGGATGTGGCCGCAGATCACGCCGGATGCATCGGCATCGCGGGCCGCAGCGGCAAGCTTCTTCTCAAAATTTCCGGCATAGCTCACGATCCGTTTGACCCGGTATTTCAGAAAGGCTGCAAGCGACCAGTATGGAAGGCCGATTCCGCGCCGGCCCCAATTAAGAAGGGAGTTGGCCGCGGCGGCAATGTCGTATGCGATGTCGCCGATAACCGCAAGCCACAGCGCCTTCTTTATGACGGCGTCGAACTCGTCGCCATGGACGACGAGAAAGCGGCGCCCATCGGCGGTGCGGTGGATCGCTTGGAGGCAAATCTCGACAGGCCCAAGCGTCGTGCCGGCAAAGTTGCGCATCTCGCTGTCGTGATTGCCGGGGATGTAAACGATACGCGAGCCGCTTTGCGCCTTTGCCAATAGCTCCTTGATAGCCGCCGTGTGCGAGGCGCTCCAGCTCGGTGCGCGCCGCAAACGCCAGAAATCGATCACGTCGCCCACGAGATAAATCGTGTCGGCGTCATGAGACTTGAGAAAGCTCAAAAGGTCCTCGGACCTGCAGGCCCGGGCAGCCAGATGAATGTCGGAAAGGAAGAGGGCGCGGTATCTCACGGGTACTTTATAGTTCGGCGCAGCCGGATGGTCCACCCTTTGCCCCCGGTTCTCGGAATTTGCATCAGACTGCCCGCATCTTCATTGCAAGAATATGACACAGGCCGCGGCTAGGCGCTCAAAAAAAACGGCCGGCTATGATGCCGGCCGCTGGAAGTCGGTAGGTACCTTCTTATTACTTGAGGGGCTCGAGCGGCTCTGGGCCGTAGAATTTATAGTTTACGCCAAGCGAGACGATGTCGACCGAAACATCGGCGTTGCCCATAAGGAGGACTTCGTTACCGGTAACGCAATGCGTGGTGGCTGCCGCCACCGGATATGCCATGCAGAACGGCGCGTTGTCGAAGAAGATGTGCGAATAGGCGGCGTTGAACGTGATCTTGTCCGACCACTTGTAGCTCGCACCGAAGCCTAAATGGATGCGATCGCTGTCGGGCAGGAGAATGTCGCGTGTTGAATCCCTGATCGGCGAAACCTCATAGCCAACACCGGTCCGCAAGGTGAGCGCGGGGCTGTAAGCGTATTCGGCGCCAACCGAGTAGAACCACCCGTCTTGATAGTTTAGGTTGAGTGTCTCGCAGGTGCCGCCGCATAGGGCGCTTGTCGCGCTCACATTGCCGATGCTGCTCCAGCGGTCCCACTCAACCGTGCCCAACAGAGTAAGCTGGCTCGTGATCGCTTGCCTCACGCTGAAGGTAGCCTCATCCGGCAATGTCATTTTTCCGGTCGCTATGGTGCTTAAGCCCAACGGGGTCACTGCAGACTGCCCCAAGGCATAGAGACCGTTCACGTTCACATTAACCGCAGACCGGTAGCCCAGGCCGAGTGACGTTCCTACAAATGGCTGCCAGATGGCACCGGCAGTGAAGCCCACGCCAACATCGTCAGCCTGGTATGAGCGGGACGGAGCAGCAATGATAGGGCCGGGCGCAAAGGCACTAAGCGAATCGTGTTCGAGCTTGATCTCGAAATATTCGATCTGAACGCCGGCGCCGACCGTCAAGGTTGGCGTAATCTTGTAGGCGAGTGTGGGATTGGCATCGAGCGAGAAGACCTTGGTCGTGGTTGCCAGCGGAGAACCGGCCCAGTTATTATTCGCCTTGGTGATAAGACCGAAGGGCGCATTCAGACCGAGGCCTGCATAGAGCTGGTCGGTCAGTTGCAAGGTCCAGTAGGACGAAGGAATGAGAGCGCTCGTGCCAACATTGGTCGAGGTAGGTGACGTAGTAGGCAGTACGACGGGTCCAGGCGGTAACGCTCCGCCATTTACCAAAACTCCGCCCGTGGCGTTCTCGGTGGCGCTCGCGATAATCCCGGTGTAACTCGTCGAGCTATTGAAGCCCTGCAGCGTCGCAGTTGCCGCCGGGTTCCAGAACATGGAGCTGATATCGCCGCCCGCGGCCGCGCCAGCATATTCATCGCCCGTGAAATATGTGGACTGCTCGCGGATGCCGAAGGCACCGGCCTGGGCCTCGCTCACGGCAGCGGCACTTGCAACAAGGGCTGTCGCGCTCAGCAACGCCAGCCTGAAATTCGCCAATTTCCCCATGTTCTCCCCCACGATAAGCCTTGCGGGGCTGCGTTCCGAAGCACCCCTATTCATCGTTCGCCCCACTTAATCACCAAAAGAAGCTCCGTGGCAACATGGCCGTGCCGGCTCACCAAGCGTGAGCGGCGCCGCCGGGAAAAGCGGAGGGACAAGGTCCTTGAGATTAGCTCATTCCAAAGAACGGGCTTTCAAAACAATGCCTTATCCCAAAGTGTACAAGCGGTAGCGACCCGATTCCGGCCGCAAAAAAAACGGCTATTTCATCGATAACCCTAGGCCGCCCTTGAGTTTTTGCGCGTCGCCTGTTGCTCAATCGACACGCACTTTTTTGGACAGGCGCAGCCGGCTTCGTACCCGGCGCGGGACATCGCTTGTAAAGTCCAAGCCATTCGAAACTGAGATTTTTCAGTTCACACCGCGCGAGATCGCATCCGCCGGGCGGAGCGGAGCCTGCAGGCGGCCGCACTCAAGCGAGCGTGGGCGAAAAAAGTTTTTAAATTTCTTTCGCCGCGCTCTGCTTCTCGTAGACCCAGATAGCGGCCGGCGGAAGATTCAGCCAAACGCGCGTGTAACGCCAAGCCTTCATATGAAGCGCTTTAACGACACGCGGCGGCACCGGGCTATTTTGCCGGTAGGTGAATTGAACGAACATCCCGCGGTCCTCAAGAACTTGCAGGCTGTTCTTCATCACTAAATAAATCAACTTCTTGGAAAACAGACGCATGGGCAAAGTCGAGACGATAGCGCCGACGGAGCCGCCATTACGCTCTTGCCACAATTTGGCAAGATCTTGCGCCGGCGCGATTACAACATCCACGTCCTGAAATCTGCGCCTGAGATGGCCGCCAAGCTGAGAATCGATTTCGATAAGGGTCAGTTTCTCCGGCTGCACGCCGTTCCGGATCAGCTGCCGCGTCACGGCACCCGTTCCCGCCCCCAGCTCTATAATGTGAGAGTCGATGCGGTCCCCCAGGACCGTTGTCATCGCCCGGCCCACAAACGGGCTGGACGGGAAAAGACTGCAAACCTGCCGGGGATTCTTGAGCGTCTGCTGCCAGAACAGAACCGGACCCTGCGCAGCCTGCGGAAGATCTGATAACTCGATGAGCTTACTCATGAAATTCGATGATCTCTTGTGTCGCCGGTAGCGGGATCGTGCCTAGGATGGTAATCCACACAGAAACGCCGGCAAAAGACTCTGCCAGCGGCACTGCGAGGTAAGCTCAGAGACACAGAATCCGTGAGCTGGGTCCGCATTGTGGCCCAATTAAGACATAAGGCTTCTTCTTGGCAATTGCAAACGTCTTGCTGCAACAGTTTGACTGTCATATTGAGTAAATCAACCGTTAAATAACTCTGACTTGTGTGGGTAATGCAAAAATGTCACGTTCCGCCAAGCGTCATTCTATCGTAACGCCACTCCTGAAATGGTTTGAAAAAGGGCTTAACCCTAAGCTCAGGGACGGCGGCACGTGCGGGCCTAAGGGCGATTGACGCCAAAGATGTGCCGCAAGGCGTTGAACACGGGAGGTAAATATGTCCACAGCGGAGCTACTCGGCAAACTCAAGAGCATTGCGGCCGTAGACGTTCACGGCAAGCGCGTTTTGATCCGCACCGACCTCAACGTCCCGGCATCCGGAGGCGAGGTCACCGACGCTACCCGCATCGAAAGGCTTCTACCCACTTTGCGCGACCTGACCCAGCGCGGCGCCAAGGTCGCCATTCTCTCCCATTTCGGACGGCCCAAGGGCGCGCCCGATCCCCAATATTCGCTACGGCCTGTCGCCAATAAGCTCGCCTCCATGATGCCGGGAACAACCGTGCTCTTTGGCGAAGATTGCGTAGGCCCTCTTGCCGACCTCGTTATGGCGCAGCTCCAGCCCGGACAGATCGCCGTTTTGGAGAATCTCCGGTTCCATAAGGGCGAGGAGAAGAACGATCCGGATTTCGCGGGCGAACTCGCAAAGTTGGGCGATATTTATGTCAACGACGCCTTCTCCGTTTCGCACCGGGCGCACGCCTCGACCGAAGCGCTGGCGCATCTTTTGCCAGCCTATGCCGGCCCATCCATGATGGCCGAGATCGAAGCGCTCAAGCTCGCGTGCGACCATCCCGAGCGTCCCGTGGCGGCAATCATCGGCGGCTCCAAGGTCTCGACGAAAATCGACGTGCTCGTCCATCTCGTGAAAAAGATGGACTATCTTATCGTCGGCGGCGGAATGGCCAACACCTTCCTATATGCGAAGAAAATCGGCGTGGGCCGGTCGCTTTGCGAGCCCGGCTTGGTTGAAACCGTCGATACCATCCTTTCGCAGGCCGCGGAGTCCGGTTGCCGGATCGTGCTGCCGGTCGATGCCGTCGTTGCAAGAGAGCTTAAGGCGAACACCCCTACCGAAACGGTTCCTGTCGGCGAGGTGCCTGACGATATGATGATTCTCGATGCCGGCCCGCGCTCGGTCGAGGAGTTCAAGCAGCGCATCGAGAAGTGCAAAACGCTTCTCTGGAACGGTCCCGTCGGTGCGTTCGAAATCCCGCCTTTTGGAGAGGCCACCTTCGCGCTCGCCCGCGAAGCGGCGAAACTCACCGAAGCAGGCAAGCTCCGCACGGTTGCCGGCGGCGGCGATACCGTGGCGGCACTGAATGCGGCGGGCGTCACAGACAAGTTCTCCTACGTATCCACGGCGGGCGGCGCATTCCTTGAATGGCTGGAAGGCCGCACGCTGCCAGGAGTTGCAGCGCTCGCCCGCTCATGAAATGAACTGAAAAGCATCGACACCAACCGGAGGAAATAAATGGCCCGTATAACGCTCAGGCAACTTCTCGATCATGCCGCCGAGCACGGCTATGGCGTGCCGGCATTCAACATCAACAACATGGAGCAAGGCATCGCCATCCTGGAAGCGGCCAAGCAGACCGATAGCCCGGTTATCATCCAGGCCAGCCGCGGCGCGCGGTCCTATGCCGGCGATCTTCTGCTCTCGAAGCTCATCGAAGGCCTCGAGGCGCAATATCCCGAGATCCCGATCTGCATGCATCAGGATCACGGCAATAACGAAGCGACCTGCGCCAGCGCGATCCGCATCGGCTTCGACAGCGTGATGATGGACGGCTCGCTCAAAGCGGACGCTGCCACACCTGCCGATTATGCTTATAACGTCGGTATCACCTCCCGCGTGGTCGAGATGGCGCACTGGGTCGGCGTCTCGGTGGAAGGCGAGCTTGGATGCCTTGGCAGCCTCGAGACCGGAACCGGCGAGAAAGAGGACGGGCATGGCGCCGAGGGCAAGCTCTCGAAGGAGCAGCTCCTGACGGACCCGGACCAAGCGGCGCAATTCGTCGCCGCCACGAAGGTCGACGCACTGGCCGTGGCCATCGGCACATCTCACGGCGCCTACAAATTCACGCACAAGCCGACCGGCGACGTGCTCGCGATGAATGTCATCGAGGCTATCCATAAGCGGATTCCCAACACGCACCTCGTCATGCACGGCTCCTCCTCGGTGCCGAAGGAGCTGATCGATATTATCAACGAGTTCGGCGGCGAGATGCCCACAACGTTCGGCGTGCCTGTGGAAGAGCTTCAACGCGGCATCCGGCACGGCGTGCGGAAGATCAATATCGACACAGACCTCCGCCTGGCAGTGACGGGAGCGGTCCGTAAGGCCCTTGCGGGAGCGCGGAAAGAATTCGATCCCCGGAAATATCTCAAGCCGGCCATGCAAGCCATGCAGCAGGTTTGCAAAGATCGCTACGAACAATTCGGCACGGCCGGCAACGCGTCGAAAATCAAGGTAGTGCCTGCGGCAGAGATGGCGAAACGCTACGCCAAAGGTGAACTCGATCCGAAGATCGCGCAAGCTTAGGCCGGGCCTCGCCGCTTTATGAGACGCGAACCGGAAGATTGGCCGTTCGCTGTGGTGTTCGATCTCGACGGCACGTTGATCGACAGTGCCGCCGATATCGCGCATGCTCTGAACAGCGCCCTTGGCATGCGGAATCTTCCGCCCTTTTCAGTGGAGCAAGTCAAGGGGATGGTTGGGGGCGGCGTGCCCAAACTCGTGGAGCGCGCGCTCCTCGCCCAAGGCGTCTCCGATATTGAGCTTTTGCCGCTTGCCGCAGACTTCGTCCAATCGTACCGGCAGAACCTCACGGTGCGCACAACGCTCTACGAGGGCGCAGTTGAACTTCTCGAACGCCTGAAGGGCGAAGGCCGCCGGCTCGGGCTTTGCACGAACAAGCAGCACAGCCTTACGATAGAGACGCTCAACCAGCTCGGTATTGCGCAATACTTTGCAGCGGTGGCCGGCGAGCGGGCCGGTTCTCCCCGCAAGCCGGACCCAGCCCCGCTGCTCGGCGTGCTTTCGGCGCTTGGAGCGCCGCCGCAGAGCGCGGTCATGGTTGGCGACAGTGCCGCGGACGTGGGCTGCGCCAGAGCGGCGGGAGTAGCATCGGTTGTAGTCGATTTTGGCTATAGCCAAATTGCGGCCGCGGCGCTTCGCAGCGACGCTGTAATATCGAGCCTCAGAGACTTGCCGCAAAGCTTCGCGGTGCTCAAAGCTGGCAAGCAAGCAAGCGAGTGGAAGGCCTGAATTGGACACGCGAAAGACCCAAGGTCTGGCCGCGGCGCAGGCCTTCTCAATTACCCTAAACAATGTATTGACGGATTCGGAAACCCGATTATTGTCACGGCTTGGTATGGTGAGCGACGCAGCCGGCGATGGAGCTAGCCGCTAGTGAAGCCGGGGACCGTGGCATGGCGAAACTGCGTATGTACATTTCCATTGCGGTGACGTCATGTATAGGGGCCTCCCTCGTACTATCGGCGCTTAGCGGAGTTCACGCGGCAGAGTGCCAGAGAAAAACGGCGGGCTTCTACCTCGAGGACACGAACGCCGGCGTCCCCCACAATCTTTCAAGCGTTCTACAAAACCTTCCTGGACCGCTAACGGGCGCGCCCGGAAACGCCGAACGCGGACGCGAAGTTCTTGTCAGCCGTCAAAAGGGCGACTGCCTCAGCTGTCATAAGGTCAGCGTGCTTTCCTCTATCGCAGGACAGGGCGGGATCGGCCCGGCGCTGGATGGCGTTGGCAGTAAGTACGACGATGCCCAGCTCCGGCAGGTTTTGGTAGAGCCGAAGACCTACTATCCCGAAACCATCATGCCATCCTATTATAGGGAAGGGGCAGCCGCGGCATCTGTCTTGACGGCAGCCGAGATCGAGGATCTGGTCGCTTACTTGAAGACGTTGAGATAGAGGGCGCAAGCACCTCTCGATCGTTAGGAGGCCTTCCGGTGCAACCGATCCTCGGCGTGTCATTCATGATCCTCGCCGCCTTCGGCAGCGTTTCCGCCTGCGCTCAAACTGACGCGCGCCCCCAAGCCCCTGCGGAGACTCAAGCCTCCCGCACGCGTCTCATTCCCGGCGAGGAGTTTCTGCCGGCCGCGATTCGCGCTCAACAAGCGGACGACTTCGACAATCCTGCTTTTCCCTATGTCGAGGCAGGAGAAGCTGCTTGGAGCAGGCCGGAAGGTGCCGCCGGCAAATCCTGTCAGGATTGTCACGGCGCAGGGGAGAATAACACGGTTAGGCACGCCGCAGCGAGCTATCCAAAATACTTGCCGAGCGCGAAACAGGTCATAACTCTACAGACACGCATCAATTTCTGCAGGCAGAACGCCCTTCAGGCCTCTCCCTTACCGGACAGCTCGGAGCAAATGGCTGCCATGACCGCTTATCTTCGCTGGCTTTCCCGGAGGCTGCCTTTGGCGGTGGACGTGAGCGGACCGGCCGCGGCCACTTTTGAAAGAGGCCGCGAGCTTTACCACATGAAGACTGGCCTTCTGCAGCTTTCGTGCGCGCAGTGCCACGATTTGAAGTTCGGACAAAATTTCGGTGCGGAAACGTTGAGTCAGGGACATCCCCAATCCTATCCGGTATTCAGCATAGGCGAGAGGCGAATGATCTCTCTTCACGACCGTTTCCGGATGTGCAACCAGCTCACGCGTGCCGAGGCTCAACCGGTCAACGCGCCGGACTATGTTGCGCTTGAGCTCTATCTCGGCTGGCGAGGCAAAGATTTGCCCATTACGGCTCCCGGCGTAAGGCCTTGAGCGGGAGCACGCCAGCCGCGCTTTCCATTGCAGGGTCGGACTCATCCGCCGGCGCCGGCCTCCAGGCAGATTTGAAGACATTTTCCGCGCTTGGCGTCTACGGGGCGACGGTTGTCACGGCTGTCACCGCACAAAACACCAGCGGCGTGACTGCCGTCCACCTTGTCCCCGCCAGCATCGTTTCTGCCCAAATCGACGCCGTTTTCTCCGATCTTTCGATCATGGCGGTCAAAACAGGGATGCTGGGAAGCGAGGAAGCCATACTCGCGGTAGCCGGCAGGCTTGAGCGATGGGCCGGCGGCATCCCAATCGTCGTGGACCCGGTGCTCGTCTCGACAAGCGGGAGCCGCCTTCTTGAGAAGAGCGCCGAGGCCGCACTCGTCTCGCGGCTTTTCCCTCTTGCAACCCTAATCACCCCGAACCGGCAAGAAGCCGCGGCGCTTCTCAATTCGCAGGTGGCTGAAAACGAAAGCGATGTGCGGGCCCAAGCCGGGCGGCTGCTCGCACTCGGGCCGCGGGCGGTTCTACTGAAAGGCGGCCACGCCGCCGGGCCCTACGCCATCGATTGGCTCTTCGATGGCTCAAAGCTCCGCTCCTACAGCACGCCGCGAATTGCAACTAAGAATACTCATGGAACCGGATGCACCCTTGCCTCGGCGATTGCTGCCTACGCCGTGAAAGGTCTGCCAATGGAAGAGGCCATCGCCGAGGCCAAAGCCTATTTGCAGGGCGCAATCGAGCGCGCGGGGGACCTCGATATCGGCGCGGGCGCGGGCCCTGTCTCGCATTTCTACCGGGGTATTCAGCTTCGCTGAATAGGATTGCCGTTGAGCAAGCTCAACTCTGGTTCACGCAACGCCTAAGCTCGGAGATCAGTAGCTCGGGCTGGAGCGGCTTCGCGAGAAAAGGAGCCTCGGTGAATATGGATGGCAGGCGGTTTTGCGGATAACCGGACAGCGCTACGAACGGCGTGCCGCGGTCTTTCAATTCGCGCGCGAGCGGCTCGGAGGTCCCAAGGCGGAGCCCGACGTCCAGCACGGCAACTTGGCAACCAACCCGTTCCGTCAGTTCGAGAGCTTGGGCTACCGACCGCGCTGGCCCTATCGCAACGAAACCTGCTTCCGAAAGAATTTGCGCGAGCTCAAGCGACTGAAGCACATCGTCTTCGACGATAAGGACGCGCGGCCACTCGCCCCATAGCGCGTTGCTTCCAACCCGTCTTGCATGGTCATTGGACGCAGGACTCAAACAACGGGCTCCTGGGCAACGTTCGCGTTTTTGTCAATATGGACTTTTGGTCAATAGAAACGCCGGAGTCAAGCGAATGCATAATTGTTAAACAGGTATGCACGCGCTATTGCAATCCCTAGCTTAATAGACCGTAACTTCAGCAGGAGAAAACGGCGCCTACCACTCCGCAGGCTCGCCCCTGTGGAAGAAGCCGCCGCTCGGGCCGTTTGCCGCGATGGACACGAG
The DNA here is from genome assembly GCA_052144215.1 of Rhodomicrobium sp. Lineage (GTDB taxonomy): Bacteria > Pseudomonadota > Alphaproteobacteria > Rhizobiales > Rhodomicrobiaceae > Rhodomicrobium. The sequence goes on from JBKQQS010000135.1 coordinate 26,225, forward strand.
ATCGGCGATCTCGCGAGCCGCTTCGGCCGGCTCGCGGCTCGCGCCCGCGCCGCCCATATCTGTGCGCAACCAGCCGGGACTTATGCTGTTTATTTTGACGTTGCTCTCGCGGCCAAGCTCGGCAGCCAGAACGCGCGTGAGGCCGTTGAGCGCGAGCTTCGTCATGCGATAGGACGCGTAGCCGCCGCCCATGCCAGTAATCGAGCCGAGGCCCGAGGAGACGTTGACGATCCGCCCGTAGCCGCGTTTCACCATGCCCGGCACGGCGAGCTGACAAAGCCGGAAGGGACCGATGAGGTTCACCTCGATCGCACGCCGCAAACCGGCCTCGGCGAGGCCGAGCATGGGCTTATCGCCATCCAGTAGAATAGCGGCGTTGTTGATTAGCCCGTCGATGCGGCCGAGCGCTTTTTCTGCGCGCTCCACAAAGGCGCGGCAGCTTTCCGGATCGGCGGTGTCGAGCTCGAGGACCAAGACGCCCTCGATCGCAGGCATTGTCTTCGGATCGCGCACGCCGGCCACCACCTTGGCGCCCCGGCTTTGCAATTCGCGCGCGGTGGCAAGGCCGATCCCGCGGTTTGCTCCGGTGATGAGAACGGCCTTACCTGTGGCGGAGTCGACGGGCAAAGACATGACCAACCTTCCTTTTCATAGATGTGAGGACTTCACAGCTGCAAAGGTGACACCCGGACGGGGCTTTTTCATAGCGGCACCGGCGCTTGGAAATATGCAACTGGGCGCGAAAGAGTTTCAGCACACGAGGCCGGGCCGCGATGACGTCACGAGCCGCTTGTGAAGGGCGCTCCGGTCTTCTATTTTTCCTGGGATGACAACCGTTCTTAAAAATCGCGCGGCCGCCGTGGCCTGTGCGCCTATGCTGCCGAAGCCGTCGCTCGCGGGCATGACGAAGGCCGAACTTTTGGCAGCGCTCGCATCCGCTGGCGTTCCTGCCGGTCAAGTCAAGATGCGGGCGGCGCAACTTTGGAACTGGATCTATGCCCGCGGCGCACAAGATTTCTCCGGGCTGACGAACATCGCCAAGGGCCTGCGCACGGAGCTCGACGCCCGTTTCACGCTGGCGCGCCCCGGGATCGCGGCCGAGCAAGTCTCCGAAGATGGAACGCGCAAGTGGCTCTTGAGGCTTGAGCCGCAACAGCCTGGCGAGCGCGCGCCGGAAATCGAGGCCGTGTACATTCCCGAGCCGGACCGGGGCACGCTTTGCATCTCGAGCCAAGTCGGCTGCACGCTCGCCTGCACCTTCTGCCACACCGGAACGCAGCGGCTCGTGCGCAACCTGACGGCCGCCGAGATCCTGGGGCAAATCCTTGTCGCCCGCGACCGCATCGGCGACTGGCCGGGCGCAGCCGCGCCTTTGGACCGGCACGGCATCCCCGATGCAGAGCGCAAGATCACGAACGTCGTTCTGATGGGCATGGGCGAGCCGCTCTACAATTTCGAAAATGTGAAGGCCGCGATGGCGGTTGCCGCAGACCCCGATGCGCTCGCCTTCTCGAAGCGGCGCATCACGCTCTCGACCTCCGGCGTGGTGCCGATGATCGAGCGTGCCGGCGCAGAGATGGGCGTCATGCTCGCGATCTCGCTGCACGCTGTGCGCGACGATCTTCGCGACGAGCTTGTGCCGATCAACCGGAAATATCCGATCGCCGCGCTTCTGGATGCCTGCCGCGCCTATCCGGGGCTTTCCAACGCCCGCCGGATCACCTTCGAATACGTCATGTTGAAGGGGGTGAACGATTCCATTGCCGAAGCCAAAGAACTTGTCCGGCTTCTGGCGCGGATTCCTGCGAAAATCAATTTAATCCCCTTCAATCCATGGCCCGGATCGCGTTATGAATGCTCCGATTGGGCTCAGATCGAACGCTTCGCGGATGTCGTCAACCGTGCGGGCTATGCGAGCCCAATCCGGACACCGCGCGGCCGCGATATCATGGCGGCGTGCGGACAATTGAAGTCGGCAAGCGAAAAAATGCGGGCGAGCGCGCTTCGGGACTTAAGCGCGGCAGAGGTAAAAGCTGGATAGGAGCGAGGCAGGCTAATGAGCTTCTCCCATATGGTGCGGGTGCTGGTTGCTATTGCTCTTTCTGGGGCAATCGGGTGGATTTCTCTTTTCGCGTTCAACATCGTCAAGGTCATGCAGCAGCTCGAAGCGGCCGAAGCCGCTGCGCCCGACGGCGATTTTGGAAGATTGCCGCAGGTCATTGAGGATGCAATCCACAATATCCAAGGCGGCTCGGCGCTGTTCCTGGCCGCGGGGATTGCGGGCGTGCTTTTGAGCGAAATCTTCAAAACGCGGGCGCTCTTATTTTACGCCGGAGCCACCGGCGCACTGACTTCGGTGCTCGCAGCTGCGTTATGGCAGCAAACGAACGCCGGTGGAAACGCACAAGCGGCGGCAGCCGTCGCCATGGCGGGATTTGTGGCGGGCACCGTCTACTGGATGATCGCAGGCCAATCCGCTTCGCGCGGCTAACATCGCTGACCTCTCAAGCGCGCTTGCCGTTGCGGCGATCCTCTCAAACGACTACTATGCACCGGGGCTTAGCGGCTGTCCGCCAGCCGCATGGCGCTGAAGGAGATGGCCCGTGTGCAGACATCTTTCAGTTTACCGTTTGCTTGCCGCTCTTTTTCTCGCACTTTCCATGCCGCATGGCGGGGCGGGGCAGGAAAGCGGCGGCGAGAAACTCCAGCCTGTGGCCCTGCAGGCTGACATCACCGGCGTCATTGGCCCTGCGACGGCGCTTTATATTCAGAAGGCGATAGACAAGGCACGTTTGCGGCGGGCCGAGGTTCTCATCCTCCGGCTCGACACGCCGGGGGGCCTGCTCACCAGCACGCGGGAAATCATCGAATCCATTCTGGCTTCGCCCGTGCCGGTCATCGGCTATGTCGCCCCCTCCGGCGCCCATGCGGCGAGCGCTGGAACCTATATTCTTTACGCAACTTCCATCGCGGCCATGGCGCCCGGCACCAATATCGGCGCGGCCACGCCTGTGCAGATCGGCGGGGGCGGCATACCCGGACTGCCGTCGCCGGACGAGCAGCGCCCCGGCGGGCACTCCGAGGATAAGAGCAAGGGCGGGGAAGGCGGAAAGCCAGTGAATGCCCCTCTGCCCACTTTGGAAACCAAGGCAGCGAACGATGCCGTTGCCTTGATAAGAGGCCTTGCCGAACTTCGCGGCCGCAATGCTGACTGGGCCGAGAAGGCTGTGCGCGAGGCGGCGACGCTGAACGCGAGGCAAGCGCTCGAGAGCCACGCCATCGATTTGATCGCGCCGGATACAGAGGCCTTGCTCCGGGCCATCGATGGACGCAAACTCGTCATCGGCCAGCAAGAACGCACCCTCGCCACCGCCGGCATTGAGATCGTGCGCGTCGAGCCCGGTTTCATGGCCAAAGCGCTCGGCGCCATCGCCAACCCCAATATCGCACTAATCCTCATGCTGATCGGCGTTTATGGCCTGTTCTTCGAGCTGATGAGCCCGGGCGCCGTGGCGCCCGGGGTCATTGGCACAATTTCGCTGGTGCTCGCGCTTTACGCCCTCAGCGAGCTCCCGCTCGATTACGCGGGCCTCACTCTCGTGGTGCTTGGCATTGCATTCATGATCGCCGAAGCGTTTATGCCAACCTTCGGTATCCTCGGTTTCGGAGGCATTGGCGCCTTCGTCTTCGGCGCGGCCATGCTCGTCGACACCGATATCCCCGCCTATCGCGTCTCCTATAGTGTCATTGCCAGCATGGCCGCGATCAGCGCCGCATTCTTGATCGTTCTTATGGGATATGTTTGGCGCGGCCAAAACCGCAAAGCCGTCAGCGGCGCCGAGCAGTTGACCGGCAGCGAGGCGGTTGTTTTGGATTGGCAAGACGGCGAGGGCTATGTTTGGGCCCAAGGCGAGCGCTGGCATGCGCGCGGGGACCACAAATTCGTGGCAGGGCAGAAACTGACCGTACAGAAGCTGGATGGCCTGACCCTCATCGTCGGTGCAAAGTAACCCTGCGCATTGGCAAGAACCATAAGGATCGATAGCTATGAGCCCCAATGTCTTCCCTTTGATCTTCTTACTCTTCATCGCACTTTGGCTGTTTTTCCTGGCTGTGCGCATTTTCCGCGAATATGAGCGCGGCGTCGTGTTCACGCTCGGGCGGTTCAGCCGGGTTGCCGGCCCCGGCCTTGTCCTCGTCGTGCCCGTCATCCAGCAAGTGGTGCGCACGGACTTGCGCACAGTCGTGGACGTCGTCCCGCCCCAGGACGTCATCACGCGGGACAACGTCTCGGTGAAGGTGAACGCGGTCATCTATTACCGGATGGTCGATCCGCAGCGCGCCATCATCAACGTCGCCAATTATATGGCGGCGACGAGCCAGCTCGCGCAAACGACGCTGCGTTCGGTACTCGGCAAGCACGAGCTGGACGAGCTGCTTGGCGAGCGCGACAAGCTCAATACCGACATCCAGTCGATCCTCGACAAGCATACCGACCCTTGGGGCATCAAGGTTTCCAATGTCGAGATCAAGGACGTCGATCTGAACGACAGCATGGTGCGCGCCATTGCGAGGCAGGCCGAGGCGGAGCGCATCCGGCGCGCCAAGATCATCAATGCCGAAGGCGAGTTGCAGGCTGCGGAGAAGATGGTCGAGGCCGGCAAGCTGCTTGCGCCGGTGCCGAGCGCGATGCAATTGCGCTATTTCGAGGCGCTCCACGAGATCGCTGGCGACCGGACTTCCACGATTGTGTTTCCTATTCCAATCGACTTATTCGAGAAAATGAAGGGCTGAAAAACCAGCGCAAAATCAAGGCGCTGCTTTGTCCTGGCCGAGTCAAGCCCGGCCATGACAGCCGGCGCACTTGCGGTCATGGGCGGAGCTTGCGGAAGAACGCCTTGAGCAGCGCGGCGGAACGCGCTTCCGCTATGCCGCCATAAACCTCAGGCGCATGGTGGCAGGTGGGCGCGGAGAAGAAGCGCACCCCGTGCTCCACAGCCCCGCCCTTCCCGTCGGGCGCGCCGAAATAAAGCCGGCGGATGCGCGCAAAGGAGATCGCCGCCGCGCACATCGCGCAAGGCTCAAGCGTGACATAGAGATCGTAGCCCGGCAGCCGCTCGCTTTTCGCCGCGAGGCAGGCTTGGCGGATCGCCAGGATCTCGGCATGCGCGGTTGGATCGCTCGCCGAGATGACGAGATTATGCCCGCGGCCCGCGACCGCGCCATCCGGCGAAACCACGACGGCGCCCACGGGCGTCTCGCCCGCCTGCGCGGCGAGCTCGGCTTCGGCTAAGGCCAGTTCCATGAAGGGGTTCGTCCTCACGCGCCGGCATTATAGCAAGACCGGCGGGGGCGTCATCCTGTTTACGATTGCGGTACAAAACCATGGCGGCTCCGCTGGCCTTTCTTAAGGCGCCATCATCGGAGAAAGCGCCTTGCTAAAGCGTTAAGCCGCCTAACGCACTGATATCATGGGATACATTTCACGGCAGCAATGCACCTCGATGAGCCGGATGCGGCTTCCTATGGTTAATTCCGGGCCGGAAATATATTTAACGGACTTTTTGAAATCCACTTTTGGGGGTGAAATCGCGAAAAATCGCGCATTTTGCGGCGGATCGGTATTAAAATCCGCCCGCGTTTACCATGCCAAAATTAACCATGGCCCGGCGCTACGAAAATGAGCCAAGACGCGCGGCAATTTTCGAGCGAAACGCCGCGCCGCCATCGGCATTCGTCCGGGGCTCCGAGCGCCTCAAAAAATATCTTTCCATATGGATCGCTGCGCCGTCTCCTGCTAAGCTTACCCCATAGCGGCGAGGGAGACGGGCATGGCGGCAATCGCGTCTGAAGCGGCGTTCGCGGATGCCGATTTTTTCATCTCGCGCGCCGGGGCGGACAAGGATTTGGCGGACCGGATCGGCCACATCCTCGAAGAGGCCGGCCATCGCGTCATCCTCCAGCAATGGGATCTTGCGAACCGCAACTTCATGGAGCGCATGCACGCGGCGCTGGTGTCGGGCGCGCGCGTGATCGCGCTCCTCTCGCCCGAATACCTCAAAAGCGAGCATTGCATGGCCGAGGCGCTGAACGCCATCGGGCACGACCCGCTCAATAAGAAGGCGCGGCTGATCGTGATGCGCGTTGCCGAATGCACGCCCGGCGGCTTGTTCACGGCACTCGCCTATTGGGACCTGCTGCCGGTTCGCGACAACGCCGCCATGCTGCGCGATATTGTGCTGACGGCGGTGAAAAAGGGGCGGGGCAAGACGGTGCTGGACGCAGCCGCGCCTTACTGGCGCACGCCGCGAACGGTGCTGCACGACCGCGTCCGCGCCGTGCCGAACTTCACGGGGCGCGTCCAAGATTTGGCCGCCATCGGCAGCGCGCTCTGGACCGATGGCGGCGCGGGCCACGCGGTCGCCATCACGCAAGCCGCTGTGCAAGGCCTCGGCGGCGTCGGCAAATCCACGCTCGCCATCCAATACGCCTTCGAAAACCGCGAGCGCTATGCTGGCGTCTGGTGGCTCGGCGCGGACAGCCCCGCCGGCATCGCGGACGGCCTCGTGGCACTCGGCGCAAACTTCAACCCCGCGCTGGCCGAGGTGCAAGACCGCGCCGAAGCCGCGCGCTGGACGCTGTCCTTCCTCGCCCAAGGCGGCTTCGAGAAGCCCTGGCTCCTGCTCTACGACAATGTGGAGCAGCCGAAGGCGCTCGACGGGCTAGTGCCCCGCGCGGGCGCGCAGGTGCTCGTCACCACGCGCTGGCCGGATTGGCAGGGGCGCGCGGCGGCGGTGCCGCTCGGCGTGTTCGCGCCCGAAGAGGCCATCGCCTTCCTGCTCGCCCGCACCGGCCGCGCCGATGCCCAAGGCGCGGCCCAGCTCGCCCGCGATCTCGGCTACCTGCCGCTCGCGCTCGACCACGCGGCGGCGTATTGCCGGCGCACGGGCACGGCCTTCGAGGCCTACCGTGCGCTGTTGCCCGATCTCATCAAGCGCGCGCCCAAGGACGCCGATTACCCCGCGGACGTTCACGCCACCTTCAGCCTCGCCATCGAGCGCGCGGCGGCGGACTGCCCGGAAGCCGAAAAACTCATGGGCCTGCTCGCCTATTTCGCCCCGGACGACATCCCGCTCGATGTCATGGGCGTGAAGGCGATGAGCGAACTCGAACGCGGCGAGGCCGTGGCGGCGCTGCACGAAGTCTCGCTCCTCGGCCTCGAAAGCGGCGGCGACGGCAAGGCCACGGTCAGCGTGCACCGGCTCGTGCAGATGGTCATGCGCGGGCGGCTCGCGCAGCAAGGCAAGGCCGGAGACGCGGCAGCTCTAGCGCTGACCCTCGTCGCCGATGCCTTCCCCTTCGAGAGCCATGACGTTCGAACTTGGCCCGCCTGCGCCGCGCTTCGCCCGCACGCTTTTTCCGTTCTCGAAGCTGCTCCAGACACTGGCGAGATGGCGGAAAAAACTTCGCTCCTGCTGACCAAATTGGCCATTTATCTCAAAAGCCGCGCCGAGTACACGGATGCCGATCCGCTTTATCACCGCGCGCTCGCCATCGGCGAGAAAAGCTTCGGACCCGATCATCCCGAGGTGGCCATCCGCCTCAACAATCTGGCAGAACTTCTTCGAGCCACGAACCGGCTTGCCGAGGCCGAGCCCTCGATGCGCCGCGCGCTAGCCATCGACGAGAAAAGCTTCGGACGCGATCATCCCAGTGTGGCCAGAGACCTCAACAATTTGGCGCAGCTGCTTCAGGACACGAACCGGCTTGCCGAGGCCGAGCCCTCGATGCACCGCGCGCTGGCCATCGACGAGAAAAGCTTCGGACCCGATCATCCCAAGGTGGCCATCCGCCTCAACAATCTGGCGCAGCTGTTTAAGGCCACGAACCGGCTTGCCGAGGCAGAGCCCCTGATGCGCCGCGCGCTCGCCATCGATGAGAAAAGCTTCGGCCCCGATCATCCCGATGTGGCCAGAGACCTCAACAATCTGGCGCAGCTGCTTAAGGACACGAACCGTCTTGCCGAGGCCGAGCCCTCGATGCGCCGCGCGCTTGCCATCGACGAGAAAAACTTCGGCCCCGATCATCCCAATGTGGCCATAGCCCTCAGCAATCTGGCAGAACTTCTTCGAGCCACGAACCGGCTTGCCGAGGCCGAGCCCCTGATGCGCCGCGCGCTCGCCATCGACGAGAAAAGCTTCGGCCCCGATCATCCCAATGTGGCCATAGACCTCAACAATCTGGCGGCGCTGCTTCAGGTCGCGAACCGGCTTGCCGAGGCCGAGCACCCGTACCGCCGCGCGCTCGCCATTTGGGAGAAAAGCTTAGGCCCCGATCATCCCAACGTGGCCATCAGCCTCGGCAATCTCGCAGGTCTTCTGATTGCAACAAACCGGATTGCAGAAGCTGAACCTCTCAGAAGGCGCGAACTTGCCATCATGGAAAAGGCGCTACCTGAGGGACATCCTCACATCGCAACAGCCCTCAGCAATCTGGCGCAGCTGCTTAAGGCCACGAACCGGCTTGCCGAGGCCGAGCCCTTGATGCGCCGTGCGCTCGCCATCAAAGAAGCGAGTTTGCCGGGTCATCACCCATCGGTGCAGCTTGGGCGCGAAAACCTCAAGGCGCTGCTTGAGGCCATCGAAGCGGCGAAGCGGGAGGCGCCGGGAGATCCCCCCGCTCCAGCGCTCTCCCACAAGCTCGACTTGGCGGGCTTACCTCCTGACGCGTCCGCAGTCGCAAGCGAATGTGGAGGGGGAGAGGGGGATGCGTATGCGCCGCAAGACGGCCGCCCTCCCCCGCAAGCCCGGCCCGGCGAGCTTGCCTCCCAAATGCCTCCGCATTCGCAAGCGAATGTGGAGGAGGAGAGGGTAACGGCGCCGCGCCGGGGGCTGCTCGCGCGGATGTTCGGGCGGCGGTGACGGTAGAGCCGCGCGCCCGTCACCACAACGTGTTGACCTGGAACTCGGCGAATGCGGGATCGTTCGTGATCAAGGGCATGTTTTCCATGAGCGACTGCGCTGCCAGCATGCGGTCGAATGGGTCTTTGTGATTGCCCTTCAGGAGACCTGCCAGCTGGGCGTGGCCCATCGTCACCGGCAATACGGTCCATCCCTTTTGGGAGGCAACCGTTTCCAGGTCTTCGGCAAGCGGACGCGGAACGGCAAGCTTTCCAACCCGGAACTTGGTCGAAATTTCCCATCCGGAGGCCGGACTCACAGCGATGCTGTTGCCCGCTTGAGCCAGCACAGCCAGCGCGTTGGCGGACAACCGCCGGTCTGCCAGCAGCCACCACAAGAGGGCGTGCGTATCGAGCAGAACTCTCATTCCGCTGCCTGACCGCCGTTGTAGCCGCACTCCTCATCGGAGAGCGGTTCGAAGAAGCGGCCGGTAACTTCGAATTGCCCAGCCCAAGCCCCATAGCCGCGTTGAAGCGCCGTTGCCTCGTCGAACCCAGCGGGCAGCAAGCGGACTGACGCCTTCTGGCCGGCGAGGGTGATGACGATTTCTTCGCCCTTGAGAGCTCGCTGTATAAGCTCCGGCAATTCCTTCTGGGCTCTTTCGATGGTAACGGTTGTCATCGCGCCTGTTCCCGGTGAAGCCCGTGTAGCTTACCCCGAAGTGGAGGAGCGCGCCATCCCGGTCATTTCCCCGTCTGGCGAAGCGCCATGCGCGCCTACTTTAGATCGCCGTCGAGATGGGCGAACTCCTCTGGCGGGAAGCTGTTGCTTCCTGCTTTGGCGTTCCGGTGCTACCATGCAGCCTAGCAACTCGGAGGAGCCATGCGCGGGGAATATACTGCTCTGTTGAAGCAGGATGGCGATTGGTGGATCGGCTGGATCGAGGAGGTGCCCGGCGTCAACTGTCAGGAGCGCACCCGCGACGAGTTGCTCGAAAGCCTGCGCGAGACATTGAAGGAAGCGCTTGAGTTCAATCGCCAGGACGCCCTTCGCGAAGCAGGTTCCGGCTACCATGAAGTCACGCTCGCCATATAAAGCGGCGGGATTCGCTCGCGCACGCTGGCCGGCACCGACGTGGCACAAGAACGCGCCTCCAGAGAGGCGCCGGCCGGCTTTGCGACATCAATCCTGTTTTGCGCCGTGCGGCTTACCGCCCGCCTTGCCGATGCCCTCGAAGTTCGTGATCGTCACCGTTGCGCCGGGGAATTTCGCGGTGATCTCCAGCGCGCCGCCAAGCGCCTCGATATAGCGCCTAAGGTTGCTCACATACATGTCCGCGCGCTTTTCGAGCTTGGCGACGGCGGGCTGATTGACCTTGAGGATGCGCGCGAGTTCCTCCTGCGAAAGCTCCCGCGCCTGGCGCAGCTCGGCAAGCGCCATCTCGGCCTTGAGTTCGGCGACGCGCGCCGCCACACGTGCCTTGCGCACAGGCGAGAATTTGCCGGTCAGCTCGCTGAATGGTCGATGGCCGCTCATGGGATCGAACCTTCCTTTCTCAACTCTTCGATATGCTCTGTCTGGCGCGCGCAATCACAGAAACGGGTTGATGAGACGCAAGCCGTCGATGGTGAGGCCGTCCTGCATGTCTTCGGTGTAAAGCTCGCGGCAGCCGAGTGCCAGTGCCGCCGCGACGATGGCGCTATCCCAATAGGACAAGCGATGGCGCTGCTTGATATCGAGCGCCGCATTCAAGATGTCCAAGGTCATGGGTTGAACCGCAAAGCGGCACCATTTGCCAATAAGGCCGGCAGCCATCGCATGCGTGAGAGGCTTTGTGCGGCTCTCTCTTGTGGCCTGAACATAAAACTCCTGAAACACCTGGACCGATAGTCCGATTCCGTCGCGGTCAAGGAGCTCGATTGCGATATTTCTTTTTTTATTGTCAACCGGATCGTCGCTGATCGAATAAAGAAGAATGTTTGTATCGAGAAAGATAGTCATCGCAGCTTGCGGTCATAAAGGGCATCGCGGGGCAACCGGTCGGCGGCCGAAAAGCCCTTGATTTGCGCGCGCAACTCCTCTTCTTCGCGCTTCAGCCGCTCGAACCGCGATTCGCCTGCCGCGAAGTCCGTCAGATATTTGCGCACGATCGCAGAAACCGACGTATCCAGCTCGGCCGCGCGGATGCGCGCCTTGCGGTAGGTTTCGTCGTCCAGTGTAACTGTGATATTTTTCATACCTCACAGTTACACTGCAATGGCATAAAAGGCAAGACCGGTTCCAGAATTAAATCGCCCGTTGGCCTGTAAGCCAGGTTCTGTGCTGTAACCATCCCCTACTTGGCGGCGAGTTTCGAGAGCGCCTTGTCGAAGCTTTCCAGACGCCATCCGTGGTGACGCGCCGTCGCGAGAATGACTGCATCCACGAACGCGATTTTATGCGCAACGAAGATTGCCAGCGCGCTCCTTAAGATGGGCAGGTGATCGCCCGTGAAGCCTTTGTAATCCAGCAATTCGCCGAGCTTCCCGGCCGCCTCCGCCTTCGGCACCTTGTAAAACTTGGTCAGAACGAAAATACATTCGGCCAGCACACTCTCAGCCAAATGGGCTTTTCGCTTTCCGGCCTGCACCCCGGACATGAGCTGCTTGGCGCGCTCGAAATGCTCCTCGTGATCGGCCAGGAGAAACCGCAGCATGATGTTGGTATCAATAACGTGGATTGTCATCTCTCGCCGCGTCCTGCGACGCGCCCTCGCGCGCCTCTTCAATCGTCACGTAAGATTTCGCGTATCGCTTTAGGCTGCCGGCAACGTCGCGCACCGGCTCGATCCGCACGCCTTCGTCGTCGCTAATCAGGCGCACAAACTCGGACCCAAGCCGTTCGCGCACGGATTTCGGTAAAGTAATCTGCCCTTTGCTTGAGATTTTGGACACTTTATGCATTGCGCGGGTTTTCCATAATCGCTTTACGCTAATGTATTCGCTTTACACACGCCTTGCAATCCTTGAGCATCGCCGGCGGTTTCCGCGCGAAGAGGGCGACCCAGCCGTTCATTTGCCCCTCGACAAAAACCGGCAAACGATGTTGTTGACGGGGCGAAACCTTGCCGGATGAGGGGGAAGAGACATGACGCAGGGCCGGGACGCGGGGCACGACGCGGCAAACGGGCAGCCCGGCATGCGCGAGCACGAAGCGCGCCCTGCCATTCTCGCCGAACTTCACGCGCGCCCTTTCCTGCCCGTCGAGGTGCCGCGGCGCCTCTATCATTTCGCCTTTGCGACCAACGACGAAGAGGCGCGTGCCGACCGCCTGGCTGTCGCCGCTCTCAGCGAGGAGAATGGCGCCGCTCAGCTCCCCGAGGATGCCAAATTCCACCGCTTCGCTCTGGGTAACTGGGAATTGCGCTGGGAGCAGCATACCGAGTTCACGACCTACACATGGTCTACGTCATCGGGTGCCGCGGAGCCCTTCGCCCATCCCGATCCTATCGGCGAAGGGGAAATCGCGTTCCGGGCCCCGGGCCGTCTCGTGGTGGCGGCGCATCTGGCGCTGATCGAGAGCGGTCATCCGCTCGAGGCTCTCGCGGCGCTGTTCGATCCGCAGAGCCTGTGCATCGTTGGCGCAGCGAAAGGCGCCGCTCACATCGTAACCGACTTCGCCGCCGGGCCGCACAAATTCACACGCCTGCTCATCGAAACGGACAAGATCGGTGCGCTCCGGGCCGGCCGGCTCGTGCAGCGCGTCCTGGAGATCGAAACCTACCGCACTATGGCGCTGCTCGGACTTCCGGAAGCACGGCGCGCGAGCCCTGAACTCGCCCGCATGGAGCGCGAAATTTCGCAGATCAATCAAGCACTCAGCCAGACCGGCGCCACGCGCACCAGCCAGGACTTGCTGAATCGCCTGAGCGATCTTCTGGCGTCGAGCGAAGCGCAATCGGCGCGCACGGCGTTCCGCTTCGGCGCCAGCCGTGCCTACCACGCAATCGTCAAGAACCGTCTCGATCTCATTCAGGAGGCCAAGGAGGGTCACTACACCACCATCTCCGCCTTTTTCAGCGCGAGGCTCGATCCCGCCATCGAGACCTGCAACGCGGTCGAGACGCGTCAAGCGCGCCTGTCCAACCAGGTCGAGCGCGCCATCGATCTCATGCGCACCGGCATCACGTTCGAGCTGGAACAGCAAAACCGCGACCTGCTCCAAGACATGAACCGCCGCGCCCGGCTGCAAATGCGCCTGCAAGGCATCGTTCAAGGCATCTCCATCGCAGCGCTGGCCTATTATCTCTCAGGGCTCACGGTCTATCTCGCTAAGGGCTTGAAGGACGCCGGATGGCTGCCGAAGACTATGACCGCGGACATGATGGCGGCACTGGCGCTGCCCATCACGATTTTCGCTTCTTGGGCGTTCATGGAGCGCGTGCGGCGGCTCAGCATGAAGGCGCGGGAAGAGGAAAACGTGAACTGATGGAAATCTATTTAGGAGACTCTTGCGGCCTTATGCAGCAGGAAGCCCCCAATCGGCACTCTTAGCGCCGGCAGCTATAGCTTATGTATATTTCTGTATTGCTTAAGTGCTTTTGCAAAAGAGCAAACAATTGCTATCGATCTTTGTGATACTTTTTCGTGTGCGTTATCTATGCTAGACTAGCAAACCATAACTAGATGCTGCCGGAATGGTTCAAGCTTGGAGGAACCCCATGAGCGAGAACAATAAGCTAGCGGCTCTTATTGCCAGTTGTGCGATGCTCGCCGTGACCGCAGCCGCGAGCGCCGAACCTAGAACACAGGTTCGTCATCGGGCCTATCACCGCCATCACCCGGTAAGATCTGCCGGGTGCCAACTTCACAGAAACCCGGAAGGCGAGTTGGTGGACTGCCAAGGCTGGCGGCACAGGGATAACGCCATCGGATGGGATAACACTTGCTTCAACCTCGATTATCTTCCCTCCATGTACGCCTGCGGCTCGACCAACGGCGGCTGGTAATCAGACCGGCAAAGCTGTTCGCCGGTGAGGCGAAGTGGACCGGCGGCTCGCCGTTGGCGGCGCCGATGCGCAGATCGAGGTTTAGCTCTCAAGAGAAAGCGCCGGTTGGCCTGTAAGCCGGGTTCCGTGCCGGCGGATCGCTCCGCCGCGATGGCCATTCATCTGGGACGCCCGTGAACCACCATCAAGCGGAAGCGCCCGTACACCAGTTTTCAATAACGAGCCCTGGCACCCGCGTGAATTCACGCGTGTTTGCAGTAATCAGCGTAGCGCCGCTCCGTAATGCCTGGGCTGCGATCAAGAGATCGTAAGGCCCTACCGGTGTGCCGGCGGCTTCAAGGACCGCGCGCAGATCTCCCGCGACGGCGGCGTCCTCTTCGGCGAACTGTATAACATCGACGGGACCCGCTAAAAACGCGCGCAAGCGTTCGGCATTCTTTTGTGGCTGCGCGCTGCGGGCGGCGCCGTACCTCAGTTCGTAGAGCACAATCGAGGAAATCGCGCTGGATGCGTGCCCCGCTTCCAAGACCGCTTTCAACCGTTCGCGCACTGTTTCTGGACGGTTATTGAGGACGGCGATAACCGCGTTGGTGTCGAGATGATAGATCACTCGAACAACTCGCCGGTCTTCGGCATCGGAGGCTGATTGCGGCCCTCCTCCATGAAGGGCACGCCGGCGAAGCGGTCCAGCCCGGCGAACCAGGTTTCCACATCGGCCTCCATCGGTTCGAGCAGGATGCCGCCTTCCACACGGCGCACGCGGACCTGATCTCCCGGCAGCCGGAACGCCCGGGGGAGCCGCACCGCTTGACTGCGGCCATGCATGAAGATTTTAGCTACTCCTGTGCTCGACATGTTCCCGCTCACGAAATGATATGCACCAATGATATATGCCTCGGTCCCATCGAAAATGCCAGGGGCGGGTGCATTCTAGCGAAAGAAAGCGCCAGTTGGCCTGTAAGCCGGGTTCTGTGCCGGCGGATCGCTCCGCCGCGATGGCCATTCATCTGGGACGCCTGTTGCCAGGCGCCTCTAGCAACCAACCCGGACGGCGATGCGGAAACGCATTTCGAAGCGCGCGGGGGCGCGCCTCAGTGCCGTCCCTATTCGGTTTTGCTCCCGGCGGGGTTTACCTTGCCGCGCCTGTTGCCAGCCGCGCGGTGCGCTCTTACCGCACCCTTTCACCCTTACTCTCTCAGTGGGCCTACCGCGCCTTGCGCTACTTGAGGCCATCTGGCCCGCCATGCGCTGCTTTAGGTTCTGGAAAGCGGTTTGCTTTCTGTGGCACTGTCCCTGGGGTCGCCCCCGCCGGACGTTATCCGGCGCCGTATTTCCGTGGAGCCCGGACTTTCCTCCACTCAGGGAGCGCTTCAACCGCGAACGGCCACAGCGCGCCCCCCAAGCAGCGGCCATCCGGCCAACTGGCTCGATATGTAATGGCGTTTCGTTTCATTCCGTCAAGGGCTTTGGACGGGAAGGGCCCGAACCTCCTTAGACAACCGGCTCCGTCGCAACATCCTTCGCTTGCCGGGCTTCTTCATCCGAAAGCAGCGTCCCCTGCTTTTTGGATTTGAGAAGCTCGCGGGCGCGGGCATAGCGCGGATCGTTCCAGAAATGCTGGCAGCCGTTACAGCCGCGCCCGCAACAGCCTTCGACGCCCAAACGCGGGGTGCGGAACGTCACGCCTTCATACTGCGATGCCATAGCCTCGATGAGCCCCTGGCGCTTTTCCTGGTACTCGCTTTCTACGTCTTTGCCGAGTTCGGCGGCTTGCGCGATGCGGTCGAGCCTCAGCCGTTCCCAGGCATCTTTGCTGAGCGCCCGTTCCTTACGCACAACCGTGTGCACCGGAAAATCGTTGCGCAACCGCTCCAGATTTTCCTCCTCGTGGAACCACGCGAAAGGAATGCGGATCACGGGCTGCGGCCCGGCGTTAATGCCCTCCACCGTTGTTGTGCGGCCGTGGCGGATGTCCTCGAATTCGTAAACGCGCAGCAAAAGGGGCGCGCGCGACGTGTGGGGAACGAATTCCAGAACATCGCCCATTTCCATGCGGTTTTTCACTGAGAGCAAAAAGGCATCTTCGGTAACGCCGGTAATCATGCCCGCATATTCCCAGGGGGACAGCGTGTGCGTGTCTTCGAAATTATGCGCGTGGTGCGTAAGCTGCCCCTCGTGAAATGCCAGCGAATAGCCGCGGTTCGGGATTGTGCCAAGCTCGCGCATGTAAGCATCGGGCCGCCAGCTTGCCGGGTCTTTGCGCCAATCGTCGATGGCCATGCGATAGGCGTGCGCCGTCACGGCCACGTAATAGGCACTGCGGTTGCGTCCTTCCACTTTCAAGGAGTCGATGCCCAGCGCCAGATAATCGTTGAGCCGGGGCATCAGGCACAAATCCTTGGCATTCAGGATGTAGGAGCCGCGATCGTCCTCTTCCAAGGGCATCAATTCGCCGGGCCGCTGCTCTTCTTCAAGAAAGAAATCGAGCAGCTCTTTTGTATGTTCGTTTAACTCGAGGTCTTTCAGCGTGCCGTCTTTCAGGCGGACCTTGATTTTATAGTTCCAACGGCAGGAATTTGCGCAGTTGCCTTGGTTCGCGCCGCGTTCGGCCATATAGTTCGAGAGCAGGCAGCGTCCCGAATAGGTCATGCACATCGCACCGTGAACGAAGGCCTCAAGCTTGATGCCGGGGCATTTGGCGCGGATTTCCTTCAGTTCGCCGAACGACACCTCGCGGGCGAGAACGACGAGGTTTGCACCCAGCGACTGCCAAAATTGCACGGAAAGCCACGAGCACACATTCGCCTGCGTGGAGATGTGAATCTCCAGCTCGGGCGCGGCCTTTTTGACGAAATTGAATACGCCAGGATCGGCGACGATCACGCCGTCTGGGCTCGCCTTGCGTATGGTTTCAATATATTCCGGCAATTTCTCGATGTCGCGGTTGTGCGAAAACAGGTTGAGGGTCAAATAGGCGCGTTTGCCATGGGCGTGGGCGAAGGCGACGCCTTCGGTAATCTCATCGAGCGTAAAATTCGAGCGCGTGCGCAACGACAGATCGGGCGTGCCCATATAGACAGCGTCGGCTCCGTAAAGGATGGCGACTTTCAGCTTTTGTAGCGATCCCGCTGGCATGAGCAGTTCGGCGGCTTTTTTCATGGGCATCCATTAGGCAAAAACGCAGCGCAAGAGCCAGCAGAACCTGTTACGGCCCTCCCGCTTAAGTGCGTCCGGTACGGCGCGGGTTCCAGCCCTCCGGCCGCTTTCTAGCGTCTGTCCCGTCCAGCCAACTGGCATTACAGGTAATGGCTCTTAATCTTATTCCGTCCGGGGCAGGTTACAGTGAATAGGCTCTTATCTAACGAGCCTGCCCGGCGCGCAACGAAGCTATGGCTGCACCTCGACGTAGCCGTCCTGCACAAGCTCGACGATGCGCAGGATGGCTCCGCCGTTAACCTTGACGCCTGGAAGCAAATCGGCGTTCACCCAGCCGTTGTTCTTGGCCGTATTCACGCACAGCTCGAACTCAACGCCTTCCTCTTGAAGCGCCTTGATTTGATCTTTGAGCGGATTGCCTTTCCCGGATTTGCGCGCCTTGTCATAAGCCGCATCGCTCAGCACCATATAGCCCGCTGGGCCGTGAAAGACCGCGACGATCTGAACGGGGACCTTAGCGGCCTTATAGCGCTCCGCCATTATTCTCATCTGGGCCAGGCCGATGGGCTGATCGCCAGCGAAGGCGAGATGGTCCATGTTGAACAGCACCTTCGATGGTTTGAGCGGGACGGGGACTTCTATATGAAGCCCAGTATCCTCGGCCCCTTCCGCGGCCCAGAGGGGCGTATTTGGAATGAGAACCAAAAGGAAGGCCAGTGCGGCGTGCTTGATTAGGGGCATGAGCGGTTCCTTTCGAGATTTCCGCCCAATGATTTCTATTTAATAGGGCGGCTAGGCTTAATATAGGGCGGCTAAGCGGCTTTGGTACGGGAATTGAAATTTCGCCGCCGTTAACCAATTTGACGGCATTGAGCGGCTACTTGCCGCCACGGAATGGACCATGAATATCACTCCCATAAGTTTTGGCTTGAACGGCAACGATGCGCGGGGGCCGGCCGCTAGCGCGCGCGAGCAGGAAGCGCTCGACGCCTATTCCACCATAGTCACGGGCGTCGTCGAAAGCGTCGCGGCCGCGATGGTGGGCATCCAGCGCAAGGCGAAGCCGGGCGCAGGCCAGGGCGATCCCAGGATGCTTGGCGGTACGGGTTCGGGCTTCGTCATTACGCCCGACGGCTACGTGCTCACCAACAATCACGTCGTTCAAGGCGCCTCCGCAATCGAGGTGCTGTTGGCCGATGGCAGCCCCGCGCCTGCCGATGTGGTAGGCGGCGATGCCGACACCGATACTGCGCTTGTGCGCGTGCACGGCGGACGCCTCAGCGCAGTCGAGCTCGGCGACTCCGATGGCTTACGCGTGGGCCAGCTCGTCGTCGCCATGGGTAATCCCTTCGGCCTGCAGGCCACCGTTACGGCCGGCGTAGTCAGCGCGCTGCGCCGCACCTTGCGCGCGACCACGGGCCGGCTCATCGAGGACATCATCCAGACCGACGCCGCGCTGAACCCTGGCAATTCGGGCGGCGCGCTCTTGGATAGCAGAGGCCGCGTCATCGGCGTCAACACCGCCATCGTTGCCGGCGCCAACGCGACCGGCTTTGCGGTACCGATAAACACGGCGAAGCGCGTCATTCCCGATCTGATGCGCGACGGGCGCGTGATCCGCGGCTATCTGGGGCTTGCGGGGCAGACCGTGCCCTTTCCGAAGGCCGCGGCTGCGCGTTACGGCATCGCGCTGCCCGCCGGCGTTCAAATCGTGCAAATCGTTACGGGCGGTCCAGCGGAGAAAGCCGGACTGCGCGCAGGCGATGTGATCCTCTCCGTCGACGGCAAGGATGCGCCTTCGGTCGATGCCATCCACCGCATTCTCGACCGCAATTCCATCGGGCGCGAGGCGCAGCTTCGCGTGCTCCGGCGCGGCGAAGTCATGGCCGCACGCATTACGCCCGAGCGCCGCCCGGACGAAAGCCGCAGATAGGTTACAAAGCAAGATTGCGCAGCTGCTGCGACGGCTGTAAGTCTGTTACACCAACCTTCGTTGACGCGGACTTAAGACCCCCTCACTCTGTCTCTCTCCCCAAGGGGAGAGAGGACGCCGCTGCAGCCGTCACGGAACTCCCTCTCCCCGTCCGCATCCGCTTGCGGATGCGGCAGAGAAAGTGGCAAGCTCGCCAAGGCGAGCTTGCTGGGAGAGGGCTGGGGTAAGGGGGATTTCCGGGCAAAACCGGTGAAGGCTGGAATTACCGGTTCTTGGCGCGTGAGGCTTGCGGCGATAGCGGCCCCAAGCCAACTGGGGCAAATGCATGGTACGCTACGTCCGGATATTCTTGCCGCTTGCGCTGCTGCTTCCGATTGTGTGCGGCCTGACGGCTACCCGTCCAAGGGCTCAGACCGATCCGCTTATCGGCCTCTTCCTGGGCTATACGAAAGCGGTGAACGCGGCCGCCCTCTCAGCGGATGGCCGGCAGGCGCTTTCCGGCGGGCAAGATAATGTGCTCAGGCTTTGGGACACCGCGACCGGCCTCCTGCTCCGAACCTTCGATGCGCAAACCAACAGCATCAACGCGGTAGCGTTTTCGCCGGACGGCCGTCAGATTCTGACCGGGGGCAACGACAAGCAAGTCCAGCTCTGGGATCTGGGAACGGGCAAAATCGTCAAGGCCATGGAGGGGCACACAGGCGAGGTGACGTCGATTGCATTCTCGCCGGGCGCCGTTCAGGCCCTTTCGGGAAGCAAGGACAAAACGGTCAAACTCTGGGACGTGGCGGCGGGCCAGTTGCTCAAAACCTTCGAGGGCCATTCCGGCGAGGTCTTGTCGGTTGCGTTCTCACCCGATGGCCATCAAGTCCTCTCGGCAAGCGCAGATAGGACGCTCAAACTTTGGGATGTGGAGACGGGCCAGCCCGTCAAGACCTTTGAAGGCCATACGAATGAGGTGACTTCCGCCGCGCTCTCGCCGGACGGCCGGCAAGCCCTTTCGGGGAGCCGGGACAAGACGGTCAAGCTCTGGGACGCGGCGGCGGGCCAGCTGCTCAAAACCTTCGAGGGGCATTCCGGCGAGGTGCTTTCGGTTGCGTTTTCGCCGGACGGCCGCCGCATCCTATCGGCAAGCAAAGACAAGACGCTGAAGCTTTGGGATGCGGACTCCGGCGAGCTTGTCAAGACCTTCGAAGGCCACTCGGATAGCGTGACTTCGGCTGTGTTCTCGTCCGATGGTCGGCGGGCACTTTCGGGGAGCGGGGACAAGACGCTGAAACTCTGGGACATGGAGGCGGGCCAGGCGCAAAGCACGATAGACCTGACATCGGTGACGTTTTCGCCCAACGGTCACAGAGCCTTCGGCGTTTTTGGCTTCTTTCACGGCGCGAGCCTTCCCGGCGCACCCGACCCGGCCAAGCTCGGCGAACGGTTGAAAGAGCAGGGCTTCAAGCTCGGCGATCCAGTGTTCATCCGCATATTCAAGGGCGATTTGCAGGTCGAGCTCTGGATGAAGCGAGCGGCACGTTTCGAGCTGTTCGCCACCTATCCTATTTGCGCCTGGTCGGGTCAGCTTGGCCCGAAACTGCAGGAGGGCGATGCTCAGGCTCCCGAAGGCTTCTACACGATCGGAAAAGCTCAACTCAATCCGAATAGCCGTTTCCATCGCGCCTTCAATCTGGGGTACCCTAATCTGCTCGACCGCGCTCATAACCGCACGGGGGCTAACCTGATGATGCATGGCGGATGCGCGTCCATAGGCTGCTACGCCATGACCGACCCCGTGATCGACGAGCTATGGCAGCTCGTCACCGCGGCCCTTAATGGCGGGCAGGAGGGCATCGGGGTGCATGTGTTTCCGTTCCGGATGACCGCTCAGCGCCTGGCCGCTTTTGGCTGGCACCCCTGGGCAGAATTCTGGCGGGACCTGAAGCCGGCCTACGATTTATTCGAAGAAACCCGCATTCCGCCGCAGATCAGCGTGTGCAACAAGCGCTATGCCGTGCACCGTGCCATTGCAGCGGCAGGGAACGCGCCCGGGCTGCAATCCGCCTGCCCGTCAACTCGAGAAAACCGGCATGCAGCTTCGGCGCAGCCCTGAGCGAGGCCGGCATCGTTAGAGTGTATCCTGGTCCCGTGCCGAATAGGACAGGCTTTAGAAAATCTCCGGGACTTGACGGCAAGCGCACACTCTGCATGCTTAAGAGCATGCTTAGAACCGCGCTGCCGGCGTTTGCGACCTTTTTCGCCACCATTGGGCCGGTGGAGGCGGCGGTGCTGTTTGCAACCTTCTGCCCGCGCTTCAGCCGGGCGGAGCGCATCGCGATCTCTCTAAAAGCCACCGCCATCGCAACCGGCATCATCCTGTTCTTCGCGCTGTTCGGCACGGCGATCTTGTCGGCGCTGGGCGTAACCTTCCCCGCGCTTCAGGCAGCCGGCGGCATCATCCTCGCTATCATCGCGCTCGACATGATCTTCGAGGCAAAGATCGGCGGCAGCACGATCTCCCAGCCGGAAAACGTGGAAGCCCAGTCGAAGGACGACGACATCGCCGTGTTCCCGCTGGCAACTCCCATTCTCGCCGGTCCTGGCGCCATGTCGGGGGCCATGCTGCTGATGGCCAACGCCAAAGGAAATTTTGCCAATCAGGCCGCTGTGATCGCCGCCCTTTTCACGGTCATGGCTTTCACGCTCCTCCTCATGCTCGCGGCGCAGGAATTGCGCGAGTGGGTCGGGGTGACGGCTCAACGAGTTGTGATGCGCGTGTTCGGCATTCTTCTTGCGGCGATTGCTGTACAATCGGTGTTCAATGGCATTGCGGGCGCAGGCATCTTCACCCGCCCTGCGTGACAAAACCAAACCTCCTTCAAGGAGAGCCGATGGGCGGATTTTCCGAATATGATCGTTACGACGCGGTTGGCCTTGCCGGGCTCGTTCGCAAAAGGGACGTCAGCCCGCGCGAGCTTCTGCAGGAAGCGGCGGAGCGCTGTGACCGGGTCAATCCGGCGCTTAACGCCGTCATCTACCGCACGGACGCTGAGGCCGAAAGAGCCGCGGCGGCGATCGATCCAGCCCAGCCGTTCGCAGGCGTGCCTTTTCTCGCGAAAGATCTAGGGCCGCCGCTCGCCGGGGCTCCGCTCACCTCCGGCAGCAGGTTGTTTGCGAACTATGTGCCGGACGAGGACGGCGAGCTGATGAAGCGCTTCAAGCACGCAGGCCTCGTTGTCTTCGGCAAAACGAACGTGCCCGAGTTCGGCCTTGTGCCGGTCACCGAGCCCAAGCTTTTCGGGCCCTGCCGCAATCCATGGGACTTGGGCCGCACGCCCGGCGGATCGAGCGGCGGCGCCGCAGCGGCGGTCGCGGCCGGGATCGTGCCCATGGCGCATGCCTCCGACGGCGGCGGCTCGATCCGCATCCCGGCTAGCTGTTGCGGCCTCTTCGGACTGAAACCTTCGCGCGGGCTTAACCCGAGAGTTATGCAGGTTCATACCGTCACCGAGGACTTTGGCGTGGATCACGTTGTGAGCCGCAGCGTCAGGGATTCGGCCGCTACCCTCGATGCCATATGCAACCGGGTCAATGCAGGCTTTCTCGCCGGCCTTGAAACCGGACCGGGACGCTTGCGGATCGGCGTTGTGCGAGGCGCTATGTTCGGCGAAACCGTGGCGCCCGGGAACCGCGCCGCCCTTGACCAGGCAGCCAAGCTCCTGCGGGGGCTGGGGCACCAAGTCGAGGACGCGGAGCCGAAGGTTGATTTCGCCG
Organism: Rhodomicrobium sp.; assembly: GCA_052144215.1. Taxonomy (GTDB): domain Bacteria; phylum Pseudomonadota; class Alphaproteobacteria; order Rhizobiales; family Rhodomicrobiaceae; genus Rhodomicrobium. The sequence goes on from JBKQQS010000135.1 coordinate 48,963, forward strand.
AGTTCAGGGTGGCGTTTCTCACTTACTGGACAATCAGCATAAGGCAGGTGCTCGACAGCGCCGCGCAAACGCTTGGCTACAAGCCCGCCCGCAACGAGGTCGAGCCCGCGACCTGGGGGCTTGCCAGCGTTGGAGGCGGGATGACCGCCACGGACAAGGCGCGGGCACGCAGAGCGATCTGGAAAGCGTCCAAGACGTTCGCGGCCTATTTCGACCGCTACGATATCATGCTGAGCCCGGTCCTGGCGCAGCCTCCGCTCCGGATCGGGCAAAATCGCTTGAAGGGCATGGAAAAATTCGCCATGCGCGTGGCCGAAACATTGAATTCGGCGCGGCTTAAAAAGGCGCTCTTGCTCGCGATCGCTGCCAGGAGCTTTGCTTTCGCATCGTTCACGGCGCCCTTCAACATGACGGGGCAGCCTGCGATGTCGGTGCCTCTCGCCTGGACGCCGGAGGGGCTGCCCATCGGCATTCAATTCGCTGCGAAACTTGGCGCAGACGGGCTGCTCTTAAGGCTCGCGCGCCAACTCGAGATCGCGCAAGGGTGGGAATCCCGGCGGCCGCCTATTTGGTCCGGCGAGCGCCCTAAAGTGGCCGCTTGATCCTTGCGGCATTCGAAACTTCCGCTAAAAGAACAGAAAAAGGGAAAGCCGATGGACAAATTCACTTCGCTGACGAGCGTCGCCGCCCCGCTGCCTATGATCAATGTCGACACCGACATGATTATTCCGAAGCAGTTTCTGAAAACGATACAGCGCACCGGCCTTGGCAAATCGCTGTTCTACGAGATGCGCTTTAACGAGAAGGGCGAGGAGAACCCGGACTTCGTTCTCAACAAAGCTGCCTACCGCAACGCCAAGATTTTGGTCGCGGGCGAGAATTTCGGCTGCGGATCGAGCCGCGAGCATGCGCCCTGGGCGCTTCTCGATTTCGGCATCCGCTGTGTGATCTCCACGTCCTTCGCCGATATCTTCTACAACAACTGCTTCAAGAACGGCATTTTGCCCGTTGTGGTCTCGCCCGAAGATCTGGAAAAGCTCATGGACGACGCAGAGCGCGGCGCGAACGCAACGCTCACGGTCGATCTCGAGAAGCAGGAAATCCGCGGCCCCGATGGTGGCGTGGTCCGTTTCGATATGGACCCCTTCCGCAAGAAATGCCTCATGGAGGGGCTGGACGATATCGGGCTGACGATGCAGAAGGCGGACAAGATCAAGGGCTTCGAGGAGCACGCCGCGCTCGCCCGGCCTTGGAGCTGATACGAGATCCGGTTGAATGCTTCGCCCGCCCCCTGTTGTCATCCCGGAACGGCGCCCTTCGCGCCGTATCCGGGATCTTGGTATGCTGCGAGATCCCGGATAGCCGCAAGCGGCTTCCGGGATGACAGCCGCGAACTATTCAACCGGATCCGGCATGACACGGCTCCGGCCTGCGCAGGTTGTGGCCGTAAGTCCCTCTCACCCCAGCCCTCTCCCAGCAAGCTCGCCTTGACGAGCGTGCCACTCAAAGTGTCCGCATTCGCCTGCGAATGCGGATGGGGAGAGGTGGAAGAAGCTGCGGCCGGCGTTAACCCTGCACCACCGGAGCGGAGGGAACTGCGCTCCACTCGGCCCAAGAGCCGTCGTAAACAGAGGCCCACTCATTTCCCAGCACCGCGAGCCCGAGCGCCAATACGCAGGCCGTGACACCGGAGCCGCAGGTCGTGATAACCGGCCTGCCGGGATTGAGACCTGCGTCTTCGAAAGCGGCGCGCAGCTCGGCGGCCGATTTTAATGTGCCGTCCTCGTTAATCAGCGTGCCCCAGGGAATGTTGTGCGCTCCCGGCATATGTCCGAGGCGCGGCACCTCGCGCAGCTCCGCCTCCCGGCCTTCGAACCGGCCTTTGGCGCGCGCATCTACGATCGGTATGCGCTTTGAGCTCACTGCGGCCAGGACGTCGTGAAGGTCGCGGACAAGCTCGGAGTTTTTGCGGGCCGTGAAATGCAGTGGCGAGCGCGCGGCCGGCACCCCAGCCTCCACGGCGCGGCCTTCGGCCTGCCATTTCTTGAGGCCGCCATTCAGCACGGCAACGTCGTCATGGCCCATCACGCGGAACATCCACCAAGCCCGTGGCGCGCTAAGCATGCCCCTATTATCGTAAACGACGATCTTCATCCCGTCGCCTACGCCCATCTTGTGCATGCGCGAGGCGAATTTCTCAGGCGGCGGCAGCATGTGAGGGAGCGGCGAGGATGTGTCGGCGATCTCGTCGATATCGAAGAATAAGGCGCCAGGAATATGGGATTGCTTGTATTGCTCGTACGGCGTGCTGACATCGCCCGGCATTTTCAGGTCCGCGTCTATGATGACGAGCCCAGGCGCGGTCAGGCGCTGCTGAAGCCAATCGGTCTCGACAAGCCATTTCGACGAGAAATCGGTCATGCTACTCCCCAATAAGATACTTGTTATTACCGCTCGAAGACGTCCGGCAGGGCTGGCGCCTCTTCGAGCCAAGGCGGGACAGGCAAGCCCTTCTCCCGCAGGAACGATGGGTTGAACATTTTAGACTGATAGCGCGTGCCGTAATCGCAGAGCACGGTGACAATGGTATGGCCAGGACCGAGGTCGCGGGCTAGGCGTATGGCGCCTGCGGCGTTCACGCCGCTCGACCCGCCAAGGCAGAGGCCTTCCTCGGCGAGGAGCCGGTAAGCCACATCGAGCACCTCGGCGTCCGGGATCTGGTAAGCCTTGTCTACGCTCACGCCTTCGAGATTTGCGGTGATGCGGCCCTGACCGATGCCTTCGGTGATCGATGAGCCTTCGGCTTTCAGCACGCCATTTGCATAATAATTATAGATCGCCGAACCCAGCGGGTCGGCCACGCCAATCGTGACCGGTCTGCTCTTCGACTTCAGCCCCATGGAGACGCCGCCGAGCGTGCCACCCGTGCCAACCGCACAGATGAACCCATCCACCGTGCCGCCGGTCTGGCTCCAGATCTCCTCGGCGGTGGTCTCGATATGGCCCTGACGGTTCGCGACATTGTCGAACTGGTTCGCCCAGATTGCGCCTTCGCGGAGCGTCTCGTTGAGCTTGGCGGCCAGCCGGCCGGAGTATTTCACATAATTGTTGGGGTTCTTATAGGGCACGGCCGGCACTTCCACGAGCCTTGCGCCGAGGACCTTCAACGTGTCCTTCTTCTCCTGACTCTGCGTCTCAGGAATCACGATCACGGTCTTGAAACCCATCGCATCGGCGACGAGCGCGAGCCCGATGCCGGTATTGCCGGCCGTACCCTCGACGATGGTGCCGCCCGGGCGCAACGTACCGCGCTTGACGGCATCCTCGACGATGAACAGCGCAGCGCGGTCCTTCACCGACTGACCGGGGTTCAGGAACTCCGCCTTCCCCAAAATCTCGCAGCCCGTCTCATCGGAGGCGCGGCGCAGCCGGATCAGCGGCGTATTGCCGATGGCAGCGAGGACAGAAGGCTTGATGGCGGAGCCGGAGGAGTGCGAAACCATAGGACCGTTGGGTTGGAATCTGGCTTTTCTGGTAAGATGGACCGGATCTCCGGGCGCTGCAACCGCTTCATCGGTCTTTCCACGCGCGCTCAGCTGTCATAACCGGAATGACCACCGCTGCTGCCATTCCTGCTACCGCTTTGGATCGAGCGCCCAAGGATCGATGACCGCAACGCCCAAATAATCGAAATCGGTGGTGTTGCGCGTGGCGAGCGTGAGGCCATGCTCCTTCGCGGTTGCGGCAATCAGGGCATCGGGCAAATGCAGCACGCGGCCGTGCTGGCGGGCTTCGGCGCGAAAGCGCGCCGCCAGCTCTGCCTCGGCGCGCTCGACCGGTAATATGGCGTGGCTGTACTGTTTCAGCACGTTCGCGATACCCGCCTCCAGGATGGCACGCCTCTGCCCCTTGGGCAGCAGCTCGATGCCATATTCGATCTCATGCACGGCCATGACGGGGATGAAGGCCGACCGCAATTGCGACACAAAAATGACCACCCCCGCGTCGGGCACGCCCCGCACCAACTCGGAGATCACGTTCGTATCGAGCAGCACGCTCATTTGCGCTCTTCACTATCGTCCAACTGCCAGTCTGCAAAGGGCGGCGGACGTTGCGGCTCGGCGCGATCCGGCAATTCAAGATCGTCATATCCTCGCGGCAGATTTTCGACGAGGAAGCGGCCGAGCGGGATAGGCGGCTCTTCGCGCTTGAGCCACTCCTCCTCCGGCACGACGATATAACGCGCTTTCGTACCGATGCGCTGCGGGCCTTCCTCGCTCGCAAGCCTAAGGATTTCGGAGAGCCGCGCCTTGGCCTCGGCGACGGTCCAGGTTTTGCGCGGTTCGGTTCTCATGGGATGCATCCTCACACCAACAAAATCTGGACTAGACTAGACCAGTCTCGCGTGGTCTTCAAGACCGGGGACTTCCAGCTGCCTCGCTTGCCAAATCCGCTGCGGCCGGCGCATAGTCCCGCAAACCAACAATTAAGGCAGGCAGCATGGCGGAGCGCAATTACGAGATCGCGGTGATTGGCGGCGATGGGATCGGGCCGGAGGTGGTCGAGGCGGGGCGCGAGGTTCTAACGGCGCTCGCGCTGCAGGATGGCGGCTTCGGCCTATCCTTCACGGGCTATGACTGGGGCTCGAACTATTACCGTCAGCACGGCCTGATGATGCCCGCCGATGGCCTTTCCCAGCTCGAGCGCTACGACGCCATTTATTTTGGCGCGGTGGGCGATCCTGGCCTGCCCGACGACATCACGCTTTGGGGCTTGCGGCTCGCCATCTGCCAGGGCTTCGACCAATATGCCAATGTGCGCCCCGCCCGGCTCATGCCCGGCATCCCTGGGCCGCTGCGGCCGGAGCTTGCCCGCGACATCGATTGGGTGATCGTGCGCGAGAATAGCGAGGGCGAATACTCGGGCATTGGCGGGCGCGCGCATAGGGGGCTTCCGCTTGAAGTGGGCATGGATGTGGCCGTTTTCACGCGCAGCGGTGTGGAGCGCATTGCGCGCTATGCCTGCGAGCTGGCGCTATTGCGGCCGCGGCAGAAGCTGACCATCGTCACCAAGTCGAACGCGCAGCGGCACGGCATGGTTCTCTGGGACGATGTGTGCGAGGAGGTGCTGCTCGATTATCCGGACCTTGAGGTGGATTGGGCGCTGGTCGACGCCATGACGCAGCGCATGGTCTTGAAGCCATGGAGCATCGACACGGTGCTCGCCACGAACCTGCATGCCGATGTGCTGTCCGACCTCGCGGTCGCGCTCACCGGCAGCCTCGGCATCGGTGCGACCGCGAATCTCGATCCGTCGCGCAACCGGCCGTCCATGTTCGAACCCATTCACGGCTCGGCCTTCGACATCGCGGGCCTGGGCGTGGCCAATCCGATTGGCGCCTTTTGGACCGCGTGCTTGATGCTCGATCATCTGGGCGAGCGCGAGGCCTCGCAGCGGCTGATGGAGGCCATCGAGACGGTGACTGCGCAAGGAGAGGCGCTGCCCCCGGATCTTGGCGGCAACGCCACGACTCACGATGTCACCCGCGCCGTCATTGCCGCCATTGAGGGCGCGAACGTTTAACCGGCCGTCAAGGCGCTTTCGCCGGCGTTTTCGGCGAAGAACGCCGTGAGCGCATCGTATTCCAGCCGCAGCGCGGCGCATAAGTTCAGATGCCGGTTAACATCGTAGAGCCACGAGCCCGAGCGGCCGCGCACAATCTCCACGCGCCGTGCGGCTTTCAGCTTCGCGATAATTCTCAACCGGCCGCTCAAGCTCCGGTCCCGCGCTTGCGCCTCGCGAATGCCAAGCAGCGCCGCCAGCTCTTTGCAACGCTTGTCCTGCGCAGCATCCGTCTTCTTGCTATCGATTGCCACAACTCACCTCACGGTCGAAACACAGTGTTTCGCTCGTAGGTGAAAGCGCCTTAAGCTGAGGTAAAGACGTTAGTTTCCGGGCCCTCATGGCCCGGAAAGTCCGGTCAAAATCAACGAAGGCTGGCATTACATCGGCGGCGTGAGCCCGTCCTTGCCGAAGGCGATGCGCGCGGCTTCATAGTTGCCGCCGGCAAGCTTTGTTGCCGCGGCGATGAAGACTTTTTCGCCGGGCTTCAGATCCGCAGGCGCCGCCAGCTGAAAAGCCACGATTTTCGTGTCCGGGGCGACCTCGATGCTCTTCTCGCCGTCCTTATATTTCACCATCAGCTTTTGGCCCTCGACACCCGTCACCTGCTCAGCGACGCTGCCGTTGGTCATGGTGCTTCCGGGCTCCAGATCCCAAGGACGGTGGCCTTCGGCAAGCCCGCGCATCGCCTCGGGAAAAATATGCACCTCCATGGCGCGCTGGGTCCCGTCCGGCTGCGGCCGACCCGCGATGCCGACATAGAGGCCTGGCTTGATATCGGCGAGCGAGGCGCTCACCACTGCGAGGACCGGCGCCCCCTCTTTCAACTGCACCGTCAGCTCGGCGCCTTCACGGGTCTTGATCGCGAGGCGGGTTCCATCGACCCGCTCGATGGTTCCGCGCACGCGCCGCGGCGCCTCCTGCGCTTGCGAATATCCGAAGTTTATGAGAGTGAGGAAAATCACGGTGGCGCTTAGTCCACCCGCGGACAGGCGTTTCATAATTTGGCTCCCTATCGCGGCCGCGTTCAGTTCTGGGCCGCCGCCCTTATGTTTGTATGAAGCGTCAGCGGCGGAAGATCAGCGAGGCCGGATCGCAGCGTTTCTCCCAGCGCATCTGCTCTAGCTCCGGCGTGTCCCGCACCGCCGCGGGGTAGCCCACGCAGAAATAGCCGATGAAACGCCAATGAGGCGGCACGTCGAGATCGCGATTTAAAGGCGCCGGATCGAGAATGGACACCCAGCCCATGCCGATGCCCTCGGCACGGGCGGCGAGCCACAGCGTGTGGATCGCGGTGACGGCGGAATAAGACACCGTCTCCGGCATGGTGCGGCGGCCAAGCTTGGCGCCCTGCTCTGGGTCCGGCTCGGCGAAAACGGCAAGCTGCACAGGCGCATCGTCAAGGCCCGCGAGCTTCAGCCGTGCATAGATGGTGGCGCGCTCGCCATGATAGGAGGCCAGAGCCTCGGCGTTGGCGGCCAAGAAATTCACGCGAACGGCTTTGCGTTTGCCTGCGTCTTCGACAAGCACAAAGCGCCAAGGCTGACTGAGGCCTACCGAAGGCGCGAGGCAGGCAAGCCCAAGCAGGCGCTCGATGCAGCCCGCGGGAAGCGGGTCCGTAAGAAAATGCCTAACATCGCGCCGCCAAATCAGAAGCTCGGCGAATTTCGCCCGGAAGCCTTCGTCAAAATCGGGAGCCCCCGCCGTCATCGTCACGGCCTATACAGCTGTTGAAACCGCGGCACAAAGCCGGTCAGGTCGTAACCGGCCCCCATAGCCTGAATAACGATCTCCTTGAATGGGCGCCTCCTGGCCTCGCTCAGCGCCCACAATATTGCGCAGCGCGAACCCGTCCGGCAATAGGCAAGCACCGGTTTCGGCAGCCTATCGAGCAGGTCTCCGAAGGCCGCCGCCTCCTCGTCCGGGATGTAGGCCGGCGGCTGGAGCACGGGCTGGCTGACGGCTACGATGCCGTGCGCCGCCGCTGCTTGCTCGACCGAGCTGAAGGTGGGTTGCTCCGGAACCTCACCATCGAATCGATTGCAGATGATAGCGCGAATGCCTTTCGCGGCTATGAGCGGTATCGTATCCGGACCGATCTGACTGCAGACCATTAAGTCATCGGTGAGTTCGTACAGCTCCATTCCGCCATTCCCAGTCCATGTGCGATTCGTGTAACCTAAACCAAGCTTGCAGCGATTGGCCAGAGGCGAAACGTTGCAGGAGGAAAACCCCGTCGCCCAGAAATGCTCCGTGGAAAGCCTTGGATATCCGTTTCGTGGGCCATGACTAGACAGGATAACGCCCAACCCGCATTTTACAGATCGGCAAAGGGGTGTTACACCCCAAAAAAATCCGCGACACCGGTGCGCGCTCCAGCGCCAAGGAAATTCGAAATGGCCATCATCCGGCAAGTGACGGGGCTTACCTTCGACGACGTGCTTTTGCAGCCGAGCCTTTCGAATGTGCTGCCCTCGGAGGTGGACGTCACCACAAACCTCACGCGAAGCATAAGGCTCAACATCCCGATCCTATCGGCCGCGATGGACACGGTCACGGAAGGTCCGCTTGCCATTGCCATGGCGCAAGCCGGAGGGATCGGCGTGATCCATCGCAATCTCGAGCCGGAGGTGCAGGCACAGCACATCCGTCAAGTGAAGAAGTTCGAATCCGGCATGGTCGTCAACCCGGTGACGATCGAGCCTGGCGCGACCCTCAAAGACGCGCTCCGTTTGATGAAGTCTCACAAGATTTCGGGCATTCCGGTGGTCGAGGCGCCATCGAGCGGCGGAAAGCTCGCCGGCATTCTCACCAACCGCGACGTGCGCTTCGCCACCGATCCGAGCCAGCCCGTTTTCGAGCTGATGACGAAAGAGAACCTGATTACGGTCAGGGAGAATGTCGGGCGGGACGAGGCGAAGCGGCTTCTTCATAAGTACCGGATCGAGAAGCTTCTCGTCGTCGATGACGACTATCGTTGCGTCGGCCTCATCACGGTGAAGGATATCGAGAAGGCCGAGCAGCATCCGCTTGCCTGCAAGGACGAGCAGGGCCGGCTGCGGGTGGCCGCGGCAACCTCCGTTGGCGACGAGGGTTTCCGGCGCTGCGAGCATCTTATAGATGCGGGGGTGGACCTGATTGTGGTGGACACCGCGCACGGTCACTCCCAGCGCGTGCTTGACGCCGTGCTGCGCATCAAGCGCGCATCGAACTCGGTTCAGGTGATCGCTGGCAACGTCGCAACCGCCGGTGCGACGAAGGCGCTCATCGATGTGGGCGCCGATGCCGTGAAGGTTGGGATCGGCCCCGGCTCCATCTGCACAACCCGCGTCGTGGCCGGGGTCGGCGTACCGCAACTCACAGCGGTCATGGAAGCCGCCGAAGCGGCGGCAAGCCAAGGCGTGCCCGTGATCGCCGATGGCGGCGTCAAATATTCCGGCGACATGGCGAAGGCGATTGCCGGCGGCGCGTCTTGCGTCATGGTCGGCTCGCTTCTCGCCGGCACCGATGAAAGCCCAGGCGAGGTTTATCTTTATCAAGGCCGCTCGTATAAGTCCTATCGCGGCATGGGATCGCTAGGCGCGATGGCGCGCGGCTCCGCCGACCGCTACTTCCAAGGCGAGGTCACCGATGCGCTCAAGCTCGTGCCCGAGGGCGTCGAGGGACAGGTTCCCTATAAAGGGCCGGTGCTGAGTGTGATCCATCAGCTCGTGGGCGGTTTGCGCGCAGCGATGGGCTATACCGGCGCGCGCTCGATTGCTGAGCTGCACAAAAAAGCCGAGTTCATCAAGATCACGAATGCGGGCTTACGCGAAAGCCACACGCACGACGTCACGATCACGCGCGAGTCGCCGAACTATCCGACGCATAATAATTAGGCTTAAGGCCCCTTACCCCAGCCCTCTCCCCAAGGGGAGAGGGAGAAGAGGTTACGGCTCTCTCCTCAAGAGGAGAAAGGACGCCTGAATCGCCCTTTGAGAGAGGACCGAAGCAGACTCCCTCTCCCCTCGGGGAGAGGGTTGGGGTGAGGGGGACTTCCAGTACCATCAACAAAAATTCTTACCAACGGATCGTAATCTCACATGCAGCCCGGGGCGAGGCTTCAAGCGGCCATCGACGTTCTTAGCGAGATCGGCGCGCACGGCCGGGCGGCCTCGGTGGTCCTTGCCGATTGGGGCCGGGCGCACCGTTTCGCCGGCGCGGGCGATCGCGCCTTTATCGGCAACCTCGTCTATGACAGCCTGCGGCGCAAGCAATCCTTGTCGCACGCGATGCAGAGCGGCGCGCCGCGCGCCATAGCGCTTGCGGCCTTGCACCGGTCCTGGGGATTCTCGCTGGAGGAGATCGCCGCGCTTTGCTCCGGCGAAGGGTTCAGCCCGGAGCCGCTCACGCCGGAGGAGGAGAAGGGCCTTGGCGTGGCGGACCTTTCCGCAGCGCCCCCGTGGGTGCAGGGCGACTACCCCGAATGGCTGCATGCGTCCTTCTCGGCCGCATTCGGCGAGGACGCGATCCGCGAGGGCCAAGCCTTGGCCGCGCGGGCGCCCGCCGACCTGCGCGTCAACACACTGAAAGCCACGCGCGAGAAAGTGCTGAAAGCGCTCGCCCGTTATGGCGCGGTGGAAACGCCTTATTCGCCGCTCGGCGTGCGGCTGCCTCCGCGCGAGGGCGGTGCGCGCAGCCCTAATGTGGAGGCCGATCCGGCCCACGGACGCGGCTGGTTCGAGGTGCAGGACGAAGGCAGCCAGATCGCGGCGCTGCTTAGCGGTGCCGAACCGCGCATGCAGGTTGCCGACATCTGCGCGGGCGCCGGCGGCAAGACGCTCGCCATGGCGGCGCAAATGCACAACACGGGGCAAATCTACGCCTACGACGCGGACGCGATCCGCTTCCGTCCCATTTTCGAGCGCATGAAACGCGCGGGCGCACGCAATGTGCAGACGCTGCCGCCGGGAGAAGATAGCGCGCTCGATGCGCTCGAAGGCCGGATGGACCTCGTGCTCATCGACGCGCCCTGCACCGGCACGGGCGTTTGGCGGCGGCGGCCCGATGCGAAATGGCGGCTAACGCCGGCGCAGCTCGCGGAGCGTGTGACGGAGCAGGGCGCGCTGCTTTCCCGTGCGGCACCGCTTGTAAAGCCCGGCGGCACTTTGGCTTACGTCACCTGCTCGCTCCTGCCGGAAGAGAACGATCGGCAGATCGAAGCCTTTCTCGAAAGCAACCCCGGCTTTGCCCCGCTCGACGTGACCCAGCGCGCGGCCGCCGCGCTCTCGCGCCCTATCCAGAACCGCCTCCCGCCCGGAAGGCCGGGCCTGCTTCTGACACCGGCGCGGCACGAGACCGACGGCTTTTACATCGCCCTATTGCGCCGGGGTTAATCGTCTTTTTTAGCCGGTTCTAGTTTATCGGCCTCACGCGCATCGGACAAAATTTTCCAGAGGGCAATCCCGTTATCGACGATGTGGGACTCGCCGCAATCATCGCACCGATAGGTCCGCATATCCCGCCCCGAGGACGTGTCTTTGTCCTCAAGGCTCATTTGCCGGCCGCATTTGGGACATTCCATGAAAACTCCACCGGATAGAACTGCCGCTGGCGATCATCGTGAGCCGTCTTGCCGCTCAAGGCAACAAAAGGATGACGGGGCCTTCTGCGCTCGCCTCGCGGCTTCGAAGCCCCACCAATCGGCCGCGATCGCGGATACCACCCCGATACCCGCCGCATTGAGCTCGCGTTGTTTTTTTTTCCGGGAGCGTCAGATTATCCAGCATGAACACCGGGAGCTTGGCCCGTACTATTTTCAAGGCCTCCATGCGCAAAGGCGCCCGCCTTTATAAGCCTTTATGCCAAACGCGAGCATTAAACCTCGACCTTTCAAGAGAACATCCAATATATGGAACCTATAAAGAATCGCGAATTCGAACTCGAAGGCGTTTTCAAAGGGACAATGCTGGGCCGGATCGCAGGCTGGCGCCGACCTGCCTGCCATATTCTTTTTTACAAAAAACAGGGGATCAAACCGGTCAGGCTGGCGTTATCTACACCGGTCGCAATTGGTTCGAAGCCCAGGGCTAACAGCCGGTCAACAAGCTGTTAAGATGCCGGTGTAGAGTGCGAATGCATGCGTAACACGCCTATCCGTTCAACGGCAATCGATCAAGAAAAGCGAGTTCAGTCATGAGGGCCCTTATAAACCTCGTCATCCTTCTGATTATTCTGATCTTCAGCTACTGGCTCTTCGCGTCCTTCGTCACCGCGCCCAGCGCGCCCCTCTGGGCCGAGATCAATAGCGCCATGCCCGATGCACTGCGCCGGTTCTCCTGCGAGCAAGTGCGCAAGCGCGAGGCCACCGCTCCGGTCAAGAGCTGCGAAGGCTACTGAGGCTATTTGCTCTGCATAAAGGGCGTTGCAGAGCTTTACGCTCAGCAAAACACGTCTATGTTAGAGGCGGGTCCGCTCCTAAGCGGACCCGTTCGATTCCGGCCAGCAGGAGAGGAGTACGCCTTGTCCGGTCTTCCAGTTACGGATTTGGTTCTGATCGCCGATTTTGGCGGTCAGTTTACTCAGCTCATTGCGAGGCGCGTGCGCGAGGCGAACGTTTACTCCGAGATCGTACCGTTCCATGCCGCCGGGAAGGCCGTTGCGGAGCTCAAGCCGAAGGCCATCATCCTTTCGGGCAGCCCGGCAAGCGTGCTCGATCCCGGCGCGCCGCAAATTCCGGATGCGATCTTCGAGGCAGGCGTGCCCGTGCTGGGCATTTGCTACGGCCAGCAGGGCATGGTGCACCGGCTCGGCGGCGTGGTGCAGCCCGCAGCTGAGCGCGAATATGGCTCCGCTCTGATCGAGATCGAAGCCGCGTCGCCGCTGTTCGAGGGCGTGGGCGCACCGGGAGATAAAGTGCCGGTGTGGATGAGCCACGGCGACCGCGTCGCCTCGCTTCCGGAAGGCTTCGTGCCGATCGCCACGACGCGCAACGCGCCATACGCTGCCATCGCCGACGAGCGCCGGAGGTTTTACGGCGTGCAGTTCCACCCCGAAGTGGTGCACACGCCAAGCGGGGCCGCGATGCTGCGGAACTTCGTGCATAAGATCGCGGGCTGCGGCAGCTCTTGGACCATGGCCGCCTTCCGCGAGGCCGAGATCGCGCGCGTGCGCGAACAGGTCGGCGGCGCCAAGGTGATTTGCGGCCTCTCCGGCGGCGTCGATTCGGCGGTGGTTGCCGTGCTCCTCCACGAGGCGCTGGGCAATGCGCTCACCTGCATTTTCGTCGATCACGGGCTGCTGCGCCAAGGAGAGGCCGAGGAGGTCGAGGGCCTGTTCCGGGGCGCCTACAACATTCCGCTCATCCAGGTGAATGCCGCACCGCGTTTCCTCTCCGAGCTGCAAGGCGTCGCCGATCCCGAGCAGAAGCGCAAAACCATCGGCCGGCTGTTCATCGAAGTGTTCGATGAGGCTGCGCACCAGGTGGGTGGCGCGGAATTCCTCGCGCAAGGGACGCTCTACCCGGACGTGATCGAAAGCGTCGCGCCTCGCGGCGGGCCGTCGGTTACGATCAAATCGCACCACAATGTCGGCGGCCTGCCCGACCGGATGAAGCTGAAGCTGGTCGAGCCGCTGCGCGAGCTGTTCAAGGACGAGGTGCGCGCGCTCGGCCGCGAGCTGGGCCTGCCGGACGCATTCGTGAAGCGCCATCCCTTCCCCGGCCCAGGGCTCGCCATCCGAATCCCCGGCGCGATCACCGACGAGAAGCTCGCCGTGCTGCGCAAGGCCGATGCGATCTATCTGGAGGAGCTGCGCGCCAACGGCATCTACGACGATATCTGGCAGGCGTTCGCCGTGCTGCTGCCGGTGCAAAGCGTGGGCGTGATGGGCGACGCGCGCACCTATCAGCACGTGCTCGCTTTGCGCGCGGTCACATCGGTCGACGGCATGACCGCCGATTTCTACCGCTTCCCCCTGGACCTGCTCGGCCACATCGCCACCCGCATCGTCAACGAGGTGAAGGGCGTCAACCGCGTGGTCTACGACGTGACGTCGAAGCCGCCCGGCACGATCGAGTGGGAGTAGGCAGCTTCCTTCAGGATACCGGGCTCACGCGTGTTCTTTCTGAGAAACAGCTTAGGCAGCGGCATCATATAAATCATAAAGTATTGGCTGCCGTGGCGAAGCGGGGCTTTCAAGGTTCGGATTGATGAAATGGAAACGCGAGAAGGCAGCCAGAACATTGGATCGCACGTGCCGTTGAAGGCCGCGGATCCTGGTTGCCTTGCTGCTGTACTAGCCCGTGCGGAGGCCCTGGCGAAGGGGCGCGATCCGGCAGCGGACGATGCGGCCCTTTCCGCTTTTGGTGAAGTGGATCCGGTGGATTGGTCTCTTAATGCTGTGCGTGTGCTTCTGGCCGTGCGTAGACAGTGGTGAAGGCGCCGTCATCGATGCTGATGCGCCGGAACAGGTGTCGCAACTTGGTCGACACCAAATCTGATGAGGGGATTTGCGGAGGCCCTGGCGCCATAGAGTGGGAATAGGGGATAAGTTGGCGGCGTTAGCCTGACGGCCGAACAAAATGAGTTTATGCTTGAGCGGCTGAGGGAGGGAGCAGTGACAGCTTCAAGGCCGAAAGGGCAGCGCATATGGGTGAGAGCGAAAAGCCTTACTCCCGAGGAGAAGGCCGCCATCGCCACGGCGTGCGAACGCTTGATCGCCGGGGTCTTGAAACCCAGGTTTCTCCCGGAGATCCGGCCCACGCAGTTCAACTATCCAGTCGACATTTTTGGAAAATGGCGGGGAAGCAGCTACAGCTTCGTCGTGCGCTACCGCTCGGGCTTTCCCGAAAATGCCGGGGAAGAATTCGATTCCGGCTTTGCGCGCCTGGATCATGTGCCGGAAGGTCCGGGAACCCGGTTCGACATCCTGTGGCTCAGGCATACTGGGCGATGGTGGCCTCTGTACTCATCCGTGACGCTTGAGGAAGCCTTGCGTCTGATCGAAACCGATGGCGTGTTGCATCCGCCCGTATGAAAGCCGGAAAGCCGAAATGCACCGGGAAGACCGGCTTCCGCGTTGACGCGTTGCGGGAACTCGCCGGCGGGAAAGTGTTCGCACGCGGCGAGGACTATTTTAGCGATGGTCTGGTGCAGATCCTTGCTATCGAGCCAAGGCGCGTGCTGGCTCTGGTCGCAGGCACCGAGGACTACACCGTCGTGCTTACGGGACACGGCGAGGCGATCGACGGCGAGTGCTCCTGCCCGGCATTCGCGGACTGGGGCTTTTGCAAGCACATGGTCGCGACGGCGCTGGCCGCGAACGCCGCTGGCGGCGACGCGGAAGCGGAAGGCGCGGGCGCGCTCTTGCGCATTCGAGATTATCTGGAGGCGAAAGGCGCCGATGCGCTTGCTGGAATGATAGTGGAGATGGCGGAGCGCGATCCAGCCTTGTTCCGCAAGCTCGACATGGCTGCCGCAGCCACGCACGCCGATGACAAAACTTTGGAAGCGCGCCTGCGCAAGGCCATCGACGGCGCGACACGCACGGTAGGCTATGTGGGGTATCGCGAAGCGGCAGGCTGGGCAGCGGAGGTAGACGCGGCGCTCGACGCCGTCGCCGGTCTTGCACCGGCGCGCGCCGGTTTGGCGATGAAGCTCGCGGAGCGGGCGATCGAGCGGATTGAAGAGGCCGTGGAGGGCATCGACGACTCCGATGGGCATTGCGGCGCGCTGCTGCATCGTGCGCGCGACATCCATCTTGACGCAGCCCGCGCGGCGCGGCCGGAACCCATGCAACTCGCCCGCAACCTCTTCGCCCGCGAAATGGAGGATGAATACGATACATTCCACGGCGCAGCGGCGCTTTACGCCGAGGTGCTTGGTGAGCAGGGCCTCGCCGAATATCGCCGCCTTGCCACCGAGGCGTGGGACAGCCTGCCCCCGCGAGTGGGCGAAACGGGGCTCGAGCACTCCGGCAATTACGGCCGGCTGACCGATATCCTCGACTTCTTCGCGGAGCGCGATGGCGACACCGATGCCCGCATTGCGCTCCGCGCCAAGGATCTATCCTCGCCATGGTGCTATTTTGGGCTGGCCCAGTTCTGCCTCTCGCAAGCCAGGGAGGAGGAAGCGCTTCGCTGGGCCGAGGAGGGGCTGTGGATATTTGAGGACGGGCGCTTGGACGAGCGGCTCTTATTCCTGGCCGTGGAGCTGCTATCCAAAGCGGGCCGGAAGGCGGACGCGGAGGCGCACCTATGGCGCGCGTTCGAGAAAGCGCCGGGGCTTGAGCTTTGCAAGCGGCTAGGGAAGCTCGGCGGCAAGGCCGCGCGCGAGCGAGCGGTGAAGTTTCTAGAAGGCCGGCTCACCAACGAACAGCGCACGCGGTGGTATTGCCCGGCCGATCTTCTTGTCCGTGTCCTGATGGAGGAAAAGAGGTTCGATGCGGCCTGGGCTGCCGTGCGCCAGCATGGC
The DNA here is from genome assembly GCA_052144215.1 of Rhodomicrobium sp. Lineage (GTDB taxonomy): Bacteria > Pseudomonadota > Alphaproteobacteria > Rhizobiales > Rhodomicrobiaceae > Rhodomicrobium. The sequence continues at coordinate 65,036 of JBKQQS010000135.1, forward strand.
GCTTCGATAGGCGTGAGGGAAACCCTCGCGATGGCGAGCGAGAAAGCGCATCCGCGCGAGGCCCTTGAAGTTTACGCCGAACGCGTTGGCCAGCTCGCAGACAGCGGCGGCAATCCGGCTTATGAAGAGGCGGCGCAGCTCGTCGCCCGCATGGCAACCTTGCGAAGCAAGGCTGAGCAGGCGGCCTATGTCGCGGAGCTGAAGACACGCTTTGGCCGCAAACGCAACTTCATGAAGCTGCTGGGGTGAAAGCCAGCCGGCGCTCACGCTTCTCTGGCGTCAAGCGCGCACCGGCAGCAGTGATTAATACTGGGTCCAGTTGAGTACTTCCCCCGCCCGTCATCCCGAACCGCCAAGGGCGCCGCTCGCCCAGAGGTCCGGTCTTGGCAGGCGGCCGAGGGAATGATATCAATGATATCGCCAAACTTCTGGAAAGGTGAGATGGCTGACTTACTGGTACGCGGGATCGACGAAGAACTCGTGCGGGCGCTGAAAGAACGGGCCGGAGCCCATGGACGCAGCGCGGAGGCGGAACATCGGGCAATCCTGGCTGCTGCGCTCGCCCGCCCGCGCAGGCGCAGCTTTGCCGAGGTGCTGGCATCGATGCCGGAGGTTGGCGCGGACGCGGACTTCGAGCGCGTGCAATCGGCCGGGGAAACGCCGCGTGTATTTGATTGACACCAACATTATCAGCGAGGCCCGCAAGAAGGCGAACGCAAACCCTGGGGTCGCCGAATTCTTCAAACAGGCTATTGCCTCGGAAGAGCCGGTCTACCTGTCCGCGATATCGGTGGGCGAACTCCGCCGCGGAGTCGAGCTTATCCGTCATCGCGGCGATACCGTCCAGGCGGAGCTGCTTGAAGCGTGGCTGAACAGTATCCTCGAACAATTTGCGCAGAACATCCTCCCCTTCGACGCGGACGCCGCCCAGGTCTGGGGCCGGCTGAGAGTTCCTCACGCAGAGCATGAACTTGACAAGCAGATCGCGGCCACCGCCCTAGTCAACGATCTAACGGTCGTGACGCGCAACACTGCCGATTTCCAAGGCACTGGGGTTAAGCTGAAGAACCCGTTCTCACCTGTTGCGGGCGCAGGGTGAGGCCTCTGCCTGAAATGGCATTGCCAATCTTGGAAACGGTACATCCCATTGACATATCCCGCCTGCAAACGCGTCCGCTTGCGTAACTGGGAGTGAACGATGCAGCGTATTGAACTCGAAGCGGAGCGCAAGCTGATCGTCGCGCTCGATATGCCGGACGCGGGCGAGGCCTACGAATTCTGGCAGCGGCTGGCGCTGCCGGGCGCTGTAGCCAAGATCGGCCTGGAGCTGCTTTTCTCCGGCGGCGTCGAGCTTGTCCGCAAGCTTGAGGCCGGGGGCGCGCGGGTTTTCGTGGACGCGAAGCTGTTCGATATCGGCACCACCGTCGAACGCGCCACAGCGCGGGTCGCGGCGCTCGGTGCAACGTTCCTCACGGTGCACGCGCAGGACGCGCAAACGGTCGCCGCGGCCGTCCGCGGCCGGGCGGGCTCGGACCTCAAGCTGCTCGGGATCACGCTGCTCACCAGCACTGCGCCCGATAGCCTTAGCGCGCAGGGCATTGCGCTGCCGCCGGCCGAGCTGGTGCTCCGGCGCGCAGGCTTTGCGGCGGATGCCGGTTTCGACGGAATCGTGTCCTCGCCTTGGGAGGCGCGCGATCTGAAGGCCAGCTTTGGGAGCAGGCTCGCGGTCGTCTGCCCCGGAATCCGGCCCCGGAGCGAGCAAGCGGTAGCGGGCGACGATCAGGCGCGAACCGCAACGCCGGGCGATGCGCTGCGCGCGGGCGCGGATTACATCGTGGTGGGCCGGCCGATTACGCGGGCGAGCGATCCCGCGGCGGCGGCGCGGGCCATTGTCGCAGAGATGGCCGAAGCGCTGCTCGATGGCCGGACCTGACCCGGCCCATCCGGGGGCAAGTTAATCCAAATCCGCCACATGCGCCGGGGCGCCGCCATGGACCCGCTGCGCCAGCGCCGCCTCGATGAAGGGCGTAATGTTGCCGTCGAGCACCTCCGGCGGGTTTGTGCTGACGACGCCGGTGCGCAAGTCTTTCACCATCTGATAGGGCTGCAGCACATAAGAGCGGATCTGATGCCCCCAGCCGATGTCGGTTTTGGACGCCGCCGCCGCATGCGCTGCATCCTCGCGCTTTTTCAGCTCCATCTCATACAGCCGCGCCTTCAGCATCGCCCACGCCGTCGCGCGGTTCTTATGCTGCGAGCGCTCGTTCTGGCATTGAACGACGATGTTGGTTGGAATGTGTGTAATACGCACCGCGCTGTCGGTGGTGTTCACGTGCTGGCCGCCTGCGCCGCTCGCACGGTAGGTGTCGACGCGGCAATCGCTTTCGTTCACCGCGATGTCGATGGTCTCGTCCACGGCAGGATAGACCCAAACGGAGGCAAAGCTCGTATGCCGGCGGGCGTTGGAGTCGTAGGGCGAGATGCGGACGAGCCGGTGCACGCCCGACTCGGTCTTGAGCCAGCCATAGGCATTTTGGCCTTTCACCTGGATGGTCGCCGATTTGAGGCCGGCTTCTTCGCCGGCGTTGCTTTCGATCATCTCGACCTTGTAGCCTTGCTCGTCGGCCCAGCGCATATACATGCGCAAAAGCATTTCGGCCCAATCCTGGCTTTCCGTGCCGCCGGCGCCCGCGTGAACCTCGAGGAACGTATCGTTGCTATCGGCCTCGCCGGAGAGCAAGGCCTCGACTTCGCGGCGTTGAACCTCGGTTCGAAGGGCGGCCAGCGACGCTTCGGCGTCTTTTACGACTTCCTCGTCGTGCTCCTCCTCGCCGAGCTCGATGAGCCCCGTCGCATCGTTCAGGCGGGAATCGAGCTGGGAATAGGCCGTCAGCGCGCTATCGAGATGCTGGCGTTCGCGCAAAAGCTTTGGCGCGCGCTGGGGATTGTCCCACAGGCTCGGGTCCTCGACGACGGCATTCAGGTCCTTGAGCCGGACTTGCGCCTTGTCCCAGTCAAAGATACCTCCGCAGGAGCGACAGGGATTGCTTGATTTCGTCGACGATGGCGAGTGTTTCGGGCCGCATTTGAAGATCCATTTCCGGTAAGGCACCGGAGCGCGCCGCTTATGCCGCGCTTCGCTCCAGCCTATCGATGAATTGGGTAAAGATGAGATCGCCTCGCGCTAGTACAAGCCTCCGGCGCGCGGTTCCCTGCCGTAAGGCGGCGGATAGCCGCCTCCAGGAGAAGAGGAGGGCTGCGGGGCGGTAGCCCAGCCGCCGCTGGCGCTCGACGACGTGCCAAAGGCGCCTGGCTCCGCCGCCGGCTCCTCGCCTTGAGCGACCGGGTAGCCCTCGGCCGGTTCCGTGCCCGGCTTGAAATATTCCTCGATTGCATCGGGGTTGTTGCGATCGGTCCTAAGCCCCGTTTTCTTGTCCACCATAACGCGCCTGATGTCCGGAGGCGTGCGGAATGGAACGTCTGGCTTGTCCTTCAGGGCGAGCTTGAAGAAGTCTGCAAAAATAGGCGCGGCCAGCTCGCCGCCCGTTTCGCCGTGCCCCATGGGTTGCGGGTTGTCGTAGCCAATAAAGACGCCCATGGCTATGTCCGGCGAAAAGCCGATGAACCAGGCATCCTTTTCATCGTTCGTTGTGCCGGTTTTGCCTGCAAGCGTCTTGCCGACCCTCTTGTGGATGAGCGCGCCTGTACCGCGAAGCGCCACGCCTTCAAGCATCGAGGTGACTTGATAGGCCGTCATGGGGTCGATGATTTGAGCCCGGTCGTCGATAAGCTGCGGCACGCTTTGACCGCGCCATTCGCCGGCATTGCAATCGTCGCAGGGCCGGCCGTCATGGCGCCAAACCGTCCGCCCGTAACGGTCCTGGATGCGGTCTATGAAGGTCCATTTGATCTTCTTGCCGCCATTGGCGAACATGCAATAGGCCGTGGTCAGGCGCATAAGAGTCGTCTCGCCGGCTCCAAGTGCCATCGAAAGCAGCGGCGGAAGATCGTCATAGACGCCAAAGCGGCGCGCATACTCGCTTACGATCGGCATGCCTACGTCCTGAGCCAGGCGCACGGTCATGAGGTTTCGCGATTTCTCGATGCCGATGCGCAGGGGCTGAGGACCGTGCACTTGTTTATCGTAATTGGCAGGCCGCCATAGACCCTGGTTATTCCCCTGATCGATGGCGATAACAGCATCGTTCACGATCGTCGCCGGCGTGTAACCGTTATCGAGAGCGGCCGCGTAGACGATCGGCTTGAAGGAAGAACCCGGCTGGCGCCTTGCCTGAACAGCCCGGTCGAATTGGCTTTCCGCAAAGCTGAAGCCGCCGACAAGCGCCAAGACCCGGCCCGTATGGGGATCCATGACAACGGTTGCGCCTCCGATCTGCGGGATCTGCATCAATTGCCATGGCGGAGCGATCAGCTTCGGCTCGCTCTTGGGCGCCTTGCCTCCGGGCGGCGTTTCTTTCACCTCCCGGATCGGCGAATCGAGCTCGGTCGGCGGCGAAACGTAAACAACATCGCCAGCGGCGAGAAGATCGTTCACGCCGAGGGTGCCTTTCGCTTTCGCCTTGCCCTTCAGGCTGTCGTAAGCCCATTTCACGCCCTCGGCGGGGAGCTCGGCGGTCTTCCGTTCGGGCTCGATGCTGCCGTTTGGCAGCCGGCCAGGCTGCAACCCTACCAGCGCCTTATCTTTCGTCGCTTGCAGCACGACACCGAGGTGCCACGGCTCGACGTCGGCCAAAGAAGGTACATCGGCAAGCTTTGGCCCCCAGTCGCCAGCGGCGATGTCGATATGCGCCACCGGACCGCGCCAGCCGCCATGCTTGCGGTCGAAGTTGACGAGGCCTGCGCGTAAAGCAGCACGCGCCATAAGCTGCAAAGACGGATCGAGCGTCGAGCGGACCGAATAGCCGCCGGTGTTGAGGCTCGAATTTGTCGGATCGTTCTCGTCGAGGCCGTAGAGATCGATGAGCGACCGGCGCACTTCCTCGGCGAAATATTCGGCCGCGAATGTGGACGGTCCGATCTGCCGGGCGCTCATTTCGAGCGGCATCTTTTTGGCGCTTTCGGCATCGTCCGGGCTGATGAACTTGAAGCGCGCCATATTGTCGATGATCGCGTTCCGGCGCGCTAAGGCATCCTGAAGGGTCTTGCCGCGCGCCTTTGTGAGCTGGAACTTCGATGGCTCCTTGGGCAGCGCCGCAAGATAGGCAACTTCGTGAATCTGAAGCTCGTGCAGCTCTTTACCGAAATATGTAAGGCCTGCCGCTGCCACACCATAGGAGCCGGCGCCGAGATAGATTTGATTGAGATAAAGGTCGAGGATTTGGTCCTTGGTGAAAGCGCGGTCGATGCGGATCGCAAGAATCGCCTCTTTTGCCTTGCGCAAATAGGTTTGCTCGTTCGAAAGCAAGAAGTTCTTGGCAACCTGCTGCGTGATCGTCGATGCGCCTTCTCTCTTATGCCTGATCACATTGTTGACGATTGCGCGGGCGATGCCCTGCATATCGATGCCGTTATGCTCATAGAAGTGTTGATCCTCCGCCGCCAAAAAAGCGTTGATAAGCACCCTCGGCATGACTTGGACCGGAACATAAATGCGGCGCTCTTTCGCAAATTCGGCGATGAGCCTGCCGTCGCCAGCATGCACGCGCGTGATGACGGGGGGCTTATAGTTCGACAGCTTCTCATAGTCCGGCAGCTCCCTCGAGATCTGCCAGAGGAAATAGGCCGCGCCAGCCGCACCGGCGAGGAAAAGAAAAACCCCGGCCGTGAATGCAAAGGCCAAGAAACTCAAGAGCAAGTTTTTGCGGCGCTTTTTCTTGGCAGGCGGCTTCACAGACAAATTGATTCGCATCAGTTCCTAGCCTGTTTATGCGATAGGCGTTGCTGCCGGGGGAATCCGCGGCCGCAAGTTTGTTATGCCAGCATCTCGACCATAGCGGCATAGCCGAATTGTGACAGCATATAACGCTTTTCGTGACCGGCTAACCATAAGATCGCACCATCGGCAACCGTAAGTTAATGAAGGAAGCGGGTCCTTTGCAAGTAACAGCTTTAGGCTACAGCGGAATCCGCGCTTGCCGCTCCGCCATGAAATCGTTCACGGCGGAGGCAAGGGCAGCTGCAGTGGCTGCGCGCCAATCGCCGGAAGTTAACAGCTTTTCGTCCTCGGTGTTGCTTAAATATCCAAGCTCTATGAGCACAGCGGGCACGCCAGCCGCTTTCAGCACCCGGAGATTTGCGCTCCTGTGAGGGCGGATATTGAATTTCATTTTGTTTTGTAGATGCTCGATCAAGTAATTGGCAAGAGCGAGCGATCTATTTTTTTTGCCCCTGCTTTCGAGCTCGCCCAGAATGTTGCTTATTTCTGCCGTGACGGCAGGCGAGAGCGTCTGCTCGGTTCCCACACCGGCTAGCAAATCTGCCTTGTTCTCGTTTTGAGCCAAAGTCTTCGCCTGCTCGTCGGACGCCTCGTCGGACAGAGTGTAGATCGTGCCGCCACGTACCTCCTGCACACTTTTGACACCGAGACGCTTCGCATCGAGAGTGTCGGCGTGAATCGAGATGAGAAGATCGGCCATCGGAACCGAAGCCGCGCTCGCCCGGTCGTCCAAGGCAACGAAGACATCGGTGCTTCTCGTCGAGATCACCCGGTATCTTCCGGTTTCTTCAAGCTTTTCCTTGAGCGTCTTGCAAAAGTCGAGCGTGACATCTTTTTCGGGCGTGCCCGTAACGCGGCCGAGCGCGCCAGCATCGACCCCGCCATGGCCTGGATCGATGACGATAAGCGGTCTCCTGTCCGCAGGGTCCTTTTTTTGTGTGGCGATTTGCACAGCTTTTTCCGGCTGCAGAGGCGGCGGCGCTTTGATCTGAGCGGAGAACGCTTTGAGCGTCGATTTTGTGAGTTCGATGACGAGCCGCGCGGGTAACCCGTTCTCCGGGGGGAGCAACTCGGATTTTTCCACAAGCGCCGGCTCCGCCAAGTCGATCACAATACGCGACTTGCCCGCCGAGAGCAGGCCCGAGCGCGAGGAAAGCACGAGCCCGCGCTTTTCTCCGGCCGGCACTTGGATTTCGGCCTCGGGAAGATCGATTACAATTCTATAGGGATCGCCGATGGAAAAAATGCGGTAATCGACCTTTTTCGAAAGGAACGCTACAAAACGCGTGTGCTGAGCATCGCCCCCGATTTCGGCCTTCAGCGTGACTTGATCTGCGCCTGCCGCCCTCTGTGCGGGAATCAGAAGAATAAAAAGGGCAAGCCCTCTCCATAAGTTCCCGATGCTGCCTTGCTTGCCTCTCATCCACTACCCTTTACGGCCGCCTCCAGGCTTGCGCTTATAGCACCCTGTGAGACCGCGTCCACCGCCGGCATACGGCCGGTTGACAAAACCGATTGCAATAATTCGCAAGTGGCTGTTTAGGTCTTGCTTGCGGCCGGCGCGAACACAACGTATTAGAGATATATCAACCCTGACCTGTTAATCCTGGCTCAACGCTGGGTCAATGGATGAAACTCAGAATCAGCGGGCGAAAAGTTTGACAATCGCGAGACAGCCACGATCTGAGATCGAGGTGGAGCAAGCGATTGCCGCACAGGCAACCGGGATGCTAAATCCTGAACGGCAATAACAACGGGTGACGCCGCCTCAGCTGTCCGGTGGACAGCGGGCTGCCGGCGAACCGAGACCAAAAGAATGTCAACCTCGCGCTCCAACTCGCTTTGTTCGAAGAGTGCCCCACGCAGCCCCGGAATTATGTCCGGCAGCGGGACGGCATTTTCCAGCGTAGCGCTGGGCAAACGCAGCGAGCGCGCGATCAACAAAAATGGCGCCCGGCAAGGCAGCCCGTTCGATCATGGGACCATGATCGCGAGGCCTGATCGAGCCGATGGCGGACCAGAAAGAATTCACTATGGGAAACAAAATGTTAATCGATGCCACCCACCCGGAAGAAACCAGGGTGGTGGTGACGCGCGGAAATCGGGTTGAGGAGTTCGATTACGAATCGGCCGCGCGCAAGCAACTCCGGGGAAATATCTATCTCGCCAAAGTGGCTCGCATCGAGCCCTCTTTGCAGGCCGCTTTCGTAAACTATGGCGGAAACCGCCATGGCTTTCTGGCCTTCGCAGAAATCCATCCAGATTACTATCAAATTCCGGTGGCTGTCCGGGAAGCGATGTTGAAAGAGGATGCACTCGACCGTCAAGGCAGCCTCGAAAACGGCGATAATGGGCATTCAGGCGAGTCCGAGCCTAGAGAAGGGGCCGTTTCAGCGGGACAGCTCGATGAGCCCGCGGAACCCGCGCCGTCAGAGCTGGGGGAACAGCGGCAGCCTGCTACGGAGCAAGAGGCAGCCGGGGCGATTTCTCCCGAAGCGCCAATTGAGCCGGCCGATACCGCCGGCCCCGACCAAGCTGGGGCACGCAAGCCCCGTGATACTTTGATACCGCTCGAGGCAGCCCTTCCCGCGGTCATCTACGAGGAATTCACCGCCGCTGTCGACCGCGCTGCCGAGGCGCAAGACGAAATCCCCGCGCATCCCGATGACGTAGAAACCGTAGCGGATGCCGTTCATCCAGCTCATGAACATGAGCATGAGCATGAGCATGAGCATGGGGGGCATACGCCGGAAACCTCTCTTCCACAGACCGCCGGACTGCTCGAAGCGCCCCGTGCATTCGCAGAAGCGCATCCGGATGGCGAAGAGCATGGCAGTTGGGAAAGCCACAGCCTCGTGCATGGCGAGAGCGGCGGCGTCATCTCAGTCCCTGAGACGCTGGCTCCAGCCCCTGTCGAGGTCGTCGGCTCCGAAGACGCGCTGGAAGAGTTGCCGCAACGGCACAAACGGCGCTGGCGTCATTACAAAATTCAAGAAGTTATCAAGCGCAATCAGATCGTCCTGATCCAGGTCGTCAAAGAGGAGCGCGGCACCAAAGGCGCGGCGCTGACTACATATCTCTCGCTCGCCGGCCGCTACACCGTGCTCATGCCGAATACGCCGAGCGGCGGCGGCATCTCGCGGAAAATCACCGTGCCGGCGGACCGCAAGCGGCTCAAGGAAATTGCGCAGGAGCTGGAAGTGCCCGAGGGGATGGGTCTTATCATCCGCACGGCCGGGGCATCGCGCACCAAGGCCGAGATCAAGCGCGACTTCGAGTATCTGTTGCGGCTTTGGGAGAACGTTCGCGATCTGACGCTGAAATCGACCGCGCCTTGCCTCGTTTATGAGGAAGGCAACCTGATCAAGCGGTCCATCCGCGATCTTTATAACAAAGACATCGATGAAATCCTTGTTGCCGGCGACGAAGCCCATCGCGAGGCCAAGGAATTCATGCGGATGCTCATGCCGAGCCATGCGAAGAACGTTATCCAATACAAGGAGCCGGAGCCGCTTTTCATCAAATTCGAGGTCGAGCGGCAGCTGAACCAGATGTTCAGCCCGGTCGTTACGCTGCGCTCGGGCGGCTACATCGTCCTCAACCAGACCGAAGCGCTTGTCGCCATCGACGTGAACTCGGGCCGGGCAACGCGCGAGTACTCCATCGAGGACACGGCGCTGAAGACAAATATGGAAGCGGCCGAGGAAGTGGCACGCCAGGTGCGCCTTCGCGACCTTGCGGGTTTGATCGTCATCGACTTCATCGATATGGACGAGCGGCGTAACAACCGCTCCGTCGAGCGCAAGCTTAAAGAATCGCTGCGCCACGACCGCGCACGCATCCAGGTTGGCCATATCAGCCATTTCGGACTGCTGGAGATGTCGCGGCAGCGCTTGCGCCAGGGCGTCGTTGAAGTCTCGACTATGCCTTGCCCGGTCTGCCAAGGCGTGGGCCACATTCGCTCGACCGAATCGGTGGCGTTGATGATCCTGCGCTCCATCGAGGACAATTTGCGCACGCAAGGAGCGGTCAATATCACGGCCAGCACATCGACCGAGTCCGCGCTTTACATCCTCAACCACAAGCGCACCTATCTGCGCGATATTGAAATGCGGTATGGCGTGTCGATCGTCATCCAAATGGACGAAAACGCCCAAGGTGCGCATTTTGCGCTCCAGCGCGGCGCTACGGCCAACGCGCCGGCCGTGGCTGAATCGAAGGCAATTCAAATGGAGCCCTCGGAAGCAGCTAGCGAGGACGAGGAGAAAACCGTTGCCGCCGAAGCGGACGACAAGCGTCCGGAGCGCCGCAAGCGCCGGCGCCGGCGCGGCCGCGGCGATCAGTCCGCCGAACTGTCATCTGCAGATGACGCCGCTTCGCCGGTCTTCGATGCTGAAAGCGGGCATGAAGGCGCTGAAGAGGAAGGCGGGGCGTTGGAAATCGCCGCGAGCGGCGCGGGACGCCCAAGCGTTTCTGATGAGGTCCCTGCCAAGAACGGTGCTGAGAGCGAGCAGGACGCTCAATTCAGGCGTAACCGCCGCCGCGGCAGGCGCGGAGGCCGGCGCCACCGCGATGACATCGCTGGCGGCGCGGAATTTGCAAAGCAGCAAGGCGAATCCATACCTGGCCTCGGCGAGCAGCCTGTCATTCCCTTCGACGTTCATTTCCCGAAAAATCTGCAGCTGGGGCCGATAAACCGGGAGCCAGCGGCGCAGGAAATGCCGGCGATGCAGCCAGAGCCGCAGAACGCTGCCGGCCATGCACGTCCAGAAATCGAGCCGGCACCGGCTGCCGGTATCTTGCCGCAAGCAGCGTCTGAGCCCCACGTGGAGCAGGAAGCGGCAAGCGCGCCCGCCCCTGAAGTGCCAGAGACGGTAACAGAGGCATCGCCGGAGCCGGCACCCGCAGCGGAAACTCCCGCGGCCGCCGCACCGGTCCAGGCGCCGAAACCGAAGCCGGTCAGGACAGGCCCGCCCCGCAAAGGCTGGTGGCAGCGGCGGACTGGGTAAAATAATCGTAGCGGGGGCCGTTCACTAACGGCCTCCGAAAATCGCGGTGCCCACCCGCACCATCGTCGCGCCAGCGCCGATGGCGATCTCGAAATCGGCGCTCATGCCCATGCTCAGCTCGGTGAGCCCTAGCCGGTCGCGCAAAGCGGCCAGCGCCTCGAAATGGGGCAGCGGGTCGCCGGCGACGGGCGGAATGCACATGAGCCCGCTCACGGTAAGGCCGAATTCGCGCTGACATTGAGCGAGGAACGTCCCGGCATCGGCGGGGGTAACGCCGGCCTTTTGCGGCTCTAGGCCGGTATTCACCTGAATAAGCAGCTTCGGCGCCCTGCCTTGCCGATGGATCTCCGCCGCAAGCGCCGCCGCGAGCTTGGGCCTATCGAGGGTCTCAATGCAGTCGAAAAAGGCGACGGCTTCCCGCGCTTTGTTCGATTGCAGCGGCCCAATCAGATGAAGCTCGACAGCGGGGAACTGCTCGCGCAAGCGCGGCCATTTGTGCATGGCCTCCTGAACGCGGTTCTCGCCGAAATAGCGGTGGCCCTGGCGAAGGACAGGCAGAATCTCTCTCTCGGAGAACGTCTTGGTGACAGCGACAAGCTTCACAGATGCCGGATCGCGCCCATGCGCCTCAGCGGCGCGCCAGACGCGCTCCTTGATCGAGAGATAACGCTCCTCGATGCTGCGTGGATTGAACGGTTGATCGTCGTTGGTCATGTTGCGGCCTTCTCTTGACCGGCGCCCAGTTTCAACTTCATATCGGGCAAATCTTTTTGCAGCGCTTGGCGCGCAGGACATTGGATCATGGCAACAGAACGCTACAACGCACCCGAGCGCGAAAAACATTGGCAGAGGATCTGGGAAGAGCAAAAGACATTTCTCACCTCATCCGGCCATACCAAGCCGAAATATTACGTGCTGGAGATGTTTCCTTATCCGTCGGGCCGCATCCATGTCGGTCACGTGCGCAATTATGTGATGGGGGATGCCGTTGCGCGCTACAAGCGGGCCAAGGGTTTTAACATTCTCCATCCATTCGGATGGGATGCGTTCGGGCTGCCCGCCGAGAACGCGGCCATGCAGCAAGGCACCAATCCACGGGATTGGACCTACGAGAATATCGAGGTCATGCGGGCGCAATTGAAGCGCATCGGGCTTTCTCTCGATTGGTCGCGGGAGTTCGCGACTTGCGATCCCGAATACTACCATCAGCAGCAGCGCCTCTTTCTTGCCTTCTACAAGGCGGGTCTCGTTTACCGCAAAAAAAGCAAGGTGAACTGGGACCCGGTCGATCACACCGTGCTTGCGAACGAGCAAGTCATCGATGGCCGCGGCTGGCGTTCGGGCGCCATCGTCGAGCAAAAAGAGCTCGCGCAATGGTTTTTCAAGATCACCCATTATGGCGAGGAGCTGCTGGCGGGCCTCGATACGCTCGAACGCTGGCCGGACAAAGTCCGCACTATGCAGCGCAACTGGATCGGCAAGAGCCAGGGGCTCCTGATGCGATTCCGTCTCTCTGGTGAAAAGCTTCCGGCGGGTTTTCCGGAGGTGGAGGTTTTCACGACCCGGCCGGATACGATCTTCGGCGCGAGCTTTATCGGCATTTCGCCCGAGCACCCGCTGGCGCAGGCGTTAGCGAAATCCGACCCCGAATTGCAGGCGTTTATCGAGGAATGCCGCCGGATCGGAACGGCGCAGGAGGAAATCGACCGCGCCGAGAAGAGAGGCTACGCTACCGGCGTCGTTGCGGCTCACCCATTCCGCTCGACGACAAAGCTGCCCGTTTACGTCGCCAATTTCATCCTGATGGATTATGGCACCGGCGCAGTCTTCGGCTGTCCCGCGCACGACCAGCGCGACCTCGATTTCGCGCGCAAGTACCGGCTCAAGGTCAAGGCCGTCGTCGTTCCCGAAGGCGAGGACCCGGCAGCCTTTAAGGTCGGCAACGAGGCTTACACGGGACCCGGCCGCCTCGCCAACTCCTCGTTCCTGAACGGCATGGCTGTCGAGGACGCGAAGGAGGAAGTGGCGCAAAGGCTCGGCAAGCGGAACATGGCCGAAAAGCGCACGACCTTCCGCTTGCGCGATTGGGGCGTGTCGCGCCAGCGTTACTGGGGCTGCCCGATCCCCATGATCCACTGCAGCAAATGCGGCGTGGTTCCGGTGCCGGAAGGGGATTTGCCGGTCCGCCTGCCGGACGATGTCACTTTCGATAAACCCGGAAACCCGCTCGACCGGCATCCAACCTGGAAGCACGTCAAATGCCCGTGTTGCGGCGGCAAAGCAGCGCGCGAAACCGACACCTGCGACACCTTCGTCGACAGCTCTTGGTATTTTGCGCGCTTCTGCTCACCGCATGCGGCCGATCCCGTCGAGCGCGCCCCTGCCGATTATTGGCTGCCCGTCGATCAATATATTGGCGGCGTCGAGCACGCGATTTTGCACCTGCTTTATGCGCGCTTTTTTACCCGGGCGATGAAAGATTGCGGCTATCTCGGTGTGGCCGAACCCTTCGCGGCGCTGTTCACGCAGGGCATGGTGCTGCACGAAACTTATCTCGACAGCGCGCAGAACTGGGTGAACCCGGCCGATGTCGTAATCGAAGCGGTGGACGGCGTGCGCAAAGCGTTCAAAGCGGACGCGGCACGGGCTCCGGTTCAGATCGGCTCCATCGAAAAAATGTCGAAGTCGAAGAAAAACACCATCGACCCCGACATCTTCACGGAGCATTACGGCGCCGACACCGCCCGCTGGTTCATGCTTTCGGATAGCCCGCCTGAGCGCGACGTGCTGTGGACCGAAGAGGGCGCGCAAGGCGCTTGGCGGTTCGTCCAGCGCGCCTGGCGGCTTCTGAACGAGGGCTTGGCGTTGCTGCCAAAGCCCAAGGCCAAGGCGCCCGCGGAGTTCTCAGCCCCGGCGCAAGCGCTACGCCGCGGAGCGCATAAGGGGCTCAATGCCGTCGCCGAAGAGATCGAGGGCCTGCGATTCAACCGTGCCATCGCGGCGGTGTACGAATTTGCAAATGCCTTAAGCGCGGCGCTTCAAGACAAGAACGCTCACGGCGATGCCTCGCTCGGCTTTGCGTTGCGCGAGGCGCTGACCTTCTTCGTTCACGCGGTCAATCCCTTCATGCCGCACTTGGCGGAGGAGGGCTGGGCGCTGTTAGGCTACAACACCCTTATTGCAAATGAGAGCTGGCCGGAGGTTGAGCGAAGCTTGCTCATTGACGATACCGTTACCATTGCCGTACAGGTAAATGGGAAAAGGCGCGACGAGATCGTCGTTGCGCGTAATGCCGATCGGGCGGACGTGGAAGCTGCGGCACTTCGCTTGGAAAGCGTAACCCGCGCAGTCGATGGGCGGCCGATCAAGAAGGTGATCGTGGTTCCCGAAAGGATCGTCAATGTGGTGGCGTGAGCTCTCGAAAAACAACGGCCGCCTCTTGAGGGGAGCGGCAGCGGCTGCGTTTGCCGGTCTGCTTAGCTTTGGCGCCGGCGGCTGCGGGTTTCATCCGCTTTACGGGCCGACGGCCTCGGGTGCAAGGCTCGACGACGTCATGAAGTCGGTCGAAGTGGCGACGATCGGTAGCCGCCCCGGCCAGCGCCTGCGTAATGAACTTATCTTCGGCACGACAGGCGGGGGGGGCGGCTTGCCTCCCGTCTACAGGCTCGACGTGGCGCTGCGCGAGAGCACGAGAAACACGCTGGTCACCAATCAAGGGCTGCCGACCGGCCAAGTTCTGCAGCTCGATGCGGAATACCGTCTCGTTCGCATCAAAGACAATGCAGTGGTTTACAAAGGCTACAGCACCGCGGAGGCATCCTACGATCTCGTCGGTGCGACCGGTCTGTCGGGCTCCACCTATGGCGACACGCGTGCGGCAATCGATGCGGAGAACCGAGCGGCGCGCAGCCTGGCCGATGCCGTAAAAACACAATTGGCCGCCTATTTGTCTCACGCCGCTTGAACGAGGCGCAGCGGTCTCCTGCGGGTAGCTGAATGGTTGCGCCGAGCGCGGCGTCGGCCGCGAAGTTTTTGTCCGCTCCTCCTAAGGCTGTCCGGGGATTTCTTTTCTACGGCTCGGACAGCCTCCAAATCGCGGCAAGAGCCGAAGCGCTGGTCCGCGCGCTTGCGGGAAAGCTTGGGCCGGACGCTGAGATCCTGCGGCTTCACGATAGCGATCTTGCCGCAGACCCGGCCCGCACTACGGTCGAGTTGACGACGGGCTCGCTTTTCGGGGGTACCAAGATCGTTTGGCTGACCGCACTTCCCGCCAAAGCGCAAGGTCCGCTCGCGGAAATCGCCAGCCGCCCTCTGGAAGGCGCCTATCTGGCCGTGCAAGCGCCCGATCTCAAGAAAAGTCATAAGCTTGTGCAAGCCTTCGAGGCCGCGCCGTACCTCGCGGCCATTCCCTCCTACGGCGAGGACCAGGAAAGCTTGAGCGCAGCCATTAGCCGCCAAGCCCAGTCCGCGGGATACGAAATTGCCGCCGATGCCGCCGCCCTTGTCGCCGTTCGGTGCGATTTTTCCGCTTTGCTCGCCCAGAGCGAAATGGAAAAGCTGATGACCTTTGCGGGGCTCTCGCGGCAAATCTCCCTCGGCGACGTCGAGGCCTGCCTCGCCGATCAGCAAACGGCTGGGCTTTCGGAGATCGTGGATCACGCGCTGAATGGCGAGGGACGCAAAGCGCTCGCCGCCTTCGAGCGGTTCATGGCCGCAGAGCAAAATGTCACCCCGGTTCTCGTTGTGCTTTCGCAGGCGCTGCTGCGCCTTCACGCGCTCCGGTGCGCGGCGGATGCCGGCACGCCGCTTCAGCAGGCGATCAAGGAGCTAAGGCCGCCGGTTTTCTTCAAGCAGCAAGACGTGCTTGCGGCCCAAGCCAAGCGCTGGACCGCCGCGGCGCTGTCGGCGCAAATCGGCCGTCTCAATACCGTGGTGCGAGAGACGCGGCTGAGGGCCGCGCTTGCGGAGGATATCGCGGAGGACTTGCTCATCGCCATCGCGAAAGAGGCGCGGCGGACGTAGCGGCGCGAGGCTGGGGTGCGCTTCTCTTTCGGGTCGGGAGCGGTAAGTCTCAAAGTGAGCATATGCAGGCTGCTGAACTCCCGTTTGCGGACGACAGATCAGCGATAGCAACCGGCCGACTGTACCTGCGAACTTGGTAAGAGTCAGGGCTATTTCTCTGATTATTGTCGCTCCTGCGACGGTGCAACCGCCAGCAGGAAACTTTTAGGTAGCTTCATGACGATCTCGACGTCCTCGGTGCGGGGATAGGTAAGCCGACCGCGAGTCACGGCGCTTGGCGGCCATGTAACTGGCGCACCGAGATCAGGCGCGTGGCGTCGAAGCGCAGTGTGCAGATCCTCAACCCAAACAGCAGACTCCCTATTCGGCCGCACGAGACGGCGAGCATCCCTTAGCAAGGCGAGGATGAGCGGGGCCTCGCCTGCCATGGACAGGGTAGTCCTTAGCCCTTCTGATACCCAGCAAACGGCAAGAGAAACCCTAGCGAGGACTTCGGCGTCTACGTCCTTTGCCATTGCGTCAGCCAGGTGGTCGGCAAGATCGGCCCAGGCCGCATCCATTCCATTTGGACCATTCAGCGCGATCGTTGCTACGTTAAGGAGCTTGTCCTTGAAGCCGAGGATACAGACCTCGTTCGGATCAACCCACTGCCGAAGGAGGGTGGACAGTGCTGCGTTGCCCACTTCTACACACGGGGCTCGCTTGTCGGCCGCGAGCTGTACTTGATCTGCAAGCAGCCGCGGCGATGTTGGAGTTAGTGTTGGCGCCGCAATATCAAAGTCCACGAGCGCGCAGAGTGCTGGCATTTCCGGCGTGTTCGACAGGACATGGGCCACAGGAGTTTCGCTGATTGATGCGTGTTCCGCCGCATCGAGGGCACCTAGGTATTCGGGGATTAGCTCGTTACCACGAAAGAAGTCACAGAGAAGCCGCTTCCAGTCGCGCGTCGGCAGCTCGCCATCGATGCGAAAGAGTTTCGTGTAGTCCGCGTGCTTACCGGCGCGGTCAATCGCCATGTCAATTCGCGCAAGATAGGGCTCCTCTTCGTAGGCCCGAATGGCCCCGTCAAAGTGAGAGATGACTCCCTTCGCAACATCGTACTCCGCGTGCGCATAGCGACAGCCGAAGTGCTTGGCGCCAAGCCCACCGCTGGCATCATCGATCAACTCCTCAATTTCGAAGGTCCGGACTTCGTGTGGATTGTTATCCGAGGCCCGTCGCTCCTCGGGAGCCTTCCACCAGATTTGGGTTTTGTCGACGCCCGAGAAGAACCGGGCGCGGCCCTCAGCCTTGTGCTCGGTGACCCCGCTCCGGATTGCAGCGATGTTGTCGTCGAAGTGCGGCCCGCGCCAGTATTCCAGCTCGATAAAGGAGCGTGCACTTGCAGGATGGCCTACTAGGTCTGGATCGAGCCGAAGACGCGCCGTCACGCCGGGTGAGGTGGTTGCGATCCTGTCAAAGCTCTCAAGGGCGTAAGGGTTGAGGCTATTTCTATGAGACAGACTTCGCCGGAAAAAACAGTGGGCGAAAAGCACCAAATCGCGTTTGGGTTCGTGGAACACGCCAGGTAAGAGCTTCTTCGTCCGGGCAAGTAGGGCCGCGTAATCGACCAACCCGTCTTTATCGACCAGGTTGCTTCCCGCCTCGAAGAACTCCGGGTATGCAGCGGCGGCTAGGCCTGGCTGAGCGCAAGCGGCTGCCTCGAGCCTGACAAAGCCAAGACCCTCCTTGACGAAGCCGCCTAGCCGTGCCTTGAGCTCTTCTGTGTAAGGAGTTACTTCCTCTCGATGATGATGGAAGTAAAAGTCTGCCAGGAGCGCCTCAATCTGCGCTCGATCCGCCTCTGTCTCGGGAGTTAGGATTATGCCCAGCTGCCGCCCCATATCCTTGCATAGAAGCACCCCCGTGGCGCGGGCCCAACCAAATGGACGGCATTCGTCATGGCTGATGTTGCTGGGCATGCCAATCGGTAGGCCTGAGGCAATGCACCCTCGCACATGGCTCTCGACTCCCTTCACAAGTTCGGAGAGCGGCAGGTACATTTTCGAGAGGTTCTCGGTCGAAAAAATACCGTCGGTTGTAAAAACTCCAAAGCTACGGTGCATGGTCTATGTCCTGTACCGGTGCCTGACCCGCGGCAACCACTGATTTTTGTCGAGGTGGTGATTCTACTTGTCAACTTTTGTGAGCGCATTGCGAGATGCCGCTTAGGCTTGCATGCATCTAAAGCCACGGCGCGGGAGGTGGTGGTCTGCTCGACCCCTTACAAGAGACTTTGCGATCAGTGCTCGATAAGTCCGCAATCCGCCTATCGCGCCATACGCCGGCGAAGCCGGGCAAGCCAGCAACCCGCGTTTGTAGAAAAGTTACGGAACACCCCTGCTTCTCGCGATTCGCGGGAACCGGCCGCCCCCATCATAAGCATTTCGTCACAATTCCGCGGAATTTAGCCAATACCGCCCACATCTCTTGTCAAGCCGGGCAAGCCTTGCTTGTGTCTGGCGATGACGGTTTCGGAGGCGGGGCTGTGTGGGACATACAAACTCCCGAGGCGATGAAGGCGCTGGCGAGCCGGCTTGCGGCATTCGTCTCGGCGGCCGATTTCATCGCGCTTTATGGCGAGCTCGGCGCGGGCAAAACCACGTTTGCGCAAGGGCTCCTGCCGGCGCTCGGCGTCGCCGACGCAATTACAAGCCCGACCTATGGCCTTGTGCATAGCTATGCCGTGCCGGGCCGCACGATCAATCATTGCGATTTTTATAGGCTTGGCGCCTTAGAGGAGGAAGAGATCGGCTTCCGCGATATGTGCGCGGAAAGCATCGTGCTCGCCGAGTGGCCCGAGGCGGTGCAGACGGCGCTGCCGGCCGACAGGCTGGAGGTGCGCATCGAGGGGGATGGAAGCGCACGGCGCGTTTCGCTTACAGGCTTTGGGGCGTGGCAAAAGAAGTTGGCGCGCTTTGAGGAGGCCGAAGCCTTTCTCGCGCGGGCCGGCTGGCCCGATGCGCGATGCACCGCGGTCAAAGGCGACGCGTCGGCGCGGCTGTTCTCGCGGCTCGCGCGCGGTTCTGAAACCGCCATGCTGATGGATTGGCCGCCGCAAACCGACGGCCCGCCCATCCGCAACGGCCGCCCTTATTGCGAGATCGCCCATCTCGCACGCGAGGGCAGCTCCTTCATCGCCATTTCCGAATGGCTGCGAGGTCAAGCAGGCATCAGCGCGCCGGCCGTGCTCGCGAGCGACTTGCGCGCGGGCCTCTATCTTGTCGAGGATTTGGGCGACAGCGTTTTCGGGCAGCTTATCGCGGCGGGCGAGCCCCTCGAACCGCTCTATGCGCTCGCGACCGATGGCTTGCTCGCACTTCGCGCTTCGAAGCCGCCGCAAATCCTGCCGTCCTCCAGCGGCAAGGATTACCGCGTACCGGACTATGACCGCGAAGCGCTCGAGGTCGAGCTGGACCTCGTTTTGCAATGGTATTTCAAATTGCTGACAGGCCGCGCAGCCGCAGCAGAGCTGACGGCCTCGTTTTTCGAGGCTTGGTCGCCCTTCCTCGATTGGCTCGGCCGCCAGCCAAAGGGCCTGACTTTGCGCGACTACCACTCCCCGAACCTGCTCATTTGCGAGCGCCGCAGCGGGCTCGCGCGCCTCGGCGCGATCGATTTCCAAGATGCGGTTTGGGGGCATCCGGCCTACGATCTCGTCTCGCTCTTGCAAGATGCGCGCCTTGAGGTGCCTGAGGAAAGCGAGCGCGCGCTGTTCGAGCGCTATTGCGAGGGCGCGGCGGCCGCCGATCCCGGCTTCGGCCGCGCCGCCTTCAACAAAGCCTACGCAATCCTTGGCGCGCAACGGAACACCAAGATCATCGGCATTTTCGCAAGGCTCTCGCTTCGCGACGGCAAGCACGGCTATCTGGCACATTTGCCACGCATCGCGCGCTATTTATCCCGCAACCTCGCTCATCCCGATCTCAAGCCGCTCGACGCGTGGTATGAAGCCAATCTGCACCGGTTAGCCGCTACCGGGCTGCAGCAAGGCGCAGTGAGGTAGAGGAGAGGCCGGGATGGCTCAGATCGAGACCGCGATGGTGCTGGCTGCGGGGCTTGGCACGCGCATGCGGCCGCTGACCGATCGCATCCCGAAGCCGCTCGTTACGCTCGCAGGGCGAACGCTGCTCGACCGCGTCCTCGACCGGCTGGCAGAGGCGGGCATTGAGCGAGCCGTGGTGAACGTCCATCATTTTGCGGATCAGATCGAAGAGCATCTCAAAACCCGCGTGGCGCCCAAAATCATCGTCTCCGATGAGCGCGAGGGGATTCTGGAGACGGGCGGCGGCGTGCTCAAGGCACTTGCGCATTTTGAAGGCCGTCCCTTCATGGTCCACAACTCGGACTCCGTTTGGAGCGAAGGGGCACGCTCCAATCTAACCTTGTTGATGGAGGCCTGGACGCCGCGGAGCATGCCGGCACTTCTCTTGCTGGCCCATGGCGACTCAAGCATTGGTTACGATGGCCGCGGCGATTTTCACCTCGATGCGTCCGGCCGTCTGAGGCGGCGGGGTGCTGGCGAGGAAGCGCCTTATGTATTCGCCGGTGTGTCGATCCTGAAGCCGCAGCTTTTCGAAGGCATAGCCGAGCGGACTTTTTCGCTTAATAGGATCTTCGACCGGGCAATTGCTGAGAACGGTCTATTTGGTGTGGCGCTCGAGGGGACGTGGATGCACGTGGGCACGCCGCAAGCGCTGATCGAGGCGGAGAGCCATCTGAATGAAGGGCAGCGGCGCCGGGCTTAAATCTATGTCCTCCGGGACTTCCCAAGGGGTTGTTTTGAAATGCCCCGCATACTCACCCTTCATTCCCAATCTGGCGGTGGCGGTTCTTAGCGGCTCGATCTGGGACCGCGGCGCACCTTTGCCTCACGAGCTGCCGCAGCTCACGATCTATCTTCCTACGCTTGCATCGGTCGAACCGCTGAAGCTTGCGTTTCTCGCTCTTGCGCCGAACGGCGCCACATTCCTTCCGCGGATTCGCGTCCTCGGAGATGCCGATCCCCTGGACCTATTCGCGGCTTACGGTGCGCGCATGACGTCCGCGCCGGCAGCGCTCGATCTTTTGGAGACTGCGCTATCTGTTCCGCCGGCTTTCGACGAGCTTGAGCGCCAGGTGCAACTCGCCGCGCTGGTGGTACAGGCATCGCGATCCTTGCAAGGCGCGAGGCTCATGCACGAGCCGGTTTTCATGGGCGTCCCCGCTGCGAGCGCGTTCACCATCGCCGGGCAAATTGCCGCCCTCATCGGCGAGGCGCATACCGAAGGCGCCGATCTCTCGCGCGTCGCTTTGCTCGACAGTGCGCGCTCATCGGGCAGCGAGCAGCTCTCGTTGCAGCTTTTGCGCAGCGTTTTGCGGGGCTGGCAGGCGCACAAGGCGAAGTCCGGCAAGCTCGATCGCGAGGAGCGGCGCAACCGCCTGATGGCCATCGAGGCCGGGTTCATCCGGCAGAGCGATGCGCCGGTCATGGTCGCCGGTTCGACCGGTAGCGTTGCCGCAACCGTCGGGCTGATGGAAGCGGCGCTCGGCCGGCCTCAATCGGCGATCGTGCTTTATGGACTCGATGACAGTGCTGGTGAAAGCTGGGCCGCGGCGGGGGCGCATCCCGAGCATCCGCAGCACGGGCTCCAGCAGCTCTTGGCGCGGTTGAATATCCGCCGGGAGGATATCCGCGCGCTTCCGGCGATGGAAGCGGACTTGGAGGGAAGCCCTCCTCATCCTGTCCTTCTCCCCAAGGGGAGAAGGGACGCCAGAACCGTCCTCCAGCACGGGGAGAGCGCCGCAGCTCCTTCCCCCTCTCCCCGTCCGCACCCGCTCGCGGGTGCGAAAGAGAAAGTGGCAAGCTCGTCAAGCCGAGCTTGCTGGGAAAGGGCTGGAGTGAGGGGGGACTTGGAGGATGCATCCCGCCGCGCAAAATTCCTCAGCGAGGCGTTGCGGCCGGCGCCTGCGACCGCGGAATGGGCGCCGTTCATCCGGACTCTCAAGGAGCATGGGGCGAGCCCTGCGCCCGGTCTATCGGTGATCGAGGCCGGGACCATCCAGGACGAGGCGGCGGCGATAGCGCTCATCCTGCGCGAAAGCCTGGAAACGCAAAGCCAAACCGCCGCCCTCGTTACGCCAAGCGAAAGCCTCCTTAATCGCGTCCAGCACGCGCTCGCCCAATGGGGGCTTGACACCGCGCCCGTTGACGCCGGGAGCGGTAATGCTTTGGCGGCCCGCGCTGTGGCCTGTGCGGCGAGCGGTAAACCCGAAGACTTTGCGGAGCTGCTGAGGCATACTCAGGCCGAGGCTTCGGCGCGGGTCTTTCGCATCGCTGAAATCATCGACATCGGCGTTTTGCGGCAGATGTGGCGGCCCTCCTCGCTTACCGGCATACCGGCGGCGCTGTCGCGCGCCGAGCATGCCATCTCATCGGGTGAGGCCCGCCATCCGGCCATGAAGCGGATTGCCGCGTCCGAATGGGACGCCGCCCGCGCCTTTGCAACTCAGGCTATCGAGGCGCTGTCGCCGCTTGCCGGGCGGGCTGAAAGGCGCATTGCGCTACCGGAATGGATTGCAGCGCACCGAGCGGTCCTAGCCAATCTCGCCACCCTCGGTCTTGCCGGCCAAGAAAGCTCCGCGCTCAGCGGCCTTGAGCAAGCCGCTGCGCGGTCCTTCACACTCGACCTTGCCGATTACGCCGGCTTTTTCGCGCAAGCCGCTTTGGCAAAGCGTACGATATCGCTGGAAAGTCCTCATCCGCGCCTTTTCTTGTGGAAGCCGTTCGACGCGCGCCTCCTGACCGCAGATGTGGTTATCCTCGGCGGCCTCAATGAGGGTTGCTGGCCGCAGACGCCCGGACCCGACCCCTGGCTTAGCCGGCCGGACCGCGCCTTTGTGGGCTTGCCGCCGGCCGAGCGCCGCATAGGCCAAGCGGCCCACGACTTCGCTGCCCTTGCGGCTTCGGCGCCGCGCGTCTTCCTCACGCGGTCCAAGAAAGAGAACGGCAGCCTCGCCCGGCCGAGCCGGTGGATCTCACGCATCGAGGCGCTCGCAGCCGGAGCGGGGCAAAGCCAAGCTTTGCACCCTGAGCAGCCGTGGGCGGGTTGGGCAGCCGCTCGGCGGGCACCCAAAATAGCCGCGCCGATTGCCAAACCGCAGCCCCGGCCTCCTCTTGCCGCGCGCCCGCGCCGCCTGAGCGTCACCGCCATAGAGACCTGGTTCGCCAACCCTTACGCCATCTACGCGCGCCATATTCTAGGCCTCGAGCCGCTCCGCCGCCTCGATGAGACCGCCGGCGCGCGCGATAAGGGCATTCTTTATCACGCCGCTTTGCACGGTTTCTTCCAAGCCTATCCGGGGGCGTTGCCTAAGAATGCCGCGGACGAGCTGTTGCGCAAGCTCGACAGGGCAGCGGAAGATTTGGGCTTCAATCTCGAAAACGCGCCATTCTGGAGGCCGCGATTTGCAAGGTTTGCGCAGTGGTTCGCTGACACTGAAAGCGAAAGGCGCGCCGGCGTCGAGATCCTCAAGAGCGAGGTTGGCGGCAAGCTTCGGTTCCCAGCGCCGGCCGGGCCATTTGAAATCACAGCGCGCGCCGACCGGATCGACCGGCTCGGGGATGGCACTTTGCGCATTTACGATTTCAAGACCAGCGCCAATACGGCGAGGGTTTCCGCCGCGCGCGGCGCCCCGCAGCTTGCACTCGAAGGCTTGCTTGCGAGAGAGGGCGCATTCGCGGGGATTCCAGCCAGTCCGGAGGCGGAGCTTTCCTATATCGTGGCGACAGGCGGCGAGCCGCCCGGCGGTATCGTCGCGCTGAAAGTGCCGTGCGCTGAAGCCATAGACGCCGCCTATACCGGGACGCGGCAACGCATTGCGCGCTTCGATGACGAGGCAACGGCTTACACATACGAAACGCGCGCAATCTTCCGCGACAAAAGCGAAAACGATCCTTATGCGCACCTCGCCCGCGTCCGGGAATGGTCGGTAGAGGCAGACGATAGCGAGGCGGGCGATGACTGAGATTTTGCCGGACCAAGCGCTGCTGCTTGCCGCCGCCGAGGAAAAACAGCTGCGCGCCGCCGATCCGGGCCTCTCCGCCTGGCTTCGCGCAAATGCGGGCACCGGCAAGACCTATGTGCTCGTGCAGCGAATATTGCGGCTCCTGCTTTCGGGAGCGAATCCGCGCTCGATCCTCTGCCTGACCTTCACGAAAAACGCGGCCGCGGAGATGCAAGCGCGCGTATTGGCTAAGCTCGGCGAATGGGCCACCTGTTCCGATGCAGACCTCGAAACGAAGCTGGCCAAGCTTCTGGCGCGCGCTCCCGCCGAAGCCGAGATCGCGCTCGCGCGCTGCCTTTTCGCGACCGCCATCGATGCGCCGGGCGGGCTTGCCATCATGACGATGCATAGCTTTTGCGAGCGGGTACTGCGCCGCTATAGCTTCGAGGCGAACGTTCCGCCAGGTTTTTCCGTGCTGACCGAGGAAGAGGCGCGCGATGCCCTGCAGGAAGCTTCCGCGAGCGCTTTCGCATCGCCCGATTTGCGCGAGGCGCTTGAATGCGTAGCCGCCCACGCGGGCGAGGGCGAGTTTGCGCGCGTGCTGCAAGCCATGCTGGCCAAGCGCTTGGAGATTGCGCAACTCTTGAGCGTCACGGTTGAAGAGCGTCCGCTTCACGCCATCGAGGCGAGGCTGCGCCGGCTTTTCAATCTCGCGCAGAAGGATGCAAGAGAAGGCCTTATCGCGCGCTCTGCCGCGCTCGCCGATGCGAGCCTGCTGAGTGAAGCTGTTGCCGCACTCTCAGGCGGCACGAAAACCGATTGCGATGGCGCGGCCCGCTTCGAGGCTGTGCGCCGGGCAGCCGGCAACGAGGCGATATGCGCCGCGCTGAAGGCCGCCTTTACCACCAAGAGCGGCGAGCCGCGAAAATCGTTGATGTCGGCCGCTGTCAGGAAACGCGCAGAAGCGCTGCACGAACGGCTCGCCCAGGCTCAGCATGCCTTCCTCGCTCTCGATGACAAGATTTGCGGCCTCAAGCTGGTCGAGGCCAGCATCGCTCTCCTGCGCCTGACCGAAGCGATTTTCGAGCGCTACGAGGCCGCCAAGCGCGCACGCGCCGCGCTCGACTTCGACGATCTCATCGGCAAGACTTCGAGCCTTCTCACCCGGCAGGAGGCGGCCGAATGGGTGCTTTACGAGCTCGATGCGCGCATCGACCACATCCTCGTCGACGAGGCGCAGGACACGAACCCCGGGCAATGGATGATCGTTGAACGGCTAACTTCGGACTTCTTCACCGGCGCAGGCGCCCGCGATTGCGTGCCGACCCTGTTCGCGGTAGGCGACGAGAAACAATCCATCTACGGTTTTCAAGGCGCGAAGCCCGAGCTGCTTCAGGCTTTCGGCGTGCTTTACGAGAAAACGATCCGCGAAGCCGGGTATTCGTGGTGTGAAGCCGATCTCGATCTGTCGTTCCGCACGCTGGGACCGATCCTCGCCGCGGTCGATCATGTCTCGGCGGCGCTGCCGGGCCTGCAACAGGGCCAGATCCGGCATTTGGCGTACCGCCGCGATGCCGGGGGGCTGGTCGAGCTTTGGCAGCCGGAGCGGGGCGAAAAGGAAGACAAAGGCAGCGTATGGGAACCCGATGCGTCAGCGGCTCCCGTGGCCAAGCCCGCCGAAGCGCTGGCGGCACGCATCGCCGCGCAAATCAAGCATTGGCTCGTCAGCGAAGACAGTCTTGCCTCCTGCGGCCGCGCCATCGAGCCGGGCGATATACTGATTTTGCTGCGCAAACGCGAGCCCTTGGCGAAACTCATCCAGGCCGCGCTGAAACTTGAGGGCATTCCAGTCGCCGGCACGGACCGCATTGCGCTGATCGACGAGCTGGCCGTCATGGACCTGCTCGCGCTCGCCGATGCGCTGCTTCAGCCCGAGGACGATCTGGTGCTCGCCACGGTGCTGAAAGGCCCGCTGCTCGGGGCTAGCGAGGACGACCTTTTCAAGCTGGCTTATGGCCGCGAAGGCTCGCTCTGGCAGTCTTTGCAGCGCGATCCGGATTATCGCCCAGCAGTAGAGAAGCTGAGCGAATGGCGGGAATTGACGAGAAAGGTGAGCCCCTTCGATTTTTTCGCCCATATTTTGGAAGCGGAGAAGGGACGCGAAGCCTTCGGCGCAAGGCTTGGGGCCGAATGCTTCGACGCCATCGACGAGTTTCTCGCGCTTGCCGAGGCGTTCAGCGCGCGGCCCTTGGCTAGCCTTGGCGAATTCGTGGCTTTTGCGAGGAAAAGCGCATCCGAGGTGAAGCGCGAGACGGACCAGGCGGCGCGCGAGGTCCGGATCATGACCGTACACGGCGCCAAGGGCCTCGAAGCCAACATCGTCATCCTGGCCGATACGTGCGGCAATAAGGGCGCCGCGTCTGCTCCGCTTTTCTTTTTGGACGATAATTCGGACGCACCCAAGATTCCAGTTTGGGCTGTCAAAGGCACCGGTGGGTTGCAGCCCATCGTGGATGCGAAGGACGAGATCAAGGCCGGCGAGCAGCGCGAGCTGGGGCGGCTTCTTTACGTGGCGATGACGCGCGCGCGCGACCGCCTTTATATTGGGGGCTTTCACAACGGCTCCCTGCCGGCAGGAAGCTGGTACGAGACGATTCAGACTGCTCTCGCGCCAGTGCTTCAGGAAGGACGAGACTTTCAGGGACGGACGGTTTGGCGGACCGGTCCGGCGCGCGGGTTCCGGGCGCCCCCGCGCCGCGCGGCCAAACCGGCCGGAGCCGGCCTGCCGGCGTGGCTCGCCGCGCCCGCGCCGCAGGAGCGGCCGCTCATAAGCTTGTCGCCTTCCCGGCTCATGCAAAACTGGGGCGCCGGGGTGGCCCCATCCCGGCATCTGCCGGAAACCGATCGGAAAACGGCTCAAACACGGGGAACACTGATCCACCGGCTTTTGGAAATTTTGCCTGCGCTTACCGAGGAGCTGCGGCCGCACGCGGCGCAGCTTATTGCGTCGGCCTTCTCAGGCGAGCTTAGCGCTCAGCAAAGGCAGGACGCGGTTACGGACGCGCTGGCTCTTCTGCCGGCCGGAGCCCTGGCGCAGCTTGAGGCGAATCCTCTGTCAGAGGCAGGTCTCGGGGTGACGATTGAGGACGCCGAAGGAGAGCGCATCGCCAGCGTTTTGGGGCAAGCCGACCGCATTCACTTAAGCGAGGGCGGTGCGGCCGTCGTCGACTACAAATCGGGCGCGCTCCCGGCCGATATGCGCCGCGCCCATCTCGCGCAGCTCGCCTGCTACCGCCTCGCCCTGCAGCGAATCTACCCGGACGCCGATGTCCGGGCCTCGCTTCTCAATACCGGCTCCGGCAAAGCCATTGAAGCGGCGGGCGAAGACCTCGACGCGGTCCTGGAGGAGGTCTTGGCGGCGCTCAAGTAATCGTTAGTTACGGCGCCAGTTGAGTTGACGCAAGTCTAAGCGCGCTTGACGGTGTTGCAGTTTATTTCGAAGCGAAGTTTATCATGGTAATTCATGAGGCGTTCGATACGTATTCTTGGATGAGCCCGGATAACTCTTCGCAACCTTTTCAAGCCAATCGCTTCGTCCGGCCACCCGCCGCAGACCGCGCTTGCCTGCGTTGCCCGCTCACGGTCGCTCTGCCCGCTTCTATCGTCACTAAGCTGTGGAAAGTCCGTGCCGCCAATTGTTTAGGGAAAACGAATCTGGCCTCGATGAGTGTGTCAATAATGAAATGCTAGGGGCAACACCATGGCAGCAGCAAAGAAACCAGCAGCAGCAGCTCCCAAACCTGCGACGAAGGCAGCAGCGAAACCTGCAGCCGCGGCTCCCGCGAAAGCGGCGCCGAAGTCTAAGGCGAAGGGCAAGTAATCTTCCGGTTATTCTAAATAGCGGGGTGCGAGGCGCGATATTCGCGCCTCGCTTTTTTGTGCGCCAAGCATGGCGCCTTTTGCCGCTCTAAACCGCGTGGATCGTATTGCGCATCGTGCCGATTTCCACGATCTCCGATTCCATCGCATCGCCGGGCCTCAGATATTCGGGCGGCTTCCGGCCCATGCCAACGCCTGGGGGCGTTCCCGTCGCGATGACGTCGCCAGGCTCGAGCGTCAGCCCGCGCGACAGCTCCGCGATAATGCGTGGCACCTTGAAATACATGTCCTTCGTAGTGCCGTCCTGCTTCACGGCGCCGTTCACGCGGCAGATCAGGCGCAGATTATCGCGGTCGAGGTCGCCCGCGGGCACGATCCATGGCCCCATCGGCGCGTGCCCGTCGAGGCTCTTGCCCTTGAACCACTGGCCGCCGTGCCAGCTCTTTTGAATGTCGCGCGCAGTGGTATCGTTCAAGACCGTGTAGCCGAAAATGTGGTCATCGGCTTCTGCCTCCGCGATGTTGCGCCCCCGCTTGCCGATGATCGCCGCCAGCTCCACCTCCCAATCGATTTCTTTCGAGATAGCGGGATCGTAGGGGATCGGATCGAAGGGGCCGTTGAGCGCGCCGGTGGCTTTCGTAAAGAACACCGGATGATCCGGCAGCTTTTGCGCCGGATTGCGCATGTGCGCGCCTTCCGCGAAATGCTCGAGGTAATTCCAGCCGACGCAAGTGATGTTGCGGGTGAGTTTTGGTATTGGAGGCAGCAGCTTGATGTTCTCCAGCTTGATGCCGGTGTGGATATCCTCCTCCGCGAGCTCCCGCACTTCGGCGAGGCCGGCCGGCCCGGCAGCGATCAGCGCCAGAATCGAGGTGCCATCGAAGCCGAGATGAACCTTCGCCTGTTGGGCGGCTTCCGCAATATCCACCACATGCCCGTCCGGCCTCGCAAAGCCGAGGCGCGGCGCGCCGCTTTCGTCTGCGTAGCTCAACAGGCGCAACCTCGAATCGAGCGGCACTTTAATAGGTGTCATGGTCTTTCCCGGCGATGCACATCCATGCGTCGGCTTGCCGGCGCGGTCCGGCACGCTGTCCGCGAAGACCATACAAGACCATAAGTACGGCACTCGCTTCAACAACGCTCTTTTGAGGCGCCATGATAGGGAATAGCTCCCCAGTGGAGCTTGGTGGAAGATTGTAAAAAACCCAATTAACCAGATCAGCCCGGGCACCTTTGGATCGCGCTGCGCGACAAGATCATCGCCTTATCAAGCAGGCGCAAGAATAGGGGCTCGCACACGGCGCTGTGGGGCTTATGCCGCTTCGTTCACCCTAGCTGTGGTTTGGCATTGCCAAGAATTCGGCTTCTATGCGATTTGAGCGAAAGCGAGATTGGCGTCAGGAGCAAAACATAAAACCTAATCCCGCGGATGAGGGCTTTTCATGCGCGAAGTGATCAGTATTCAATATTTGCGCGGGTTAGCCGCAAGCGCCGTCGTGTTCAATCATCTGAGTGTGGGATTCGACGGACCGCTAAAGACCGCCGCTGCCGGTGTCGACATCTTCTTCGTGATAAGCGGTTTTATCATGTGGGTGACAACTGCCGGCAAAGAGTTTACCCCGCAGGATTTTATGATGCGAAGGATCATCCGCATCGTACCTCTCTACTGGATCGTAACACTCGCCACATCGGTTGCCGTTATTTGGAAGCCGAACTTCCTGTCCACGCACCATTTCAACACGGTGGACCTTGCACTTTCATTGTTGTTTTTGCCAGTAGAACAACATGGCCAGATGCAGCTCATTATTCTCCAGGGCTGGACCCTCAGTTTTGAAATGCTGTTTTAGCTCGTTTTCGCAATGGGTTTACTGATGCGCGAAACCGTGCGTCTTTGGGTTATAAGTGGCGTCTTGACTGGGCTTGTGCTGCTGCGGCCGGTTCTGCAAGATAACTTAACGCGCTTCCTGGCCGATCCCATCTTGATCGAGTTTATCGCGGGCACGATCTTGGCAAGGCTCTGGATGGGTAATCTGCGGCTGCCTTTATGGCTGGCGCTGGCTTTGCTTATCGCGGGGCTGGTGCTGTTCGTCTTGGCCGACCTCGCGCTACCGCAACTGCCTCGCATCATTCGCTGGGGTGTGCCGGCATTCATGGTTGTAGCGGGCAGCGTTTTCGCCGAGCGCACCCGCCTTCCGGTCTCTATTCCCGTGTTAAAAGTTTTGGGCAACGCTTCGTACTCGATTTACCTATGGCACGTGCTGGTAATAGCCCTTTTGCAAGGCATTTTACTCCGGCTTGGCGTGGGCAGAACCGCTTATATCGCTTTTCTAGCTGTATTAACAATTCCACTGAGTTCGCTGCTTTATTTTCTAATAGAGAAACCGATGAGCCAAAGGCTTCACTCGATGCGGCGCCTGCTCGCTCGAGGGCGGCAGGCGCAGCTCGTTGTTCAAGGCTAGGCGCAGCACACGGGGCATGAGTCTCGTTTCAACTCTATGGAACCCCGCAGTCCGCCTTAGGAGGGAGAGACTGAGGTTGTCTTTTGCCCGCGGATCTTCTTTCGCAGGGTATTCCGGTTAAGCCCCAAAAGTTGCGCCGCCTTGACTTGATTGCCGTGCGTGGCCGACAGCGCCGCCGCGACAAGTGGAACTTCGACATTCCGCATGATCCGGTCATAGAGCCCCGGCGGCGGAAGCTGGCCGCCGAAAGTTCCGAAATAGCCGGATAGGTACGCCTTCATCCATTCATTGAGCTTGACCGTGTCCCCCGGAAACGTCTCAGGCGAACCCTCCGGCTGCGTCGCCAGTTCGCGATCGACGATGTCCGCGGAAATGATTTCATGCGGGTAGAGCGCGCTCAGCCGGCGGACGAGGTTTTCAAGCTCGCGCACATTGCCGGGCCAGCCGTGGCGCTTCAGCCGGTCGAACGCATCCTGGGTCAGGGATTTCGAGGGCAGCCCGCTTTTCCCGGCGAGCTTCAGAAAATGACGGACAAGATCCGGAACGTCCTCAAGGCGCTCGCGCAGCGGAGGCATCCGGAGGGGAACGACATTCAGCCGGTAATAAAGGTCCTCGCGGAAAAGCCCACGCGAGATCTGATTTTCGAGGCTTTTGTTCGTCGCCGCGACGATGCGCACGTCCGTTTTGATCGGAACGCGGCCGCCAACTGCCGTAAACTCGCCCTCCTGCAGCACCCGAAGGAGCCGCGTTTGCGCCTCCATCGGCATATCGCCGATCTCGTCGAGAAACAGCGTTCCGCCGTCCGCTTGCTGGAAGCGCCCAGCCGAGCGCGCAGCGGCGCCCGTGAAGGCACCCTTCTCATGGCCGAAAAGCTCGGACTCGATTAGCTCGCGCGGAAGGGCAGCCATGTTGATGGCGATGAACGGTCCCTTTCTGCGCTGGCCGTAATCGTGCAGCGCCCGCGCAACGAGCTCTTTGCCGGTGCCCGACTCTCCCGTGATTAGAACCCTCAAATCCGTGTGCGTTAGGCGCGTCACCACGCGATACACTTCCTGCATAGGGGTGGAGCGCCCGACGAGTGAGTGGGTGTCGCTGCCGGCGTCCGCATTCATCGAGGGGTTAGCGAGCTCCGGCTTTCGCAAAGCGCCCCCCACAACCGAGACCAGCCTCTTGATGTCGAAGGGCTTCGGGAAATAATCGTAAGCGCCGCGTTCCGCAGCCCTGAGGGCTGTCATGAATGTGTTTTGCGCACTCATGACGATGATTGGAAGTTCTGGCCTGATCTGTTTGATGCGCGAAATAAGATCGAACGTATTTTCACCGGGCACGATCGCCCCGGCGATGATCACATCGCCCTCGCCCTGACGGATCCAATCCCATAGCGTTGCGGCTTTGCCCGTCCCGCGCGCGCTGAAGCCGGCCCGCGCGAGGGCTTCATTGACGGTAGCGCGGGTGGCCGCGTCGCCGCCGGCAACAAGAACCGTACCGCAGCCCACTGAATATCTCCCTGTTCGAACCCCCAACTTTCCAGCGGTAACAGCGTTCCAAGCGCGCTGAGGGGCGCCTCCGTAGTAGGATGAAGCTCCGTATATTATCCACGTGCCACGAAGCTCAAAAAAATAAAAAAGTTATAGTGCTAACGCTCTTACTCGGATCGTCGATCGTCCGGGCCTTCGATCTCGCCGGCCCTTACCGCTGCGATTGCTGGATTCCCGTCTTCGAACGTGTGAAGAAATCGAAGCGGCGCTTCGCCGGAGGCTCGCAGCCGTCATTCCCGGCCGCGCCTGCGCGCATACACGCCAACTTAAGTCCTCCCCGTTGAAGATCCGGCCAAGCCGGGCGTTCAAGCCCTGTCCCTCTCCCAGCAATCTCGCCTTGGCGAGATTGCAACTTATGGCGGCCGCATCCGCAAGCGGATGCGGCGAGAGAGGGGACGATGTTGCTCGCACAGCGCCATGTTCGGGCGTCCCTTCTCCCATCGCGTTGCAAGCAAACGCGATTGGGGGCCCGACGGGTTGAAGAGGATGGTCTCGGCCTTGCCTTTTTGCTTGC